>NC_014365.1:2737500-3337500 GCF_000143965.1 Desulfarculus baarsii DSM 2075 | reverse complement strand
AGGAAACTTCAACGACAGTCAGCTATTACACCGTGGCTCAGGTGGCGGCCATGACCGGCGTCGCCGCCAGCGCCATCCGCTACTACGACCAACAGTTCGAGGATTACCTGGCCCTGACCAGAGGACCGGGGCGCAGACGGCTCTTCGACGACGCCGCCGTGGCCAGGCTCCGCGAACTGCGCTCCCTGCTCACCGAACAGGGACTCAGCGTGCGCCAAGCGCGTCAACGCCTGGCCAACGCGGAACACGCAAACCCTCCGGCCGATCGCTTGGCCGCCATGGAAGATAAAATAACCTCGCTCGAAGAACAAGTGCGCGAATTGAGAACCATCCAGGCCCGCACCCTGGCCCTGGTCGACCGCCTGGCCAAAGGACGGCCCTGAAAACTAGCAGGCGTCCTCCTCCAAACGAGTCAAATGCTCCCTCCACAGGCGGTCTTCGCGGCGCTCGCGGGCCAGCTCGATCAAAACGCTGCTGACCAAACCGGCCAGCGACAACAAAACGATGATGGTCTGCACGTCGGACATTTGACGCTCCTCGCCCCAGAACTAGACAACCACGCAGCGCACTTCAATCCCCGCCAACAAACCGCGGATGAACAACGGGCACCTGGGGCCGTCGAAGTTCTCGCAACGCCGAGCCTCCTCGTCCCACTCCATCTGGTCACACCTCAAGCAAAACAACTCCGGCTCGAAATTGACCGCTTCCACCGATGCCTGCTTCTTCATGCGCCGCTCCGCGTTTTCGTTTCATCCTCCACTCTCAGCAAAAAACGCGCCAACAAAACCACAATAGTCAACCACCAGCACTCAAAGCAAAAATCCACACCAGCCCCAACACCTGGGCAATAACTGCCGCCCGCAAACGGGCAGTTTTTGACGGTAACGCAAGGCCGGGCCAGTGCCTGGCCTCCCAAAGCGGGGCCGGCGCCCGGCCAGGCAGAGCGGGGCCGGCGCCCGGCCAGGCAAGGCGGGTCGAGTAGGCCAGGCTAACACCTACCGTCCATGGCTCCCGGTGATAGGCCGCTAAATCCAGACCAACGCGATTCCGCGATTCTTTGTAGCGCCGCTGTCAAAGCAGCCGCGCCCAACTTCTAAGAACCCATGCACCAGCGCCGCGAACGGGCGGCATGGCCAGCGGGGCCGGCGCCCGGCCAGGCAAGGCGGGGCCGGTGCCCGGCCTCCCAAAGCGGGTCGACAGCGTTGGATTAACACCTACCGTCCGTAGCTCCCGGTGTGAGGCTGACAAAAGCCATCTACTCGGGGCCGCTATCAAAGCAGCCGCGCCCGACTTCTAAGAGCCATGCACCAGCGCCGCGAACGGGCGGCGTGGCCAGCGGGGCCGGCGCCCGGCCAGGCAGAGCGGGTCGAGTAGGCCAGACTGACACCTACCCTCCATGGCTCCCGGTGATAGGCCGCTAAATCCAGACCAACGCGATTCCGCGATTCTTTGTAGCGCCGCTGTCAAAGCAGCCGCGCCCGACTCCTAAGAGCCCATGCACCAGCGCCGCGAACGGGCGGCATGGCCAGCGGGGCCGGCGCCCGGCCAGGCAAGGCGGGGCCGGTGCCCGGCCTCCCAAAGCGGGTCGACAGCGTTGGATTAACACCTACCCTCCGTAGCTCCCGGTGGGCCGGTGCCCGGCCAGGCAGAGCGGGTCGACCAGGCCAGACTAACACCTACCGTCCGTAGCTCCCGGTGTGAGGCTGACAAAAGCCATCTACTCGGGGCCGCTATCAAAGCAGCCGCGCCCGACTTCTAAGAGCCCATGCACCAGCGCCGCGAACGGGCGGCGTGGCCACGGACACCTCGGAGCCACAAACGCGCTCCAGCGGTCGGAAGGCTATTTTGCGGGGGAGGGGTGGGGCGCGGGGCGGGCGAGGGGGCGGTTTTGTCGCCGCAAAAGAGCCCCCTCCCCGCCCCGCAATGGCTTTTTCTTTTTCTTATTCTTATTCTTATTCTTGATTCTTAGTTCTTGATCTTGATCTTGATCTTGATCTTGATCTCGATCTTGATCTTGATCTCGATGGCTTCCCACCCCCACCCCTCAACGCCTCGACCTAACCACGACAACACCCACCATCCATGGCGGCCGCGCCAAACAAAAGGCGTCGAAGCAAGCCCGCTTCGACGCCTTTGTCGTCATTGCTTCGGCGCGATATGCGCCGAATTGCTAGTTAGAACAACCAGTTAAATCCAAGGGCCAGTTCCTGTGCACTTTGGTCTTGGCCGAAGCCGAGGCCATATTGCAAAAAGACGTTGGCCTGGCCGCCGATGGCCGCGTTCAGCCCAACTTGCAGTTCCAGGGAGTCTTGCGCCTGTTCCAGGCCGTGGACGGTGAAGGAGTTGCCGCCGTAGCCGGGGAAGGAGGCGCTGACTTCGCGGCGGTCGTCTTTGAACAGGTGTCGCCAGGCCAGTTCGGCGCGGGGCAGCAGGGCCCAGCCGTCCAGGTTGTAGCGGCTGGCGGCCCGCAGGCCCAGGGCCGACGACCAATAGTCGACGTTGCGGTCGCCCACGTTCAGGCTCATGAGGCCCGCGTTTCGTTCGCTGAAGCTTTCCTCGGACAGGCTCAGGTAGTCCAGCCTGGCCATGGGGCCGAGCAGCCAGGCGGCCAGTTTTTGATCCCAGCCGCCGCCCAGGCTGGCCAGCCAGGCCTGGCCGTCGTAGGAGGACTGGGCGGTGGCGCCTTGGCCGGCAAAGATGACCGAGCGGTTGGCGTCGTTATCGAAGGTGGCGTAGGAAACCGCGCCGTTCAGGTAGAACTCACCCAGGTCGGCGGCGGCGTAGAGACCGCCGCGCATGCTTTTTTGGTCGCCGTTATCGCCTTGCTGGCTGAAGTTCACCTTGGTTTCGTCGCCGCCAAAGGCCAGTCCCAGGCGCAGCCAGGGCAACAGCTGGCCATCGGCCCCCAGCACCACGCCGCCGGAATCGGCCTGATAGCCAAGGTAGCCGTTTTCGGCGCTGCGGCGGTCCCAGCCGCCCACGGCCCTGGTCCACAGCGACCATTGGCCGCCGGCGTGTTGTTGGGTGGTCGCCTCCAGGGGCGCGCCCAGGCGTTGGGCCACCCGGCCCCAGTCGGCGCGGTTTTGCATGGCCGCGTCGAAGCGCCGGGCCCCGGCCAGGGCCGCCCAGCTCAGGCCGTCGTACATCTCGGGGTTGGCGGCGGCCAGCAGGCCGCTTATCTGCTGTTGGTCGTAATCAAAGTCCACGCTGGTCAGCAGCGCGGCCATGGCGTCGCCGCGCGAGGCGGCGTGGGGCACGATGGAGTCCAGGGCCGCGCCCACCGCCCGCTGGTTGGCCGTGACGCCAAAGGAGGCGTATGGCGTGCGGTTGACGGTGGCCAGCAGGCCGTCGCTGGTGGTTTGGGCCGTCAGGCCGATGACGTTGGAGGGCGTCAGCAAGTTGAGCCCGGCCATCTGGCCACTGACGGAGCCGGCGTTGATCAGCGTCCACTCAGAGCCATCGACGTAGAGGCCGCGCTCCAGATAGGCCGCCACCTGCCCGCCCTGCATGGTCAGCGCGCCGCTGACGTTGATGACGTCGCCGCTGCCGTCGGCGGCCAGTTCGGCCAGCAGGACGCTGTCGGCGGTCATGGTCAGGTCGCCGTCGATGTAGAGCGCGCCGATGCTGTTGCCCGGCGAAATGTAGCCGCCGTTGACGACGTTGCCGTTGATCCGGCCCGAGCCCATCAGATAGCCGTTGCCGCCGATGTGCAACAGGCCCGTCGACAACGTGCCGGCCACGTCGAGCACGCCGCCGTTGACGGTGGCCAGCGAGGCGAAAACGTTGTCGCTGATGGTGGTGCGGCCGCCGTTGATGGACATGCCCATGTTGAAGGACCAGTTGCCAGCCAGGGTGAGGTCGCGCGAGGTGCTCATGCCGAAGTTTTCGAAATTGATGTATTTGCTGGAGCTGACGACGCCGGCGATGTTGAGCAGGATCAGCGAGTCGTCGCCGTCCTGGCCGTCGACCACGCCGCCCACCGAGCCGCCGTCGATGTAGACCGTGTCGTCGCCGTTGCCGGCGTAAATGCCGCCGCCGACCGAGCCATAGTTGTAGATAAAGTTGCCGGTGCTGCTGGAGCCCGCGCCGTAGTCGCGGCTGCCGTAGATGTCGCCAGTCACCGAGCCGTAGTTGTAGAGGATGTTTCCGCCGCCGCTGGAGCCCGCGCCACGGTTGTAGCTGCCGATGAGGTTGCCGCCGACCGAGCCGTAGTTGTAGAGGATGTTGCCGCCGCCGCTGGAGCCCGCGCCGCGATTCCAGCAGCCGTATAAATTGCTGGTGATCGTGCCGTAGTTGTAGACGAGGTTTTCGCCGCCGCTGGAGTTGTCCCAGTAGTTTTGGCTGGCGTGGAGGTATTGGCCGATCGTGCCGTAGTTGTAGATGTAGTTTCCGCCGCCTGAGGCGTTGTCCCCGGTGTTGCGGGAGCCGAAGACCTCGTAGCTCACCGAGCCATGGTTGTAGATGATGTTGGAGCCGCCGCTGGCGCCGATGCCGGAGCTGTAGCTGCCGCTGATGGAGCCCGTGGAACCGTAGTTGTAGATGGTGTTTTCGCCGCCTTGGCTGTTTTCGCCGGCGTTGCTGGAGCCGTGCAGGGACATCGCGGAGCCGTAATTGTAAATGGTGTTGTCGCCGCCGCTGGAGCCCGCGCCCGTGTTGTTGCTGCCGCGGATGTATTGGCTGACCGTGCCGGAGTTGACGATGGTGTTGTCGCCGCCGCTGGCGTTCCCGCCCGTGTTTTCGCTGCCGATGATGTCGCCGCTGACCGAGGCGGCGTCGGCGTTGAAAATGACGTTGTCGCCGCCGCTTGTGTTCGCCCCGGTGTTGCTGCTGCCAAAAACGTTAGCCGCCGAGCCGTAGTTGAAGATGATGTTTTGGCCGCCGCTGGTGTTCTCGCCAAAGTTGTCGCTGCCGATGATGTCGCTATGCACCGTGCCATAATTGTAGATGGTGTTTTCGCCGCCGCTGGAGCCCGCGCCCGTGTTCAAGCTGCCCAAGAGAGAGTCGGCCGTGCCGGAGTTGGTGATGGTGATGGTGTTGTGGCCGCTGCTGGCGCCCGCGTCGGTGTTGGCGTTGCCGTAGATGGCGGCGTTCACCGTGCCGGAGTTGGTGACGGTGTTGTGGCCGTCGGAACTCATGAAGATCGAGCCATTGATGGAGCCGGCGTTGGTGAATTCGTCCGAGCCGCCCTGGGCCATGTTGGCGTCGCCGCTGATGGAGCCGGTGCTTTCGTTGGTGTAATCGTCGTCATCGGCGGTGCCCAGCCAGTCGCCCACGATCGCGCCGGCGTTGCTGGCGGTGGCGGCCCAGGCCGGCGCGGCGCAGGCCAGGCCCAACGCCGCCAGCAGGCAAACGGCGGCCAGGGTCGGGGCAGACCAGGCGCGGGTTCGCGCGGGAAACAATGACGCACTGACACGACAAAGCATGGAGCCCCCCTATGGCGCAAGCGGCGTGAAAAATTGATCCATCCGTGGCGTGGAAGTTGCCAATGGCTGGAACGGTTTGGACAGCTTAATTGGCCACATTAGATAACGATAGCCAACTATACAAGAACTTTGTTTGGCGGCGGGCGCATCGGCCGCCGCCTGGGCGCGTTCAGCGCTCGCGCCGCGATCATTGACTCCCCTTACACCGGGAGCCACGGACGGTAGGTGTTAAACTTGCCTACTCGACGCGCTTTGCCTGGCCGGGCACCGGCTCGCGCCGCGATCATTGACTCCCCTTACACCGGGAGCCACGGACGGTAGGTGTTGAGCTGGCCTGGTCGACCCGCCGTGGGAGGCCGGGCACCGGCTCGCGCCGCGATCATTGACTCCCCTTACACCGGGAGCCACGGACGGTAGGTGTTAAACTTGCCTACTCGACCCGCTTTGCCTGGCCGGGCACCGGCTCGCGCCGCATGGCCCAGCCCAGGCGGACGAAATAAAACGGGGCCACGGCCGTGGCCCAGGCCCCGCTGGCCATCGACAGCAGGGCCATGCCGGCCAGGCCGACGGCGCTTTCCGGGGCCAGGCCATAGCAGGTCTCGGCGGCCGCGCCCAGGAGCATCACGCCGGCCAGGCCCAGAGCCAGGCACTTGAGCCTGGCTGGCCAGCTCGTCGCCGGCCGGAACGAGCCCTTGCCCCAGATCCAGGCCCCGCCGCCGACCACCCCGGCCAGCGCGCCGCCGTGGGCAAAGAGATATTTCAGGCGCAGCGGGTCGATGACGCCGCCCTTTGGCGCGGCGGCCAGGGCGTTTTGCGTCCAGAGCGCCGGCGGCGTCCAGCCGGCCAGGCGGCCGTGCAGCCACAGGCCCAGGAGCATCAGCGCCGCCGTCAGGCCCAGGCCCAGCCAGATGCGCCAGGCCGGCCAGCGGCGCAGGAACGCGGCCAGGGGTTCCTCCAGCCGCCAGGCCGCCACGGCCAGCGCGCCGCCCAGGGCCCAGCCGGCCAGCACCTGGTCGGGGAAATGGGCCGCCAACACCAGCCGCGAAAGGCCGATCAGCGCCAGCAAGCCCAGGCACAACGCCCAAAACCAGGGCCGGCCAACCCAAAGCGCCAGATAGCCCCACATCGCCGCCGTGCCCATGGCGTGGCCCGAAGGCATGCCCAGGTCTTTTTCGGGGCTGAGGGCCAAGAGCGTGGGATCGAGCCAATAGGGCCGCGGCTCGATCATGAACAGCTTCAGGCCAAAATTGCACAGCGACGCCAGTGGGGCGATCACCGCCAGGCGCAGGCCCAGGCGCGGGTCGATCAGCCAATAGACCACGCCGATGAACAGGATGTAGAAGCCGCTGTAGCCCAGGGCTGAAAAGAACTTCATCGGCGTGACCAGCCAAGGGCCAAACCCCTGGAGCCAATGGATGAGCTGCAAATCCCACATGGCGCGCGCCCTCCGCTGGCGCTTGTGTTGGCGTTTGGCCCAGGGTAGCCAAAGCGCGGGGCGTTGGCCAGAAAAAACCCCGGCCCGCCAGATGGTGGGCCGGGGTCGCCGAAGGGATGAGGGGCCAGCGGCCGGCAGGGGTGGCTCCCGGCCGCCGGCTTGGAGCAAGCGTCGGCTAGAAGCACTCCTCGGGGATGGTGATGGCGGTGTCATCCTCGATGGTCAGGGCGCTGTAGCGGCCGAAGACGCTGGGCAGAATGTTGCGGCAGAAGTATTTGGCCGAGGCCACTTTGCCGGTGTAGAAAATGCCGTCGGCGCTCTTGGGATCGACGGTCTTGAGCTTTTCGCGGGCGACCATGCCCTGCTCGAGCATCAACTGGGCCAGGATGCACTCGGCCAGGCTGTCCTGGAAGCGGGTGGCGGCCAGGGGGATCAACTGGGCGCGGCCGTCGCCGAAGTAGCCCATGAAGCGCATGGCCACGTCGCCCACGCTCTGGGTGGCCTTGAAGAGGGTCTTCAGGTCCACGGCGAAGTCGGCGTCGTCCTTGTGGGCGGCGGTGAAGTCGAAGATCGACTGCAGGCAACCCTGGAAGACCTTGCCGCCCTCGAGCTGCATCTTGCGGCCGATCAGGTCCAGGGCCTGGATGTAGTTGGTGCCTTCCCAGATGCTGATGATCTTCATGTCGCGGGCGTATTGCTCGACCGGGAACTCGGAGCAGTAGCCCACGCCGCCCATGGCCTGGATGCTGTCGCGGATGACCTCGAAGCCCTTGTCGGAGGCGTAGCTCTTGGCGATGGGCAGCAGCAGGTCGGCCAGGTGCTCGGCGTGACGGGCCTTCTCCTCGTCGGGGTCGTTTTCGGCGATGTCGGTGAGGTAGCCGATCTTGAACAGCAGGGCGCGCACGGCCTCGGTGACGGACTTGCCGTTCATGAGCATGCGGCGCACGTCCTCGTGCTGGATGATCGGCACGGCCTTGCCGCGGCGGTCGATGAACGGCGCGCTCTGGACGCGCTCCTTGGCGTAGATGCGGGCGCTGTCGTAGGCGCTGGCGGCCAGGCCCAGGGCCTGCATGCCGCAACCCAGGCGGGCTTCGTTCATCATCTGGAACATCTTGGGCATGCCGGTGCGGGGCTCACCCAGGATGATGCCGCGGCACTTGCCGTTTTCGCCGAAGTTGAGCGTGCAGGTCGACGAGCCGTGCACGCCCATCTTGTGCTCGATGCCGGCGGTGAAGACGTCGTTGGGCTCGCCCAGCGAGCCGTCGGGGTTGACCCAGATCTTGGGCACGATGAACAGGCTCAGGCCCTTGGTGCCCTCGGGATCGCCCTCGATGCGGGCCAAGACCAGATGGATGACGTTTTCGGTCATGTCATGGTCGCCGCAGGAGATGAAGCGCTTGACGCCCTCGATGAAGTAGATGCGCGGGTCGTCGCTGGAGGTGTCCTTGACGGCCTTGGTGCGGGCGGCGCCCACGTCGCTGCCGGCGTCGGGCTCGGTCAGGCACATGGTGCCGGTGGCCTCGCCGGAATAAAGCTGGGTGCAGAAGAGTTCCTTGTCCTCGTCGGTGCCGTAGTTTTCGATGACGCGGCCGGCCGCCGAGCAGAAGCCGGTGTACATCGAAAAGGCCATGTTGGCGCCGAAGAAGATCTCGGTGACCAGCGCGGCCACGCCCTGGGGCAGGCCCTGGCCGCCGAAGTCGGGCTTGTTGGCGTAGGAGACCCAGCCGTTTTCGCGCATGACCGCGAAGGCGTCGTGGAAGCTCTTGGGCAGGGTGACCGAGCCGTCCTGGTGATAGACCGCGCCCTCGCGGTCGCCGTCCTGGTTGGCCGGCCCCAGCACCTCGCGGCCCACCTTGAGGGCTTCGTCGATGATCATGCCCAGGTCGTCGATGGCGAAATCGGCGAAGGCGTCGTATTTGAGCACGTCTTCCATCTTGAAGTGCTCATTGAGCAAAAACTGGTAGTCCCTGGCTTCGCGCTTGAAGTAATTGATGCCCATATTGATTCTCCATGGCCCATGCGGTGGTCATAAACGACGGCGTCCGGCGGCCCTAGGCGAGCGGTCGGCGCTGTATGAATTCTGAATCATCATTCATTAGCTTGTTACTATAACTTGTTCCCGCCGCCGTGTCACGCCAATTCGCGTTTTTTTCGCGCCGCTGGGCCGACCGCGCCGCCACGGCCCGGCGGTGTGCTAACATTGGCCCAGGGATCAGTCTTGAAGAGGCCGGCGGGCGACCGACGGCGGCGAGGGTGAAGATGAGCGAAAGGGCGATCGGGGCGGTTTGCCCCGCGGGCGGGCCGGCGGCGGCCGGGCCTTATTCCCACGGCGTGGTCGCCGGCGATTTTCTTTTTGTCTCGGGGCAACTGCCCGTGGAGCCGTCCAGCGGCCAGGTGGTGGGCCCGGATATCGAGCCGGCCACGCGCCAGGCGCTGGCCAACCTGGCGGCCGTCTGCCGGGCGGCCGGGGCCGCATTGGCCGATGTGGTGAAAACCACGGTCTTTTTGGCCGACCTGTCCCAGTTCGAGCGTTTCAATGAGGTTTACGCGACCCATTTCGGCCAGCCCGCGCCGGCCCGCGCCACCTTGCAGGCGGCGGCCCTGCCCAAGGGCGTGGCCCTGATGATCGAGGCCGTGGTTTATCTGGGCGGGCGGAGGGCGTGATGCAAAGGTTCATCGAACGCTACGATGGCCGCAACTACGACGTGATCATCGTCGGCGGCGGGGTCACCGGCGCGGCCATCGCCTACGAGGCGGCCTCGCGGGGGCTGGCGGTGGCGTTGATCGAAAAGCGCGACTTCGGCTGGGCCACCTCGGCGGCCACCTCCAAGATGATCCACGGCGGGCTGCGTTATCTTTATTATGGCGAGCTGGGCCTGGTGCGCGAGTCTTTGCAAGAGCGGCGCATCCTGGAGAACATCGCGCCCAACTATGTCTATCCGCTGCCGATTTTGGCCCCGCTCTACAAATCGTCGTGGACGGTGCGCGCGGGTCTGGCCCTCTACGACCTGATCGCCTACGACAAAAAATGGACCTGGGACAAGGACAAGCGCCTGCCCAACCACCGCATGGTCGCCGTTGACGAGCTGATGCAAATGGCCCCCCACGTGCGGCCCCAGGGCCTGGAGTCGGCGGCGCTCTATTACGATTGTCAAAGCTCTTTTCCCGAGCGCCTGACCCTGGCTTTTGTCCGTTCGGCCGTGGCCATGGGGGCTCACGTGGCCAACCACGCCCAGGCCCTGGACGCCATCTGCCCGCTGGAGCGCCGGGTGGGCGGCGTCAAGGCGCGCGACCTGCTCAGCGGCGCCGAAATCGACTTGCGCGGTTCGCTGGTGGTCAACTGCGGCGGGCCTTGGGCCGACCTGATTTTGCAACCGGGCTGCGCGGCCGAGGCCTCGCCGCGCATCCGGCGCTCGGAGGGCATCCACTTCATCACGCCCAAGCTCAAATCGAGCTGGGGCGTGGTGCTGTGGACCGACGACGGTCGGCACCTGTTCGTGCTGCCCTGGCGCGGGCACACGCTGGTGGGCACCACCGACAAAGAATACAACGGCGACCCGGACAACTACCGCGTGACCAAGCAAAGCGTCGAGGAGCTTTTGGCCACGCTCAACTCGTGCTACGGCGACGGCAAGCTGGCCTACGAGGACATCGTCTTCGCCTATGGCGGCCTGAGGCCCCTGGTCGAGGATCACGTGGAAGGCACCTATCAGGCCTCGCGGCGCTACGAGATCCACGACAACGCCGCCGAGGGCGTCGAGGGGCTGATCACCATCGAAGGCGGCAAGTACACCACCAGCCGCAACCTGGCCGAAAAGGCCATGAAGGTCATCGGCCGCAAGCTGGGCCGCGACCTGCCGCCATCGGCCACCGCTGGCAAGCCGCTCAACGGCTGCGAGATGCGCGGCGTGGAGTCCTTCGTGGCCGAGATGAAAAATCTGCACGCCGATTTTCCCGCCGACACGGTCGAGGTGATGGCTCGCAATTATGGCGCGCAGTGCGGCCAGGTGCTGGAGCTGGCCCGGGCCGAACCGGAGCTGGCCCGGCGCAGCGCTTTCGACGGCGAGATCATGGCCGGGGTCGCGTTCGCCGTGCGCCACGAGATGGCCCGCACCCTGGCCGACGCCGTGCTGCGGCGCACGGGCCTGGGCGCGCTGGGTCAGCCCGCGCCCGGCGTGCTGGAACAGGCCGCCGACATCTGCGCGGCCGAGCTGGGCTGGAGCGCCGAGAAACGCCAGCGCGAAATCGATGACGTGAATGGCTGGCTGCGCTTGCCCATTGATTGAGCCGGCGGGGCGGCGTCTGGCAAACGTCGCTTGAATCGCCGGCCGGCGATGATAGACTTTTGGCGGCGGCCCGCCCCAACGCCGAGGCGGGTCGGCATGTCGTTTTTCGGCGAACGGCCCCGCTGCCGCCTGGATTGATCGATGTCGCCAGCCTCCCCAGCCTTGGCCGCCCACCTCGACACGCCGATAAAACTATTTATCGCCGACGCCACGCTGCTGGGCCAGGCCGCGGCCGCGCTCAAGGAGCTTGGTTTCGCCAACGTCAGCGCCGCCCGTGCGCCGGCCAATTATTTTCAGGCCATGCGCCAGCTTTTCGCCGAGTTGATGCGCCTGCAAGACGGCGTGATCCTGGTCAATCACCCACCCAAGCAGATGAAGGACGCGGGCGGCATCGGCTATGGCGACCTGGCCTTTGGCGATTTCTACGCCGGCGTGGCGTCGCTGATGAAAAACACCCGGCGCGCGGCCTCGGATCTTTTGGGCGCCTGCATCCCCATTTTCGTCTCGGCCCAGGATCACGACATCCGCCTGCGCATCGTCGAGGAGCTTTTCCCGTTTGGCATCGTGGGCGCCTTCATGCTGCGCGTGCAGGATATGTTTGGCGACAAGGCCCAGCAGCAACGGGAACGCGTCGATGAGCTGCACGATTATCTGCTGGAATACTTTCAGACGCGCAAGGGCCGCCTGCTGGAGCTACGCGAATACAAAAGCGCCGAGGAACTGAAAAACCGTCGCGCCCAGGCCGAACAGATCATGGCCGAGGTGCAAAAACTGAAAGAGTCCAAGGACTTCGACAAGGCCATCGCCCTGTGCCGCCAGGCCATCGAGGCCCTGCCCACCGACCCGGAGGCCTATCTGGAGGGCGGCCGCCTGCTGGTCAAGCGCAAAAAATACGCCCCGGCCATGGAGATGCTGCGCGACGCCGAAAAGGTGGCCGAGGAACTGCCCGCGCCCAACCAGGAGATCGCCAACCTGCGCGTCGAGCAGGTCAAGGACTACGTGGAAAAGAAGCGGGCCCTGGGCCAACCGCCCGATCCGGCGGTGATTCAGGGTTTTTTGGAGGAGGCCGAGCAGAACTATCGCCTGGCCATCGACAAGGCCGCCAGCGTGGTCACCGCCCGGAGCGGCCACGCCGTGGACAAGCGCAAGGACATGGCCGCGGCCATCGCCGAAAACATCCTGACCCTGGAGCTGGGCCAGGTGCTGGGCGAGGCCAACCCCATGGTGCGTCGCCTGGGCCGCCTGGCCCAGCAGACGCTCAGCGACAAGGTCGGAGGCGATGGCGTGGTTTCGCCACGGCACATGATCCAGTTCGGCCTTGGCGCGTTTTTCGATGGCGACGTGGACACGGCCGAGCGCTATCTGAAACAGGCCGCCAAGAGCCCCGAGCATTTTCACGACGCCTGTTCGCGGCTCAATTACATCGGCATGCAACTGCGCCAGCAGGGCAATGTCGACCGCTCGATACGGCTGTATCGGTCGCTCTTGGAGCTGCGGCCGTCGTTTCGCGGCGTGGTGTTGTTCAACCTGGCCGTGGCCATGCAGAGCAAGGCCCTGGAGATGGCCGCCACCGACAGCGCCCGCTCGCTGGAAGTCGAAATCGAGGCCGTGGGCCGGGCGGTGGAGGCCATCTACATCGACCCCAATCTGCCCGCCGACGAAAATTTTTATCAAAACACGGTCATCGCGCCGCGGTTGGCGCGCATCATCGACATCTTCGGCCAATCGCCGGCCGTATCCGACCAGCCCACCGGCCCGGCCGACGCGGCCTGCCGGGCGGCCACGCTGCGTCTGGAGGGCCTGTTGCGCCAGGGCCAGGATCGCCAGGCCTTGCAACTGCTTTTCTCGCTGGCCCAGAAGCTGCGGCCCTATTTTTTGGAGTTTGACCGCCACGCCAGCCGGCCGGTGGCCGATTTCGCCGCCAGGCTGCATCCGCTGTTGGTCGGCCACGATCAGCCCAAGATGCGCGTTTTCGGCAAGATTCTGGGCGTGTTGGTCAGCCGTGGCGCGCTGGCGCCAACGCGGGAGAGCGCCCCGCCGCCGCCCGAGCTGACCACGACGCAACAGGCCCTGGAGCGGGCCGACCAACCCGGCGCGGCCAAGGAAATGGCCAAGGCCCTTTATCGCCGGCCCGAGTTGGCCGGCCATCCCGGTTTGACGGCCGAGCCCACCCTGAGCAACCTCTGCCGCGAGATAGCCGGCAAGCTGGCCAAAATCGACTGCGCCCGTTTTGTCCGCAAGGCCTGAAGCGGCCCCAGGGCCGACGCGGCGTTGTGATGGTATAATAGCGCTCTCCCGCGCGGCGGCGCGCCCGGCGGGCAACGCTCACCCAAACTAATGACGACCGCCGGCGGCGCGGCCGGAGGTTGACGGAAATCATGGCTTCGAACATGCAACAGCGGCAAGACCTGCGCAACCTGGCCATCGTGGCCCACGTCGACCACGGCAAAACGACCCTGGTCGACGCCATGCTCTGGCAGAGCGGCGTTTTCCGCGAAAACGAAAAGGTGGCCGAACGGGTCATGGACTCCCTGGACCTGGAGCGGGAAAAGGGCATCACGATCATGGCCAAAAACACGGCCATCACCTACAACGGCGTCAAGCTCAACGTCGTCGACACCCCCGGCCACGCCGATTTCGGTGGTGAAGTCGAGCGCACGCTCAACATGGTCGACGGCGTGATGCTTTTGGTCGACGCCTCCGAAGGCCCCTTGCCCCAGACCAGGTTCGTGCTCTCCAAGTCGCTGGAGCGCAAGCTGCCCCTGGTGGCGGTGATCAACAAGATCGACCGCCCCGACCGGCGCATCAAGGAAGTGGAGAACGAACTCTACGACCTGCTCATCGACCTGGGGGCCGAGGACGATCAGCTTGATTTCCCCATTCTCTACACCAACGCCAAGGCCGGCGTGGCCCAAAACAGCCCCGACGAGCAGGGCGTGGACCTGCAACCCCTGTTCGAGGCCATCCTGGCCCACATTCCGCCGCCCAGCTTCGACCCCGAGGCGCCGCTACAGTTTCTGGTCACCAACCTTGATTACTCCGACTACGTCGGCCGCATCGCCGTGGGCAAGATCGTCGGCGGCCGGTTGCGGGCCGGCGGTCAGGTGCTTTTGCTGAAAAAAGGCCAGCCGGCCGGGCGCTTCGGCCTGAGCCAGGTCTACACCTATCGCGGCCTGGAGCGCCTGGCCGCCGATGACATCGCCGCCGGCGACATCGCCGCCGTGGCCGGCGTGGATGACGCCTTCATCGGCGACACCCTGGCCGACCCCGAAGACCCCAGGGCGCTGCCGGTGATCAGCGTCGAAGAGCCCACGATGTCCATGGAGTTCTCGGTGAACTCCTCGCCGTTGGCCGGCCGCGAGGGCAGTCTGCTCACCTCGCGCCAGATCAAGGCCCGGCTGGAAAAAGAGACCCTCTACAACGTCAGCATCCGCGTCGAGCCAGGCCAGGCCACCGATTCGTTCAAGGTCAGCGCCCGGGGCGAGCTGCAACTGGCCGTGCTGGTGGAGACCATGCGCCGCGAGGGCTTCGAACTGGGCCTGTCCAAGCCCAGGGTGATCACCCAACTCATCGACGGCGTGGTCCACGAGCCCCTGGAGCTGGCCGTGGTCGACGTGCCCGACGAATACGTCGGCGTGGTCACCGAAAAGCTCTCGGCCAGGCGCGGCAAGATGACGCGCATGCAAAACAACGGTCAGGGCCGCACGCGCCTGGAGTTCGAGATACCCACCAGGGGCTTGATCGGCTATCGTTCGCAGTTTCTCACCGACACCCGCGGCGCGGGCATCCTGACCACCCTGGTCATCGGGCACGCGCCCCACGCCGGCGAGATCGCCGGCCGCTCCAACGGCTCGCTGGTCAGCGACCGCATGGGCAAGGCCGTGGCCTACGCCATCTACCACCTCCAGCCCAGGGGCTCGATCTTCGTCGAACCAGGCGACCCCTCCTACCCGGGGCTGATCGTGGGGCAGAACTCGCGGGGCGAGGACATCGCCGTCAACATCACCAAAGAGAAAAAGCTCACCAACATGCGCGCCTCCGGGGCCGACGAGGCCCTGCGCCTGACGCCGCCGCGGCGTTTCACCCTCGAACAGGCCATGGAATACATCGATGACGACGAACTGGTCGAGGTGACGCCAAAGTCCATTCGCCTGCGCAAAAAAGACGCGCAAAAGCTGGGCGGGGCCCGCAAGAAAATCTAGCGGGCGGCGGCCTGGGCGGCCTCGCGTTGGTTGCCCTGCTTGGCGATCTGCTTGTAGGCGATGTAATACTTAAAGATGTTGGAGACGTATTGCACCGTCTCGCGGCCGATGGCGCGGGCGGCGGCCTGCTCGACGTTGCCGAACCACACGTTGGGGTTGAGGCCCATCTTGGCGGCGCTGGCGCGCAACTGCTTGACCTTGGCCGGGCCGGCGTTGTAGGCGGCGAAGGTGAAAAGCACCTTGTTCAGTTCGCTGACGCCGGCGTCGTCCTTGAAGTTTTCGTCATAGAGGTGGCGCAGGTATTTGACGCCGGCGTGGATGTTGTTGTCGAGCTTGGTCACGCCGGTGATGTAGATGGGATGGCCGGCGGCCGTGCCGGGCAGAATTTGCATCACGCCCACCGCGCCCTCGGGGCTGCGCTTGCTTTGGTCCAGACCGGACTCCTGATAGGCCAGGGCGGTGATCATCAGCCAGTCAAAGGAATATTGCCCGGCGTATTGTTTGAAAAAGCCCACGGTGGATTTGAAGCGCGCCAAGTCCTGGCCGCTGATGGCCCGCTTGGCCCACTGGGTGTTTCGCAGGTAGCGCTTGATGAGGATATTGCCCATCAGGGTGCCCTGCTTGTTTTTTTTGACAAACTCGTTGACGGCTTTGGCCAGCTTGGGGCTGCCATGGCGGAAGGCCCAGGCCAGGCGGCCGCCGGAGCGCAGGTCGAAGTTCTTGTGCACTTCCAGGTCGGTGAAGAACTGCCGCCAGAAATTGGCCAGATAATTGTCGACCACGGTGATCTGGATCAGGCCGGCGTTGACCATCTCGAGGATGTCTTCTTCTTCCAGGTTTTCGTCGGCCGGCTCGATGACTGCCGGTGGTTTGCCCTGGGCCGCCAATTGGCGGTTGAGTTTTTGCAAGCTGTCGAAATAGCTGCTTGACTGACGCACGTAGACCGTCTTGCCGCTGAGGTCGGCGGCGTGCGCGATCTTTGGCGAGCCAGGCCCGGTGACCACCAGTTCGCGGATCTGGTCGCTGAACGGCGCGGAAAAATCGACGAGCTTGCGGCGATCGGCGGTCTCGGTGAGCATGGCCGCGGCGATGTCGCCCTTGCCGGCCGTCAGCATGGGGATAAGCTGATCGTTGGTCACGGGGATGGGCAGGATGTGCACTTTCTTTTTGCGGCCGGCGTTGAGCTGGGCCTCGAAGTTTTTCAGACTTTCGTAGGTGACGCCCCGCTCGGTGGGACCGTCCAGAAAATAGTTGGTCTTGCTGTAGACCACCAGGGCGCGGATGTAGCGCCGCTCCAGCATGCCGTCCAGGTCGCCGGTCCAGGGTTCGGTGATGATCTCCAGGGAGCGTTCGTGAAAGGCGTCGCCATCCTGGGCCGTGGCCAGCCCGCAAAAAGCGGGCGTCGCGAACAGCGCCGCCAGCGCCGCCCAAAAACGCAATAATTTGAAATAGTTCATAATATCCGCTATTCCCTGGAAAACACCCGTGCGCGTGGCCGTTTGGGCCAATATTCGACCCAAGCGGCCGGCCCTGTCAACGGCAGTTTGCCGGGCCAGGGTGAAAGAAAGCCTTGACGACGCGGCGCATTATAGTATTCTATCACCATAATACCACAATATGTCGTCGCGGGCTTCGCGCGGGTGGAGGGCGGCCATGAACCGATTTTTGTGCAAGATGAAGGGCGGCGGCCAGTGCCCGCCGGCGGCCGATCGGGCCGAGGTGTTCTGGTCGTGGCTGGGGGCGTTTTTGGGCATCGCGGCGGTGGCGCTTTTGCATTTCGCCTGGTTCGACGGTCGGGAGCTGGTGTTCATCATCGGCTCGTTCGGCGCTTCGGCGGTGCTGATTTATGGGGCGGTCAACAGCCCCCTGGCCCAGCCGCGCAACCTGGTGGGCGGCCACGTGTTTTCGGCGTTGATCGGCGTGGCCTGTCGTCTGGCCCTGCCCGGCGAGCTTTGGCTGGCCGCGCCGTTGGCCGTGGCCACGGCCATCGCGGCGATGCAACTGACCAGCACGCTGCACCCGCCGGGCGGGGCCACGGCCCTGATCGCGGTGATCGGCGGGCCGCAGATCGCCGAGTTGGGCTTTTGGTACGTTTTGGCGCCGGTGGCCAGCGGGTCGCTTTTGATGCTGGCGGTGGCGGTGGTGGTCAACAACATCCCCAGCCGCCGGCGCTATCCGCTGTTCTGGTTCTAACCTGGGGCAATCGGCCTAAAAGTCGAACCCCTGGCCCTGGTCGGCCGGCGGCAGGGCCTTAACCTTGGCGGGCCGCGACTTTTTGTCGCCGTCGCCGCTGATGGCCGCCCGAGGCCGCTGGTCGGCGCGCCGCTCCACCAGCACGGCCAGCTCGCGCACCAGGCCGCGCAGCAGGTCCGACTGGGCGGCCAACTCCTCGGCCGCCGCCGCCGATTGTTCGGCGTTGGCCGCGTTTTGCTGGGTGACTTTATCCATGTCGGACATGGCCCGGTTGACCTGGCCGATGCCCTGGGCCTGCTCGGAACTGGCCGCGGCGATCTCGCCGACCAGGCCGCCGACCTCGCCGGCGCTGGAAGCCACCTGATTGAAGGCCTCGTCGGTGGCCAGCACCAGGCTGCCGCCGTTTTTGATGTCGCGGATGCTTTCCTCGATCAACTGGGCGGTGGTGCGGGCGGCCTCGGCGGCGCGTTGGGCCAGCGAGCGAACCTCGTCGGCCACCACGGCAAATCCCGCCCCGGCCTCGCCGGCCCGGGCGGCCTCCACGGCGGCGTTCAAGGCCAGGAGGTTTGTCTGGAAGGCGATCTCATCGATGGTCTTGACGATCTTGGCCGTTTCGCCGCTGGCGGCGTTGATGGCCTCCATGGCCTGGCGCAACGACGCCATGGATTGATTGGCCGTGGCCACGATCTGGGCGGCGGATTTCATCTTGTCGTCGGCCAGGTGGGCGTTGTCGGCGTTTTGGCTGGTCATGGAGGCCATTTGCTCCAGCGAGGCGCTGACTTGTTCCAGGGCGGCGGCCTGCTGGCTGGAGCCCTGGGCCAGGGACTGGCCGGCCTTGTTGACCTCGGCCGAGGCCGAGGCCACCTGCTGGGAGCTTTGGGCCAGGCGGGTGATGACGGCGTTGAGCCGCTTGGTCACGCCCCGGCCGATGACCAGGGCCAGCAGGACAGCCAGGCCCATGCCGGCCAAGGTGATGATCAACAGCGTGGCCATGGTCTGGTCGGCGACCGCCGTGGCCTCGCCGTGGTCGGCCTCGGCCGATTGCTGGTTGAACTCCTGAAGCTTGTCCAGGTGGTCGCGCATGGCCTCGAACAGCTCGCCGGCCTGGCCCAGCGAAAGGGTCATGGCCGCTTGCCGGGCCTGGGGATCGCCGCTCTTGCAGGCCTCGACGACCTTGCGCGAGGCTTGTTCCCACTGCGCGCGGGCGCTTTCGTAGAGCGGCAGCAGCTCTTTTTCCTCGGGCCGACTGACCAGGGCCTTGTATTTGTTCCAGCGTTCGGCCGATTGGCGCAGGTTGGTTTCATAATCGGCCAGTTGCTTTTCAAAGGCCTTGCCGCCCGCCTCGGCGAAAATCAGGCTGCGTTCGGCCACCAACAACTGTTGCAGGTCGCGGTCGGCCTGCAACAGATAGTCCAGGCTGGGCAGACGAATCTGGAACATATCTTCAAGGTTGGCCTGGATGGCCGTCAGGCTGCGAAAGCCCACCGCGCCGATGACGGCCATGAAGATGATCATCACCGCGAAGCCAAAAGTCAGTTTACGCCCCACCGTCAGCTGGCCGAACCAGTTCATGCGCCTCGTTCCTTTCGCCATGGCCGCGGTAGGGCAGGGGACGGCGCGCCGTCCACCGGGCCGGTTGTGTTGATGCATCGTGCTGATTTGATTATTCGGGAGCCGGCGGCTTGGTTCAACAAAAAAACCAAATGGCCTTACCCTATATTTTGGTGGGGGCGCGGGGCGGCGGCTCAGGCCATGTATTGGCCGATGAAGGCGTGATCGCGCTTGAGCCGCTGTAAAAGGCGATCGGCCCGCTGCAGGCGCGACAGCGCCCGGCCGATGAGGTAGGCCCCCAACGCCACCAACGCCGCGCAGAGGGTCAGCACCGGCCACAGCAGATAGGTGGCCCCGTCGAAGACCACCCGCGAGGACAAGACGATCAGAAAACTGGCCAGGGTCAGCGGCAGGGCCAGCACGGCGATGCCCGTGCGCAGGGTGGCCAGGCTGGTGCGTTTTTCGGCCAGGAGCAACTGGGCCTCGTTGATGATGAGCTGATCGGCCGGCGCGTTCACGCAGGGCGGTTGATCGGATTCCATGGCCATGAACGATCTCTCCCGGCGGTGATTCCTTGGCCGGGCCAGGCTCAGCCCCGCTCGGCCAGGAACGCCGCCATTTCCTCGTCGCTGAGCAGATCGGCTCGGCCGCGCAACAGCTTGTCCACGGCCCGACGGGCCAGTTTACGGCGGCGCAACGCCGGATGGATCAACACCTTGCCTTCGGCCAGGGACCGTCCGTTCGCGCGCCTGGCCCGCCCTTGCCGGCCGCGCCACAGGCCCAGACCCACTCCCACGGCCATGCCGGCCGTCAGGGCCGCCGCCGGCCAAAAACGCCATGCGGCGGCCTCGCCGGGCCGCGCCGCCGTCGCCGTATCGCCTTGGCCCGACGCGGCCGCGCCCCGTTCCGCGCGGACGCAGGAAAGGCTCGACAGCATCAACAGCGCCAGCGCCCCGGCGATCACTTGTTTCACACACCCCCCACAGAGTGATCCGAACCCAAGGCCGTGGCGGAAGTTCCGCTGGCGGTCCGGCGGCGTCGACTGATGGCCCGGCCGAGTTGCCGCTACGAACGTATGCTATACTATTGTAGTTCTTTCCACAAGGTTATTTTGGGCGCGACCGCCAGTTTGTCGGCCAGGTCGCTCATCAGCTTGGCCATGTGCGCCGTTTTGCCGTGGGCGGCCAGGGCGTCCATGGAGGCCCAGTTCTCGTGCACCATGAATTCGGCCGGCTTTTTCAGCGACTGATGAATGTCATAGTTCAGGCAGCCAGCCTCTTGGCGGGTGGGCGCGGCGCAGTCCAGCATTGCTTTTTGCACGTCGGTCTCTTGGCCTTCCTTGGCGGTCATCAGGGCCACCACCGTCACTTTGCTCATGGATCGTCCTCCGAGGTTGATTGCGTGGGCCTTGGCCGCGGCGCTCGCCGGCCAGGGGTCATTATACAATAGTCCGCCGGGCCGGGGGCAACCAGCCAAAGCGCGTCGCCCGTTTTCGGCCGGGAAGCGATCGCCCCGCGCCCGCCCCAAAAAAATATCGCGCGGGGTTGACGACCGGCGACAAAAGAAGTATTGTAGTACCAGAATATAACAAAGAGGCCGCCATGAACAGTCTCATCCATATATCCGAAGCCGCTTCCCTGGCCCTGCACACCATGGCCTACCTGGCGGCCGAGCCGGGCCGCAAGGCCTCCACCCACGAGATCGCCCGGGTCATGGGCGCTTCCGAGGCCCACTTGGCCAAGGTCATGCAGCGCCTGGGCAAGGCCGGCCTGGTCGTTTCCCAGCGCGGGCCGGGCGGCGGGTTCACCCTGGCCAAAACGCCCGAGCAGGTCAGCCTGCTGGAGGTCTACGCCGCGGCCGAGGGTCAATTGGGCGAAGTCGGCTGCCTGTTGGGTCAACCCGTCTGCGGCGGCCACTGCATCATGGGCGAGTTGCTGGGCAAGCTCAGCCAGGAGATCAAGGACTATTTCGCCAACACCAAGCTCGGCGACTTGACGGCCGAGTGGGGAAAGGTGGCTTCAAATGCGTAGGATGCGAAACATCATCGAAATAAACGAGGAACTGTGCAACGGCTGCGGCCAATGCGTGCTGGACTGCGCCGAGGGCGCGCTGGTCATCGAAAACGGCAAGGCCAGGCTGGTGGGCGAGATCCTCTGCGACGGCCTGGGCGCCTGCCTGGGCGGTTGCCCCACCGGCGCGCTGACCATCACCCAGCGCGAGGCCGAGGAGTTCGACGAGGCCGAGGTCCATCGTCGCCAGCACGAGGCCCCGGCCGCCGAGCCGCTGCCGGCAATGGCCTGTGGTTGCCCGTCGTCCCAGGCCATGACCCTGAGCCCGGCCCAGGCCCCTTGCGCCTGCCAGGGCGAGGCCCAGCCGGTGGCCTCGCGGCTGGGCCATTGGCCGATCAAGCTGCAGCTGCTTTCGCCCAACGCGCCGTATCTGCAAGGGGCCGAACTGCTGCTGTTGGCCGACTGCGCCGCCGCCAGCCTGCCCGATCTGCACGCGCGCCTGCTGGGCGGCCGCGCCGTGGCCCTGGCTTGCCCCAAGCTCGACGACGCCCAGGCCCATATCGACAAGCTGGCCCAGCTCATCGCCGGGGCGCGGCCGCGCTCGATCACGGTTGTGCACATGGAAGTGCCCTGCTGCAAGGGGCTGGAGTTCATCGTGCGCCAGGCCATGGCGCGAGCCGGCCTCGACCTGCCGGTGGGTTCGATGATGATCGGCCGCGACGGCCGGGTGCTGGAGCATCAACCGCCCATGGCGGGCGTGGCCTGAGGGCCGGGGAGGATAGGCGATGATTTACGCGGCTCAACAATACGAAGCTTCCGCCGCCCCGGCCATGCCGGCCGGCCCGGTGGCCAATCTGCCCGGCGCGGTGATGGTCGAACTGCGGGCCTGTCAGGCCGCCGGACCGGGTTGCCCCAACAGCCTCATCGACGCCGCCGCCTGGCAAGCCGAGGTCCAGCGCTGGCTGGAGGCCGCCGAGGTCTCCGAACGTCTGCGTGGCCGCTTGGACGGCGAGCGCATCATGGCCCACGACCGCCTGCGCATCGCCATCGCCGGCTGCCCCAACGCCTGTAGCCAACCCCAGATCGCCGATCTGGCGGTGGTGGGCCGCGTGCGGCCCAGCTTCGACGAGACGGCCTGCTCGGGCTGCGGCCTGTGCGAGGCGGCCTGCCCGGACCGGGCCATCGTCGTCGACGAAACGCCCATCTGGTACAGCGGCCGCTGCCAGGGTTGCTACAGTTGCGGCGCCGCCTGCGACTACGACGCGGTGATCGTCTCGCGGCCCTGGGGCCAGGTGCTCATGGGCGGCAAGCTCGGCCGCCGGCCCCAACTGGCCCGCGAGGCCGCCGAGGCCCACGACCCCCGCGAGCTGACGGCGATGTTTTCGCGGGCCGTGGAGCGCTTCATCGACGAAGCGCCGCGCAACATGCGCTTCGCCGCCTGGTGGAGCGCCCAGCGGGAAGGAGGGTTGCTCTGATGGCCCAGACCATGTGCCCTGGCCAGGATACGGCCTTTTGGAAGCCCGGCGACATCTTCGAGGTCAAGTGCGGCAACTGTGGCTACGAGATGGAGTTTTTCAAGGACGACGCCCAGCGCCGCTGCAAGAACTGCGGCCAGCGCGTGGCCAATCCCAAGCTCAACCTGGGCTGCGCCCAGTGGTGCGAGCACGCCGCCAAGTGCCTGGGCTACGACCCCAAGGCCCAGAAGGCCGACGCCGGCCAAGAGAGCCTGGTCGAGCGCCTGCTGGCGGCCATGCGCGGTCACTTTGGCAACGATCAGCGGCGCATCGCCCACGCCCTGGCCGTGCTGGACGCCGCCGAGCGCATCATGGCCCAGGCCGGCGGCGAGCCCAAGGTGATCCTGGCCGCGGCCATCCTGCACGACGTGGGCGTCACCGAGGGCGAGCGCCTGCACGGCTCCAACGCCGGCCGCTATCAGGAAAAGTATGGCCCGGCCATCGCCGAGCGGCTGATGAAGGAGCTGGGCCTGGACGAAAACACCCGCGACCACGTGGGGCGCATCATCGCCAATCATCACTCGGCCAAGGATATCGACACGCCCGAGTTCAGGGTCGTCTGGGACGCCGACTGGCTGGTCAACATCCCCGAGGAGTATCCCGACAAGACGCCCGAGGAACTGGCCGCGCTGATCAACAAGGTCTTCAAGACCGACCCCGGCCGCAAGCTGGCCCTGACCACCCTGGCTGGCGTGGCCGATCCGTCATAGCCAGCCGCCCGACCACGAGCAAAAGGGGAGCCTGGGCGCGCCGGGCTCCCCGCGATTTTTTCGATCGGCGCGGCCGCTAGCGGCCCTTCAGGCCCAAGATGGCCCGCGCCTCGGCCGGCGTGGCCGTTTCCAGCGAAAATTCGGCCAAAATGCGGCGCATCTTGAGCACCAACTCGGCGTTGGACGTGGCCGGCACGCCGCGGGCGAGGTTGAGGTTGTCCTCCAGGCCCACCCGGCAGTGGCCGCCCATGAGGGCGCTGGCCGTGCAGATGGGGAATTCCATGCGCCCGGCCCCAAAGGCGCTGAATTGATAGTTGCGCGGGCCCAGCAGGCGGTCGGCGGTTTGCCTGAGGAACAGCAGGCTGTCCAGCGTGGCCGACATGCCGCCCAGAATGCCCAGCACGAATTGCAGATACAGCGGCGGCTTGAGCAGGCCCTCGGCCACCATAAACGCCGCGTTGTCCAACTGGCCGGCGTCGTAGATTTCCAGCTCGGGCTTGACGCCGGCCTGGGCCATCATGGCCAGGATTTTTTCCAAGTCACCAAAGGTGTTGCGGAAGATGTTGTCCTTGGAGGCCTCCAGCATCAGCGGCTCCCACTCGTGCAGCCAGGCGGCGTGGCGCTTGGCCATGGGGTGCAGGGCGAAATTCATCGAGCCCATGTTGAGCGAGGCCAACTCGGGCTGGAAGCGGGGCACGACGGCGGCCCGCTGTTCGACAGTCATGCTGAGGCCGCCGCCGGTGGTCAGGCAGATGATGGCGTCGCAGCCGGCCTGGATGCGCGTGACGATCTGCTCGAACAGGGCCGGATCGGCGCTGGGCATGCCGCTGCGCGGGTCGCGGGCGTGGATGTGCACGGCCGCCGCGCCGGCCTGGGCCGCCTCGATGGCCTGGTCGGCGATCTGCTCGGGGGTGATGGGCAGGTGCGGCGACATGGTCGGGGTGTGGATGGCCCCGGTGATGGCGGCCGAGACGATGACTTTGCGCTCCATGAGGGCCTCCCGGTCTGGGGCGGCCCGTCTGGCCGCCGATTACTTTAGCATCTGGGGCAGGGTGACGAAAAAGCGCGTGCCTTCCTCGGGCGTGGAGCTGAAGCCCACTTCGCCCTGCAGGTAGCGGGTGGTCAGCAGGCGGATGCCGTAGGTGCCCAGGCCCCGGTGGGGGCCTTTGGTCGAAAACGAGCGGCTGAAGATCTTCAACTGATCGTCGTGGGGGATCACCTGGGGATTGTGCACCCAGAACGTCAGCTTGCCGTTTTCGTGCAGGCAGCCGGCGCTGATGGTCTCGCCGGGCTGGCTGGCCTCCAAGGCGTTTTTGAGCATGTTTCCGATCACCCGGCGCAGCAGCCCCGCGTCAGTGACCAGGCTGACCTTTTCGCACCCAGGGTCCAGTTTAATCGTCCGGCCGCGGGCGGCGGGATGATTTTCGTGCTCCTGGATGATTTTCTGAAGGAACTCCTTGCTGCCGCACAGGGCCGGGTAGACTCGCAACTCGGCGCTTTCGGCGGCCAGCAGGTCTTTTTGCGCGGTGATCTCGTCGATGAGCTTGCTGGTGATGTCGCGCACGACCTTGGCGTGCTCGGCCAGGTGGCCCTGCTCGGAGTCGCAGAGCAACTGGGCGAAGCCCGAAAGCCCGCCGGTGGTGTTGAGGATGTCGTGAAAAAAGATGCGCTCCAGGGCTCGCCGCCGCCGTTCGTGGCCGATGTCGTGGGCGGTGAAGATGGTGAAGCGCTGGCCGTCGACCTCCATGGGCGAGGCGAAGACGCGCAGGTCCATGTCCTGGACGTCTTGCGATTCCGGCGAGTCGCAGCCACGGCGCAGGGTGCATTCGCCCATGGTGGCCTCACCCTTCTGCGCCGCCAGGATCGAAAGCACCGCCCCGCAGTGACGGCACGACTCGGTGGTGCCGCAGCCGCCCAGGGTCTCGCCGGCGTGGACGCAGCCCAGCGCCTCGCCCGGCCGCTGGCCCAGCAGGTCGTCGAGGCTTTGGCCCAGCATGCTCAAAAGCGCGGCGTTGGCCAAGACGATCTGGCGATTGCCGTTGAGGATCATCACCGCCTGGGGCACATGGTCGAGCACGTGCCTGGTCAGCAGGTGGTTCTCGAACACCTTGGCCTGGGCTATTATCTCGTCCCGCGAGCTTTTCTCGGCCGGGGCGAAGGCCGTGGGCAGGGGCAGAGCGCACATCTTGGGCTCCTTGTGCGGGTTGCGCCGATTCCGCTATTTTATACGCAGAGCGGCGGTTCCCTCAATAGATGATAGCCGCCCACTTGCGGGCTGGCCGCGACGGCTGTTACTTTTTAGGCCGCGGACGGCCGCGGCCCCATGCCGGGGCGCGCGCGGGCCATCCGGGGAGGCGAGATCGATGCGGCTGCGCGTGACGACGGCCCTGACCCTGGCTTGGGCCTTGCTGCCGGGCCTGGCCCTGGCCGGCCAAGACCAAGAACTGACCGAACGGATCAAGGCCGCCCTGCGGGACAATCCCGAGATCGTCCTGGAGGCCCTGCGCCAGCGGCCGATCCAGGTATACGACATCGCCGTGGCCGGCGGCGAGCAAAAACGCGAACAGGCCTGGCGCGAGCAGATCGCCGCGGCCATCAAAAAACCCATCGCGCCCGAGGTGGGCGGGCCAAGGGCCGTGCTGGGCCGGGCCGACGCGCCGGTGACCATCTTCGAATACACCGATTTTTCGTGCCAGGCCTGCGCGCGCAACGCCGCCATGGTCCTGGACCTGCTGGAGGCCCAGCCCCAGCGCGTGCGCGTCTTCCTCAAGCATAGCCCCTCCGACGAATACGCCCGCACGGCGGCCCTGCACTTCGAGGCCATCGCCCGCCAGTCGCCGGTCAAGGCCTGGCGCTTCCAAGAACTGGTTTTTCAACGCCAGGCCGCGTTGCGCAAGGCCGGCCCGGCCGCCCTCCAGGGCCTGCTCGACGAACTGGCCGTGGAGCCAAACGCCCTGGCCAAGGATCTGGCCGACCCGGACCTGGCCAAACGCATCGATGACGACATGGCCGAAGCCGAGCGCTTTCATATCAAAAACACGCCGTCGTATGTCATTAACGGCGTGCTCATCGAAGGCGCGGCCCCCAAGGAGGCCGTGCTGAAAGTCATGGAGATGATCGAGGCGGCCGAGCGAAAACAGCCCTGAACCGCTGGCGGCGGTTGCCTTGGCCGGCCCGGCGGGTTAAACTGTCGGCCTGTCGGAACATGGTTTTTTGACGAATACGCGGTTTTGCGCCGGCCACGGAGGGATTTCACGCCATGAGCCAACTCGCCCGCGCCCTGGCTGGGCTGGATTGGGCCGACCCGCGCCTGATCGGCTGCCTGCCCCTTTATCCGCCGCGCGAGCTCTTCCACGGCTTTGGCCTGAAGCCCGTGGTGCTGTGGGGCCTGGCCGAGCACGTCCCGGCCCTGGACAAGGCGGCGGCGCATCTGCAAAGCTACGTTTGCGCCGTGGCCCAGTGCGCCAGCCAGGCCGTCTTGGCCGGGCCCGGCGCGCGGTTGGGGCGTTTGTTTTTTTACAACGCCTGCGACACCATCCGCAATCTGCCCGAGATTTTGCTCCAGGGCCGCGCCGGCGGCAAGCCCTTGGAGCTGCTGCGCTGGCATCTGCCGCAAACAACGGCCGGCCAGGCCGAGGCCACGGATTATTTTCGCGGCCAGGCCGCCGCGCTGATCGGCCGGCTGGAGCAAATCAGCCAGGCCCGCTTTTCGCCCGAGGCGTTCATGGGCTCCTGCCGCCTCTACGACCAGGCCCGCCAGTTGCTGACCCAGGCCCAGGCCGCCCTGGCCCTGGGGCGGCTGTGCTTGGCCGATTTTGCCGACGTGGCCATGGCCGGCTGGTTTTTGCCGGTGGAGGAGCACATCACGCTGCTCGATGAACTGCTGGCCACGGCCGGGCCGCCGCCACCAGCCAGCGGCCCCCGCGTGGTCCTCAGCGGCATTTTGCCGCCGCCGGCCGACCTGTGCCGGGTTCTGGACGAGGCCGGCCTGCGGGTGACGGGCCTGGACGTGGCGGCCCTTGGCCGTTCTTACGCGCGTCGGCCCGCGCCCATGGCCGATGCGGCCGATTATTATCTGGCGCTTTTCGCCGGCCACGCGCCGTGCCCGACGCTGCTGGCCAGCGCCGGCCGCCGCTTTGATCACGTGGTCGAGCTGTGCCGCCGGTCCCAGGCCGACGGGTTTATCTTTGTCGGCGAAAAATTCTGCGAATACGAGTGGTTCGACATGCCGCTGCTGTTCGAGCGCCTGCGGGGGGAGGGCCTGCGTTGCCTGGCCCTGGAGATCGCCCCCGGCGGCGGCGACGGCGCGGCCGCCCTGGCCAACCGCGTGCAGGCCTTCGCCGAGATGCTGGCCCAACCCCCGGCCGGAGAAAAGTCATGAGCACCAAGCTGGCCCTGAGCGCGGCGGCCAATCTGCGCCGCATCGTCAACGACAATTATCTGCGGGCCCATCAAGGGGCCGCCGCCGGCAAGTTCGTGGTTTGGGCGGCGATCATCGTGCCCCTGGAGCTGCTGCACGGCTTTGACCTGGTGGTCTGCGTGCCCGAAAACCACGCCGCCATGTGCGCCGCCCGGGGCGTGGGGGCCCAGCAGTGCCAAAAGGCCGAGGCCGCCGGTTACTCCATGGACCTGTGCTCCTACGCGCGCATCGATCTGGGCACGGCCCTGGCCGGCGGCGAGGGCTCGCCCAGCATGGGCCAGCCCCGGCCCAACCTGCTCATCTCCGACAACAACAACTGCTCGCTTTTGGTCAAGTGGTTCGACGCCGTGCAACGCATGAGCGGGGCCGGGCATTTCGTCATCGACGCGCCCTTTTGCTACCAGCCCCAGCGGCCCGCGGACACCCGCTACCTGGAGGGCCAACTGCGCGCCATGATCCGGGCCATTGAGGGCCTGACCGGCCAACGCTGCGACATGGACAAGGTCGGCCAGGCCATGGCCTACAGCGACCAGGCCTGCGCCCTGTGGAAAAAGCTGCTGAGTCTGGCCCAGAGCCGGCCCGCCGGCATCACCGCCTTTGACACCTTCGCCCACATGGCCCCCTACATCACCTCGCTGCGCGGCACCAAGGAACTGGTCGATCATCTGCGGCTTTTGGTCGACGAGATCGAGTTGAACATGGCCATGGGCAAATGTCCCGTGCCGGACGAGCGTTATCGCCTGCTGTGGGACAACATCGCGCCATGGCATCAGTTGCGGGCCATGTCCAGCCGCCTGGCCGGGCTGGGCGCCAACATCGTCAGCGCCACCTACACCGCCTGCCTGGGCTCGCTGGAGGGCCGGATCGACCACTACCCCTACGACGGCGGCGATCCGCTGGCCTATCTGGCGCGCATGCAAAACTTCTCGGTGTGCCCCCACGGCCTGGAGCTGCGGGCCCGGGCCATGGCCGCGCTGATCGAGCGCTACGGCGTCGACGGCGTGATCTTTGGCAGCAACCGCAGTTGCAAGGTCTATTCGGTGATGCAGATGGACCTGCAACGGTTGATGGCCGCGCGCTGCGGCGCGCCGGCGGTGATGATCGAACTGGACCACGCCGACGGCCGCAAGTACAGCGAGGAAGCGGCGTTTTTGCGCATCGAGGCCCTGCTGGAGGCCATCGACGCCGGCCGGACAATGCCGGCGGCCTGAGGGCCATTGGTGACGATTTGGCGACAAAACAACCATCGCGCTCAAACCCCAACGGATAAGGGTGACTTTTCGCGGGCGTTGCTCTAAAATAGGCCTCGCTTCGCCGCCTCATATTTTTCTTCGGCGGGTTGGCCTCTGGCGGCCGATCCGTGGAGCGCCCCCATGTCTAGCCCAAAAAGTTGTTTGTTAGCGTGGCTGATCGTGGCCGCGTTGGCGCTGTTGTCGGCTTGCGACGGCGCGCCGGCCGCCGACACCAAGGAGGCCAACGGCCGCAATCTGCCGGTGGTCCAGGTGCTCAAGATCGAGCCGACCACCATGCTCGACGCCTTGATCCTGCCCGGCGAGACCGAGGCTATCGAGGACATCGTCCTGGCGGCCGAACACGCCGGCCGGGTGGAGACCGTGACCGTCAACGACGGCGACAAGGTCAAAAAAGGCCAGATCGTCGCCGAGATCGACGTGGCCGCCCTCAAAACGGCCCTGGACCGGGCCAAGGCCAACTACAACATGGCCGCCGACCAGGCCAAACGCCGCCGGCCGCTGATCGACAAGGGCGTCATCGGCCGTGAGGAGTACGACAAGGTCGAGACCGCCCGCCTGGTGGCCCAGGGCGAACTGCGCGAGGCCCAGGTGCTTTACAACAAAGGCTTCGTGCGCGCGCCCATCGACGGCCGCGTCAACCACCTGCACGTCGACGCCGGCGAGTTTGTCGATAAGGGCAACCCCGTGGCCGACATCGTCAACACCGACCAGATTCGCGTCAACGTCAGCGTGCCCGAGCTGGACGTGCGCTATATCAAGGTCGGCCAGCCCTCGCGGGTGACCATGGACGCCATGCCCGGCCGCCAGTGGTTCGGCCGCATCGACTTCGTGGCCTTCAAGGCCGATCCGGCCACGCGCACCTTCAAGGCCAGGGTCGTGCTGGATAACGCCGACGGCGCCATCCGGCCGGGCATGATCTGCCGGGCCGGCTTCCTCAAGCAAACCATAAACGACGCCTTGGCCGCGCCCCTTTCGGCCTTGGTGGACAAAGGCGGCGAGCGCCTGGTCTTCGTGGAGAAAGACGGCGTGATCCAGGCCCGGACCATCGAAATCGGCGTGATCGAGGCCGAGCGCATCCAGATCGTCAAGGGCCTGGCCCCCGGCGACAACCTGGTCGTCTCGGGCCAGGAAGACATCGAGGACGGCATGAAGGTGCGCGTGCGATGATCGTCAACCACTACGCCCTCAAGCGCCAGTCGGCCGTGCTGGTCCTGCTGGCCATGATCTTCATCACCGGGCTCTACGCCTACGACGTGCTGCCTCGCGAGGCCTCGCCCGACGTCAAGATTCCTTACGTCATCGTCACCACCACCTTCGAGGGCGTGGCCCCCGAGGACATGGAAAAGCTCGTCACCATCCCCATCGAGCGCAAGCTCAAGGGAATCAACGGCATCGAGGAGGTGCGCTCGACCTCGGCCGAGGGCATTTCCAACATCGTCATCAAGTTCACGCCCAAGGTCAGCAGCGAAGACGCCGTGCAACGGGTGCGCGACAAGGTCGACCAGGCCAAGCAGGATCTGCCCAAGGATCTGCCCGACGACCCGGTCATCGACGAAGTCAGCTCGTCGGATTGGCCGATCCTGCAGGTGGTGCTTTCGGGGCCGCTGAGCCTCAAGCGCCTGCAGGTCTTCGCCGAGGAGTTCGAGGACCGCATCGAGGCCATCCCCGGCGTGCTCGACGCCAAGATCGTCGGCGGCCTGGAGCGCGAGATTCACGTCTTGTTCGACCTCGACCGCGTGCGGGCCTACAACGTGCCCTTCAGCAGCATGATCGAGTCGGTGGTCCAGGGCAACGTCAACATGCCCGGCGGCACCATGGACATCGGCGATGGCAAATACATGGTCCGCGTGCCCGAGGACTTCCAGCACCCATCGGACATTTTTAGCATCGTCGCCTTCGTGCGCGACGGCAAACCCGTTTACCTGCGCGACGTGGCCACCATCGTCGATCATCAAAAAGACGCCACCACCCGCAGCCGCATCGACGGCCGCCAGAGCGTGACCATCGAGGTGACCAAGCGCTCGGGCGAAAACTTGCTGCGCATCAACGACCAGATCAGGGCCCTGACCCAGCAGATGCGCCACGAATTGCCGCCCAGCCTGGAGATCAGCCTCACCGCCGACGCCAGCCACGACGTGCGCAACATGGTGGCCGAGCTGCAAAACAACATACTCTCGGGCCTGGTGCTGGTGCTGGTGGTGGTCTTCGTCTTCATCGGCGGGCGCTCGGCGGTTTTTATCGCCGCCTCGATCCCGCTGTCGATGCTGATCACCTTCGCCCTGCTGTGGGCGCTGGACATCACGCTCAACATGGTGGTGCTCTTCAGCCTGATTCTGGCCCTGGGCATGCTGGTCGACAACGCCATCGTCATCGTCGAGAACATCTATCGCCACATGCAGGAGGGCAAGAGCCGCCTGCAAGCGGCCATCGACGCCACCGACGAGGTGGCCTGGCCGGTGACCACCTCCACCCTCACCACCGTGGGCGCGTTTTTCCCCATGCTTTTCTGGCCCGACGTCATGGGCGAGTTCATGGGTTATCTGCCCAAGACGCTGATCTTGGCGCTTTCGGCCTCGCTGTTCGTGGCCCTGGTCATCAACCCCGTGCTCTCGGCCCGCTACCAGACGGTCAAGCACCTGCCGCCGGCCGACGAGGGCGGCGCCGAACGCCTGGGCCTGGTCAAGACGGCCTACAAACGCACCCTGGAGTGGGCCCTGGATCATCGCCCGAGCGTGGTGGGGCTGTCGTTTGTCATGCTCATCGCGGTGATCGTGGCCTACGGCCTGTTTGGCAAGGGCACCGAATTTTTTCCCGACGCCGATCCCAACCGGGCATTCGTCGACATCAAGGCCCCCGAGGGGGCCAACCTGGACGCCTCCGACCGCATCGTCAAGCAGGTGGAGGAGGTGCTGCGTCAATACAAGGATCTGCGCCACGTCATCGCCACGGTGGGCTCCACCAGCGCCGGCTGGGAGTCCAGCGGCGTGGGCACGCACATCAGCCGGGTGGTGATGGATTTCAAGGACTTTCACGAGCGCTCGCGCCCGTCGTCGGAGATCGTCGCCGAGGTGCGCGACAAGCTCCTGGCCAAGATCAGGGGCGCGGAGGTGCGCGTCGAAAAAGAAGAAAACGGCCCGCCCACCGGCCCGCCGATCAACCTGGAAATTTCGGGCAAGGATATCGACAAGCTGGGCGCGCTGGCCGCCGAGGTCCGCCGGCGCATCAAGGACATCCCCGGCCTGGTCGACCTCAAGGACAACTACGTGCGCAGCAAGCCCGAGATAAAAGTGCTGGTGGACAAAGAAAAGGCCGCGTTGCTCTCGCTGGACACCTACACCATCGCCTACACCGTCAAGGCCGCCATCAACGGGGCCAAGGCCGGCGTCTACCGCGAGGGCAAGGACGAATACGACATCATCGTTCGCCTGCCCGAAAAAGACCGCCAGTCCATCGAGGGGCTCAAGCGCGTGACCATCTCCGGCCCCAGGGGCGAACCCATCCCCCTGACCTCGGTGGCCACCATCAGCCTGGGCAGCGGCCTGGGCTCCATTTCGCGGGTCGATCAGCGCCGAGTGGTCACGGTTTCGGCCAACAACGACGGCCGCCTGGCCAACGACATCATCGCCGAGATCCGGCCGCGCCTGGCCCAGGTGAACTGGCCCAGGGGCTATGAATACGCCTTCACCGGCGAACAGCGCGAGCAGGAAAAATCATCGTCCTTTCTGGGCAACGCCTTCCTCGCCGCGTTGTTGATCATTTTCTTCGTGCTGGTGACCCAGTTCAACTCGGCGGTGACGCCGCTGATCATCCTCACCTCGGTGGTGCTGTCGCTGATGGGCGTGTTTTTCGGCCTGCTGGTGACGGGCACGGCCTTTGGCGTGATCATGACCGGCGTGGGCGTGATCAGCCTGGCCGGCGTGGTCGTCAACAACGCCATCGTGCTCATCGACTACTACAACCAACTGCGCCAGGGCGGCCTCGACATCCGCCAGGCCCTGATCCAGACCGGCCTGGTGCGCTTTCGGCCGGTGATGCTGACGGCCATCACCACCATTTTGGGGCTGCTGCCCATGGCCACCGGCGTCAGCTTCGACTTCGTCAACATGCGGCCCGACATCGGCGGCGAGTCTTCGCAGTGGTGGGGGCCCATGGCCGTGGCCGTGGTCTTTGGCCTGGCCATGGCCACCATGCTCACGCTGGTGGTGGTGCCTGTGCTGTGTTCGCTGGCCGACGGGGCCAAGCTGCGCCTGGCCAACTGGCGGCGGGCCAGGGGAGAGCGGGCCGCCAAGAAGGCGTAGGCCGGCGCGGTCAAAAGCGCGTTTTTTCTTTGTCGCCCAGGCCACGATGTTGTAAACCGTGGCTTGGGCGAATTTTTTTGGCGCGGCCGGACCGAGCCGCCCTGGGACGCAAGATTAGCCGATGACCAGACCTCCAGCCGATATCGCCTGGTTGACGGCCATCACCGTGACCGTGGCCGTGGTCAGCGCCGGCGGGGCGGCGCTTTTGCGGCGCTACGCCCTGGCCAAGGGCATGATCGACGTGCCCGGCCGACGCAGCAGCCACACCGTGCCCACGCCACGAGGCGGCGGTCTGGCCGGCGTCTTGGCCTGGCTGATGGCGGTGGCGGCTTTTTGGACCTGGCTGGGCCTGGACGAGGCCTGGGCCGGGGCGCTATTGCTGGGCGGCGGGCCGTGCCTGGCCGCCGGCTGGCTGGAAGACCGGCGCGGCCTGCCCATCGGCGCGCGGCTGAGCCTGCACGTGCTGGCGGCGTTGGCGGCGCTGTGGTTCGCCGGCGGCCCGCCGGTGTTGGAGTTGGGAGGCCTGCGCCTGGAAGCGTGGCCGTGGGGCTGGGCGCTGGCCGTTGTGGGGCTGTGCTGGTTTGTCAATTTGTTCAACTTCATGGACGGCATCGACGGCATCGCCAGCTTGCAGGCCATCTGCGGCGGCGGGGCCTTGGGCCTGATGCTGGCTTTGGGCGGCATGTGGCCGCCGGCCTTTTGCGCCTGGGCCCTGGCGGCGGCGGCGGCGGGTTTTTTGCTGTTGAACCGGCCGCCGGCCAAAATTTTCATGGGCGACGCGGGCAGCTACGGCTTTGGTTTCGGGCTGGCGGCCCTTGGCCTGCTGGCGGCGGTCAGGGGCGGCGCGCCGCTGGCGGCGGTGATCATCTTGCAGATGGCCTTTTTGTTCGACGCCACGCTGACCCTCTTGCGCCGCCTGCTGCGCGGCGAGGCCGTCCACCGCGCCCACCGCGAACACTACTACCAGCGGGCGGTGCGGGCCGGGCTGAGCCACGGCCAGGTGGACTTGGCCGTGCTGGCCATCAACGCGGCGTTGATCGGCCTGGCCTTGGCGGTTTATTTCCGGCCCGGGCTCTGGCCACCGGCCCTGGCCCTGGCCCTGGCCATCGTGGGGGCGGCCTGTTGGGCCGTGACCGGGCTGGAGCGCCGCGCGGCCTCGCCCGCCGGCCGACCCCGATTGGAGCGCTGATTCGGCGAAATGACCGCGGCAAAACTCAACGCCAAATTCAAAACGCTGGTGCGCCGCCTCGAGCAGCGCCTCAAGGGGCCGGTGTTGGCCATCCGGCGGCCGCTGGTGGTCTGCCTGCATCTGCTGGCGGCGGCGGCCTCGTACCTGTTCGCCTTCGCCCTGGTCTACGATTTCGCCATTCCGCCGGCGGTGATGAAGGTCGTGTTGGGCACGCTGCCGGTGATCGTGGCCTGCCGGGTGGCCGGGTTTTTGTATTTCGACCTGTTCCGCGGTCTGTGGCGTTTCGTCACCATGAGCGACGTGCTCTCGATCCTCAAGGCCAATTTGACTTCCAGCGCGATGTTCGCCGTGGCGCTGTTTTTCATATTGGGCCACGGCCTGGGCGGTCTGCCGCGCAGCGTCCTGCTGCTGGACTGGTTTTTGTGCACGGGCCTGTTGGTGGCCCTGCGCCTGGCCTCGCGGCTCTACCGCGAGACGTTTCACATCCACCAGCGACCCATGCGGGAGGTCTCGCTGGCCATCATCGCCGGGGCCGGCGGGGCCGGCTTCCGCCTGGCCCAGGAGGTCAAGAACAACCCCCTGCTGGGCCTGAAGGTGGTGGGCTTTCTGGACGACGAGCCAACCAAGAAGGGCGTGGCCCTGATGGGCATCCCCGTTCTGGGCCGCCTGCGCGACCTGGCCGAGGTGGCCAATCGCGCCGAGATCTCGACCGTACTGGTGGCCATGCCCTCGGCGCCCATGGACGTCCAGCGTTGGTTGCAACGGGAATGCCGGTCGCTGGGCCTGTCGTGCCGGGTGCTGCCTTCCACCCAGGACATCTTTGGCCACCTGCCGCTGTGGAGCCAGATGCGCGAGCTGGACCCGGAAGAGATCATGGGCCGGGCGGCGGTGCGCCAGCGAGATGAGCATTTCAGGCTTTCGTCGTTGAGCGGCAAGGTCGTGCTGGTTTCCGGCGCGGCCGGCTCCATCGGCTCGGAGATCTGCCGGCAGTTGGCCCGCCGCGACCCGCGTCTTTTGATCATGCTCGACCAAAACGAATCCGGGCTCTACGATCTGGACCAGGACATGAAGTTTCTGGCCAAGGATCTGCCGCGCCAGGCCGTGGTCTGCGACGTGGTCGACCGCCACAAGGTCGAGGCCGTCTTTGACCGCCAGCGCCCCGAGGTGATCTTTCACGCCGCGGCCTACAAGCACGTGCCGATGATGGAGGCCGAGCCGGTGGAGGCCCTGGCCGCCAACCTGCTGGGCACCTACCACCTGGCCAGGGCGGCGGCGGCGGTGGGGGCCGAAAAATTCGTGCTCATCTCCACCGACAAGGCCGTCAATCCCGTCAGCGTCATGGGCATGACCAAGTTCGCCGCCGAAAAGGTCGTCGAGGCCTTCAACGGCGGCGGATGCGCCTTCGTGGCCGTGCGCTTCGGCAACGTCATCAACAGCAACGGCTCGGTGGTGCCGCTTTTTCGCAAGCAGGTGGAGCAGGGCGGGCCGGTGACGGTGACCCATCCCGAGGTCAGTCGCTTTTTCATGTCCATCGCCGAGGCCGTGCATCTGGTGCAGGCCGCCGCCGACATGGGCCACGGCGGCGAGGTGTTTCTGTTGGACATGGGCCAGCCGGTCAAGATCGTCGACGTGGCTCGCAAGATCATCGCCGCCGCCGACCCCATCCACGCCGGCCGCGTCGAGATCGTCTTCACCGGCCTGCGGCCCGGCGAAAAGCTCCACGAGGAGCTCTATTGGCAGGGCGAGGGCGTGCGGCCGACCCCCCACCCCAAGATCAAGGCCCTGCTCTGCCAACGGCCCGATCTGGCCGAGTTGGAGCGCCACATCGCGCGCATCGGCGAGATCAAGCGGCGGGCCGATGACCAGATGGCTAGGCAGTTTTTGCTGGATTTCGTCGCGCGTTTCAACGCCTGAGCTTTTTGGGCCCGAGCTTTTCGGCGGTCGGCTCGGTCCGCCCTCCCCGGCAATCGGCGTTTTTTTGCCTTCCAGCCTTGGTCTGGCCGTGCCGGGCGTGGCATTATGCCTTTGATGCATCGCCGATCATTTTTCGACCGCGAAGGAGGGTTTCATGAACTGGCTGCGCGTTGTGCTGTGGCTTTGCCTGCTGATGGCCGTTACGGCCGCGACAATGATGTGGTTCGACGTCACGGCCGAGGCCACGCCGCAACCTTCGCGGCCGGTCAACGACAAGAGCGCCTACGCCGGCGAGCGCGCGCGCCAGATCGACGCCATGGTGGCCAAGGCCGCGGCGGCCATCGAGGAACAGGGCCAGGCGACGTTCGTCGCCATGAACGCCAGGCAGGCCCCCTGGTACGACGCCCAAAGCGGGCTCTATGTTTTCGTGCGAGACGAAAGCGGCGTGTTGGTGGTCAACGGCGCGTTTCCCGAAAAGATCGGCCAGAACACCGGCTTGGCCAACAAACGCTCGGCCAATTCCCACCAAAGGCTGCTGGATGGCCCCCAGACGCAACTTTGGTACCACTACGACTGGCCCGATCCGCAAACCGGCAAAATACGATGGAAAAGCGCTTTGTTGCGTTTGACCAGGGCGCCGGACGGCAAGCGTTACGTGGTCGGCGTGGGCGACTTTGACCTGCCCATGGAGCGGCGCTTCGTCGAGGAACTGGTCGAGGAGGCGGCGCGGCTGGTGGCCCAAAAGGGCCGGGCGGCCTTTGAGCTGCTGGCCGACCCCGAGGGCCCCTTTCGTTTCGGCGACATTTACGTGTTCATCGACGAGCCCAGCGGCGTGGAGATCTTCAATCCGGCCTTCCCCGACATCCAGGGGAAGAACTGCGTCGAGCTGAAGGACGGCTTCGGCAACTATTTCGTGCGCGCCTACATCGACAAGGCCATGCGTCAGGGCGGCGGGTGGACCCGCTACAACTGGCCCCGGCCAGGCCAGGTCAAACCCTCGCTGAAGTACGCCTACACCCGCCAAAGCACCATGGACGGCAAGCCGGTGATCGTGGGCATGGGCATCTACCTCGACCAGCCCCTGGACCAGAAAAAGCGCGCCGTCCAGGGCAGGGCCGAACAATTGGCCAGCCTGGCGGCCCGGCTGGGCAAGTATCAGCAAGCGCGCATCAGCGAGATGCTGCGCGGCTATCTGATCGAAAACCCGGGCGTCCACGGCGTGGCCTGGATCAGCGCGCCCCAGGCCGACGGCGCTCAGCCGCTGGTGGACATCCAGTTGGCGCGGGTCAAGGGCTACGGCCTGACCCAGGAAAGCCGCGTGGATTTCCCCTTTGAGCGGTTGACCTGGCTGCGCGAGGCGGCCCGCAGCGGCAAGCCCGCCTGGACCCAGGCCCGCTACGACCAGTTCGACCCCCAGGGCGACGCCCAGATCATCTCCTACGTCACGCCGGTTCTCGACGCCAAGGGCCAGGTCAAGGCCTTCATCGCCAGCGACCTGCTCGTGCGGCCCGACGCCCCCGTCCGCCAGGCGCAACTCGACCAACTGGCCGGGGCCATACAAGGCAAGATCGACGAGGTGATCGACCAACTGCGCCAAACCGCCGCGGCCATCTGCCCGGTGGGCCTCGGCGGGCCCACCGCCCAGGCCTTGCTGGATCAGCTCTACCAGAGCCGGCCTTATTTCTTTTCCACCCTCACCGTCGATGAGGACGGCGTGCTGCGGCGGGTGGCCCCGGAGGCCTTCGCCGCCGCCGTGGGCAAAATGACCGGCGACCCGGTCTCGACCAGGGCGGTGATCACCAGCGGCAAGCCAGTGCTGACCAAGCCCTTCGCCACCGCCGAGGGCTTCGTGGCTTGCGCCCTGGGCTGCCCGCTGCCCTGCAAGGCCAATGGCCGCGACGGCCAGGTCAGCGTCACCTTGAACCCCACCGACCTGGCCGCCGAGGCCATTCCGGCGCAGTTGGCGCGCAACTGCTTTATTCTGCGGGCCGACGACGGCTTTTTCGTCTACAGCGACCGCCGCGAGGACATCCACCGTTCGGTGCTTTCCGACCCCAAGTTCCAGCGGCTCTACCCCGAGTTGGCCAAGCTGGGCCAGGACATCGTCAGCCAGCCCCAGGGCCGGGGATCCTACGCCGCCAGCGATGACGACGGCAACGCCGTGCGGCGCGACTGCCTGTGGCGCACGGTCAACTTCGCCAACCAGCGGTGGCGCGTGGTGTTGTTCTGGGCCGATTGAGCCGGGCCGCCCTCAGCGGGCCAGGCCTTCCAGATAGGCCTTGGCCTGGCCGTGGATCGTCGGCGAAGCGTCCGCCGCGACCTGGGCCGCCACTTCCTCCAGGGCCTGGGCGGCCCAGCCTTGCAAGGGCTGGCGCAGCCTGGCCACGTGCTTGAGGGCGCTAAGCATGCGGCTGGCCGTGGTCGTGCTGACCTGGGCCAGGTCCACGACCTGCCGGCCCAGCCAGGCCACGCCTTGGGCCGTCCACAGGGCCTTGTTGTTGGCGGCCATGGGCACGTAGAGGGCCCGGGCCCAGGTGGGCTGGCAGATATCGAAGCTGGGCCTCCGGCGCTCGCGCTCGATCTGCTCAAAGACGTCCGGCCGGTCGCCGCCGGCGATCACCCGCAGATAGTTGGCGTAGCCGCTCAGGTGGCCGTGCATGTCGTGGTAGGCCCGCTCCAGCAGATCCAGCCGGGCCGGGTGCGACGAGCGGTTGAGCAGGGCCAGGGCGCCCACGCGCTCGCTGGCCTTTTTGGCCGTGGCCAGGCAGTGCAAGATCAACTCGTGGCTGGCCGGGCTGTCGTCGCTGGCGATCAGATCCAACAGCGTGGCCGCCAGCATGCGCTCGGCGATGCCGTCCTTGGGCGTGGCGTCGGGCACGTTGGCGCGGGCGCGCTCCAGGGCCGCGACCAGTTGCGCGCGCCAGCGACCGTTCACGGCCTTTTTCAGGCGCTCCTGGGCCGCGACCAGTTCGGGATGCCAGGTCAGATAGGCCCGATCCAGGGGTTGTTCGTCGATGCGCAGGAAATAGGCTTTCAAGGCCGGCGGCAGGGCCTCGTCGGCCAGAAACAGGCCATACATCGCCAGCCAATCTTCATCCAGGGCCGCGTCGAGCTCATGCAGCAGGCGCACGCGCTGGCGGTCGGTCAGGCGGCGCATGGCCTCCAGGCGGTTGAACTCGTCGGGGTCGAGCCGGGCCTGTTGGGCCAGGGCCTGGTTGTCCAGGCCGTCTTGCTCGAAAACGCCATAGAAAGAGTAGCCGCGGTTGATGCTGGCCAGGGCCGGGGTCTGGGTCAGGCCCTCGAAGACGACCTCGGCCTCGTCCTGGCGCAGCTCGATCACCCGCGCCGTGCCGGCGATGTCCTGGCCGCGCTCGTCGACCAGGGCCAGGCTGATGGGCAGATGAAACGGCCCCACGCCCTGGGGGCGGCGCTGCTCGAGCTTGATGACATAGCGGCCGGCGGCCGGGTCGAAGCTGGTGGCGGCGCGCACGGTGGGATAGCCGATGGCGTGCAGCCAGTGGGTTTTGAACTGGTTCAGGTCGCGGCCGGCGGCCTCCTCGAAGCAGGCGAAGAACTGATCGCTGTCGGCGTTGGCGTCCTTGTAGCGCGCGAAATAGAGGCTCTTGCCGGCGCGGAAGGCCTCTTGGCCCACGATCAGGCGCAGCATGCCGATGACCTCGGCGGCCTTGACGTAGGTCACGCCGTCGATAAGCTCATCGGGGTCGTTGAAGCCATCGCGCACGATGCGCCCCACGTGTCCGCCGTCCTCCAGGGCCAGGGGGCCCAAGAGCGGATCGCGGATGGAGTCGACCTCGCGCAGGCGGGCGAAGGCCGCGCCGAACTGGTCGGCCATGAACTGGCGTTCGACGTCGACGGTGTAGGCCTCGTTGAGCCAGACGTCGAAGGGGGTGGCCATGGTCGTTTCGCTGCCGCACTGGTTGTGCTCGAACTCGTGGACGATGACGGCGTGGGCGTATAGCACCATGGGGTCGAGGGTGTGCTCGTCGATGAGGGCGGCGTCGGTGACGATGGTCGTGTTGCCGACGTTCTCCATGCCGCCGAAGTTGGATTTGCCCATGCAGATGGTGCGGTAGGCGTCGTTGGGATAGAGATAATCCTGGGTGCGGGCGATCCACTCCACCGACTGCTTGGCGATGGCCATGGGCAGGCGCGCGCCGGCGCTCTGGCCGGGCGGCACGAGATACTCCAGGCGCACTTTGTGGCCGTTTGGCAGCGTCACTTCGTCGGCCAGCTCGTCCCACGCGCCGGCGCAGGCGATGAACAGATAGGGCGCCATGGGCACGGGGTTGTGAAAACGGATGATCCGGCGCGAGGGGTCGCCGGGCTTGGGCGTGGGCCGGCCGTCGGGACAGAGCGCGCGGTCGATGTTGCCGTTGGAGATCATGTGGGTGTAGCGGGCGTCGCCTTCCAGGGTGGTGGTCATGGCGCACTTGGCTCGGCAGTCGTCGAAAATGGGCAGGATGCGCTGGAAGCCCCACTGCTGGCATTGGCTCATGTATTGCTGGGGCGCGCCGGGCGGGGTCACGTCGCGGTAGATGCCCTCGAGGATGTGCTCCGACGGCCGGCACGCGCAACGGATGCGCACGCGGAAGACCTGGTCGGCGATGACCGGGTGCTCCAGATAAACCACCAGCTTGTCGCGGTCTGTTTGGTAGTCGTATTCCAGCGGCCAGCCCGTGGGCCAATCGGCGCTCTGCACGCGCTCGACGGCCTGGATCTCCAGATCCTTGGCGTCGAGGGTGATCTGGTCGAGCCTTTCGACGGCGGCCATGTCCAGGCAGATCTGGCCGTCGACGCGCTCGGGCCAGAAGCTCAGGTGGATGTCCAGCCGCCGCAGGCGCACGGGCAACGGCCCGAAATCTTGGCGATGATATTTGAACTTGCGCTGGCTGGCCATTGGCTCACCTCCAGGGAAGACGAGGGACAACCGCACGGCCCGGGCCAAACGACGTTCGCGTGGCCGCCGGCGGCTGTTTTTTGATTATACACCGCCGGCCGGCGGCGGGGGGCTCAGGCCTCGGCGATCAGGGCCGCCGTTTGCAGGCTGGGCGGGTCGATGTTGTAGAGGGCGTCCAACAGCGCCACCTGGAAGCTGCCCGGCCCCGTGGCCCGCGCGGCGGCTTGCCGGCCGGCCAGGCCCAGATAGGCCAAGGCCCCGGCGGCGGCGGCCAGGGGGTCGGGTTCGACGGCCAAAAAGGCCCCGACCAGGGCCGTGGCCGTGCAGCCCATGCCGGTGACCCGGCCCATCAGCGCGTGACCGCCGGCCACGCGCAAGGCCCGCCGGCCGTCGGTGACCAGATCGACCTGGCCGGTGACGGCCAACACCGCGCCCAACTCCAAGGCCAAGGACTTGGCCGCCTCCAGGGCCTCGTCCACCTGGTGGCGCGAGTCCACGCCCTTGCCCGCCCCGGCCAGGCCCGGCCGCAGAGAAAGCGCCTCGGAGGCGTTGGCCCGCACCACGGCGATGTCGATCTCGGCCAGAAGGCGCATGGCCGTCTCGGTGCGCAGGGTGGTGGCCCCGCTGCCCACGGGGTCGAGCACCACCGGCGCGCCCACTTCGTTGGCCTTTTGGCCGGCGGCCAGCATCGCTTCGATCCACGGCGGGCTGAGCGTGCCGATGTTGATCACCAGCGCCCCGGCCATGGCCGCCATCTCCTCGACCTCCTGGCGGGCGTGGGCCATCACCGGCGAGGCCCCGCAGGCCAGCAGGGCGTTGGCGGTGTTGTTCATGACGACATAATTGGTGATGTTGTGCACCAGGGGCGCTTGTTGGCGCACCAGCTCCAGGGCGCGGGCCGCGCCGGCGTTGTGGCCCATCGTGGTCATCCTTTCCGGGCGGCGGCGGCCGGAGCAGCGGCCAGGCCCATGGCCCGCAGCAGCGCGGTGGTGGCCGCCTCGGGGTCAAGCTGGCAGCACACCGCCGAGATCACCGCCAGTCCGTGGGCCCCGGCGGCCATGATTTGGGCGGCGTTGCCAGCGTTCACCCCGCCGATGGCCACCACCGGGATGCGCAACCCCGCCGCCACCCGCGCCAAGGCCTCCAGCCCGGCCACCGGCCCGGCGTCGTCCTTGGACGTGGTGGGAAACACCGGGCCAAAGCCGACGTAATCGGCCCCGTCGGCCTGGCATTGCAGGGCTTCCTCCAGCGAATCGGCCGAACCGCCGATGACCTTGCCCGGCCCCAACATGCGGCGGGCCTTGTTGATGGGAAAATCGTCCTGGCCCAGGTGGACGCCATCGGCGTCGACGGCCATGGCCACGTCGAGGCGGTCGTTGATGATCAGATCCACCCCGGCCCCGGCGCAGACGGCCTTGAGCTGGCGGGCGGTGTCGATCATCTGGTTGGTCGCGCCGTCTTTCTGGCGTAATTGGATCACGTCCGCCCCGCCGCGGATGGCCAGGCGGGCCAGTTCAACGGCGGAAAACCGCGTCTGCAAGACCGTGTCGGTCAACACGTGCAGGCGTCCGACATCGTTCACAAAGCCGCTCCTTTTCGGCCGCCCCGCGCGGACGGCGGATTTTCATTTCAGCTTAAATTGAGGTTTTTCCCAGAAATTGCCGCCCGCGTCAAGCTTTTGCGCCGGGCCTTTGACGGCGCGCCGCAAAAAATAGCGCGCCCATGGGATTTGCTCTTAAAAGGCCAGCAGGGTCAGCCAGTCTTGCGCGCCCACGCCGGGCAGCTGATTTTGGCCGACAAACTCGTGGATTATCGTCGGCAGATCGTCGCGGCCCGCGCCTTCCAGGGCGGCTTCCAGGGCCTCGACGGCTTGGGGCGGATAGGCGAAAAAGTCGCCGGACAGGCGCGCCTGGCCGATGCGACCGTCGCGCAGCTCCATCTCCAGGCGCAGCAGCCCGCCCGGGGCCTTGTGCAGGCGCTGGACCAGCTCCAACCCGGCGCGGATCTTGAGCCGGCGGCCGGCGGAGGGCCGACGGCCGCGCAGCAGCCACTGGGGGGCCAGCATGCGTTGGGCCAGGCGATCCATCTCGGCGCGCAGGGCCTGGTCGGGCCGGGCCGGCTCCAGGGGCCCCAGGAGCTTGGCGAACTCCTCGGCCATGATCTGGTTCAGCGCGCCCTCGGTCCAACGATCGGCGGCCGAGCCCAGCAGGCCACGGATGGAGCCCATGTTGGCCTCCATGGTTTTTTGGGCCTTGTCGCGGAATTTCTCGTCGGGGGCGCGCAGCACGCGAGCCATGGCCTGGCAGTCGAAATCCATGATCATGTTGCCGACAAAGACCACGCTCTCGCCGATCTCGCCGGCCCCCGAGCCGCAGACCTTGCGCTGGCCGCAGAGCAGGTCGTTGACCGGCTTGAGGCGGGCCTCGACGCCGATCCGGCCGTAGGCCCGGGCCACCGGCGCCAGAAAGCGCGCGTAGAATTCGTCGCGCCGGGCCGGGATCAACGGGTTGTCGCGCCGGAGCACGATCTGGAAAAAATATTGCCGGCCGTCCAGATAGACCGCGCCGCCGCCCACCTCCCGGCGAAAGACCGGTAGCCCGGCCTGGCGGCAATGGTCCAGGTCCACCTCCTGGGCGGCGTCTTGATGAAAGCCCACGCAGACATAGGGGCTGGCCGGCGAGACCAGGGCCAGGCCCTGGCGGCCCAGGCGGGCCATGGCGTGGTAGAGGAGCTGGCTGTCGGCCCAGGGAACTTTGCCCAGATCGTAAAGGGCCAGGCTCACGGGGCGGCCTTGTTGGTCAGGGCGCGCAGGGTGAGCTGGGTCAGGTCCAGCACCTCCAGGGGCAGCTTGTTTTTGCGGACATGGCCGGTCATCGTGCGCACGCACTGCTGGCAGGAGGTGACCACGGCCTGGGCCCCGCTGGCCAGCGCCTCGTCGATCTTGGCTGCGGTGATGGCCGCCGAGAGCGCCGGGTCGATCATCTCCAGGTTGCCGCCGCCGCCGCAACAACGGCAGTCGCGGCGGTTGTGGGCCAGCTCCACCAGGCGCACGCCCGGCAGCGCCCGGAGCACCCGACGCGGAGCTTCGTATTCGCCGGCCCCCCGGCCCAGATCGCAGGGGTCGTGATAGGTCACGGTCAGCGTCAGGGGCGGGGCCTCGGGCGGGCTTTGGGCCAAAAGCCCGGCCATGAACTGGCTGGCGTGGGCCAGCTTGAAGCGCCGGGGATAGTGCTCGCGCCACATCTGGTAGCACGACGGGCAGGCGAAGACCACCGTCTCGGCCCCCCGCGCGGCCACGGCCTGGATGTTGTGCTCGATAAACTGGCCGGCCAGATCCTTGAGCCCGGCGCCCAGCAGGGGAAAACCGCAGCACCATTCATCGGGCCCCAGCAGGGTGAAATCCACGCCAAAGCGCTGGCAGAGCTGGGCCATGGCCGCGGCGATCTTTTGGGCCATGGGAAAATAGGCCGCCACGCAGCCGGTGAAATAGACCACCTTGGCCCGTGGCCGCACGAAGCCGTCATCGGGCGCGCCGCGCACGTCCTCGACCCACTCGGCGCGCTCGTCGTTGTCCTCGGCAAAGACGTTGTGGCTTTCCAGCAGATTGCCACGGATCATCTCGACCTTTGGCGAGGCCGCGCCCTGGCCGACCATGTCCTGGCGCAGGCTGATCCACAGATCCTTCAGCCCCAGGCCGGCCGGGCAGACCTCCTGGCAGCGGCCGCAGAGCGTACAGGCAAAGACCTCCCGGCCAAAGCCGGCCAGGGCCTGAGCCGTGGGCCGACGACGGGCCAGCAAACGGGCCAGCAAGCCGGCCCGCCCCTGGTTCAAGCGGCGCAGGCCGGCCAGCCGGGCCAGGGCCGACAGCGCGCCATCGCCCGAGGCCGCCACCGCCGGGCAGACCTCCACGCACAGCCCGCAACCGGTGCAGGCGTCGATCTGCAACATTTGCCCGCGCGTGTAACAATGCAACGCCACGTCATTCACCTATTTGCCGTGCTTGGCCATTTCCTCGGTCATCCAGGCCTGGATGGCCGCCGCGCCGTGGATCAGGCCGTCGAGATCGGCCATGTCGGCGGGCCGGATCTTGAACATCCAGCCCTGTCCGTAGGGGTCGGAGTTGATCAGGCCGGGGTTGTCCTCCAGGGCGATGTTGGACTCGACCAGTTCGCCATCCAGTGGCGCGAAGACCTTGCCCACCCACTTGCCCGATTCGACCTTGGCGAATTTCTTGCCGGCCGACAAGGCCTTTCCCTCCAGGGGCAGTTGGACGTAGACGATCTCGCCAGCCAGCTTTTGGGCGAAATCGGTCATGCCCATGACCAGCAGCTCGCCCTCGGGCCGCAGCCAATAGTGCTCCTTGTCGTAGTAGAGCTCTTCGGGGATCTGGTGACCGCCGATATTCATGCGTGGCCTCCTTTATTGGTCGTGGCCGGCGTTGGCGGCGGCGTTGACGGCCAAGACCGCCGGCGTGATGATCATGTGCAGCATGCGGCCAAAGGGCAGATAGGCCACGAAGGCGCACCAGATGATGGCGTGGGCCTGCCAGAACCAGCCATAAAGCCGGGGGAGATCGTCCCAACCGGCCATGCCGGCGGCCAGGGCCGCGCCCACGAAGGCCAGCGGCTGCTGGGCGCCGGTCATGGCCATGCGCGCGCCCTCCAGCCAGAAGCCGCTGACAATGGCCAGGCCCAGCAGGATCAGGGCCGGATAATCGGGCCGGGGCAGGCCGGGCAGCCTGGGCCCCCGCGCCCGCAAACGGCGCCCCACGGCCAAGAGCACGCCGCAGACCAGCAGCGCCCCGCCCAGGTCAAAGACAAAGGCCGTCAGGGGGTCGTTTTTGTCCAGCAGCCGCCAGGTCAGTGGCCAGTCGGCCAGCCAGCGCGAGGCGGCCAGGGCGGCCAGGCCCCAGATCATGCGGCCCAGCAGCGGGAAAAAGATCAGCCCGTGGATCAGCCAGCGGCCCTTGGCGGCCCGCCACAGGCGGCGCTGCAACAGGCCGTCGAGCGCCAAGGCCTTGAGCCCGGCCCACCAACGCCGGCCCAAGGGCGCGGTCGGCCGTTTGCCCAGCGCGTGCAGGGGCGCGGCCTTGGCCGGGGCGGCCAGCCAGAGGCTAATGCGCAACAGCAACCCCGCGATCAGCGCGGCCAGGGCCAGGCCGCTGGGCCAATCGCCCACCGTCAGCGTGGCGGCGTGGCAAGGGATGCACAGGGCGCTTTTGGCCGGCAAGACCGTCGCGGCGGCGCCCACCTGGTTGCCCGGCGCGTGGCAGCGGCGGCACGAGTCCTGGTCGCTTTGCGCTCGTAGTTGATGGGCCTTGGTCGGGCCGATCTCGGGCCGTTGCAGCCGCCAGAGCACCTGCCCGCCCTGGCGGGTGGGAATGGCCGCCGCCAGGTGGCAGGCCTGGCAGGACACGCCGGCGTGGGCGTCGTGGATCTGGCTTTCGCGGTGGGGCTGGTGGCACTGGCGGCAATCCACGGCCTTTTGGCCGTCGTGGGGGTATTGGGCGGCCAGGCGGTGGCAGTCCAGGCAGCTCAGATCGGCGTGGGGCGATCGCGCCAGATCGGCCACGTCGACCCGCACGGCGTCGATGGTCTGGCCCTGGTGGCGGTCGTGGCAGCTCAGGCACATGGCCTGAAGGTTTTGGCGCGAGGCCGCCGGCCGGCTGGCGTCTTGCAGATGGCAGGCGGCGCACTTGGCGTCGGCGGCGGCGGGGCCTGGCAGCTTGGCGCGTTGGCGGTGACAGGCCCCGCACTGGCCGATCATCGGCCGGGCCGGGTTGAAGGCCTTGGGACGCGCGGCGGCTGGCGGCTGGTGATGGGGCCGGTGACAGGCCAGGCAGTTGGCCGCCTGGGCCGGGCTGGTAATTTCGCGCCCGCCGTGCCGGCCGCTTTGGGCGATGGTTTGGGCGTCGTCGTGGCACTGGGCGCACATTTGCGCGCGCGCGGTCTGGTCGGGGATTTGGTTGAGGCGGATCAGGTCCGGGTGGCGCTGGCTGTCGGCCACGTTCTGGTGGCAATCCTGGCACGAGAGCTGGCCGTGGGCCGAGGCGTGCAAGGGCCCCTGCTCGATGAGCCAGCCGGCCTTGGCGCATGTCGGCCAGGCGGCCAACAGCGCGCTCAGCAAGATGAAAACGGCCAGTTTTTTCATCGGCGGCCCTCCCCGTGGCGCGGCGCGACCAGCATCTGGTCGGCCAGGTAGGAACTGCGCACCAGCGGCCCGGCGGCCACCTGGTCAAAGCCCATCCGTCGGGCCACGGCCGCCCAGTGGTCAAACTCGAAAGGCGGCACGAAACGCATCACCGGCGCGTGCTTGGCCGATGGCGCCAGGTACTGGCCCAGCGTCAGACAGCGGCAGCCGGCGGCCAGCAGATCGGCCAGCACCGCGCGCAGTTCGGCGTCGGTCTCGCCCAGGCCCAGCATCAGGCCCGATTTGGCCGCCAGGCCTTGAGCGGCCGCGCGGGCCAGCACGGCCAGCGAGCGGGCGTAATCGGCCTGGGGCCGCACGGCCGGATACAAGCGGGGGACCGTCTCGACATTGTGGTTGTAGACGTCGGGCCGGGCCTGGCAAACGGCGTCGATGGCCGCGCCCTGGCCCAGAAAATCCGGCGTGAGCACCTCCACCGTGGCCTGGGGCAGGCGCGCGCGCAGGGCGGCGATGGTGGCGGCGAAGTGGGCCGCGCCGCCGTCGGCCAGGTCGTCGCGGGTGACGGAGGTGACCACCACGTGGCGCAGGCCCATGTCGGCGGCGGCCTGGGCCAGGCGCTGGGGCTCGTCGGGGTCGGGCGGGCTGGTCGGCCCGTGGTCCACGGCGCAGAAGCGACAGCCCCGCGTGCATTGGCGGCCCAGAATCATGAAGGTGGCCGTGCCCCGGTTGAAGCATTCGCCCAGATTGGGGCAGTGGGCGCTTTGGCAGACGGTGGCCAGATGCAGGCGCTCCAGGCGGCCTTCCATTTGCTCGATGGCCGTTTGCCCGTGATAGCGCTTGCGGAGCCAGGGCGGCTTGCGGCCCATGCCCAGCGGCGGCGCGGCAAAGCCCAAGGCCCGGCTGAAGGCCTGGGCAAAGACGTCCTTGGCCCGGGCCAGGTCCACCGGCCGGCCCAGCTCTTGGGCCAATGAAGTGACGACCTGGCCGGGCCGGCCGCAGGGAACGATCAGATCGAACCCGGCCAGGTCGTTGTTGACGTTGATGGCCACGCCGTGGCGCGTCACCCAGCGCGAGACGGCCACGCCCAGGCTGGCCAGCTTGCGGCCGGCCAGCCACAGGCCGGGCTGATCGGGATCGCGCTCGGGCTCCAGGCCAAAGGCGCGGGCCACCTCGGCGGCGGCCTCCAGCAGGCGGTTGACGTAGAGATGCAGGTCGCGCTCTTGCAACTCGACGATGGGATAGGCCACCAACTGGCCCGGCCCGTGAAAGGTGGCCAAGCCGCCCCGGTCGCTGTGGGCCAGGGCCACGCCGCGGGCGGCCAGAAGCTCGGGGCCAAGGCGCAGATCGGCCGGGCCGCCGCCGCGGCCCAGGGTCACCGTGGGCGGGTGCTCGACAAACACCAGCCGATCGGCCGCCAGGCCCCGGGCCCTTTGCCGGGCCAGTTCGTCCTGACGCCGGGCGGCCTGGTCGTAGGCCAAAAGCCCCCAGTCCTCCACCACCAGTTTTTGGGCCGCGCCGCTAGTCATGATCCCAGTTTACCTCTTTGGCAGGTAGAGCGCCCAGCCCATGGCGTCGCGGGCGGCGTCGACGATGGTTTCCGAAAACGTCGGGTGCAGGCGCGCGCCACGGGCCAGTTCCTCGGCGGTGCACTCCAACTGGATGGCCAGCGAGGCCTCGCCGATCAGCTCGGTGGCCGCCGCGCCCACGATGTGCAGGCCCAGAATCTCGCCGTATTTGGCCTCCATGACCACCTTGACGTTGCCCTCGCCCTGGGCGCTCAGCATGGCCAGGCCGTTGATGGAATAGGGAAAATCGCCGGTCTCGACCTCGTAGCCCTGGTCCTCGGCCTCGGCCTCGCTCAGGCCCACGGCCGCCACCTGGGGCGTGGTCCACAGGCCCCGGCAGACCAGGCGCGGATCGTAGGCGCTCTGGCGGCCCATGGCGTTTTCGGCGGCGATGACGGCCATGTAGGACGCGCCGTGGCTGAGCATGCGGCCGCCGGTGCAATCGCCGATGGCGAAAACGCCCGGCGCGCTGGTTTGCATGCGCTCATCGACCTTTATGCCGCCGTCGGCGTTCAACGCCACGCCCAGGGCCTCCAGGCCCAGGCCGGCGGTGTTGGGCCGGCGTTCGGCGCTGACGATGATCTCGGCGTCGATGAATTGCTCGGCCTTGCCGCCCAGCACCGCCCGCAAGGCCGCGCCCTGCTTTTGGGCGCTGGCCAAGGCGGCGCGGGTGAGCACCTTGACGCCTTGGTCCTTCAGGGCCCCGGCCAGGCGCTGGCCCAGGTCGGCGTCTTCGCCGGGCAGCAGGCGTGGGCCCTGGCAGGCCAGGGTCACTTGCACGCCCATGGCGCCAAGCCAGCCGGCCATTTCGCACTCGATGGCCCCGCCGCCCCAGATAAAGGCCGAGGCGGGCAGCTTTTGCAGGTTGAGCGCCTGGTCCGGGCCGATGGCCAGTTCGGCCATGCCGGGCAGATCGCACTTGGCGTGGGAGGCGCCGGTGGCCAGGATGATCGCCTTGGCCTGGACGTCCTTGCCCTCGACACTGGCCAGGCCGGGGGCCTTGAGCACGGCCCGGCCCTTGAGCAATTGCACGCCGTTGTTGGCCAAAAGGGCCTGCATGCCCATGCCGATGTCGGCGGCCACGCCGTTTTTGCGGGCGACCACGACGGCCGGGTCGAGGCCGTCCACGCTGGCCGTTATGCCAAATAGCGCGGCTTTTTTGAACTGGCCCAGCAGGTGGCCCGCCTGGGCCCAGGTCTTGCTGGGGATGCAACCACGGTGGACGCAGACGCCGCCCAACTCGGCGGCCTCGCACAGGGCCGCCTTGGCCCCCAACTGGGCCGCGCGGATGGCCGCGGCGTAACCGCCCGGCCCACCGCCGATCACCAAAACATCAAACATCTCGCTATCCTCGCTGACGGCCGCCGGTGGCGGGGCAGGCCCCCGCCTTGGCGGCGCGTTATATCGTTCAGGCCAGCAGCAGGCCCGGCGTCTTGATCATCTCTTGGATCGTGCCCAGGAACAAGCCGATGGGCGCGCCGTTGATGGCCCGGTGGTCGAAGGTCAGGCTGAAGTTCATCAGCTTGCCCACGCCAATTTGGCCGTCGGGCTGGACCACCGGCCGGTCGAGGATGGCCCCCACGCCCAAGATCGCCGCCTGGGGCTGGTTGATGATGGGCGTGGTGAAGACGTAGCCCTGGCCAAAGCCGCCGACGTTGGAGATGGTGAAGGTGCCGCCGCCGAGGTCTTCCAGGCCGATGGTCCCCTCCTGGCAGCGCCGGCGCAGGTCCTTCAGGCGCAGGCTGATCTCGGTGAGGCTGAGCTTGTCGGCGTCGTGGATCACCGGCACGATCAGGCCGGCGTCGTATTTTTGCATGGGCAGGCTCACGGCCACGCCGATGTTGATGTCCTCCCACAGCTTGATCTGATCGCCGACCACGCTGGAGTTGATCAGCGGGTTTTTTTTCAGCGCCCTGGCCACGATGTAGACCAGCAGATCGGTGTAGGAAATCCGCGCGCCGATCATCTCCTGGTGGGCGATCAACGATTGGCGCAGGCGAACCAGTTCGGCCACGTCAAACTCGCCCATGGCCGAAAGCTGGGCCGAATTTTGCAGGCTTTTGTGCATGTGCTCGGCGATGACCGCGCGGATGCCGCTGAGCGGCAGCGAGTCCTTGACCCGCTTGCCCTCGATGACCTCGCCGGGCCAGGCGGCGGCCGACTGGGCGGCCGGGGCCTCGGCCGCGGGCGGCGGGCCTTCCTTCAGGGCCCGCTCCACGTCGGCCCTTTTGATGCGCCCGCCTGGGCCGCTGCCCGTGAGGCGCCTGTAGTCCAGGCCGTTTTCGCGGGCGATCTTCTTGGCCAGGGGCGTGATCTTGACCCGACCGCCGGGCGCGGCCGGGGCGGCCGGCTCGCCGGCGCTTGGCGCGGCGGCTGGCGCGGCGGCCAGGCCCTCGGGGGCGGGGGCCGCCGCTTGCAGGGCCTTGAGTTCGGCCTCGTCGGCGGCCAGTTGGCCCACGGCCTCGCCGACCTGGGCCACCGCGCCCGGCGCGGCCAGGATGTGCAAAAATCCGTCGGCCAGGGCCTCGACGTCCTGGGTCACTTTTTCGGTTTCGATGACCATCACCGGCTGGCCCTCGGTGATCCACTCACCTTCGGCGGCCTTCCAGGCGGCCAGCTTGGCGCTGGCCATGGTCATGCCAAGCTTGGGGATGACGATATCGCTAGCCATTGCGCTCTCTTTTCCGCTACTGCATAACCTTTTCGATGGCCGCCAAGACCCACTCGGGCTGGGGCAGGACGTATTTTTCCATCACGCCGCCGGGGATGGGATAATTCTTGGCGCAGACCCGCTGCACGGGCGCGTCCAGCAGGTCGAAGCCGTGCTCCATGATCTGCATGCCCAGCTCCGCGGCGAAACCGCAGCGTTCGGTGTCTTCGTCGATGATCACCAGGCGGTTGGTTTTTTCCAGCGATTTAAGCACCGTGTCCAGGTCGAAAGGCTCCAGCGTGCGCGGGTCGATGACCTCGCAACTGATCTGGCCGGCAAACAGGTCGGCGGCGGCGGTGGCCCAGAAGGTCATGAATGAGGTGGCCACGATGGTCACATCCGTGCCCTCGCGCAGGATGGCCGCCTGGCCAAAGGGCACGGTGTAGTCTTCCGTGGGCACTTCGCCCTTCATGCCCAGCAGGCCCTTGTGGTGCAAAAACAGCACCGGGTTGTTGTCGCGGATGGCCGTTTTCAGCAGGCCCTTGGCGTCGTAGGGGTTGGAGGGGCAGACGCACTTGATGCCCGGATTGTGCAGGGCCAGGTAGGTCGGGCACTGGGAGTGCTCGTTGCCCAGCTTGCGATAGCCGCCGATGGAGGCCATGAACACGCAGGGCAGGCTCTGGCTGCCGCCCTGGATCAGCCGCCACTGCGGGGCCTTGAGAAAGACCTCGTCGGCGCAGCAATAGAGAAAGTCGGCGAACATCATGTCGGCCACCGGCCGATAGCCCATGAGCGATGCGCCAACGGCCACGCCGGCGATGGCCGTCTCGGAAAGGGGCGCGTCCATGATCCGTTCGGGGCCGAAACGCTGCACCAGGCCCGAGGTGGTGCCGAAAGCGCCGGTCTGCACGCCTTCGCCAATGATGAAGACCTTTTCGTCGCGCTCCAGCTCCTCGGCCAGGGCCTCCTTGATGGCCTCCAGATACATTATCTCTCGCATGGGTCGTCTCCCTTTTCTTTACTGCGCGTAGACCGCGCGGTCGAGCATGGCCGGATCGTCCGGGAAGGGGCTTTCGTCGATGAATTTCTCGGTCTCGGCCACCTCTTGCTGGGCGGCCTGCTTGATGGCGGCCAGGCCCTCGGCGCTCAACACGCCCTGGCTGATGAGGCGCCGCTCCATGATCTCCAGCGGATCGCGCTTGCGCAGCTCCTCGATCTCCTTGGGATCGCGGGGCGCGCCGTGGGAGTTGTCGGGGTTGCCGATGCCGTGCGAGCCAAAACGGGCCGTCTTGCACTCGACCATGGCCGGCCCCAGGCCCTGGCGGGCCCGCTCCACCGCCGCGCCCACGGCCTCGGCCACGGCCACCACGTCCTGGCCGTCGACGACCACGCCGGGCATGCCGTAGCCGGCGGCCAGGCTGGCGATGTCGTCGAGGGGATAGGCGTCCTTGATCGGCACGTACTGGGCGATGCCGTTGTTTTCGCAGACCCAGACAATGGGCAGCTTCCAGACGGCGGCCATGTTGGCGGCCTCGTGGAAGGGGCCGCGGTTGGACGAGCCGTCGCCGAAAAAGCAGACCACCACTTGGCCGCGACCGTTTTTCTTGCAGGCCACGCCCCAGCCCACCGACAGCGGGAAGGCGCTGCCGATGGTGCCGCCGCCGCCATAGATGCCCAGCTCGTCGTAGGCCGCGTGGACCCCGCCCAGGCCGCCGCCCGAGCCGGTGATCCGGCCGCAGTGTTCGGCCATGTAGGTCTTGGGGTCGGCGCCCTTGCCGATCAGATGCGGCAGGCCGTGGCCGCGCAGGTGGGGATAGATGACGTCGTCGGGCCGCAGGATGGTCGTGCCGCCCACGCCGGGGGCCTCGCCGCCCAGGGCCGGGTGGTAGAACGAAAGCAGCTTGCCGCCGGCCAACCACTTGACCGCGGCCTGGTCAAAGGCCCTGGTGCGCGCCAGGTTGGTGTAGAGCTTGATCATCAGTTCGTTCGTGATCTCCATCGGATCTCTCCCGTATGTTGGCTGGCCTCTAAAAATGAGGCGATATGTCTTGGTCGGCGCGCCGCGCGGCCAGGGCCATGAAGGCCCCCGCGTGGGCGGCCGTCTCCAGAATCTTGGCTCCGTCCAGCACCCGGGGGCCCGCCAGGCAAAGGCGCAGGCCCAGGCGTTGGCCGGGGTTGATGATGATTTCGCGTTCGCCGTCCAGGGCCAGGGTGGCCGGCCCGTCGATGACCAGTTCCTGGTCCGGCGCGAATCGACGCCAGCGGCTGACGGCCAGCCGGGCCACCAGCCCCGGCGCCATCGTCGCCAGCACCATCCGGCCGCCCGGCCCGAAGCCAAGCTCCAGGCCCTGGCCGCTATCGGCCGCCATGGGCGACAGGCAACCGCCGATGGCCGAAAGGCCGATGGCCGTGGGCTCGGCCCTGGTCAGAAACAGCCGGCGCAGGCTCTCGGGCCGCCAGAGGGCCTTGCAGCCGGTCTGGCAATGGGCGGTGACGGCCACGTCGACCAAGGCCATGTCGATGACCCGGCCGTGGTCGATAATCTCCAGCTTGGGCGCGCGCCACGAGGCCGGGCCGGCCGCGCCGGTGGCCACGAGGCCGGCGGCCAGGCCGGCCAGGGTGCCCTCCAACGCCGTGGGAAAGACGTTGTTGGTGCCGGTGGAGACGGCCAGAAGCGGCGTGTCGCCGCTGGCCTTGGCCACCGCCCGGCAGGTGCCGTCGCCACCGAGGACGATCAGGCAGGCCACGCCGCGCCGGTCCAACAGGCCGGCGGCGCTCGTGCTGTCGTGGGCGCTGTCGGTGGGGGTCATGGCCAAAAGCTCCAGCCGGCAGGCCGGGCCCATTTCGGCCGCCGCCCGCCGGGCCAGATCGCCGGCGTCGGGCATGGCCACCACCTCGCCGGCGCCCACGGCCACCAGCCCGGCCATGATCCGCCGCAACAGGCCGACCTTGGCGTTGTTGTCGCAGACCGCGCCATGGGCCACCAGACGGCGGATATCCTTGCCCGAGGCCGGGTTGGCGATGATCCCCACGGCGGGCATGGGCTAGAACTCCGGCCCCACGCGCAGCATCGCCTTGATGGCCTGGCCCGGATGGATGCGCTCTTGGTAGAGCGCCGGCAGTTGCTCCAGGCCGATCAGGTCGCTGATCATTCCCCGGCCGTCCAGGCGGCCTTGGGCCATCCAATTCAGGATCTGGCGGTTTTCGGCGTGGTCGTTGCCATAGGCCCCGGTGAGGATGATCTCCTTGAAGTTGAGCGTCAGCGGCAGGATCTGGGCCATCCGGGCCATGACGCTGAGCACGCAGACCACGCCGAAACGGGCGCAGGCGTCCATGGCCGCCTGGACGTTGTCGGGCGCGCCGGCGCATTCATAAACCACGTCGAAGCCCCGGCCGTCGGTGTGGGCCAGGACGGCCTCGCCCAGGGGCTGGCTCAAGGGGTCCAGGACAAAGTCGGCCCCCCAGCTCAGGGCCAGCTCGCGCTTGGCCGCCTGGGGCTCGCCCAGGCCAACCGGCCCGAAGCCTTGCAGCTTGAGCAGCTTGATCAACCCCAGGCCGATGGGCCCGCCGCCCAGCACCAGGGCCGAACCGCCGGCGCGGCCGGCCACCTTCACGCCGTGCAGGCCAGTGGCGAACACCTCGGCCAGGGCGGCGTTTTGGCTGTCGACGCCGGCGGGGATGGGGATGAGCATCTGGGGGTAGCAGACAAGCTGCTCGGCAAAGCCGCCGGGCAGGTCGCCGATGCCGGTGCTGCGGCGGTTTTGCTGGCAAAACATCTGCTTGCCGGCCAGGCACTCGGGACATTGGCCGCAATATGTCGGCCGGATCGTCACCCGCTGGCCCAGCAGCTCGCCCGAAACATCCGCGCCCACCTCGGCGACGACGCCGCTGATCTCGTGGCCCAGCACGTAGCCGTCGGCCAGCATGCCGCTCTGGACCAGCGAATGATCCGAGCCGCAAAACCCGCAGTTGATCACCCGCACCAACACCTGATCGGCCTGGGGCCGGGGCGCGGCGATGTCTTCGCAGGCCAGGCCCCGGCCGGCGCGGTAGACTACGGCCTTCATTGGACGGCCTCCCGCTGAATGTTGTTCATCGCTCTTCCGCCTCGATGCGCACCTTGGCCACCTTGGCCAGGTCGCGCTCGTAAAACTGGGCCCCGATGAAAAAGATCACCCCCGAGACGATGGCCACCACCGGCACCAGCGACAGCGCCGAAACCACGCCGTGGGCGTCGATCCAAGCCCCGGTGGCGAAGGGGCCGATGGCGCTGCCGAACATGTGCTGGGTGATGACGCACAGGGCGTAGGACATGGCCCGCAAGCCGGGGTGAATGACGTCCTGGGTCACGGCGATGGCCGAGGATGTGTACATGATGCTCACGCCGCCGCCCAGGACGAAGACCACGTATTGCAACGCGCCTTTTTCCATGAAACCAAAGCCGATGATGTAGAGCGCGGCCGAGACCACCGCCGACAGGGCCGGCACCAGCAGCCTGGCCTTGGGGTTGACGCGAAACCAGCGATCGGCCACGAAACCACCCAGGGGCGCGCCGATGATGGCCGTCAACAGCACGCCGCTGGTCATCAGGTTGGCCTGATCGTGGGCAAGACCCTGGATGTCGTGGAAATATGTCGGCATGAAGGTGACCAGCGAGGTGGACAAAAACATCATGCCCGAAAAGCCCAGATAGGTCATAAGCAGCGAGGGCGTGCCGGCAAAGGCGCGGAAGATGTCCATCTTGGACATGCTCTGGCGGATGGCCTTGGTCTGCTTGGCCAGGTTGGCCTCGGGATGGTCGCTCTTATCGAGGTTGACCGTCTTGTAGTCGCGCACGAAGAAAAACAAAATGGCCACGATCAGCCCCGGGATGGCCACGATGCCAAAGGCGTGCCGCCAGCCAAAAGTCCCGGCCACCAGCCCGCCCAGCACAATGCCCATGGCCATGCCCAGGGGGATGGAGCTGTTCCAGACGCCCACCATCAGCGAACGGATGCGCTCGGGAAAAATGGCCGAGATCATGGCCGTGCCGCCGGGGGCGTAGCCGGCCTCGCCAACGCCGATGGCCGTACGGGCCGCGAAAAGCTGGCTGAAATTTTGCGTGAAAGCGCAGGCCAGCGTGGCCAAGCCCCAGAAGGTGGCCATGATGCCGATGCTCTTTTTGCGGCTCCAGCGATCGACGATGATCGACACGGGAAAGGTGCAGATCAGGATCGACCAATACACCGCCGAAACCAGCATGCCGCACTGGGCGTTGCTCAGGCCCCAGCCGTCCACCGGGTCTTTGAGGTAGGGGAACAGGGCGATGATCACCTGGCGATCGATGTAGTCGAACAGATAAAGCAGAAACAGCAAGCCAAACAGATAGAACGAATAGCCTTTTGGCATGAGATAGTCGTCGTGATGGGCGTGGGCCTTGGACATTGCAGCCTCCGGGTTTGTTTGTGGCCGAACTCCGGCGCGCTTATGGCGAGCCGGCTCGTCGAACCGCCGAAAAAAGCCTGGGTCTGGCTACAATTCCATGGTGATGCCGCCGCCCACGTTGTAGGCGTGGCCGGTGATGTATGACGCCTGACCAGAGGCCAGATAAACCACCATATCGGCCACCTCGGAAGGCTTGCCGATGCGGCCCAGCGGCACGTCCTTGGCCAGGCGGGCTTCGGCCTCCTGGAAGGTCGTGCCGAAAACGTCGGCCTCCATCTGGATGCGCTGGACCTGCATGTCGGTCATGATCAGGCCGGGACAGACGGCGTTGACCCGCAGATTCTGGCCGCCCAACTCCATGGCCATGACCTTGGTCAGCATGACCACGCCGGCCTTGGCCACGCCATAGGCGCCGTTGAACAGCGGCGGACGCTTGGCCGCCCGCGAGGCGATGTTGACGATGGCCGCCGGCGCGCCCAGCATGATCGGCACGAAGGCCTTGGAGACACGAAAAACGCCGTGCAGGTTGATGTCGATGGTCTTGATCCAGGCCGCCTCGTCGTAATTGTGGACCACCTGGGGCGCGCCCAGCACCGCGCCGGCGTTGTTGACCAAAACGTCCAGCCGGCCGAACGCCTCCCGCACGGCGGCCACGGCCTTTTCGATGGAGGCGCTGTCGATGATGTCCATCTCCAGGGCCAAGGCCTTTACGCCATGATCCTGGGTCAGTTCGCGGCAAATGTCAGTCATCTCGCCGCTGGAGCCGGTCTTGATGCCGGCGATCTCGGCGGGCGCGCCGCCCAGGTCGGTGATTACGATGTTCATGCCGTTTTGGGCCAGGGCCTTGGCGATGGCGTAGCCAATGCCCGTTCTTTTGCCCGCCCCGGTGACCAGGGCTGTCTTGTCTTTCAGGTCTGGATACATCGTAACCTCCGCCGGGCGCGCGCGGCTATTTGACCGCGGGCGGCCGTAGCAACTTGTGAATGTGGTCCACGGTTTTTTGCAAAAACTCCCGCGTCGTCTCGGGGGTGATCGCGCCTTCGATCTCCATGTATTCACTCATGCGGATCTGGAAATAGGCGCTCATCAGCGAGGACAAAAACAGGATGTATAAGCCGTTGACGATGAAAGCCGTCAGCTTGATGTCCAAATCGGCCCGCACCACGCCGGCGGCGATGCCCTTGGCCAACTCGCGCTTGAGATGGTCGCTGGTGAATTTCTCGGTCTCGCGGGCCAGCGCCCGGGAAAATTGCTCCATGCCCGGGGCGCTCATGCTCAGATAAATGACCATGAACTCGGGGTGATCGCCGATAAAACGCGCCCCGCTCTCGAAAATATGCTCGATCTGGCGATAAATGTCCCAATCCGGGTCCATCGTGCCGTAAATGGCCTGACGCGAAAGTTCGAGGTTGAAGGAGCAGACATAAAGGAATAGGTCTTCCTTGCTCTCGAAATAATTGTAGATCGAACCCTTGGACACGCCGGCCCGCCGAGCCAGTTCGCCCATGTCCGCCCCGGCATAGCCTTTCCCGGCAAACAACAACGCCGCTTCGTTGAGGAATTTCTGGCGCTTGGCCTCGGGGATGTTCTTGAAAGTCTCTTTGGGCATGATCGCTTCCAATCAATGACTGTACGTTCAGTCAGCAGGATGTTATTGTATCGGCCTCCGCCCTGTCAATGCTTTTTCATCACCAACCGCTAGCTTGACGGAAAAGCCCGGCCCCTTCAAGCGGCCGGCTCCCGGCCAGGCAAGGCCGGGCCAGTGCCTGGCCTCCCAAAGCGGGGCCGGCGCCCGGCCAGGCAGAGCGGGGCCGGCGCCCGGCCAGGCAAGGCGGGTCGAGTAGGCCGGGCTAACACCTACCGTCCGTAGCTCCCGGTGGGCCGGTGCCCGGCCTCCCAGAGCGGGTCGAGTAGGCCAGGTTAACACCTACCTTCCGTGGCTCCCGGTGGGCCGGTGCCCGGCCAGGCAGAGCGGGTCGAGTAGGGGAGGTTATCACCTACCCTCCATGGCTCCCGGTGATAGGCCGCTAAATCCAGCCAACGCGATTCCGCGATTCTTTGTAGCGCCGCTATCAAAGCAGCCGCGCCCGACTTCTAAGAGCCCATGCACCAGCGCCGCGAACGGGCGGCGTGGCCACGGACACCTCGGAGCCACAAACGCGCCCCAGCGGTCGGAAGGCTATTTTGCGGGGGAGGGGTGGGGCGCGGGGCGGGCGAGGGGGCGGTTTTGTCGCCGCAAAAGAGCCCCCTCCCGCCCCGCAATGGCTTTTTCTTATTCTTCTTCTTATTCTTGATTCTTACTCTTCATTCTTATTCTTCTTCTCTTTTATTTCTTTTCTCTTATTTCTTCGCCTTCACCTTGTTCTTATCTCAAAATTAGATTTTCCACCTTTTCTTAATTCTTCCGCCATGTTGTGTAAATTCCAACCAACCACGGCGGGCCGGCCAACCCAAACCAACCGTCACTACCGTCACTACCATCGCCGACCTAACCGGCGATGAAAGGGCGTTGGCGCCCAGAGTCAGCGGTGCTCAGCGAGCCTTGCGGCGCAGGCGTTGGGCTGGCACGGGGGCGTCGCTGGGGTAAATGGGGTTGGCCGCCGTCCACCAACCGGGCCGGTCGGTGGCCGAAAACTCCAGCCGGTCCACGAATTTGATGCTTTTGTAGGCCATGTCCAGCGGCGCGATCAGCCGCAGTGGCGCGCCGTGGTCGGCGGGCAGGGGTTTGCCGTCCAGGGTAAGGGCCAGGATGATCTGGCGTTGGGGGTCGGCCAGGTCGGCCAGGGGCAGGCATTCCACGTAGTGGTCCAGCCCGTCGGGTTGCCGGTCGGTGCGGCCCATGGCGTGCAGAACCACATAGCGGGCCTGGGGCAAGGGCTGGGCCAGGGCCAGCACTTGCGGTCCGCTCAGGCCGCCCCAGCGCAGATCAGCCACCGACCAGCCCTCCACGCAGTGAAAATCGCTGATCTGGCTGGTTTGCTCCATGGCCGTCAGTTGGGCGTGGGTGAGGTTGAGCGGTTGTTGGACCAGGCCGTCGATGCGTAGCCGATAGGTTTCGCGCCGGCCGTCTGGCCAGGTGAGCAGTCCGCTGGCCGGGTCGAAGTCGAAGCGTTCGTCTTCCACCGTGCGCACGGGAAAGCCGCGCACAAAAAAGGCCCACGCCGCTTTTGGCGCGGCCAGGGCCAGGATTGTCAGGCCCAGGGTGCGCAAGAACCAGCGCCGGCCGTGGCGGGAAGTTTTTTTTCGCGTTGAGTCCATATCTGGTCCCTCACGTCATGAATCGCGCGATTTGCCGTGGCTTTTTAACGCGGGCGGCGCACGCTTTATTGTCCCCGCGCCGGCGGCTTTTATTTAATGATAAGTGCGTCGCTGGGAAAAAGCCAACCAGCGGGCGGCATTGGGGTGAAAGCGCCTTGCCGGGGCGTGGGGAATTGTGTATGCTACAAAAATCAGAACGAACGTTCGATCTATAATCCGTCGCCGTAGCGGCGGCATGGCTAGGAGGAACCGATGGCCGACGATATTTTCCGCCGACTGCAACAGCGCCTGGACACTTATTCGCTGGGCTTTCCCCAGACCGATTCGGGGGTGGAGCTGGAGATTTTGCGTCATTTGTTCAGCGAGGATGACGCCGAGGTCTTTTTGGCCATGAGCCCCAAGGTGGAGCCGGCCGAGGTCATTGCGCCGCGTCTGGGCCGCGAGGTGGCGGCGATGGCGGTCAAGCTGGCCGACATGGCCGAGCGGGGGTTGTTGTTCAGCCTGCGCAAGGGTGATCAGACGCTTTACGGGGCCATCCCGGTGATTCATGGTTTGTTCGAGTTCCAGGTCAAGCGCATCGGGCCGGAGCTGGCCGGGCTGATGGAGCGTTATTTTGCCGAGGCCCAGTTCACCCAGGCCATGCAGACCAGCCTGGGCGCGTTTTTGCGCACGATTCCTGTGCAAAAAGCGGTGCCGGTGGCCCACAACGTGGCTTCTTTCGACGACGCCTGCCAGCTTTTGCGGGCGGCCAAGCTGATCGTGGTCACCGAGTGCATTTGTCGCAAGCAGCAGATCACCGTGGGCAAGGGTTGCGGCAAGCCGTTGGAGGCCTGTTTCATGTTTGGTTCGATGGCCCAATATTATCTGGACCACGACATGGGCCGGCGGGTCGATGTGGACGAGGCCATCGCCTTGGTGACCAAGGCCCAGGAGGCGGGTCTGGTGACGCAGCCGGGCACGGCGCAGAATCCGGCGGGCATGTGCAATTGTTGCGGTGACTGTTGTGGCGTGCTGCGGGCGCTGAATCTGCATCCCAAGCCGGCCGAAATAGTTTTCTCGAACCATTTCGCGGTGGTGGACAAAGACGCCTGCACCGGCTGCGAGACGTGCCTGGATCGTTGCCAGATGAAGGCTATTGTCATGGGCGATGACGGTCTGGCGCGCATCGACCTGGATCGCTGTATCGGCTGCGGCCTGTGCGTGACCACCTGCCCGACCGAGGCGCTGACGTTGCAAGCCAAGCCGTCCGCGCAACTGGCCGTGCCGCCGCGCACCAGCGCCGATCAGATGATGTTCATGGCCCAGAAGCGTGGTTTGATCTAACCACCCGCGTCCGCGCGGTAAAAAATTGAAGGGGCCCCGCGCGGGGGCCCCTTTTTCGTGCCCGGGGCGAGGGGGGTGCGCCGGGCTTGTTTTAAATTGGGGTCGGCCGACCCGGCAAAATCGGCCGACCCCGGGGGGTGGTTCCGGGGAGGAACCGGGGAGGGGGGATGGACTAAAGGCTGAACTTGAAGATCATGTCCAGCTGCAAACGGTCCTCGCTTTCTTCCGGGCCGACCATGCTGTCGGTCTGGAACCAGCTCAGAGCGATCTGCCACGGGTCATAGAGCTGATATTGCCCTTGGAGCTTGTAGCCCTTGCGATTGGCGCCATAGAAGTCACCGTCGGCGATGGCGCCCACCACCGCGTCGGGCTCGATTTCGGCGTACTTGAAGTAGACGGCCCAGTCGCCCTTTTTCTTGGCCTTACCCAGCAAAAACCCGGTGGACCAGGCGGTGTCGTTGTCGGTTGGCACGTTGCTGGCGGTGTTGATGATGTAGTCGAACCACAGCTTGAGCGGCAGGTTGGCCACCTTGAACTCGAGGAAGGTGATCGCCTCGGCCAGGCGGTATTCGTAGAGGTACTTGCCGTCGGCGCCGACGCTGTTGCCGGCGCTGGTGCCCTCGATCTTGCTCATGTCGCTCTTGTTGAGGTTGGTCCAGTCATAATAGGATCCGGCCACGGTCCACTTGACATCGGCGGGCAGGTTGACCTGCGCGCCGGCCTGCCACAGGAACAAATAGGCGTCCTCGGTCTTGTTGTTTTCGGAGACGGCCATCTGGCCGAAGTGCACGAAGGGTTGGACGGTCTTCCAGCCCTTGTATTGATAGCGTTCGTAAGCGCCCTCGGGGTTGACGTCGGGATCCCACATGATGTCGGTGTGCATGAAGGTATTTTTAAACTTGCCCGCGCCGATCTCCAGATCGGGCAGCCACTTGGGCATGTAGGTGGCGAAGATGCGCCCGACGAAGACGTCTTTGTTGTTGAACTCGTCGTCCAGGGTTTGATTGGAGGTGCGGCCCGGCTGCCAGTTGCGGCTGTTGGAGCCATTGTCGTACCACGAACCGCTGCTGGTGGTGAGCATGGCGTGCATGGCCAGTTCGTCGGTGGCCTGGAAATCGCCAAAGACGCGCCAGCGGATGCGGAAGCGGTTGCGGTCGTCCAGGTCGACGCCGCCGCTGTTGCGATCGTAGAGACCTTCGTAGCGCAGGCGCAGGTCGGTGGAAAAAGAGAACTTGTCGCCGATGGCGTCCTTGATCTTGGCCAGGGTGACGGGGGAGTCGGCCTTTTTCTCGACCTGGTCCACCTTGGCCTTGGTGGCGGCGGTTTCGACGCTTTGCTTGCCCAATTCGCCCTTAAGGCGGTCGATCTCCTGGGCCTGGGCGTCCAAGAGTTTTTGCTGCGACTCCACGGTGGCCGTCAATTTTTCCAGCTTTTGCAGCACGTCGTCTAGCTTGGCGGCCCAAGCCGGCGGCGCGCAGAGCATGACGCCAAGCGCCGCCAAGATAATCAATGACCAGCTTTTTTTCCTCATGGCGGTGAATCTCCCTTCCTCTGACGGTGGGGCCGGCCGTTGGGGGCGGGCCCGTGACGCTGGTCTCCTGCTGGGGGCGTCGCTTATGTTGACAATATCCGGGTCGGCGCTGTTGCAAAATAGAACATCGACCCCATTTCGCCGTGGGCCTTGGCCTCATTTTGCCTTGAGGCGGGGCCCACGGGCCTCGCTCGCCTCGGGGAGCGTTTGCTGGGCGGGCCAGCGCGCGAAGGCGAAGACCCAGATGAAGACCAGATTGAGCAGCGGAACCAGGATGACCAGGGCCCACCAGCGGACGTAACCGGCCTTTTGCACGATGCGCCCGGTGACCCACAGGCCAAACAGGCCCAAGGCGATCAACACCAACAGCGCCAACGGGTCTTGCCCGGCCCAGGTTCCCATCAGCGGCCTCCCCGCCCGCTGGCGGCCGGCCAGGGGCTCAGGGCCAGCTTGAGGCTCAGGGCCAGGTAGCCCAAGTAGGGCACGAAGACCAACAGGCCCCACTTGGGGTCGAAGCCGGCCTTCTGGCAGACCTTCCAGGCTGGAATGACCAGCAAAAGGGCCAAGATCGACTGGCGCGTGAAATCTTGCATCAGGCCTTCCATGATCGCCTCCCGAGGCGGCCGCGCCCCTTCCGCCGCTTTTGGCGTTTGGCGAAAGGGGCGCGGCGCGGGTTTGGTTTCAGGCCTCGGCGGCCGCGCCCTCAGGCGCGCAGCAGCCGGTCCATTTCAAAGAACAAGTCTTGCTCGCGGACCACGCCCGCCAGTTTGCCGTTGCCCCGCACGGCCAGGCGCCGCGCGCCGTTTTTGAGCATCAGGTAGGCCGCCTCCAGCAGGCTGGCCTCGGCGGAGATGGTCGGCGGGGCCGGCGACATGATCTCGCCGATGGGCCGGTCGGCCAACTTTTTCAGGGCCAGGCTGAACATGCCCGTCCAGAACATGGGTGAATACTGGATGGTCTCGGCCAGGGTCGGCTTGGGCGCGCTGAGGTAGGGCGGCATCAGCGCGCGCATCAGGTCGCCGATGGACAAAAGGCCCACCGCCTCGCCGTGGCCGTCGACCACCAGCACCGAACGGTGGCCGGTCTCCATGATGCTGTCGGTGGCCTGGCGGCTGACGAAGGATTCGCGCAGGGCCTTGATGGCCTGGGCCACGGTGGCGCTTTCGGCCAGGGTGGTGTATTCCGACAGCGGCACCATCACCTCGCCCACGCGGCGTTCGTCGGCCTTGGCCTTGCCGCCGACAACGTGGCAGGCCTCGTAGATCTTGGAGGCCAGCAGGTCGATGTCGCAGGGCTTGGCCAGGAAGTCGCTGGCGCCGTGCTGGAGCGCCTCCTGGGCCAGGTGGCCCGAGCCGTGACCGGTGAGCATGATCACCGGCGTGGTGGCGCTGAGCTTGCGCAGTTCGCGCAGGGTCTCCAGGCCGTCCATGCCCGGCATCTTGATGTCGAGGATCACCACGTCGGGTTTTTGGGCAATCTTTTCCAGGGCCTGCCGGCCGTCGGCGGCAAGGATGGTCTGGAAGCCTTTGCGTTGCAGGATCTTCTCAGTGGTCGCGCGGAACTGGGCCTCGTCGTCAACCAAGAGAACCTTGATCGTCTTGTCAGTCATGGTCGCCTCCTTTGGGGCCTAATCGCCAGTCCGCAACTCAATAACCGGGCATGCCGGGGAAGCCGAGCCAGTTCCAGTAGAACGCCGCCATCAGCATCAAGACAGCCAGGTTGGTCACCAGCAGGATCGCGCCAGCGCGCAGATAGTCCTTCTGCTCCAGGTAACCGCTGGCGTAGACGATGGCGTTGGGCGGCGTGCCGATGATCAGGCAGTAGGCCAGCGAGGAGGCGATGGCCGTGCTCATGGCCGTGAAGGGGACCATGCTGGTGCCGGGGTGGACCAGGCCGGCCATGGCCAAGGTCACCGGTCCCACCGCCGCGCAGGCCGGGCCGTCGGCCATGAGCTGGGTGATGAATGCGGTGATGACGTTGCCGCTGAGGAACAGGCCCAGGCCGCTGCCCAGGCCCAGGGGCACGGTCAGATCGATGATGCTCTGGGCGATCCAATAAGCGCCGCCGGTGCTGGTGAGGATGCGGCCGAAGGCGATGGCGCCGGCGTAGAGCCAAACCACGCCCCAGTCCACGCCGGTCTGGTAGTCGCGCCAGTTGACCACGCCGGCCAGGATGTAGGCCAGGCCGCCGATCACCGCCAGCACGCCGATGCCGAAGCGAATGCCCGTCAGGCTATAGATAAGGTTGTTTTCGGTGATCCACGAAAAGAGCATGAGCAGGAAGATGGTCACCGAGACGATCTGCTGCTTGGTCCAGCCGCTGCCCTCGGTGGCGATTTGGCTCTTGACGTAGCCGATGGCCGGGCCCAGGTCGGTGAACTTGGGCTTGAAGCGCCAGTTGATCACAAACCAGGTCAGCGGCATGACGAAGAACAGGAAGGGCACGCAGTAGATCATCCACTGGCCGAAGCCGATGGTCACGCCGAACATGTCCTCGGCGTAGCTCATCATGATGATGTTGCGGGCCGCGCCGGAAGGGGCCAGCGAGCCGCCCAGGTTGCAGGCCATGCAGATGGTGATCATCAGGATCTTGGCCAACTCGGGGTCGTCCTCGCCCATGGCCGAGGTGGTCATGGTGTAGAGCACGATGCCGATGGGCAGAAACATCGCCGCCAGGGCGTGGTCGCTCATGAACATGGTCAGCGGCGAGATGATCAGAATGATGATCAGCGTCACCCAGCGTATGGATGGCGTCTTGAGCCTGCCGAACATCATCAGCGCTATGCGCCGGTCCACGCCCGTCTTGACAAAGGCCACGGCGAACATCAGCGAGCCCATGATGAACCAGGTGGCGTCGGACCAATAAAGCGGCGCGATGGTCTCGCGGTCGAGGATGCCGGTGAGCATGCCGATGATGCCGATGCAGAAGGCCACCATGGGCAGGGGCAGGGCCTCGGTCAGGAAGCAGCCCACCACGAAGGCCACCAGGGCCACCGCCGCCTTGACCTGGAAGCCGGCGTCAATGACCCGCTTGCGATCGGTCCCTTCGAGTTGATCGACGGGCACGCCTTCCTTCTTGAGCTTGTGGGCGCTTTGCAGCATGGACTCGAAGGCGGCCTTGCCCAGCCTTTGCGCCTCGGCCTTGGCCTTTTCCAGGTTGGTCTTGTTGGTGGCCACGCCGGCCTTCTTGGCCCACTTGACGTCGCGCTTCATGAAGTTATCGTAGCCAAAGGAGGCCTTGTTGACGCAGGCCTCCATCAATTGCACCGTCTGGCCCTGCCATTGGTTCAGATCGGCGTAGTCGGAGTTGAACACCTGCTGGGCGATGTTCTGGCGCACCAGCTTGGAGCCCAACGCCACCTCGGAGCCCACCTTCATCATGCTGTCGGGGACGGGCATGGCGATGATGGCGGCAAAGAGGATCAGGGGAATGAGGAACTTCTTCCAGTCTATGTATCGATCGTAGCCGGTAGCCTTGTGCTCGGTTTTTGCTTGGGTCATCTCGGCACCTCGCCTGTGTCGCCGGCGGTTGGTCTGCGCCGGCCGGATTCAAATTCCGCGCCGCGGAGTTCAGAGCCGTCTCAGGTTTCGATCAACTCTTTGACTATCCAGACCGCGGACATTATCAGCGCCAGGTAGAAGTAGATCTTTCGTTCGGTGTCGCGCCCGAGGCGCGTGACCCATTTGCGTTGCTCTTTCGTCGCCATTGGCCCGGTTCCTTTCCGGCGCTAGCTTTGGCTCCAGCCGCCTTGGTCGGTTTCCTTGACCACTTCGCGGGGCGAGTGGATGGCCTTGCGCATCTGGGCCAGGCGTATTTTCTCTTCCATCTGCTGACGTTTGGCGTAGGCCTCGTCGGCCTTGGTCATCAGCTCCTCGATCTCGCAGGGCTTGGTCAGGTAATCGAAGGCCCCGGTGCGCATGCCCTCCACCGCCGAATCGATGGTGCCGTGGCCGGTGAGCATGATCACCTCCACCAGCGGGAAACGGGTCTTGATGTGCTTGAGCGTCTCCACGCCGTCCATGCCCGGCATTTTGACGTCCAGGATCACCACGTCGACGTGCTTGGCCTCCATCAGCTCCAGGGCCGCCGCGCCGCTGGTGGCCGTCAGCGGCTCGTAGCCCTTTTTGACCAGCAGCTTGGCCGTGGTCTGCAAAAAGCGCTCCTCGTCGTCGACCAGCAACAGTTTCATGATCGGCATTGTTTCCTCCCGTGACAGGGGGTTCGTTGTCCATATGTTTCAGGCGGCCGTTTTCAGGCGGCCGCCGGCAAGGTGATGGTGAACGTCGAGCCCTGGCCGACCTGGCTGGCCACGTCGATGGTCCCGCCCATGGCGTCGATGATGCCAAAGCACACCGACAGGCCCAGGCCCGTGCCCTGGCCCACCGGCTTGGTGGTGAAAAACGGCGTGAAGATGCGCCGCAGGTTTTCCTCGCTGATGCCCACGCCGTTGTCGCTGACGCTCAGGCGCGCCTGGCCTTCGCCGTCCACGCCCACGCGCAGCTCCACCCGCCCGCCGCTGGCCCCGTGGCGGGCGATGGCCGCGTCCATGGCGTTGTTGATCAGGTTGAGCAGCACCTGCTGCACCTGACTGGCGTCGCCTTGGACCTTGGGCGTGGCCGGATCGCTGGAAATGGCCAACTCCACGCCGTTGACCTGGGCCTTCTTGCGCACCATGGCCACGATCTCGGGCGTCAATTGGGAAAGGCTGAGCTCCTGGGGAGTGACATCCTTTTGCCGAGCGAACTTGAGGATCGACTGGGTGATGTTTCCGCACCTGTCAATTTGGAGCTTGATTTGTTGGACGGAGTCCAGGAGCTCAGCCGTATCGGGTGTTTGGGGCAGCGTTCCGGCTTGACGCATGTCATCGAGAATGACGGAGATGAGCGTCTGCTCGGAGCGGATGATCTGTAGGGGGTTGTTGATCTCGTGGGCGAAGCCGGCCGACATCTCGCCGATCTCGGCCAGGCGGCTGGCCACGATCAGTTGCTGGTTGAGCTGGCTCTTTTCGCTGTCGATGCGGCTGAGGCGGGCGATGATCTTGCCGGTGAGGTAGAAGCCCATGCTGACGATGCCCGCCACGCCCAACACCAGGATCAAGGCCGCCAGCAGCCAGGCCGTGCGCAGGTCGCGGAAGGCGTCGGCCTTTTCCTGGCGCACGATGAGCTGCCAGTCCTTTTCGCTCAGCCAGGTGGCGCCGTAGAGGTAGGCGTCGCCGCTCTTGTCGTCGGCGGCGAAGGTGCGCACGCCCTCGAAGCGTTCGGAGTGGGCGATGGGCTCCGGGTCGGCCCGCAGCAGTTCGCCGCCCGAACGGCGCTGGGTCTGGAAGACGCCCTGGGCGTTGACCAGGTAGGCCTCGCCGGTCTTGCCCATGCGCACCTTCTCGACCATGTCGGAGAAAAAGACCGTGTCGATGGTCGCCCGCAGCACCCAGATCTGGTCGCCGTCCTGGATGGCGATGGCGATGATGAAGTGGGGGCTCTTGCGGTAGCCCAGGAAGACGTCGCTGATGTAGTACCCGTTGCCCAGCACGCCCTTGTACCAGGGGGCGTCCTTGTATTGTTTGCCGGCCAGCCTGTAGGGCCCCACGTAGGCCGTCTGCACGCCCTCGGGGTTGAACAGGCCCAGGTCGGTGTAGGCCGGCGAGTTCTGCCGCAGGGTGTCGAAGATGTTGCGCAGCTCCTCGGGGTTGTTCATTTGGGCGATGGAAAAGGAGTTGGCGATGATGGTCAGGTCGCCGCGGCGTTCGGTCAGGAACATCTCGATGGCCTGGCGATGATCCTCGGCGATGCGCACCATGCGCGCGAACGTCTCGCGCTCGATGGAGGCGGTGAAATAATAAAAGCCCACCGCCACCACCAGCAGGAAGGGGATGGCCGGGGCCACGATCATCGCCGCCAGGATCTTGTTCTTAAGCGCGCGGTAGTGGTTTTCGTTTTTGTTGGTCATTTCGCCGCCCATCGCCTCTCTGGCCGCGTTCGGCCAAGGCCCGACACGCCAAGTGTTTCGATGGGCAAATTGTCGCCAAGGCGGCGAAAAGACAAAATAGGGGCGAAGGCCCCTTTTGGGGATGGGCTGGTCTTAATTTTCGGTAGGGCCTTGCCCCTAACGGAGGCGCTCCATCAAGAGCGCCCGCCTGGGCGGCGGATTGGGGGCGTTGGAGGCGTCGCTGCTACTTTATGGGGATCAACCCCAGGCCGCCCAGGCCATGGATGACCGTCTCCACGGCCATGGCCGAAAGCAAAATGCCCATGACGCGCACCACCACGGCGCTGCCGGCGTTGCCCAGCAGGCGAAACACCTTGTTGGCCATGAGCATCAGCACCAGGGTGATCAGCAGGACAACCCCCATGACCCCCAGGGTGAAACACTGCATGGCCGTCGTGTGCGAGCTGTTTTCGGTCATCAGCACCGCGGCCATGATCGCCCCGGGGCTGGCGATGGAAGGGATGGCCAGGGGAAAGACCGCCACGTCGTGGCCGGCCTCGGGCTTTTGGTCGGGCGGCGGGGCGGCGTCACCGAAGACCATCTGCACGCCAAACAGAAACAGCAGGATGCCGCCGGCGATCTGGAACGATTGCAGGCGGATTTCCATGTAGGTCAGGATGATCTGGCCCACCATCACGAAGCCCAGCAGGATGATCGCCGAATAGAGCGTGGCCCGCATGGCGATGGAGCGTTTTTCCCTGGCCGATTTGGCCGGGGTGATGGCCAGGAAAAGGCCCAGGGTGCTGATGGGGTCGATGGTGGCCCAAAAAACCGTGAACTGACGCAGAAAATCGTCGATAAGGTCTGTCATGGGGGCCATCCCAAGGCTCGAAGTGCAACGTCATCGCGCGGCGCGGCCCGGCGCTGGACGGATTATGGCATACGCGTCGGATTTTGTCGTGAGGGGGAATAAAATATACCTCTTCGGCGTCGTTGCTTGCCTTCATCGACTCTGGCAGAATATGCCCTCAGCCCCAGAGGGGTATTTTTTGTTTTGACCTGGAAACCACATTGAAAGCCCTGGACCGCAACCTGCTGCTGACCGTCATTCTGGCGGCGCTATTGTGCGCCCCGCCCCTGGGAGGCGACGCCGCTTGGGCGGCCAGGCAGGCTCCCGCCGAGGAGCGGCGCACGATCGTCGTTGTCGGTGACAAGACCTATGCGCCCATCGAGTTTCTGGGGCCAGACGGTCGGCCCAGGGGCGTGGCCGTGGACATGTGGCGGCTGTGGTCGCAAAAGACCGGCGTGGCCATCGACTACCGCCTGGTGGATTGGGCCCAGGCCATCGAGATGGTCCGCCAGCGCCGGGCCGACGTGATCAGCGGGCTGTTCCCCCGCGAGGGGGCCGGGCTGTGGTTTTGCCGGCCGTTCATGAAGGTCGACGCGCACCTGTTTTTTTCGCGCAAAATCAAGGGCCTGGTGGACAGCCGCGACTTGGCCGGCTTCCGCGTGGGCGTGGTGCGCGGCGATTATCTGGAGGGGCTGTTGCGCGTCGAGGCCCCGGGGGCCAAGCTTGTCCTGGCCGAGACCTTCGAGGATATGATCAAGATGGCCATCGCCGGCCGGGTGGAGGTGTTCGCCTGCGACGAGATGGTGGCCGCCTTTCTTTTGGCCAAGCACGACGCCGAGGACATGTTCCGGCGCACGGCCAAGCCCGTGCACACCGACGATCTGCGCCCCGGCGTGGCCGAGGGCCACGACGAAATGATGCGACTGGTCAACGCCGGCTTCGACGCAATCGACGAGGCCGAGCGCCAGGCGGTCCTCGATCGCTGGGCGGGCCGGTCGCTGTGGGGCGGCGGCCAATGGCTGTGGCTGTGCGGGGCCTTTTCGCTGGCGCTGCTGGCGGCGGTGGTTTTCCTGGCCTGGAACCGCCAGCTCAAGATCCGCGTCGACAAGGCCACCCGCCAGATCATGGACAAACGCCAGGAATTGGAGGCCGTCTTCAACGCCCTGCCCGACCTGCTCTTTCGCTTCGACGCCACCGGCCGCTACATCGACTACCAGGGCGGCCGCGAGACCAGGCCGTTTTTGCCGCCCGAGCGCTTCATGGGCCGCGCCATCGCCGAGGTTCTGCCACCCGAGGCGGCCCGGGCCATGACCACGGCCATGCAATTGGCCCGGGAGCGTCGGCAGGTGGTGGGCCTGGAGTACGAACTGACCATCGACGGCGAGCGTCGTTATTACGAAGCCCGCCTGGCCCCGCTGAGCTTCGACGAGATCGTCTGCGTGGTTCGCGACGTCAGCCAGCGCAAGCTGGCCGAGCAGGAACAAAAAATGGCCGCCACCGTCTTCGAGAACTCCATCGAGGGCATTGTCGTGGCCGACGCCGATGGCAAGGTGCGCCTGGTCAACAGCGCCTTCACGGCCATCACCGGCTATGGCTCCGACGACGTCATCGGCAAGGAAATGGACGTGCTGCGCGCCGAGGCCATGGACCTGGCCCTCTACGAGGAGATCTGGGGCCAACTGGCCGAGCACGGCCAGTGGAGCGGCGAATACTGGAACCGCCGCAAGAACGGCGAGGCCTACCCCGAATGGCTCACCGTCACCGTCATTCGCGACTCCCACGGCCGGGTGATCAATTATCTGGCCATTTTTTACGACATCACCGAGATCAAGCGCTCCCAGGAGCAGATCCGTTATCAGGCCTACCACGACGCCCTGACAGGCCTGCCCAACCGCAACCTGTTCAAGGACCGCCTGGGCCAGGCCCTGCATCACGCCGAGCGCCGAGGCTCCAAGGTGGCGGTGCTCTTCGTCGATCTGGACAATTTCAAGCTGATCAACGACTCGCTGGGCCACGACGTGGGCGACCATGTGCTGCGCGACATCGCCGGCCGCCTGCGCCGCTGCGTGCGCGACGAAGACACCGTCGCCCGCATCGGTGGCGATGAGTTCCTCATGGTGCTGGAGGAGATCGACGGCGAACTGGGGGCCGATCGGGTGGCCCGGCGGGTGTTGGACAACTTCGCCCGGCCCTTCGGCGTGGGCGGCCACGAGTTTCACCTGGGGGCCAGCATTGGCGTGACGGTCTTTCCCGATGATGGCCAAGATGTCGAGACGCTGATCAAAAACGCCGATATGGCCATGTACCGCGCCAAGGAGCGGGGCAAGAACAACTACCAGATGTTCACCCCGGCCATGCAGGCCAAGACCAACCTGCGCATGGAAATGGAGCGGGCCCTGCGCCAGGCCCTGGAGCGCGACGAGTTCGTCGTCCACTATCAGGCCAAGGTCGAGACGGTCAGCGGCCGCGTGGTGGGCATGGAGGCCCTGGCCCGCTGGCAAAGCCCAGGCAAGGGCTTGGTCATGCCCGGCCAATTCATCCCCGTGGCCGAGGAGAGCGGGCTGATCACGGCCATCGGCAAGGTGATCCTGCGTCAGGCCTGTCGTCAGGCCAGCCGCTGGCAAACCATGACTGGCCGCGACCTGCGCCTGGCGGTCAACGTTTCGGCCAAGCAGCTCTACCAGCCCGAGTTCGTCGAGACGGTGGAGACGATTCTACGCGAAACGGGCCTGGCCCCGGGCCTGCTGGAGTTGGAGGTCACCGAAAGCGTGGTCATGCACCAGGACACCGCCGCCAACCGCACCCTGCTGGAGCTGGCCGCGTTGGGCGTGAGCCTGGCCATCGACGATTTCGGCACGGGCTACTCCTCGCTTTACTACCTCAAGCATTTTCCCATCGACACCCTCAAGATCGACCGCGGCTTCGTGCGCGACATCGGCCGCGACGCCAACGACGCGGCCATCGTCGGGGCCATCGTCAGCCTGGGCCACAGCCTGGGCCTGAGCGTGGTGGCCGAAGGCGTCGAAACCGCCGAACAATTGGCCTATCTGCGCGCCCTGGGTTGCGACCTGTGCCAGGGCTATTATTTCAGCGAGCCCGCCCCCGCCGAACAGTTCGCCGAGCTGCTGCCTTGGCCCTAAACGGTTGTTGACGCCGCGTGACGGCGGCGGTATGCTTTGCCCATCTCAACAACCAAAAACGCGCGTGGCCCGTCCGCGCGCGTTGTTCGCTTCGCGCGGCGGTGACGGCATGTTGCATAATTGGTCCGCCCCCAACGGCTATCGCGACGTGTTGCGCATCGGCCTGCCCATGGTCATGTCCATGGCCTCCAACACGCTCATGCAGTTCACCGACCGGGTGTTTTTGGCCAACCACTCGGTGGAGGCCATCGCCGCGGCCCTGCCAGCGGGCATCACCAGCTTTTTGTTCGTCTCGTTGTTCATGGGCGTGACCTCCTACGCCAGCGTGTTCATCGCCCAATACGTGGGCGCGGGCAGCCGGCGGCGGGTGGGCGCGGCGCTGTGGCAGGGCCTCTACTTCGCCGCCGGGGCCTCGCTGCTGATGGCCGGGCTCTACTTCGTCGCCGGACCCATCTTCGACGCGGCCGGCCACCCGCCCGAGGTGCGCGTGCAGGAGATCGCCTATTTCCGCGTGATGTGCCTGGGGGCCTTCGCCACCCTGCTCAGCGTGGCCCTGGGCAACTTCTTCACCGGCCGGGGCCGCACCAGGCCGCTGATGGTGGCCAACTTCATCGGCGCGGCGCTGAATATCCCCCTGGATTACGTGATGATCTTCGGCGCGGGGCCCGTGCCGTCCATGGGCGTGGTCGGCGCGGCCTGGGCCTCGGTCATCGGCCAGACCTTCATCGGCCTGATGCTGGCGGCCTTGACTTTCACGGCCAAGAACGACCGCCGCATGGGCGTCTGGCGCAACCGCGCCTTCGACGCCGAACTGTTCGGCCGGCTGATGCGCTTTGGCCTGCCGGGCGGGGTGCATTTTTTCCTGAACATGTTCGCCGTCACTTTTTTCATCTTCATGATCGGTCGCTTGGGCAAAATCGAACTGGCCGCCACCAACATCGCCCTGTCCATCGACATGCTGGCCTTTTTGCCGATGATCGGTTTTTCGGTGGCGGTGAGCGTGATGGTCGGCCAGGCCATCGGCAGCGGCCGGCCCGACGACGCGGCCAAGGCCACCAGCAGCACCATCCGCTTGACTCTGTCGTGGATGAGCCTGGTGCTGGTCTGCTTCATGCTCTTTCCGCGCCAGATCATCGGGTTGTTTCTGGTCTCGGGCCAAAGCGCCGCCGAAAGCCGGGCCATCCTGGAGATGGGCGTGGTCTTTCTGCGCTGGGTGGCCGTCTACAGCCTCTTTGACGGCGTGGGCATCATCTATACTGGGGCGATCAAGGGCGCCGGCGACACGGCCTACGTCATGAAAGTCATCGCCGTGATGGCCGTGGTGGCCATGATCGCGCCGGTGTGGTTTTTGGTGGAGGTGCTGCGGGCAGAGGCTTATCTGGTCTGGGCGGTGCTGACGTTCTATGTCTGCGCGCTGGGCCTGTTGATGTGGCTGCGCTATCGCGGCGGCAAGTGGCGCGAGATGCGGGTGATCGAAAACTAGCCGCGCCAGCGCCCGCCAAAAGCAAAAACGCCGCAACCACCAAGGATTGCGGCGTTAATTTTTATTTTGGTGGCGATGCAGGGATTTGAACCCCGGACACTGCGGATATGAGCCGCATGCTCTGACCAACTGAGCTACATCGCCGTTCGAAGGCTTTCTTAAAGGCAAGCGGCCGTTCTGTCAAGGGTTGCGTGGCAAAAAGCGGCCCATCGGCCGCACAAAAGCGTTAGACGCTGAAGCGCACGTGCAATATCTCGCCGTCGGAGACCACGTGATCCTTGCCGGCCAGCTTGAACAGCCCGGCCTTTTTCACCGCCGCCTCCGAGCCCTGGGCCAGCAGGTCGTCGTAGACCATGACCTCGGCGCGGATAAAGCCGCGCTCCAGGTCGGAGTGGATCACGCCGGCGGCCTGGGGGGCCAGCGCGCCGCGGCGCACGGTCCAGGCCCGCACTTCATCCTGGCCCACGGTGAAAAACGAGATCAGCTCCATGGCCGCGTAGCCGGCCTGGATCAGCCTGTCCAGGGCCGATTGGCCGATGCCCAGCTCGGCCATGAACTCGGCCCGTTCGTCGTCGGCCAGCTCGGCCAACTCGCCCTCGATGGAGGCGCGGATCACCACCGGCGCGCTGTCGTCGCCCAGATCGGGCGGGGTGGGGTCGTCCTCGGCGTTGTTGGCCACCACCACCAGGGGCTTGGCGCTGAGCAGGCCAAAGCCCTTGAGCTTGACGTGGCCGGCCAACTCCGCGTCACCGCGCAGGGGCGTTTCTTGCTCCAACATTTGTTTGGCCCGCTCCAGCAGGGCGGCCTCTTCTTCGTCCTGCTTGCGGCCGCGCTGACGATCCTGGGCCATGCGCTCCAGGCGGCGCTCGACGGTGATCAGGTCGCTCAGCAGCAGCTCCTGGGCAAAGGCCTGGTGGTCGGCCACCGCCTGGGGCGCGCCCAGGCCGCCGTCGAAGTTGCGCACGACCTCGACCAGGGCGTCGGCCCCGCGCAGTTCGGCCGGCAGCTTGGTCAGGGGGTCGTCGGCCTTGATCAGCGGCTGGGGCGGGTCGATGAACGTGATCTGGGCGTAGGTGGTCTTTTTGGGCTGATACATGGCCGAAAGCCGGTCCACGCGCGCGTCCGGCACGGGCAAAAGGGCCTGGCTGGCCTCCTCGCGGGCCTTGCCCTGGCTCAGCTTGCGGCCGCTGAGGGCCAGAAAAAGCGTCGATTTGCCGCTGGAGGGCAGTCCGCACAGGGCCAGCTTCATTTGCCGCCCCCGGCCAGCAGCTTGGCCGCCTCCTTGGCGAAATAGGTCAGGATCATGTCGGCGCCGGCCCGCTTGATCGAAAGCAACGACTCCATCATCACCCGGTCGTGGTCGATCCAGCCCAGTTGGGCCGCGGCCTTGATCATCGAGTATTCGCCCGAGACGTGATAGGCGGCCAGCGGCAGGTCGAACTCGTCGCGCATGTGGGCCAGCACGTCCAGATAGGGCAGGGCCGGCTTGACCATGACGATGTCGGCCCCCTCCTCGACGTCCAGGGCCACCTCGCGCAGGGCCTGGCGCACGTTGGCCGGGTCCATCTGATAGGTCTTGCGGTCGCCGAACTGGGGCGCGCTGTCGGCGGCCTCGCGGAAGGGGCCATAGAAGGCGCTGCAGTATTTGGCGGCGTAGCTCATGATCAGGGTGTCTGGCAGCTCGGCCTCGTCGAGGGCCTCGCGGATCTCGCCCACGCGGCCGTCCATCATGTCAGAGGGGGCCACGATGTGGGCCCCGGCCTGGGCGTAGACCACCGCCGCCTTGGCCAAAAGCTCCAAGGTGGCGTCGTTGTGCACGGTGTCTTTGTCCAAAATGCCGCAGTGGCCGTGGTCGGTGTATTCGCACATGCACACGTCGGCTGCCAGCGCCAGACCGGGCACGGCGCGGCGCAGGGCGCGCAGGGCCAGGGGCACGGGGCCGTTTTTGTCGTAGGCCCCGCGGCCCAGGGCGTCTTTTTTCTCGGGTATGCCAAAGAGGATCACCGCCGGCACGCCCAGATCGGCCACCTGCTTGCATTCCTCGACCAGCGTGTCGACGCTGAAGCGATCGACGCCGGGCATGGAGCCCACCGGTTGGCGCACGCCCTTGCCGGGGCAGACGAACATGGGGTAGATCAGGTCGCTGACGCCGAGGGTGGTCTCGGCGACCATGCGCCTGATGGTCTCGTTGCGCCGCAGGCGGCGCATGCGCACCAGGGGAAAGGACATGGCGGGCCTCCGTTGGTTCCGGGGATTGCTACGCCACCAGTAATATCGGGCCGGCCGGTGGGTGTCAATGGCCTAAATCGGCTTGACGATGTAAACGGGTGTATGGTATACGGTGGCCGTTAGTCATGCACCAACGCCTTGTCGTTTCGCCGCCGGGCGGGGTAAAAACACGTGCAAGCGGTTGCGGCTTGCGCTATGTTGAGGCCGAGCGCGTTCACGCCACGATATATGGCGTACGCTCTGTCGGCCGATGGGCGCGGGGAGATGGCAATGTTTGAGAAGCTGAAAGAGCGCGGATTCGACGTCAAGGCGCTGCATCATGCCGAAGCCATTCTCAAGCACGACATGCCAAGCGCCGTCACAGAGCTGGAGGCGGTCTTGCTGGAGGCGACGATCCCCATCGAAGAGCTTGTGCTTGGCGGCGGCGGGGAAGGCGGTCTGACCCAGCGCCTACGCAAAAAGCTGACCGATGAATTTGGTTGGGCCAAGCACAAGTTCGAAATAAAAAAGATCATCGACGGCGTGCAGACCGAATCTACATCCCACGAGCTCGACCACGTGAAAAAATTCGCCGGCGGCGCATTCGCCCTGGAAATCGAATGGAACAACAAAGACCCCTTCTACGACCGTGACTTGGATAGTTTCAAGCGGCTGCACGCCGAAGGGGCCATCTCCATCGGCGGCATCATCACGCGTGGCGCCAGCCTGCACGAAGGCATGCGCGATTTGATCGAAGCCTTTGCCGCGCAAAGAGGCATAAGCGGCGTCGACGAGTTGGCCCGGTATTACAACCCTACGTCACGCCAGAGAAAATTGATCGAAAGATCCGTGGCCGCCAAGGGCTCGTTCGCGCGCGGCTGGGCTCATGTCTTCGTGTCCGACAAATTCGGCGAGGCCACGACCCATTGGCGCAAGCTCGAAGACAGAGTCAATCGCGGCGTGGGCAATCCATGTCCGCTGTTGTTGATCGGCATCCCCAGGACCGTCGTCGTGTTCTAGGGCCGCCGGCCAGGCAAGCGAAACCTCAACCAGGATGCAAACATGAACTTGAGCGCTTCCGACGATCTTTTGGCGGCGGTGGGCGACAGGAAATTCGCCACCGTCCTGGCCGACCCCCCTTGGCGCTTCAGCAACCGCACGGGGAAAATGGCCCCGGAGCACAAGCGCTTGTCGCGCTATCCCACCATGACGCTTCAGGAAATCCGCGAGCTGCCGGTGGAGGCCATCGTGGCCGAGACGGCGCATTTATATCTGTGGGTGCCCAACGCCCTGCTGGCCGACGGCCTGCAAGTGATGGCGCACTGGGGCTTCACGTACAAGACGAACCTGATTTGGTACAAGGTGCGCAAGGACGGCGGCCCGGATCGGCGCGGGGTGGGTTTCTACTTCAGAAACGTCACGGAGATGATTTTGTTCGGCACGCGGGGCAAGCAAGCCCGCACGCTCCAGCCGGGCCGCAGCCAGGAGAATATGCTGGTTTCGCGCAAGCGCGAGCACAGCCGCAAGCCCGACGAGCAATACGAGTTGATCGAAAAATGCAGTTGGGGGCCGCGCATAGAGCTATTCGCCCGCGGCCGGCGTCCAGGTTGGTTCGCTTGGGGCGATCAGTCGGAAGAATACGCGCCAAGCTGGGACACCTACGCCAATCATTCACGGGCCAACGTCATTGCCCTCAAGCGGGGCAAGCTGGCCTGACGGCGCGGGGCCGGGCGTCGGGCGGCTTTTTAGCGCGCGGCGCGGCTGGTCCGTTTAGGGCTTGGCGATCTCGGCGTCGCTGAGGTGGCAGGCCGGGTCCGGGGCCCAGAGGTCGCCCGTGGCCGCCTCGGCCCGCACGCGGAAGTTGCCGCCGCAGATGTCCAGCCAGCGGCAGGTGGCGCAGCGTCCCTTCAGGTGCGGCCGCTTGTCCTTTAGCTTGCCCAGGATCGGGTGGCTCAGGTCCGACCAGATCTGGCTGAAGGGCCGGTTGCGCACGTTGTCGATGGTCAGGTGCCGCCAGAACTGATCGGGATGCACGCTGCCGTCCCAGCTAACGCAGCCGATGCCTCGGCCCGAGCTGTTGCCCTCGTTCCACTGCAACAGCTCCAGCACCTCGGCGGCGCGCTCGGGGTCTTCGCGCAGCAGGCGCAGGTAGACGTAGGGCCCGTCGGCGTGGTTGTCGACCGTGAGCACCTCGGGGGTTTGGCCGCGCTCGAACATGGCCTTGGCGCGGTCCATGATCAGATCGAGCAGGGCGCGAGTCTCGGCGTGACCCAGGTCTTCGTCGATGAGCTTGCTGCCCCGGCCGGCGTAGACCAGGTGATAGAAACAGACCCGGGGCACGCCCTCGGCCTCCAGCAGATCCAGCACGGCCGGAACCTCGGCGGCGTTTTGCTTGAAAATCGTAAAGCGCAGGCCCACCTTCAGGCCGGCCTCCAGGCAGTTGCGCACCCCGGCCAGGGCCATGTCAAAGGCCCCCTCCACGCCGCGAAAGCGGTCGTGAATCTGGCGCATGCCGTCGATGCTCACGCCCACGTAGCTGAGGCCCACGTCCATTAGGCGGCGGGCCATGTCGCGGTCGATGAGCGTGCCGTTGGTGCTGATCACCGCGCGCATGCCCTTGGCCACGGCGTAGCGGGCCAGCTCGGGCAGATCGGGCCGGGCCAGGGGCTCGCCGCCGGAAAAAAGCATTACCGGCGAGCCATAGTCGGCCAGGTCGTCGATGAGCCGCTTGCCCTCGGCGGTGGTCAGTTCGTCGGCGTTGGGCGTGGCCTTGGCCTGGGCGTAGCAGTGGGCGCACCTGAGGTTGCAGGCCTTGGTCATGTTCCAGACGACGACGGGCTTTTTGTCTTGGGAAAATTGCAGCAGATGGCTGGGCAGGCTGCCCGAGTGGCGGCCATAGCGCATGGCGTCGGACGGTTCGACCGTGCCGCAATAGAGCTTGCTGATGCCGATCATGGTCTGTCTTTCCGGCCCTGAACAGCCGACGCCGGCCGGCGTGGGGGGCGACTGCCGCCGGAGCCGGGGCGAGCCTGCTCCGGCGGCGTGGTTTTGCTAGTTTTTCGCGCCCAGCGTCTGGCTGAAATGCTCTTCGAAGACCTGGCGCAGATAGGCGTCGGTGTCGAAGATGGCCTGGCGGGGCAGTTCGTAGGCGTCGACGCCGGTTCGGTCACGGGCCAGCTTGAGGCCGGGCTCCAGGATGGTGGAGAGGCGCTTCAAGTATTCGTCGACGGCCACGCCCTCGGCGGCGGCCCCGGCCAGGATGGCCACGCGGGCGTCCTCGCTGAACGAGATGGTTATACCATACTTCTGGCTGAAGCCCAGCGCGAAGTCCCGCACCTGGTCCAAGCGGTCGAGGACATTGCGGAAGGCCCGCTCCATGCTCAGGCCCACGCGGTGGAACTCGTCGGCGATGAGGGCCATGCGCGCCGGGGTCAGGGGGCTTTGCAGGCGCTGGGCGTACATGGCCTGGCGGCGGTCGATCATGTGCATGAGCTGGGCGCGTTCGAACTGGCCGGCGGCCTCGAAGCGCGGCTCCTGCTCGTGGGGTGCGCCGAGGACGATTTGCAGCTCTTGGCCGGGGTTGTCGACGCACTCGGGGGTGATGACCAGGCGGCGCACGTCGCTGCTGGGCAGGTGGCGCTCGAAGGGCAGGCAGACCCGTTCGCAGACCGAGACCAGGGCCCTGGCCCCGGTGCCCAGGGTGGCGGCCTCCTCGGCCAGCTTGCGCAGGGCCTCGTCCTCGAAGCGCAGTTCGATGCCATAGGCGGCGAAGTCGCGCTTTTTGCTGATGATCACGGGGTTGTTGGGGTTGCGCAAAATCTGGTGCAGGTCGTCGGCCTCCAGCTTGTCGAGGACCACCGTCACCGGCAGGCGGCCGACGAACTCGGTCTCGAAGCCGAACTCGACCAGGTCGGCGCCGGTGACCTCGTGCAGGATGGCCTGGTCGTCGAGCTGGGCGCGCATCTGGCTGGAAAAGCCGAGTTGGGCCTTGTTGCGCCGGCGGCGGATGACCTCGGCCAGCTCGCCAAAGGCCCCGCTCATGATGAAGAGGATGTGACGGGTGTTGACCAGGCGGCGCTCGGCGCGGCCGGTCTTGCGATATTGCTCGATGGCTTGGATCTGGCTGATGGGATCGTGGGCGACCTTGAGGTCGACCTCCGTTTCCTCCATGGGCTTGAGCAGGGCCCGCTGGACGCCCGAGCGGCTGACGTCGGGGCCCAGGAGGCCCTTGGTCCCGGCGATCTTGTCGACCTCGTCGAGATAGACGATGCCGAACTGGGCCAACTCGATGTCGTCTTCGGCCTCGCGGACCAGGTCGCGGATGAGATCCTCGACGTCGCCGCCGACATAGCCGGTCTCGCTGAATTTTGTGGCGTCGGCCTTGACGAAGGGCACGCCCAGCTTGTCGGCGATGAGCTTGATCATGTAGGTTTTGCCCACGCCGGTGGGGCCGATGAGCAGGATATTGTTCTTGATCATGCCCACGCCGTCGCTGGGGTCGTCGTTTTGCAGGCGGCTGAGGTACTTGGCGCGGTTGAAATGGGTGCAGATCTTGGTGGCGAGCACGGCCTTGGCTTCTTCTTGGCGGACGATGTACTGGTCGAGGTAGGCCACCAGGTCGTCGGGCTTGAGGTCGAACTTGATGCGCGACCACACGCCGTCGGTGTCGTGCTGATCGATCTGGGGCTGGGGCGCGGGGCTGGGCGAGGCCGCGCCGAAGCGGGCCAGGTATTCCTGGATGCGGTTTTCATCGCCTTCGCGCTGGGCGTCGCGGGGGCGGGGGTCAAGGGCGTTGGCGGGCATATTTGGTGGCCCCTTTCAGGCCTGATTGGCCGTGTTGGATGGTCTTGTCGCCGTAAGATGCGCGACTTACAATGAATATAAGGTTGGACCTCGGCGTGCGCAAGCCACGGGGGCAAGTTACGATTAGCTCTTGCCGAGCGGCGGCTTATGTGTCATATTTCCGCAGTTCCGGCCACCGGCGGCTGGATGGGCGGCGGTGTGTCGTTTTCTGTTGCCGACCCGGCCGGGCTGGGGTATATAACGAGGCCGAATTCTTGCTGGCGTAGCTCAACTGGCAGAGCAGCTGATTTGTAATCAGCAGGTCGCGGGTTCGACTCCCATCGCCAGCTCCAGGCAGCCACCGCTGGCGCTGGAGGGCAACCGCGGCGTCGGCGTCAGAGGGCGTGCAAGCGTTGGCCGGGCGGCAAGGCTCGGCGGCTTGAAAATATATAGTGGTGAGGTTCCCGAGCGGCCAAAGGGAGCAGACTGTAAATCTGCCGGCGATGCCTTCGGAGGTTCGAATCCTCCCCTCACCACCAAAAAAGGAACGCGCCACGCGGTCATCGATGCATGAAAGATTCTGGCGGCTGCCCCTGGGGCTGGCCGACATCGAGGCCGGGTGTCATAATATATGGATGAAGGATTCAGCCCGCGTAGCTCAGTAGGTAGAGCGCATCCTTGGTAAGGATGAGGTTCATCGGTTCAATTCCGATCGCGGGCTCCACCGTTTGATTCGCAGCGCCATAATCGTTTAGTGGCCTGGGCCCCGCGGACGCATTCGCGGACGCCACAAGGAGAATTGAGATGGCCAAGGAAAAGTTTGCGCGTACCAAGCCGCACGTGAACGTAGGAACGATTGGTCACATCGACCATGGCAAGACGACTTTGACGGCAGCGATCACCAAGTGCCTTGCCGCGCGCGGCGGCGCGAAGTTCGTGGCCTTCGACGAGATCGACAAGGCCCCCGAGGAGCGCGAGCGCGGCATCACCATCGCCACGGCTCACGTGGAGTACGAGACGGCCAACCGTCACTACGCCCATGTGGACTGCCCTGGTCACGCCGACTATATCAAGAACATGATCACCGGCGCGGCCCAGATGGACGGGGCGATCCTGGTGGTTGGCGCCGACGACGGCCCGATGCCCCAGACGCGTGAGCACATTCTTTTGGCTCGTCAGGTCGGCGTTCCGGCGATCGTGGTATTTTTGAACAAAGTTGACATGGTCGACGACGAGGAGCTGATCGAGCTTGTCGACATGGAGCTTCGCGAGCTTCTGGACAAGTACGAGTTCCCCGGCGACGACACGCCGATCGTTCGCGGCAGCGCGCTGAAGGCGCTCAACTGCGGCTGCGGCAAGGATGGCTGCGCGGACTGCCAGCCGATCCTCGACCTGATGAAGGCGGTTGACGAGTTCGTGCCGGAGCCCGTGCGCGACGTTGACCAGCCATTTTTGATGCCCATCGAGGACGTGTTCAGCATCTCTGGCCGTGGCACGGTTGTGACCGGTCGCGTTGAGCGCGGGGTGATCAACCAGGGCGACGACGTTGAGATCGTGGGCATCCGCAACACGCAGAAGACGGTGTGCACCGGCGTGGAGATGTTCCGCAAGATCCTCGACCGCGGCCAGGCGGGCGACAACATCGGTGTTTTGCTGCGCGGCACCAAGCGCGACGAGGTGGAGCGCGGCCAGGTTGTGGCCAAGCCCGGCTCGATCACGCCTCACACCAAGTTCAAGGCCGAGGTGTACGTTCTGAGCAAGGAGGAGGGTGGTCGCCACACTCCGTTCTTCAACGGCTATCGTCCGCAGTTCTACTTCCGCACGACCGACGTGACGGGCGTGGTGGACCTGCCCGAGGGCGTGGAGATGGTCATGCCCGGCGATAACGTTTCGATCAGCGTGGCCCTGATCACGCCCATCGCCATGGAAAAAGAGCTTCGTTTCGCCATCCGCGAGGGCGGCCGCACCGTCGGCGCCGGCGTGATCAGCGAAATCATCGAGTAGGAAGGGGCGCTTAAATGCCCAGGGATATCATCAACCTGGTTTGCCAGGATTGCAAACGCAAGAACTACACGACCACCAAGAACAAGCGTCGGACGCCCGACAAGCTGGAGTTCAAGAAGTACTGCAGCTTTTGTGGTCACCATACGTTGCACAAGGAAGCTAAGTAAATAATAAGTGCAGGCCTGTGGCTCAATTGGCTAGAGCGCCGGACTCCAAATCCGAAGGCTGGGGGTTCGAGTCCCTCCAGGCCTGCCACTTAACGATCTTCATATGTGGTCGCGATTTCCAGCGGGGGGAGGCGCGGCCGGAGCGATGACAGCAGGGGCAAAAAATCGCCAATCCGCGCCGCGAAGTGCGCGGAGAGGGCGGTTTTAGCCTTTGTGATGGTCCCGCACAGGCTTCTGGTGGTGAGCCGCACTTATGGCCAATAATACCAAGAAAAACAGCGCCGAATCCGCCAAGGCCGGTCAGGTGGGCGCATCGGCCGCCGACAAGGGCAAGAAGGCCAAGCCCGCCCAGGGGGCCAAGGACGCCAAGCCCTCCGGCAAGGCGGCGGCCAAGGAAAAGACGGCCGTCAGCCCGGCCCAATGGTGGCCGATGGCCGTGCAGTTTTTGCGCGAGGTCCGCACCGAGCTGAAGAAAGTGGTCTGGCCCTCGCGCAAGCAGACGGTCGCCAGCACCAGCGTTGTGGTGGTCCTTGTCGTCATCGTGTCGGCATTTTTGGGCATGGTGGACTACATCCTGTCCCGCATCGTTGGTTACGTTATCGGCTGACGACGGAAGGGATTGGTTTAGCGATGGCCAAAAAGTGGTACATTGTCCACACTTATTCCGGCTTCGAGAACAAGGTGCGCGAATCGCTCACGGAGCGGGTGCGCTCCCATGGCCTGGATGATTACTTCGGCCAGATTCTCGTGCCCATGGAAAAAGTCGTGGAGATGGTCAAGGGCCAGCGCCGGGAGTCGTCGCGCAAGTTCTATCCCGGCTACATCGTCGTCGAGATGGAAATGAACGACGAGACGTGGCATTTGGTCAAGGACACGGCCAAGGTCACGGGTTTCGTGGGCGGCTCCGAGACCGACCCCACGCCCATCAGCGACGAGGAGGCCCAGCGCATCCTCAGCCAGATGCAGGAGGGCACCAAGGCCCCGCGGCCCAAGTTCAACTTCGAGGAGGGCGACGAGGTCCGGGTCATCGACGGCCCCTTCAACAATTTCAATGGCTCGGTCGAGGAAGTCAACCCCGAAAAAGGCAAGCTTCGGGTGTTGATCAGCATATTTGGACGGGCGACTCCGGTGGAGCTGGAGTTCGTGCAGGTCACCAAGGTTTGACGCGGCCGCGTTCCGGCCGCAACCGGCTCGGTGGGCGCCCAGGCAATGGCCGCTAAGGCGCGCCGTCCGCGGGCCCGCATCGGAGAAATGACAAATGGCAAAAAAAGTCGTCGCTAATATCAAGCTGCAAATCCCCGCCGGCAAGGCCAACCCCAGCCCGCCCATCGGCCCGGCCCTGAGCCCCCACGGCGCCAACATCATGGAGTTCTGCAAGGCTTTCAACGCCCGCACCCAGGGCGTTGGCGACACGATCATCCCCGTGGTGATCACCGTCTACGCCGATCGCAGCTTCAGCTTCATCACCAAGACTCCGCCGGCGGCGGTGCTTTTGCGCCAGGCGGCCGGCATCCCCGGCGGCAGCGGCACGCCCAACAAGGTCAAGGTCGGCAAGCTCAGCAAGAAGCAGGTCGAGGACATCGCCAAGCAGAAGATGGAAGACATGAACACCAGGGACTTGAAGGCCGCCATGAAGACCATCATGGGCACGGCGCGCTCGATGGGCCTGGAAATCGTCTAGCAAACGGTATATAATAATAGATTCCCCGTGGAGGCCGGGCCTGGCCGCATGAACACGGGACTCCGCTGAAATGGAGAACGAGCCATGGCCAAACGTGGAAAGCAACTTGTCGCCGCCCGCGGCAAGATTGATCGCAGCAAGCGCTACGGCTTCGAGGAAGGCATTCAGGCCGCCCTGGAAGCCAAATTCGCCAAGTTCGACGAGTCGGTGGACGTGGCCGTGCGCCTGGGCGTCGATCCCCGCCACGCCGATCAGATGATCCGCAGCACCGTTGTTCTGCCCCACGGCACCGGCAAGACCGTGCGCGTGGCCGTCTTCGCCAAGGGCGAAAAGGCCCAGGAAGCCAGGGACGCCGGGGCCGACGAAGTGGGCGCCGAGGATCTGCTCGAAAAGATTCAGGGCGGTTGGCTGGAGTTCGACCGCTGCGTGGCCACCCCGGACATGATGGCCGTGGTTGGCAAATTGGGCCGCGTGCTGGGCCCCCGGGGCTTGATGCCCAACACCAAGACCGGCACCGTCACCTTCGACCTGGCCAAGGCCGTCAAGGAGATCAAGGCCGGCAAGATCGAGTTCCGCGTCGAAAAGGGCGGCATCATCCACGCGCCCATCGGCAAGGCCAGCTTCGGCGTCGAGAAGCTCAAGGAAAACATGGAGGCCCTGCTGGAGACCTTGATCCGCCTCAAGCCGACGGCGGCCAAGGGCACCTACATGAAGGGCATCGCCGTTTCGACGACCATGGGCCCTGGCGTGCGGCTTGATGTCGCCGAGGTCAAGGCCATCTCGGCCAAGGGCTAGGCGGCTGATTTTTTGGTTATATTCCCGGCGCGAGCCGGGCGGACATAGCAATCTGGGCTCGCCCCTTTGTGTTGAAGACAGCGGGCGGCTGGCTGGCAGCCATAATGACCGAGGTCACCCGCCGAAACGTGAACGGGTGGGCTTGCGCGTGAGAAGTCGCGGCGCAAAGACGCTTTGGTCTTTGACCATGGGCCGGGTCCAGGAGAAACGAGGGAGACACCGTGAACCGTAGCGAGAAAGAGGCCCTGGTCCAGGAAATGGCCGAACGCCTTGGTCGCGCTCGGGCCGTGATCCTGACCGACTTCCGTGGCCTGAAGGTCGAAAAGATGACCGAGCTGCGCGCGCAGCTCAAAGAAAAGGGCCTGGACTACAAAGTCGTCAAGAACACGTTGCTCCGACGGGCGACCGAGGGTACGTCCTCGGCGGTCCTGGCCGATGGCCTGGAAGGCCCAAACGGCGTGGCCATCAGCTACGAAGACCCGGTCGAGCTGGCCAAGGTGCTCAAGGACTTCGCCAAGATCAACGACAAGCTCGTCCTCAAGGGCGGCATGGTCGAAGGCAAAGCCATCGGGGCCGACCAGATCGACGCGCTGGCCAAACTGCCCGCCAAGGAGCAGTTGCTGGCGATGCTGTTGGGCACCATGAACGGCGTGCCCAGGGGCTTCGTCACCGTGCTGGCCCAGGTCATTCGTGGCCTTCTCAACGCCCTCAAGGCCATCGAGGAACAAAAGGCGGAGAACGCCGCCTAGGCAAACGCGACTTGCATTACGCGCCGGGCCCGGCACGCGCGGCCCGCATCGAAAGGAATTATCACAATGGCCGATATCACCAAGAACGACGTTATCGAGTTTCTCAAAAACATGACCGTGCTGGAGCTGTCCGAGCTGATTAAAGAGCTTGAGGATGTCTTCGGCGTCTCCGCCGCCGCGCCCATGGCCGTGGCCGCCGCCGCCCCGGCCGCCGCCGAGGCCGTCGAAGAGGAAAAGACCGAGTTCGACGTCATCCTCGAGACCGCCGGCGACAAGAAGATCCAGGTGATCAAGGTCGTGCGCGCCATCACCGGCCTGGGCCTGAAAGAGGCCAAGGATCTGGTCGACGGCGCTCCCAAGCCGGTCAAGGAAGCCGTGCCCAAGGACGAGGCCGAGAGCATCAAGGCCCAGCTCGAGGAAGCTGGCGCGGTCGTGCAAGTCAAGTAGAAGGCGTTAATACTGCCTCGAGTGCATAAGTCGTTGTTGGCCAAGGGGCCCAGTTGGCCTTTTGGCCAACAACGGCGCGAAGATACAACACTGCGCCCCCGGCGGAGCCGGGCCGCTGAGCAGGGCTGGCGGCCAGGTGCCGCCGTGCGCCCGTTGTCAGGCGTGCAAGGCGCCCCGGCCACATTTCGTGCTGCCGGGCCTCCCCTGTTGCCCTCCTCAAGGAGAGTCCATGAGCCAGGCGACCGAGACCAGGACCCGCGTCCGCAAAAACTTCGGCAAGATCGCCAAAATCATCGACATCCCGAACCTCATCGATATGCAGAAGCAGAGCTACGAGCGCTTTCTGCAAAAGGACGTCGCTCACGCGGCGCGAAGGGATGTCGGCCTCCACGCCGTCTTCAGAAGTGTTTTTCCCATTCGTGATTTTTCCGGTACTTCGTCCCTGGAATACGTTTCTTACGATTTCGGCGAGGTCAAGTACGACGAAGAGGAGTGCCTGGCCCGCGGCATGACCTTCGAGGCGCCGCTCAAGCTCACCGTGCGCCTGGTGGTCTACGACATTGACAAGGAAACCGACGTTCAGTCCATCCGCGACATCAAGGAGCAGGAAATCTATTTCGGCACCTTGCCTCTGATGACCGATCGCGGCACCTTTATCGTCAACGGCACCGAACGCGTGGTGGTCAGCCAGCTCCACCGCAGCCCGGGCATTTTTTTCGATCATGACCGCGGCCGCACCCATTCCAGCGGCAAGCTGCTCTATTCGGCGCGCATCATCCCCCTGCGCGGCTCGTGGATCGACCTGGAGTTCGACCCCAAGGACATCCTCTACGTGCGCATCGACCGGCGGCGCAAGTTCCCGGTGACCCTGCTCCTGAAGGCCCTGGGCTACTCGGCCCAGGATCTGCTGGACATGATGTACGTCAAGGACGTCTTTTTCATCGACGGCGAACAGGTCAAGCGCAAGATCCAGCCCGAGATCATGATGGGCCGCGAGGCCACCATGGAGATCCAGGATCCCGAGGGCGAAAAGCCCCTGGTCAAGCTGGGCAAGAAGATCACCCGCCGGGCCATCAAACGCCTGGAGGAACTGGGCCTGGACCGCATCCCCGTGCGCGAGGAAGACCTGCTGGGCCGTTTCGCCGCCGTCGATTTCGTCGACGCCGGCACGGGCGAGCTGATCTGCTCGCTCAACCAGCCCATCACCCACGAGATTTTGCTCAAGCTGCGCGCCGCCGGCATCGACGAGGTTCCGACCCTGTTCATCGATGGCCAGACCCGTTCCAGCTCCTTCCGCGACACCCTCGAACTGGACAAGGTCGAAGACCCCGACGAGGCCATCATCGATATTTACCGCAAGCTGCGGCCGTCCAACCCGCCCACGCTGGAGGTGGCCCGCACGTTTTTCAACAACTTGTTCTTTTCGCCCGAGCACTACGACCTCTCGGCGGTGGGCCGCCTGAAGGTCAACCTGCGCCTGGGCCTGGACGTGGCCGAGGAACTGCGCACCCTGCGCCGTGAAGACATCATGGAGGCCGTGCGCCAGCTCATCGACCTCAAGGACGCCGAGGGTCCGGCCGACGACATCGACCACCTGGGCAACCGCCGCGTGCGCGCGGTGGGCGAGCTGTTGGAAAACCAATACCGCATCGGTTTGGTGCGCATGGAGCGGGCGATCAAGGAGCGCATGAGCCTCCAGGAGATCGAGGCCCTGATGCCCCACGACCTGATCAACTCCAAGCCCGTCTCGGCGGTGGTCAAGGAGTTTTTCGGCACCAGCCAGCTCAGCCAGTTCATGGACCAGACCAACCCTCTCTCCGAGGTCACCCACAAGCGCCGCCTGTCGGCCCTGGGGCCCGGCGGTCTGACCCGCGAGCGGGCCGGCTTCGAGGTGCGCGACGTCCACAACACCCACTACGGCCGCATCTGCCCCATCGAGACGCCCGAAGGCCCCAACATCGGCCTGATCGTCAGCCTCAGCACCTACGCCAGGGTCAACGACTACGGCTTCATCGAGACGCCCTATCGCACCGCCGGCGACGGCAGGGTCCACGCCGAGACCAGGTTCCTTTCGGCCCTGGAAGAGGCCGATCATCCCATCGCCCAGGCCAACGCGCTTTTGGATGACGAGGGCCGGTTCGTCAACGATCTGGTCAGCGTGCGCAAGGAAGGCGAGTTCATGCTGCTGGGGCCCCAAGAGGTCCACTACATGGACGTTTCGCCCAACCAGTTGGTCTCGGTGGCGGCGTCTTTGGTGCCGTTTTTGGAAAACGACGACGCCAACCGCGCCCTGATGGGCTCCAACATGCAGCGCCAGGCCGTGCCGGTGCTGCGCACCATGGCCCCGCTGGTGGGCACGGGCATCGAGGAAGTGGTGGCCCGCGACTCGGGCGTGTGCGTGGTCGCCGCCGCCGACGGCGTGATCAACGACGTCGACGCCAGCCGCATCGTGGTGCGCTACGACAAACCCCTGACGGCCCAGGCCCATTCGCAGGTCAAGATCTACAAGCTGATCAAGTTCCAGCGCAGCAACCAAAACACCTGCATCAGCCAGAAGCCCATCGTCGTGCGCGGCCAGCGGGTGGTCAAGGGCCAGATCCTGGCCGACGGCGCGGCCGTGGATCACGGCGACCTGGCCTTGGGCCAGAACGCCATGGTCGCCTTCATGAGCTGGGGCGGCTACAACTACGAGGACTCCATCCTCATCAGCGAGCGCATCGTCAAGGACGACATCTTCACCTCGGTGCACATCGAGGAGTTCGAGACGGTGGCCCGCGACACCAAGCTGGGCAAGGAAGAGATCACCCGCGACATCCCCAACGTCGGCGAGGAGGCCCTGGCCAACCTGGACGAGAGTGGCATCGTGCGCATCGGCGCCGAGATCAAGGCCGGCGACATCCTGGTGGGCAAGATCACCCCCAAGGGCGAAACCCAGCTCAGCCCCGAGGAAAAGCTGCTGCGGGCCATTTTTGGCGAGAAGGCCGGCGACGTCAAGGACACCTCCCTGCGCGTGCCGCCGGGCGTCGAGGGCATCGTCATCGACGCCAAGGTCTTCAGCCGCAAGGGCATCGAAAAAGACGAGCGCGCCCAGGCCATCGAGGACGAGGAGGTCTCCAGCCTGCTCAAGGACGAGTCCGACGAGGTGCGCATCATCCATCGCAACGCCATGGACGACATCGAGGCCTTCCTCAAGGGCCGCGTGCTGGCCAAGCCCCTGAAAAACGACATGGGCCGCGTGCTCATCGAGGCCAAGAAGGAGCTGACCGCCGCCGACCTCAAGGGCGTCACCCTCCAGCAGTTGCGTCACCTGGAGTTGGCCGGCGTCGACGAGGACGTGCAAAGCGACTTCGAGCGCATCGTTGACGGCTACGCCGAGCAGATCGAGATGATCCGCCAGGCCTTCGAGAACAAGATCGGCAAGCTGCGCCGCGGCGATGAACTGCCGCCGGGCGTGATCAAAATGGTCAAGGTATACGTGGCCATGAAGCGCAAGCTGGCCGTGGGCGACAAGATGGCCGGCCGCCACGGCAACAAGGGCGTGGTCAGCCGCATCCTGCCCGTGGAGGACATGCCCCACTTCGCCGACGGCACGCCGGTGGACATCGTGCTCAACCCCCTGGGCGTGCCCAGCCGCATGAACGTGGGCCAGGTGCTGGAGACGCACCTTGGCTGGGCCTGCGCCGGCCTGGGCCGACGCGTGGGTCAACTGGCCGAGGCCGTGGCCGCCGCCAGGGAACAGATGGAAAAAGAGGCCCGCTTGGCCGCGCTCAAGGACTATCTGACCCAGATTTACTCGCCCGAGGAACTGGCCAAGATATCGCAAAGCGGCGACGAGGGCCTGGTGCGCAACGCCCTGTGGCTCGAGGACGGCCTGCCCATCGCCACCCCGGTCTTCGACGGCGCCTCCGAGGCCGAAATCCGCCGCCTGCTGGAGCTGGCGGGCCTGCCCACCACCGGCCAGTCGGTGCTGATCGACGGCCGCACCGGCGAACCCTTCGACCGCACGGTCACGGTGGGGGCCATGTACATGCTAAAGCTGCACCACCTGGTCGACGACAAGATTCACGCCCGCAGCATCGGGCCCTACTCGCTGGTCACCCAGCAGCCCCTGGGCGGCAAGGCCCAGTTCGGCGGCCAGCGCCTGGGCGAGATGGAGGTCTGGGCCATGGAAGCCTATGGCGCGGCCTACTCGTTGCAAGAGTTCCTCACCGTCAAGAGCGACGACGTGGCCGGACGCACCAGGATGTACGAAAAGATCGTCAAGGGCGAAAACCACCTCGAGGCCGGCCTGCCCGAGAGCTTCAACGTGTTGGTCAAGGAGTTGCAAGCCCTTTGCCTGGACGTGGAGTTGGTGGAGCAAAACAGGGAGACCCCCTACGTGCTGGAGTAACCGCCAGCGTCGTCGGGAACCCCTTGTTCGCAGGCCTTTACTAGAAGGAGATGTCCCTTGGAAGACCTCTACAGCTATTTTGCAAAACCCAAGGATCCACTGTCTTTTGACGCGGTGAAGATTTCGCTGGCCAGTCCGGAAAAGATCAGGGCGTGGTCCTTTGGCGAGGTCAAAAAACCCGAGACCATCAACTACCGCACCTTCAAGCCCGAGCGCGACGGCCTGTTCTGCGCCAAGATCTTCGGCCCCACCAAGGACTACGAGTGCAACTGCGGCAAGTACAAGCGCATGAAGCACCGCGGCGTGGTCTGCGAAAAGTGCGGCGTAGAGGTGATCCAGTCCAAGGTGCGCCGCGAGCGCATGGGCCACATCGATCTGGCCACGCCGGTGGCCCATATCTGGTTCATGAAGTCGCTGCCTTCCAAGGTCGGCAACCTCCTGGACCTGACGCTCAAGGAACTGGAGAAGGTTCTCTATTTCGAGAGCTTCGTGATCATCGAGGGCGGCTCCACCGGCCTGGCCCGGGGCACGCTGGTCACCGAGGAGCGCCTGCGCCAGTTGCGCGACGAGTACGGCGACGACTTCCAAGCCGGCATCGGCGCCGAGGCCCTGCAACGCATGCTCTCCGAGATCGACCTGCAGACCCTCTACGAGGAGCTGCGCGCCGAAATGGACGCCACCGCCAGCGAGGCCAAGCGCAAAAAGCTGGGCAAGCGCCTGAAGGTCATCGACGCCTTCAAGGAGAGCGGCAACTCGCCCGAGTGGATGATCATGGACATCGTGCCGGTGCTGCCGCCGGACCTGCGGCCTCTGGTGCCCCTGGACGGCGGCCGTTTCGCCACCAGCGACTTGAATGATCTCTACCGCCGGGTGATCAACCGCAACAACCGCCTGCGCCGGCTCAACGAGCTCTCGGCCCCCGAGATCATCATCCGCAACGAAAAGCGCATGCTGCAAGAGGCCGTCGACGTCTTGTTCGACAACGGCCGCCGCGGCAAGACCATCACCGGCCCCAACAAGCGTCCGCTCAAGTCGCTCTCCGACATGCTCAAAGGCAAGCAGGGCCGTTTCCGCCAGAACCTGCTGGGCAAGCGCGTGGACTACTCGGGCCGTTCGGTCATCGTCATCGGCCCGGACCTGCGCCTGCACCAGTGCGGCCTGCCCAAGAAAATGGCCCTGGAGCTGTTCAAGCCCTTCATCTACAACCGCCTGGAGATGAAGAACCTGGTCACGACGATCAAGGGCGCCAAAAAGCTCGTCGAGCGCGAGACGCCCGACGTCTGGGACACCCTCAGCGAGGTGGTGCGCGAATATCCCATCATGCTCAACCGCGCGCCCACCCTGCACCGCCTGGGCATCCAGGCCTTCGAGCCGCTGTTGGTCGAGGGCAAGGCCATCCAGTTGCATCCGCTGGTCTGCCAGGCCTACAACGCCGACTTTGACGGCGACCAGATGGCCGTGCACGTGCCGCTTTCCATCGAGGCCCAGATCGAGGCCCGCGTGCTGATGATGAGCACCAACAACATCCTCAGCCCGGCCAACGGCGAGCCGATCATCACCCCCAACCAGGATATCGTCCTGGGGCTCTACTACCTCACCCGCGAGCGGCCCCTGGCCCGCGGCGAGGGCAAGATCTTCGCCGATCGCGGCGAGGTGCGCATGGCCTACGACGCCGGCGAGGTGGATCTGCACGCGGCCATCATCGTGCGCATCGACGGTCAGCGGGTCAGGACCACCGTGGGCCGGGTGGTGCTCAGCGAGATCCTGCCCGAGGGCATGGTTTTCGCCGACCTCAACCGGGTCATGGACAAAAAGAGCCTCAAGGCCCTGGTCGGTCAGTGCTATCGCCAGGCCGGCACCAAGGCCACGGTGGTGCTCTCCGACCGGCTCAAGGACCTGGGCTACAAGTACGCCACCAAGAGCGGCCTGAGCATCTGCGTGGCCGACATGACCATCCCCCAGCGCAAGCCCCAGATCATCAACGAGGCCATGGCCGAGGTCCAACTCATTGAGCGCCAGTACAAGGACGGCATCATCACCGACGCCGAAAAGTACAACAAGGCCGTCGACATCTGGGCCAAGGCCACCGAGGACGTGGCCGCCCAGATGATGGTGGAGATCGGCAAGGACAAGATCGTCGACGCCGAGGGCAACGAGACGATCATCGACAGCTTCAACCCCATCTACATGATGGCCGACTCGGGCGCCCGCGGCTCCAAGGACCAGATGAAGCAGTTGGCCGGCATGCGCGGCCTGATGGCCAAGCCCTCGGGCGAGATCATCGAGACGCCCATCACCGCCAACTTCCGCGAGGGCCTGACGGTCTTGCAGTACTTCATCTCGACCCACGGCGCGCGCAAGGGTCTGGCCGACACCGCCCTCAAGACGGCCAACAGCGGCTATTTGACCCGCCGCCTGGTCGACGTCAGCCAGGACGCCATCGTCACCGAGATCGACTGCGGCACCATCGACGGCATTTTGGTCGAAGCCCTGCGCGAGGGCGGCGAGGTGATCCAGCACGTTGGCGAGCGCGTGCTGGGCCGCACGGCCCTGCGCGACGTCGTCGACCCGCTGACGGGTGAGGTGCTGATCAAGGCCAACGACGAGATCGACGAGGCCGGCGTGGCCAAGCTCGAGGAAGCCGGCATCGAGCGGGTCGACATCCGCAGCGTCATCACCTGCGAATCGCGGCGCGGCGTCTGCGCCAAGTGCTACGGCCGCGATCTGGCCCACGCCAAGCCCGTGGACGTGGGCGAGGCCATCGGCATCATCGCCGCCCAGAGCATCGGCGAGCCGGGCACCCAGTTGACCATGCGCACCTTCCACATCGGCGGCGCGGCGGCCCGTAGCGCCGAGCAGTCGCGCATCGAGAGCCGTTTCCCCGGCGAGCTGCGCTTCATCAATCTGATCGTGGTCAGCCACGGCGAGGGCCGCGTGGTCATGAACCGCAACGGCGAGATCGCCCTGATGGGCGAGGGCGGCCGCGAGCGCGAGCGCCACAAGGTGCCCTACGGCGCGCGGTTGACTTTTGCCGAGGGCGACAAGGTCCAGGCCGGCGACATCATCGCCCACTGGGATCCCTACACCTCGCCGATTCTCACCGACGTCGACGGCGTGGTCAAGTTCGGCGACATCCTCGAGGGCGTGACCATGACCGAGCGCTTGGACCCGGTCACCGGCCGTTCGACCAAGGTCACCGTCGAGTCCAAGTCGGCCGAGATGCGCCCACGCATCTCCATCAAGGAACTGGGCGGCGGCCGCACGGCCAAGCTGCCTTCGGGCAAGGGCGACGCCCGCTACCTGCTGCCGGTGGGCGCGATCATCATGGTCTCCGAGGGCGACGAGGTGCGGGCCGGCGACGTTCTGGCGCGCATCCCCCGCGAGACAACCAAGACCAAGGACATCACCGGCGGCCTGCCCCGCGTGGCCGAGCTGTTCGAGGTGCGTCGGCCCAAGGAGTGCGCGGTCATCAGCGAGATCGACGGCGCGGTGACCTTCGGCAAGCAGGCCAAGGGCAAGCGCAAGGTGGTGGTCACCCCCGACATCGGCGACCCCCGCGAGTATCTGATCCCCAAGGGCAAGCACGTCACCGTCCACGAGGGTGACTACGTGCGGGCTGGCGAGCCGCTGATGGACGGCGCGATCAACCCCCACGACCTGCTGGCCAGCCGCGACGTCAAGGAACTGGCCCGCTACCTGGTCGACGAGGTGCAGGAGGTCTACCGCCTGCAGGGCGTCAAGATCAACGACAAGCACATCGAGGTGATCGTGCGCCAGATGCTCAGGCGCGTGCGCATCATCGACTCGGGCGAGACGCGCTACCTCATCGGCGAGCAGGTGGAAAAGTGGCGTTTTGACGAGGAAAACCAGCGCGTGCTGGAAAACGGCGGCCGCCCGGCCGTGGCCGAGCCGATGCTTTTGGGCATCACCAAGGCCAGCTTGTCCACCGACTCGTTCATTTCGGCGGCCAGCTTCCAGGAGACCACCAAGGTGCTCACCGAGGCGGCCATCGCCGGCAAGGTCGACGACCTGCGTGGCCTGAAGGAAAACGTGATCATGGGTCGGCTGATCCCGGCCGGCACCGGCCTGGGGCGTTACCGCGAGATGGCCATCCCCCATCGCGAGCCGGTGAGCCGTTTCGCCCGCATGCAGCGGCGGCCCAGGATCGACGACGAGCCGATCATCGAGTTCGAATACGAGGACGATTCCGAGATCGAGGAGCCCATGGAGGACGCCGGCGACGAGGCCGCCATCTAGGCCTCCCGGGGCTTTTGAAGCGGGCAAGGCCCCTGGCGTCGAGCGCGCGTCGGGGGCCTTGCCATTGGATAATATTCGGCGGCCGACAGTGGACGATTGGCCGATTATGCTGTATCTTTGGCGTTCCATGGCTCAGTGAGGCAGTGGTTTCGCCTTGCCGAAGGAAAAGTTGCTGTTCCCGGCGCAAAAGTCCCTTGACAGATGGGGCGCTTGAAGGTAGGAATAGCAACTCCAGCGGCAATGCGTCTTCTCGATTGTCCTGCCAAGGACACAAGAGAGGACTGCGCACTTTTTTGCCGCGGTTCGTCGCCCCGAGCGGGCGGCGCTACAATTCTATAATGGAAGGCCGGGGCCTGTTTTTTGGCGACAACCCCTTTGCCCCGGCAGTGGATAGGCAACACAGGAGGCGATAGTTGCCCACTATCAATCAGCTTGTGCGCAATGGGCGTGAACGTCAGCGCGCGAAAAACAACACACCGGCCTTGCAGAAATCCCCCCAAAAACGGGGCGTGTGCATCCGCGTCTACACCACCACCCCCAAGAAGCCCAACTCGGCTTTGCGTAAGGTGGCCAGGGTGCGTCTGACCAACGGCATCGAGGTGACCAGCTACATCCCCGGTGAAGGTCACAACCTGCAAGAGCACTCGGTGGTGTTGATCCGCGGCGGGCGCGTCAAGGACCTTCCCGGTGTGCGTTATCACATCATCCGTGGCACCTTGGACGCCGTGGGCGTGGATAACCGCCGCCAGGGCCGTTCGAAATACGGAACCAAACGCCCCAAATAAGCGCGTGTGGCGACGCGGACGGCCCGACGCGGCCATTCGCGGCGCGAGGCGTAGGAACTTTTGACGGAAGAAGGCGATGCCCAGGAGACGCGAAGTACCTAAACGAGTGGTGCTGCCCGATGCCAAGTACCACAGCCGCGAAGTGGCCAAGTTCATCTGCAAGATCATGCTCGATGGCAAGAAATCCACCGCCGAGCAGATCATCTACACGGCCATGGACACCATCCGCGAGCGCACCGGCGAAGACCCCCTGCGGGTGTTCGGCAAGGCCCTCGACAACGTGCGGCCGATGATCGAGGTCAAGAGTCGTCGCGTGGGCGGCTCCACCTATCAGGTGCCGGTGGAGATTCGTTCCGAGCGCCGGCAGTCGCTGGCCATGCGCTGGCTGATCAACTATTCCAGGGCCCGCGGCGAGAAGACCATGTCGCTCAAGCTGGCCAACGAACTGATGGACGCCGCCGCCGGCCGCGGGGCTTCCGTGAAAAAGAAAGAAGACACCCACCGCATGGCCGAGGCCAACAAAGCCTTCGCGCATTATCGCTGGTAGGTTGAAAGCGACCGGATCATGACCGCAGGCAGCAAAAACAGCGCCCACCGCAACATTGGCCTGATGGCGCACATCGACGCGGGCAAGACCACCACCACGGAGCGGATCTTGTTCTACACCGGTGTGTCCCATCGCATCGGCGAGGTGCATGACGGTTCGGCGGTCATGGACTGGATGGAGCAGGAGCAGGAGCGCGGCATCACCATCACCAGCGCCGCCACCACCTGTTTCTGGAAAGAACACCGCATCAACATCATCGACACCCCCGGCCACGTTGACTTCACCATGGAGGTCGAGCGTTCGTTGCGGGTGCTTGACGGCGTGGTGGCGGTGTTCTGCGCGGTGGGCGGCGTGCAGCCCCAGTCGGAGACGGTCTGGCGGCAGGCCGACCGCTACGGCGTGCCCCGCATCGCCTTCATCAACAAGATGGACCGCATTGGCGCCGACCACGCCCGTTGCGTGGATATGATCCGCAGCCGCCTGGGTGCGCGGCCGCTTTTGTTGCAGCTGCCCTTGGGCGCCGAGGACTCCTTTGCCGGCGTGGTCGATCTGGTCGAGAACAAGCTGATTCGCTTTGGCGTCGACGGTCAGGGCATGGAGCTTTGCGTCGAGGACGTGCCGACCGAGATGCTGGCCGAGGTCGAGGCCGCCCGCCAGGAGGTCGTCGAGACGGCCTGCGAGTTTGACGACGAGCTGATGGCCAGCTACCTCGACGGCGTGGAGCCCACCCCGGCCCAGATCAAGTCCGCCCTGCGCAAGGGCGTGCTGGAGATGCTGGTCGTGCCGGTGCTTTTGGGCTCGGCCTTCAAGAACAAGGGCGTGCAGCCCCTGCTCGACGCGGTGGTCGACTATCTGCCTTCGCCCCAGGAGGTCCGCCCGGCCCAGGGCGAGGACGCCGACGGCGCCGTCGTCACCTGCCCGGCCGACGACGACGCGCCCTTCGCGGCGTTGGCCTTCAAGCTCTGGAGCGACCCCTACGTGGGTCACCTCACTTTCCTACGCGTTTATTCGGGCGTTTTGCGTAGCGGCGACACGGTCTACAACGCCAACAAGGGCAAGACCGAGCGCGTGGGCCGCTTGCTGCGCATGCACGCCAACGAGCGCGAGGAGGTCAAACAGGTGCGGGCCGGCGGCATCGCCGCGGCGGTGGGCCTCAAGCTGACCACCACCGGCGACAGCCTCTGCGACAAGAACAAGCAGATCAAGCTGGAGGCCCTGCACGTGCCCGAGCCGGTGGTCGGCGTGGCCATCGAGCCCGAGACCAAGGCCATGGGCGAAAAACTGGGCCAGGCCCTGGGCCGCATCGCCGCCGAGGATCCGTCGTTCCGCGTCTTCCACGACGACGAGACCAACCAGACGATCATCCGCGGCATGGGCGAGCTGCATCTGGAGATCATCGTCGACCGGCTGCTGCGCGAATTCAAAGTAGCGGCGACGGTTGGCGCGCCCCAGGTCTCCTACCGCGAGGCCATCGTGGGCGCGGCCCAGGCCGAGGGCCGTTACGTCAAGCAGTCGGGCGGCCGTGGCCAATACGGCCACGTCAAGATCGAAGTCACCCCCGGCGAGCCGGGCAGCGGCGTCAGTTTTGTCGATCGCGTTGTCGGCGGAGTGATCCCCAAGGAATACATCCGCTCGGTGGAAAACGGCGTGCGCGAGGCCTGCAAGCGTGGCGTGCTGGCCGGTTTCCCGCTGGAAGATCTGGAAATCGCCCTGTACGACGGCTCGTACCACGAGGTCGACTCGTCCGACCGGGCTTTTGTCATCGCTGGCTCCATGGCCCTGAAGGACGCGGCGCGCAAGGCCGGCCTGCGGCTGCTGGAGCCGATGATGGCCTTGGAAGTGATCACCCCCGATGATTACATGGGCGAGGTGATGGGTGACCTGAGCGGCCGCCGCGGCCGGGTTCGGGACGTTGACTCGCGGCCCGGCGTGCAGGTGATCAAGGCCGACGTGCCTCTGGCCGAAATGTTCGGTTATGCCGGCGACCTGCGCTCGGCGACCCAGGGCCGCGCCAATTTCAGCATGGAATTTTCTCATTACGAACCGGTTCCCGCGGGCCTGGCCGAGGTTGTCATCGAGCGTGTGAATAAACTGCGCCAGAGTGGCTCCCGCGGTATGGCTGCCTAGAGGAGGAACGATAGTCATGGCCAAGGAAAAGTTTGCGCGTACCAAGCCGCACGTGAACGTAGGAACGATTGGTCACATCGACCATGGCAAGACGACTTTGACGGCAGCGATCACCAAGTGCCTTGCCGCGCGCGGCGGCGCGAAGTTCGTGGCCTTCGACGAGATCGACAAGGCCCCCGAGGAGCGCGAGCGCGGCATCACCATCGCCACGGCTCACGTGGAGTACGAGACGGCCAACCGTCACTACGCCCATGTGGACTGCCCTGGTCACGCCGACTATATCAAGAACATGATCACCGGCGCGGCTCAGATGGACGGGGCGATCCTGGTGGTTGGCGCCGACGACGGCCCGATGCCCCAGACGCGTGAGCACATTCTTTTGGCTCGTCAGGTCGGCGTTCCGGCGATCGTGGTATTTTTGAACAAAGTTGACATGGTCGACGACGAGGAGCTGATCGAGCTTGTCGACATGGAGCTTCGCGAGCTTCTGGACAAGTACGAGTTCCCCGGCGACGACACGCCGATCGTTCGCGGCAGCGCGCTGAAGGCGCTCAACTGCGGCTGCGGCAAGGATGGCTGCGCGGACTGCCAGCCGATCCTCGACCTGATGAAGGCGGTTGACGAGTTCGTGCCGGAGCCCGTGCGCGACGTTGACCAGCCATTTTTGATGCCCATCGAGGACGTGTTCAGCATCTCTGGCCGTGGCACGGTTGTGACCGGTCGCGTTGAGCGCGGGGTGATCAACCAGGGCGACGACGTTGAGATCGTGGGCATCCGCAACACGCAGAAGACGGTGTGCACCGGCGTGGAGATGTTCCGCAAGATCCTCGACCGCGGCCAGGCTGGCGACAACATCGGTGTTTTGCTGCGCGGCACCAAGCGCGACGAGGTGGAGCGCGGCCAGGTTGTGGCCAAGCCCGGCTCGATCACGCCTCACACCAAGTTCAAGGCCGAGGTGTACGTTCTGAGCAAGGAGGAGGGTGGTCGCCACACTCCGTTCTTCAACGGCTATCGTCCGCAGTTCTACTTCCGCACGACCGACGTGACGGGCGTGGTGGACCTGCCCGAGGGCGTGGAGATGGTCATGCCCGGCGATAACGTTTCGATCAGCGTGGCCCTGATCACGCCCATCGCCATGGAAAAAGAGCTTCGTTTCGCCATCCGCGAGGGCGGCCGCACCGTCGGCGCCGGCGTGATCAGCGAAATCATCGAGTAAAGTGGCCCGGCGCGCTGGCGCTTGGGCTTTAGGATAAGGACGCGGGAGTTACCCCATGATCCAGAATCAGAAAATACGCATCCGGCTCAAAGCCTATGATCATAGGCTGCTGGATCAAAGCGCGGCCGAGATCGTGGAGACCGCGCGGCGAACCGGAGCGAAAGTGGCTGGGCCCATCCCCCTGCCCACCAGAATCAACCGGTTCACGGTGTTGCGCTCGCCGCACATCGACAAAAAGAGCCGCGAACAGTTCGAGATCCGCACCCACAAGCGTCTCCTGGACATCCTGGAGCCGACTCAGCAGACGGTCGACGCCCTGATGAAGCTCGACCTCAGCGCTGGCGTGGATGTGGAGATCAAGCTCTAGGCAGCAGGGTGGCCGAAATGTTAAAGGGACTGATCGGTAAAAAAGTGGGCATGACCCGCTTGTTCCTCGAGGAAGGCCGCGCGGTGGCGGTGACGGTGCTGGAAGTGGGCCCGTGTCACGTCGTGCAGATCAAGACCGAGGACAACGACCAATACAACGCGTTGCAGCTTGGCTTCGGCGCCAAAAAGGCCAAAAACGTCAACAAGCCCACGGCCGGCCACTTCAAGAAAGCCGGCGTCGAGGCGACCTCGACCTTGCGCGAGTTTCGGGTGGAGGACGTGGCCGACTTCGAGGTGGGCCAGACCATCACCGCCGACATGTTCAAGATGGGCGATTCGGTCAACGTGACGGGCCGCAGCAAGGGCCGTGGTTTTTCCGGCGTGGTCAAGCGGCACAACTTTGGCGGCGGTCGGGACACCCACGGCTGCACCACCCACGACGCCCCCGGCTCCATCGGTCAGAGCGCCGATCCGTCCAGGGTGTTCAAGGGCGTGCGCCTGCCGGGTCACTACGGCGCCGAGCGCAAGCAGGTCCGCAACCTGAAAATCGTGGATGTGCGGCCGGAGCAGAATCTCGTGGTGGTCCGCGGCGCGGTGCCCGGCCCCAACGGCGGCATCGTTCTGGTTGAGAAGGCGGGCTAGTCCCGACTGGTGAAAAAATGCCGAAGGTTGACGTATACGACGAGAAAAAACAGAAGGTCGGCGAGATAGAGCTGGCGGACGAAGTCTTCGCCGCCGAGGTCAAGGCCCACCTTCTGCACGAAGTGGTTGTCTGGCAGCTGGCCAAACGTCGGGCCGGCACGGCCTGCACCAAGACCCGCTCGGAAGTGCGCGGCGGTGGCCGCAAGCCCTGGCGGCAAAAGGGCACCGGTCGGGCCCGCGTCGGTTCGCGGCGCAGCCCCCTGTGGCGCGGTGGTGGAACCACTCACGGCCCCAAGCCCCGCGACTACGACTACAACGTGCCCAAGAAAGTGCGTAAGGCCGCCCTCAAAAGCGCCCTTTCGGACAAGCTGGCCGAGGAAAAATTGATGGTTTTGCGGGGCTTTGGCCTCGAGGCCATCAAGACCAAGGCCTTCGCCGAGGTGCTGGCGACCTTCCAGACGCAAAACGTCCTGGTGGTCACCGCCGGGCCCGACGAGGTCCTGGAAAAGAGCGCGCGCAACATTCCCATGGTGAAGGTTCTGCGCGCCGAGGGCCTCAATGTGTACGATATCCTCCGCTACGATCGGCTGATGCTCCTGGAGCCGGCGGTCGGGCGCATCGAGGAGGCCCTGTCGTGAAAGACCTCAGAGAAGTCATTCGTCGGCCGCTGATTACGGAAAAAGGCACCATCGCCAAAGAGGACAACAACCAGTTGTTGTTCGAGGTCGATCGGCGGGCCAACAAGGTCGAGATCAGGCAGGCGGTCGAAAAATTGTTCGACGTCAAGGTGCTCGACGTCCGCACCGTGTCGGTCAAGGGCAAGGACAAGCGGATGGGCCGCATCGTGGGCAGACGCAGCGACTGGAAGAAAGCCTATGTCACCCTGGCCGAGGGCCAGAGCGTGGACTTCTTCGAGGGAGCCTAGTTTCTGGAAGGCCCATTGCGGCAACGGCTAGCTGGAGAGACGAAAGCTCATGGCCATCAAGAAATTTAAACCAACCTCGCCGGGTCGACGGTTCGCCACGCAGCTGGTGAGCGAAGAAATCACCAAGCACGAGCCGGAAAAGAGCCTGCTCGAGCCCCTGAAGAAGAGCGGCGGGCGCAACAGTTACGGTCGGGTCACCACGCGGCATCGCGGCGGCGGTCACAAGCGCAAGTATCGCCAGATCGATTTCAAGCGCGAGAAGCTGGGCATTCCTGCCCGCGTGGCCGGCATCGAGTACGACCCCAACCGCTCGGCCAACATCGCCCTGCTGCACTATCAGGACGGCGAGAAACGTTACATCCTGGCGCCCAAGGGCCTCAAAGTCGATGACGTCATCGTCAGCGACGTCAAGGCCGACATCCGGCCGGGCAACGCCATGCCCCTGGAGTCCATGCCCCTGGGCACCCTGCTGCACAACGTCGAGATGAAGATCGGCGGCGGCGGCCAGATGGTGCGCAGCGCCGGGGCCTACGCCCAGCTCATGGCCAAGGAAGGCGACTACGCCATCCTCAAGCTGCCTTCCGGCGAGATGCGCAAGGTGCACATCAAGTGCCGGGCCACGGTGGGCCAGGTGGGCAACGAACAATACGAGAACGTGAGCCTGGGCAAGGCCGGCCGCAACCGCTGGCTGGGCCGTCGGCCTCGGGTCCGCGGCGTGGCCATGAACCCGGTCGACCACCCCATGGGCGGCGGCGAAGGCAAGAGCAGCGGCGGCCGTCACCCCTGCAGCCCCTGGGGTATGCCCGCCAAGGGATACCGCACCCGCAAGAAGAAGCCTTCGGACAAGTTCATTGTCCGCCGGCGCACCAAGTAGGGGAGTGAGAAATGCCGCGTAGTCTTAAAAAGGGACCTTTTGTCGACGATCATCTGGCCGCCAAGGTGGAGCAATCGGTCGATAGTGGCAGCCGCAAGGTCATCAAGACCTGGAGCCGTCGCTCGACGATCATGCCTGAGTTCGTCGGCCTGACCTTTGCGGTGCATAATGGCAAAAAGTTCGTCCCCGTGTTCGTTACCGAGAACATGGTCGGCCACAAGCTGGGCGAGTTCGCTCCCACGCGCACCTACTATGGCCATGCCGCCGACAAAAAAGGCAAGAAGAAGTAGAGGCTGACATGGAAGCTACCGCCAAAGCAAAGTTCGTGCGCATCTCGCCCCGCAAGGTTCGCCTGGTGGCTGACGCCGTGCGCGGAATGAAGGTCGAGGAGGCTCTGAATAAGCTGAAGTTCACGCCCAAGAAGGCCGCTGGCTTGATGGCGAAGGTGATTCATTCCGCCGCCGCCAACGCCACGCAGAACTCCAGCATCGACGTCGACAAGCTTTACGTGAAGGTCGCCTTTGTTGACGGTGGGCCATCGCTGAAGCGTTGGCGCCCCCGGGCCATGGGTCGCGCCTTTTCTATCAGGAAACGGACCAGCCACATCACCGTGGTCGTGGCCGAGCGTTAACAAGGAGACCTGGTTTGGGACAGAAGGTAAATCCGATTGGGTTCAGACTGGGAGTGATCCGCACTTGGGATTCCCGTTGGTTCGCCAACAAGAGAGACTACGCGGGGTTGGTCTTTGAAGACCACCAGATCCGCAAGTTCCTCAAGAAGAAGCTCTTTCACGCCGGGGTCTCCCATATCGAGATCGAGCGGGCGGCCAACAAGGCCAAGATCCGCATCCATACCGCTCGGCCGGGCATTGTTATCGGCAAGAAGGGCTCCGAGATCGAATCGGTTAAAAAGGCCCTGGAACAGTTGATCAAGCGCGAGGTCATGCTCGACATCCACGAGGTGCGCAAGCCCGAAGTGGACGCCCAACTGGTCGCCGAAAGCGTGGCCAGTCAGCTCGAGCGGCGCATCGCCTTCCGGCGGGCCATGAAGCGGGCCGTGACCACCGCCCTCAAACTGGGCGCCCAGGGCATCCGCATCCAGTGCTCGGGCCGTCTGGGCGGCGCCGAGATGGCCCGCCGCGAGTGGTACCGTGAGGGCCGCGTGCCCCTGCACACCCTGCGGGCCGACATTGACTATGGTTTTGCCGAAGCCAGGACAACTTACGGCGTCATCGGCGTGAAGGTGCTCATCTTCAAGGGCGAGGTCCTTGACGATCGAGACAAGACGCAGGCGCAGGCCTCCTGAGGCCTGCCTGGAAAGGCACTGAAAAATGCTTGCGCCAAAAAGAGTTAGACACCGGAAAGTCATGAAGGGCCGCATGCGTGGCGCTTGTCAGTCCGGTAACAGGGTTTCCTTCGGCCAGTACGGCCTCCAGGCCGTCGGCGCTGGCTGGATGACCAACCAACAGATAGAGTCGGCCCGTATCGCCATTACCCGCTACATCAAGCGCGGCGGCAAGGTCTTCATCCGGGTTTTCCCGGACAAGCCCTACACCAAAAAGCCGGCCGAGACGCGCATGGGCAAGGGCAAGGGCTCGCCGGAAGGCTGGGTCGCCGTGGTGCCCAGGGGCCGCATGATCTACGAGATCGACGGCGTGGCCCGCGAGACGGCCATGGAGGCCCTGCGCCTGGCCAGCCACAAGCTTCCTTTCAAGACTCGCATCGTCGAAAGGAGCTGAAGTTATGAAAGCGTCTGAACTGAAGAGTCTTTCCCTTGGGGAGTTGGAGCGCAAACTCGACGATCTGCGTCAGGAGCTGTTCAACCTCAAGTTTCAGAACGCCACCGGGCAGTTGGAAAACCCCATGAAACTGGGAGTGACCAAAAAAGACATCGCCCGCGTTCTGACGGTCATGCGCCAGCTGGCCGCGGAATAAAAAGCCCCGATAAGGCTAAGGTGTTTGTATGGCCAACAATGATCGCGGAAACGCCAAGGCTCTCACCGGCGTGGTGGTGAGCGACAAGATGGACAAAACGGTGGTGGTCCAGGTCGAGCGCCTGGTGAAACACCCCATTTACAAAAAGTACGTGCGGCGCCGGGCCAAGTTCATGGCTCACGACGAGGCCAACGACTGCAGGGTGGGCGATACCGTGCTCATTCGTCAGAGCAGGCCCCTGAGCAGACTCAAACGCTGGCGCGTCAGCAAGGTGCTGGAGCGGGTGGCGTAGGCCCCCGGGGAGTGTGACACCATGATCCAGCCTGAAACCAATTTGCAATCGGCCGACAACTCCGGCGCCAAGAGGCTTTACTGCATCAAGGTGCTGGGGGGATCCAAGCGGCGCTATGCGAGCTTGGGCGATGTCATCGTGGTCTCGGTCAAGGAGGCCCTGCCCAACTCCAAGGTCAAGAAGGGCGATGTCATGAAGGCGGTGGTGGTCCGCACGGCCAAGGAAGTGCGGCGGGCCGACGGCTCGGCCATCAAATTCGACGACAACTCGGCCGTGTTGATCAACAATGCCGGAGAGCCCATCGGCACCCGTATCTTCGGGCCGGTGGCCAGGGAACTGCGGGCCAGGCGCTACATGAAGATCGTGTCGCTGGCGCCCGAGGTTTTGTAGGTGTCGGTATGAGCAAACTGAGCATCAAAAAAGACGACAAGGTCATGGTCACGGCTGGCCGCGATCGCGGCAAGGTGGGCAAAGTCCTGCGCGTGCTGCCGGCCGACAACCGGGCCATCGTCGAAAAGGTCAACGTGGTCAAGCGCCACACCCGCCCCAGCCAGAACAATCAGGGCGGCATCGTCGAGAAGGAAATGCCCATCGACATCAGCAACCTCATGGTCATCTGCGACAAATGCGGGAAGGCCAGCCGGTTGGGTCGCAAGGTTCTCGACGACGGCAAGACCAGTCGCTTCTGCAAGAAATGCGGCGAGCTTCTTGACGCTTGAAAACACGGTTTAATCATTAACCGTAGGACGAGCCGGCGTTAATCCGGCTTCAAAAAACGGCGAGCAATGGCTGACAAAAAGAAGAAAAAGGCCGAAGGCCAGGAACAGCCGGCCGAAGTCATCGAAAAGGTGGCTCCCAGGCTGCGCGAGAAGTATCTGCAGGAGTGCATTCCGCAACTCATCGAGCAGTTCTCGTACAAAAACATCATGCAGGTGCCCAAGCCGGTCAAGGCCGTCCTGAACATGGGCGTGGGCGAGGCGATCCAGAATATCAAGGTGTTGGAGGCGGCGGCCGAGGAATTGACCATGATCGCCGGCCAGCGGGCCATGATCAACCGGGCCCGGCGCTCCATCGCCTCCTTCAAGCTGCGCGAGGGCATGCCCATCGGCACCTCGGTTACTCTCCGGGGTGAGAAGATGTGGTTTTTCATGGACAAACTGTTCAACATCGCCCTGCCCCGCGTGCGCGACTTCCGCGGTGTCAGCGCCACGGCCTTCGACGGCCGCGGCAACTACACCCTGGGCGTGAAAGAGCATATAATTTTCCCGGAGATCGAGTACGACAAGATCGACAAGGTCAAGGGAATGAACATAACCATCGTAACTACTGCCCAGACCGACGAAGAGGGGCGCGCGCTGCTCCGTCTGCTGGGCGTGCCCTTCCGGGCCTAGAGATACATCAGGAGGGATCAGTTGGCCAAGTTAGCGCAGATGCAAAAGATGTCGCGCGAGCCAAAATTCAAGGTGCGCCGCAGAAATCGGTGCCCCATTTGCGGCCGGCCCCGGGCCTTTATCCGCAAGTTTGGCCTCTGCCGCGTTTGCCTCCGCAATATGGCCCTGCGAGGCGAGCTGCCTGGCGTGATCAAGGCTAGCTGGTAGGGAGAAGAGACATGTCCATGCACGATCCCATCGCCGACATGCTCACCCGCATCCGCAATGCGATCATGGCCCGCCAGACCGAGGTGAACCTGCCGTCGTCTAGCATCAAGGCGGCCATTGCCGAAACGTTGGTGCAGGAGGGCTACATCGCCGGTTACGAAGTGGTCCCCGGCTCGCCGCAGGCCACGCTCAGCCTGAAGCTGCGTTATCACGGCTCCAGGAGCGTCATCGAAGGGCTCAAGCGGGTCAGCAAACCCAGCCGCAGGGTGTATGTGCCCCATACCGAGGTGCAGAAAATCCGCTCCGGCCTGGGCATCGCCATCCTGTCGACCAACAAGGGCGTGATGTGCGACCGCGAAGCGCGCAAGGCCAAGGTCGGCGGCGAGGTCCTCTGCGAAATCTGGTAGGGGCGCGGGAGATATTTGTCATGAGTCGTATTGGAAAACTGCCTGTGACCGTGCCCGCGGGCGTCGAGGTCACCATCGATGGGCAGCTTGTCGAGGTCAAGGGCGCCAAGGGCGCGCTCAAGCGCCAGTTCCACCCGCTGGTGGAGATAGTCCGCGACGAGGGCGATCTGCGGGTCAAGCCCCGCGAGGAGTCCAAAAACGCCATCGCTCTGTGGGGCCTGAGCCGCTCGCTTCTGTTCAACATGGTCCACGGCGTCAGCGCCGGCTTCACCAAGGTGTTGGAGATCAATGGCGTGGGCTACCGCGCCGAGTTGAACGGCGGCACGCTGAAGTTGGCCCTGGGCTTCAGCCATCCGGTGGAGTTTGTCCTGCCGGAAGGCGTCAGCGGCGCGGTGGAGAAAAACACCATCGTCACTCTCAGCAGCATCGACAAGGAGTTGCTGGGTCAGACGGCGGCCACCATCCGGCGTTATCGTCCGCCCGAGCCCTACAAGGGCAAAGGCATCAAGTACTCCGACGAGGTCATCCGCCGCAAGGTGGGTAAGGCCGGAACCAAGTAAGCTTTCCGGCGTGTTGCCGGGTGTCGATAAAGGTAAGAGGATATGGGCAAGACCAATCCCAGGACGGTGGCTCTGCAGAAACGCAAGGTGCGCGTGCGCCGCAAGGTGCGCGGCACGGCCGACAGGCCCAGGCTGTGCGTCTTCCGTTCCCTGAACCACATCTATTGTCAGGTTATCGACGACGACTCGGGGCGGACCCTGGCGGCCGCCAGCAGCCTGTCGGACGGCCTGCGCCAGGAGCCCGGCCACAAGGGCAACGTCGCCACGGCCAAGAAGGTGGGCATGACCATCGCCCAGGTGGCCAAGGCGGCCGGCGTCTCCAAGGTGGTCTTCGACCGCAATGGGTTTTTGTATCATGGCCGCATCAAGGCCCTGGCCGACGGGGCTCGCGAAGGTGGTTTGGAGTTCTAGCCGGACGGCCGACGCCGACCAGGCATAGGAAGGATTTAAGCCTTGCTGGACAGCAGACGTAAAAAGAAAGAAGTCTTCGAAGAAGAATCGCAGCTGATTGACAAGGTGGTTCATATCAACCGCGTGGCCAAGGTCGTCAAGGGCGGCCGCAGGTTCTCCTTCTCGGCGGTGGTCGTGGTTGGCGATGGCCAGGGCAGCGTGGGCTTCGGCCTGGGCAAGGCCAACGAGGTTCCCGAGGCGATCCGCAAGGGCGTCGAAAAGGCCAAGCGCGACATGACGTCGGTGGCGCTCAGCGGCGGCACCATCCCCCACCCGATCGTCGGGCGCTTTGGCGCGGGCCAGGTGATGCTGCGTCCGGCCCGTCCGGGAACGGGCGTCATCGCCGGCGGCGCGGTGCGCGCGGTGTTGGAGGCGGCCGGGGTCACCGATATTCTGACCAAGACTCTGGGCACCAACAACCCGCACAACGTGATCAAGGCCACTCTGGAGGGTCTGCGCGGTCTCAAGAGCGCCGACGAAGTGGCCCGCCTGCGCGGCAAAAACGTTGTCGAGCTGGAGCCCGAGTTTTAAAACAGCCCCCTGCGGAGGTGCAACATGGCGGAGAATATCCGCGTCAAGCTGGTGCGCAGCGGCATCGGCCGCACCCAGCGGCAGAAAGACACTCTGCGCGGCCTGGGTCTGACCAAGCTAAACAAGACCGTGATTCTGCAAGACACCCCGGCCATCCGGGGAATGGTTAAGAAAGTCGAACACCTGGTGCAGGTGTTGTCTGATTCGGAGTAGTCAGCGCCATGAAGCTGAACGAGCTGAAGCCGGCTGCCGGCTCCAAAAAAGACAGGAAGCGCGTCGGTCGCGGCAAGGGCTCCGGCCAGGGCCACACGGCCGGCAAGGGCCACAAGGGTCAAAACGCCCGTAGCGGCGGCGGTGTTCGCCCCGGCTTCGAGGGCGGTCAGATGCCCTTGCAGCGGCGGTTGCCCAAGCGTGGTTTCAAAAACATCTTCAAGACCGTCACCGCCGAGATCAATGTCCGCGACCTCAACCGTTTCGAGGCCGGCAGCGTCATCGACGCGCTGGCCCTGGCCGAGGCCGGCCTGATCAAGGGCGCCTTTGACGTCATCAAACTGCTGGGCTCCGGCGAGCTCGACCGCGCCGTGACGGTGCAGGTCGACCGGGCCAGCGCGAGCGCCATGGCCAAAGTAGAGGCCGCCGGCGGCAAGGTGGAGTTGATCTAACGTGGCAATGGCTGGCGTCGGAAATATTGGCAAGATCCCCGAGCTGCGCAAAAGAGTTCTGTTCTCTTTGATGATGCTGGCGGTTTACCGGATCGGTTGCGCCATTCCGACTCCCGGCATCGACGGCGCTGCCTTGTCCGCGTTTTTTCAAAACACCGACATCCCGTTGCTGGGCCTGGTCAACATGTTCAGCGGCGGCGCCCTGGAGCGCATGAGCATCTTCGCCCTGGGCATCATGCCCTACATCAGCGCCAGCATCATCCTCGATCTGCTGACGGTGGTGGTGCCCCGGCTGGCCGAACTGAAGAAAGAAGGCCAGGAAGGGCGCAAGAAGATAACGCAATACGCGCGTTACGGCACGGTGTTGCTGTCGTTGGTCCAGGGCATGGGCATTGCCATCGGCCTGGAGTCGATGACCGCGCCCAACGGCGCGCTGGTGGTGCCCGAGGCCGGCTGGGGCTTCCGGTTGATGACCATGATCACCCTGACCTCGGGCACGGCCTTCATCATGTGGCTGGGCGAGCAGATCACCGAGCGGGGCATCGGCAACGGCATCAGTCTGATTATCTTCGCCGGCATCGTGGCCAGCCTGCCAGCGGCCATCTTCAACACCTTCCGCATGGTGCGCGTTGGCGAGGTCAGCGTGTTCATGCTGCTGGTGCTGGTGCTGGTGATGGTGGCGGTGGTGGCGGCGATCTGCTTCGTGGAGCAGGGCCAGCGGCGCATCCCGGTGCAGTACGCCAAGCGGGTGGTGGGCCGGCGCGTTTATGGCGGCCAGACCACCCATCTGCCGCTGAAGATCAATACCGCGGGCGTCATCCCGCCGATCTTCGCCAGCAGCATCATCATGTTCCCGGCCACGATCGCCCAGTTCGTCAACGTGCCGATCGTGCAGCAGTTTGCCGCGGCCATGACCCCCGATGGCTGGATGTACAACATCCTCTACGTGGGCATGATCGTTTTCTTCTGCTACTTCTACACGGCCGTGACCTTCAATCCGACCGATGTGGCCGACAACATGAAGAAATACGGCGGGTTCATTCCGGGCATCCGCCCCGGCAAGCGCACCGCCGACTATATCGACCGCGTGCTGACCCGTCTGACCCTGGGTGGGGCGGCCTACATCTCGGCGGTGTGCGTGTTGCCCACGCTGCTGATCACCCAGTTTAACGTGCCCTTTTATTTCGGCGGCACGGCCTTGCTCATCGTCGTCGGCGTCTCGCTGGACACCATGTCGCAGATCGAGAGCCACCTGATGAGCCGGCACTACGAAAGCCTGATGAAAAAGGGCGTGATCAAGGGCAGATAAGACGACGCCTTCTTCACGGAGGCCGGCATATTGATATTAAAGTCTTTTTACGAATGGAGCGCGTCATGAATCTGATTCTGTTGGGCCCTCCGGGCGCTGGCAAAGGCACTCAGGCTAAGAAGTTGATCGACGCTTACGGCATTCCCCAGATTTCCACGGGCGACATGCTGCGCGAGGCGGTCAAGAATCAGACTCCTCTGGGCATCGAAGCGAAAAAATTCATGGACGCCGGCAAGCTGGTCACCGACGAGATCGTCATCGGCCTGGCCAAGGACCGCATGGCTCAGCCCGACTGCGCCAAAGGCTTCATGCTCGACGGTTTCCCGCGGACCGTGCCCCAGGCCGAGGCCCTGGACAAGGTTCTGGCCGAGATGAACCGCAAGATCGATCACGTGGTCAGCATTGAGGTGCCCAGCAGCGAGCTTTTGGGCCGCCTGACCGGTCGCCGCACCTGCAAGGCCTGCGGCTCGGGCTTCCACGTGATGTTCGATCCGCCCAAGACCGAGGGCAAGTGCGACAAGTGCGGCGGCGAGCTGTATCAGCGCGACGACGACAACGAGGCCACCGTGTCCAACCGCTTGAAGGTCTACGACGACCAGACCAAGCCGTTGATCGACTATTATCAGCAAAAGGGCCTGTTGCGGCCCATCCAGGGCGTGGGCTCGATCGACGATATCTTTGGTCGCATCAAGGCGGTCCTGGGCTAAAGCATAGAGAGCCGGCAGCCCATGATCATAATCAAAAGCGCCAGCGAACTGGAGTTGATGCGTCAAGCCAACCAGATCGTTGGACAGGTTCTTCAGGCCGTCAGCCGGATGGTGGCGCCTGGGGTCACGACGGCCCAACTCGACCGCGCGGCCGAGGAAATGTGCCGTCAAATGGGCTGCCGGCCCGCGTTCAAAGGCTATAACGGCTATCCGTTCGCGCTGTGTTGCTCGGTCAACGAAGAAGTCGTGCACGGTTTTCCCGGTGAGCGGGCCCTGCGCGAAGGCGACATCATCTCCATGGATTTTGGGGTGATCAAGGACGGCTTCTACGGCGATTCGGCCACCACGGTCGCCGTGGGCCAGGTCAGCCCGGAGGCGCGCAAGCTCATGGACGCCACGCGCCGCGCCTTGGAGGCGGGCATCGAGCAAGCCAGGCCCGGCAACCGCCTGGGCGACATTTCGGCGGCGGTGCAACGGGTGGCCGAGGAGGCCGGTTTCAGCGTGGTGCGACAGTTTGTGGGGCACGGCATTGGCCGGGCCCTGCATGAAGAGCCCCAGGTGCCCAATTACGGAGCGCCGGGCAAGGGCGTCAAACTCAAGGCCGGCATGGTGCTGGCCATCGAACCCATGGTCAACGTCGGCGCTTATGGGGTGAAAATTCTCTCCGACGGCTGGACGGCGGTGACCGTGGACGGTAAACTTTCGGCCCACTATGAGCATACGGTGGCCATCACCGAGGATGGCCCCCGCATTCTGAGTTTGCCGTAAGGGGCCGACAGCCACCTAGGCGAAAAGGGCCTGTTATGGCGTATCGCCGTGTGCGCGGCGCGCTGGCATAAAGAAGGTTAGGCTCATGAAAGTGCGAGCATCAGTCAAAAAGATCTGCAAAGACTGCAAGATCATCAAACGCAACGGCGTTGTCCGGGTCGTCTGCAAAAAGAACCCACGCCATAATCAGCGTCAGGGTTAAGGAGGGATCGCGTGGCACGCATCGCAGGGATCGATTTGCCCCGCAACAAACGCATCGAAGTGGCGCTGACCTATATCTATGGCATCGGGCCGTCCACATCGAAGAGGATTCTTGACGCCGCCGGCGTCAACCCCGACACCAAGAGCGACGCGCTCAACAGTGAAGAGGTAAACCGCATCCGCCAGGTCATCGACGAAGCCTACAAGGTTGAGGGCGATCTGCGCCGCGAGGTGTCGATGAACATCAAGCGGCTGATGGACCTGGGATGCTACCGCGGTCTGCGGCATCGTCGTGGCTTGCCGGTTCGCGGCCAGCGCACGCGGACCAACGCCCGCACCCGTAAGGGCCCCAGCCGGGCCGTGGTCGGTAAGAGGAAGAAATAATGGCCAAAGCGCAGAAAAGGAACGTCCGCAAGCGCAAGGAACGCAAAAACGTTCCCACGGGCGTCGTGCACATTCAGTCGACATTCAATAACACGATTGTGACCATCTGCGATCAGCAGGGCGCCACCATCTCCTGGTCGTCTTCGGGCGTGCAGGGGTTCAAGGGCTCGCGCAAGTCGACGCCGTTCGCCGCCCAGCTGGCCGCCGAGGACGCCGCCAAAAAGGCCATGGAACACGGCATGCGCACGGTCGAGGTGAACGTCAAGGGCCCGGGCGCCGGTCGTGAAGCCGCTCTGCGCGCCATCAACAACGCCGGGTTGAACGTATCCATCATCCGCGACGTGACTCCAGTGCCCCACAATGGTTGCCGTCCGCCCAAGCGGCGTCGCGTCTAGGCCCCCAGGGTCTTTTGCTTTACGGAGGAACTGTCTTGGCACGATATAGAGGTTCCGTCTGCCGCCTGTGCCGCCGCGAGATGCAAAAATTGTATCTCAAGGGCGACCGCTGCTACGGTGACAAATGCGCTGTGGAAAGACGCACCTATCCCCCGGGCCAGCACGGCCAGGGCCGGCGCGGCAAAGCCAGCGACTACGGCATTCAGCTTCGCGAAAAACAAAAAGTCAAGCGCATGTATGGCCTGGCCGAAAACCAATTCCGCCTGACCTACAAACGCGCCTCCAGCATGCATGGCGTCACTGGCCACAACCTGCTCCAGCTTCTGGAGCGGCGGCTCGATAACGTCGTGTTTCGGCTTGGCTTCGCCAACAGCCGCACCCAGGCCCGTCAGTGGGTCCGTCATAGCCACTTCACCGTCAATGGCCACAAGGTCAACATTCCTTCGGCCCTGGTGAAGGCCGGCGACGTCGTCGCCGTGGTCCAGACCAGCCGCGAGCTGGGTCAGCTCAAGGAAGCCATGGAAGCGGTGGCCCGGCGCACCATTCCCGGCTGGCTGGAACTGGATGTGAAGGACCTCAGCGGCACGGTCAAAGCCTTGCCCACTCGCGAGGAGCTGACCATGCCCATGCAGGAGCAGCTCATCGTGGAGCTCTACTCCCGCTAGCGCCTGGAAACCCGACTCTAGGGAGAAGCCATGGAGAGGAATTGGAGAGAGCTTATCAAGCCCTCACGGCTACAAATTGACGAAGAAATTCATACTAGCCGGTATGGAAAATTCTCGTGCGAACCCCTGGAGCGGGGCTTCGGCCATACCATTGGCAACGCCCTGCGGCGCATCTTGATTTCTTCTTTGCAAGGCGCGGCGGTCACTAACCTGCGCATGGAAGGCGTGCTTCACGAGTTCTCCACTATCCCCGGCGTTCTGGAGGATGTCACCGACATCATCCTGAATCTGAAGGGCATCCAGCTGCGCTACCTGGGGTTCGACTCCACCACCATGACCATCAGCGCCCAAGGCGAGGGCGTGGTCAAGGCCGGAGACATCAAAACGCCGCCCGATGTGGAGATACTCAACCCCGAGCACCACATCGCCACCCTCAGCCCCGAAGGGCGGCTGGAGGCCGAACTGACCGTGCGCACGGGCAAGGGCTATGTCACCGCCGAGCGGAACAAGTCCCCCGAGGACCCTATCGGCTATATCGCCATAGATTCGGCCTTTTCGCCGATCACCAAGGTCAGTTATGTCGTGACCCAGGCCCGTGTCGGCCAGATCACCGACTACGACAAGCTGACCCTGGAGGTCCACACCAACGGCGCGGTCAGGCCGGAGGACGCCGTGGCTTACGCCGCTAAAATCCTCAAGGAGCAGTTGCAGATTTTCATCAACTTCCCCGAGGAGCCCGAACCTACCCACGAGGAGGAGCGGGAAGAGCCCAGGCTCAACGAAAATCTGTTCCGCACCGTCGACGAGCTGGAACTGAGCGTGCGTAGCGCCAATTGCCTCAAGAACGCCGACATCAAATACATTGGCGAACTGGTGCAGCGCAGCGAGGCCGAAATGCTCAAAACCAAGAACTTCGGCCGCAAGTCGCTCAACGAAATCAAAGAGATGCTCACCGATATGGGCCTGTCTCTGGGCATGAAGCTCGACGGCTTCCCCGCCAGGGACGATTTGGAAAACAGGGATAGAGAAAAATGAAACACCGCACGCTTACCAGGAAGCTCTCCCGCGACTCGGCCCATCGCAAGGCCATGATGCGCAATCTGGTGACCGCGCTCTTTGAGCATGACAAAGTGGAGACTACCCACGCCAAGGCCAAAGAGCTGAAAAAGGCCGCCGACAAGATGATCACCCTGGCCAAACGCGGCGATCTGCACGCCCGCCGCCTGGCCGAGGCCTATATGCACAGCCACACCGTCTGCGGCAAGCTCTTCGCCGAGGCCAAGGATCGTTATCAGCAGCGCTCCGGCGGCTATGTGCGGGTGGTGGCCACCCGCGTGCGCCGTGGCGACGCCGCCCCCATGGCCATCGTCGAGCTGGTTTCGGCCTCCGAAAGCAAATAGCGCCGCGCGTTTTCGGCGCCAAGGTCAGACCGCCTGCCGCCCGCTTCGTCGGGCGCGGGCGGTTTGTTATTTGGCGGCCTCGGCCAAGAAACGCTGCAATTCCTGAAGCACCAGGCCGCGCTCGTCGTCGACCCAGGGATTGTGCGGATAGCCGGGCAACAGGGCCAGCCGCGCCGACATGCGCCGCGCCAGGCGCTCGAGCGCCGAGGCCGCGATGAAAAAATCATCTTCGGCGGCGATAACCAGCCGGGGCCGCGCGCCGGCCGCCGCCCGAGCCCGGGCCAGGCCCAGGCCCATCTCGATCATCACCCGCGCCGGTTCGGCCACCATGCGCGCCAGGTTGGCCCGTAGCTCGGCCACGGGGATGCGTGGATGGAACAACCGCCGGGCCATGGCCTCGTCGGCGATGCGCAAAGGGCGGCCCAAAAACGTGCCCGTCGTGGCCAGGGGGTAGGCGGCCATCAGGCGCAGTAGGCCCAGCAGCGGCAGCCCGCCGCCGGGCAGCGGACAGATCAGCGCCGCCGGCAGATCGCGTGTCTCCAGGAGCTTTTGGACGATCCAGCCGCCCAGCGAATGGCCGATCAACGCCGGCGCGCCGATGGCCTCCACGCAACGGCCCACGTAGTCGGCGTAGTGTTTGATGCTGGTCATGGCCGGCAAGGCCCAGACGTCGGCGCCGTGGCCGGGCAGATCCAGCAGATGGACGCGCCAGCCCGTCGCGGTCAAACCGGGGGTCAGCGACTCCCAGCACCAAGCGCCATGCCAGGCCCCGTGGACCAGCAAGACGTCGCCGCCGCTGGCGCTGGGGTTGAGGCAGGTCGTGCGGGGTGGGGTGGTCTCAAAGGGGCCGGCCATGCTATGAGCCTTTCTCGCCGGAAGCGTCGCGGCACAGGCGGGCCACGATACGCTGGGCGTAGGCGTGTTCATCCAGAAGGGCCGAGCGCGGGCGCAGTTCGCCTAGCTTCATTGTCAGAAAATTCAGCCGCTTGATGGCGATGTAACGGGCCTTTTCGTCGGGCGCGGCGACCAGCAGCTCCTCGGTGCGGGCGATCTCGCCGCGCAGTTCTACCTCGGGCGGGATGAAGCCGGCGTTTTTGAGCACGTGGTGGGCCATGCGCAGGTCTTCCGGGACCATGGCGTCGTCTTCAAAGTCCAGTGGTTGGCCCAGGCCGGGCAGATCGTCCATCTCGCCGCGTTCGACGGCCTGCCTGATCTTTTCCTCGGCCAGCTTGGCGAAAAAGCCCAAGGCCATGGCGGCGCTCCGGTGCGGGCGGCTTAGCCGCCCAGGTTGGACATCTGACAGCCGGTGGCGGCGACGTCGGCCGGCTGATGCTGGTGACGGCTGGGTTTGCGCCGGGCGGCCAGGGCTAGCAGGGCGCTGATCTGACGGTCGTCGACCCCGGAGCGCAGCGTGGGCCGTAGAGCGATGGTTTCGTCGCTGAACAGGCAGGGGGCCAGCCGACCGTCGGCGGTGAGGCGCAGACGGTTGCAGGTGGCGCAGAAATGGCTGGATATGGCGCTGATCACGCCGACTTCGCCACGGCCGCCGGGCAGGGCGAAGCGTTGGGCCGGCCCGTCGGCCGGATCGTGGTCGATGGCCGCCAGGGAGCCCAACGCGGCCAACCGTCCCAGCACCTCGTCGGAGCTGATGAAGCGCTCGGGCCGATAGCGGGTCAGTCGGCCCACGGGCATGTATTCGATGAAACGCACGGCCACGCCCAGTTGAGCGGCCAGGCGGGCGAAGTCGGCGACCTCGTCGTCGTTCAAGCCGGCCAGGGGCACCGTGTTGACCTTGACCCGCAGGCCACCCTGGGCCACGGCGGCGCGGATGCCGCCCAGCACCGCGTCCAGGGCGCGGGGGCCGGCCTGGGGCGGCAGGCCGCTGATGGCGGCGAAGCGGTCGGGCCTCAGGGTGTCCAGGCTGACGTTGACGGCGCTGACGCCGCCAGCCAGCAGCCAGGGCAGGGCCGCGCTCAGAAAAAAGCCGTTGGTGGTCAGGCGGATATCTGGCCGGGGCTGGATGCTCGAGAGCTTATCGAGCAAAACTGGCAAGTTGCGCCGCAGCAATGGCTCGCCGCCGGTCAGGCGGATCTTGTCTACGCCCATGGCCACGGCCACGCGGGCCACGCGGGCGATTTCCTCCAGGCTGAGGATGTCGTCGTGGGGGATCTTGTCCACGCCGCCGGGCGGCATGCAATAAATACAGCGAAAATTGCAGCGGTCGGTCAGCGATACGCGCAGATAATTGAGCATGCGGCCGTGGCCGTCGACGAGCATCTCGTCGGGCTGGATGAAACGGCTCTTTCCGCCGGGTTTGGCCATGTGGTCCTCGCGGGGGGGCTTTAAGGGATTGTAGCCGCCGCGGGCCCCGCCGTCAACGGCCGACCATGATCTGGCACTGCTCCACGAACTGGGTCAGGCGTTCGTATTCGTCCAGCAGGTTATGGTCGTATTGGGTCTTGGGCGTCTTGGCCAGGTATTGCCGCCGTAGGTAGGGTTGGTCGAGGTAGCGCACGCAGATGCGCAGCAGCTTGCGCATGACTTTGGGATGCTGGGCGGCCAGTTCTTCGCCCTCGGTGCCCAAAAAATGATTGAGGATGACCAGGATCTGCGCGTGTTGCAGCTTGCGCCCCTCGGAGTCAGAGCGGGTGCGCACCAGACGCTCCAGCAGGCGGAGTCGGTGGGACAGGCGCAATTCGGCCAGCAAGGTCTGGGCTTCTTGGGCCAATTCTTCGTGGCGGGTCAAATCCTCGGCGTGGGTCGGTTCGCCAAGGAACTTCAAAACCACTTTGAGGATGCGATCGAAGTGGTCGGGGCTGTAGTCGGCGATCTGGAAGCGGTTTTTTTGCAGCCAGGCGACCAGAAAGCGCAGCCGGTCGTCGATGGCGCCGGTGGAGGAGATCACCTCGCGGCCGCGATAGACGATGTCGCCCTGATACTCGCCGCGCACGATGTCGTTTAGTTGCAGCAGGCGATCCTGGTTGAGGCCCAGCACGTCCACTTCGCCCAGGACTCTGCCGTTGACCGGATGGATCAGCTCCTGGGCCAGCACCGAGCAGGCGCGGTCTTCCATGACGTTGTCGACGTGATAGGCGTGCTGCTGATAACGCACGCGCAGGATGACCACCTGGCGGGCCGGATCGAGGAAAAAGCCCTCCTGGCGGATGCGCGCCAGGCGTTCGGGATCACAGGCGGCGGCCTGAACCAGGGCGACCTTTTCCACGCGAGGCAACGAGTTGTGCGCGCCATGGCTGGTCAGGGTGGTGATGGCTCGGTCGCTCTGACCCAGCACCTTGATGATGAAGCGCTCGCGGCGCTGCATCAGGCGGCGGGCGAACAAGGCCGCCGAGGTGTGGCGCTCGCCGCAGATGGGCATGCCGGTCTGCTCCATCAGGAAGCGATAGACGAACAGGCGGTTGGCGGCGTATCTTTCGTTGTCGCCAGGGCTGAACTTGCCGATATGCCGGCCGAAGCGCTTGATCTCGCCGTCCAGGTCCGAGGGCAGGGAGGCGAACACGCCCAGCATGCGGAATTCGCCGCTGGCGTCGCGGGCCAGGACGTGGGCGCGGTCCATGTGCGTGACCAACTCGAAAATGTCGGGGTAGTTGGCCAGGGGAGTCACCGCCCGGCGGCCGATGATCCGCTCCATGCGGCCCCAAAGGTTGCGCGGCAGCCGGCCGCGAAAGGCTTGGCGGTTGGCGGCGGCCAGGCTGGGGTCGCTGGGCCGGCCCTCGGGCGTGAGCAGATCGAACTGAAAACCTTCGTCCTGATAACTTAACGGACGGTCGAAGACGACCATGCTGAAGGCCGGCAGGCTGGTGTGCTCGATCAGCGGAGAATCCAGGGGCGGGGCCAACTCGCGCGGCTCGACCAGGGGGTAGTCGGGGCCGTAGGCGGCGATAAGTCCGCCGTCGATGTGCAGAAAATCCAGGGCCTGACGCAGATGATCAAAGTCGACGGCCTCGGCGCTGGCGGCGAAATAGTCCCACAAGGGCGTCTGGTTGATTATTACTTCCTGGAAAGCCCGCTTTCGTTGGCTCATGGCGCTCCCGTGGGCCAAATTGTTGATATTCTATAGCAGAAGGCTTTTCCCCCGTCAACGGGACGTTAATTGCGCGACCCGCCTCCGGCCGTCGGTGGGGCGATGGCGGCCAGATAATTATGCGTCGGACCGTTGACAAGCCAAGCGGCATCTGATAGATAATGACCCGCGCTTGGGGCTATAGCTCAGCTGGGAGAGCGCTTGACTGGCAGTCAAGAGGTCAGGGGTTCGAGCCCCCTTAGCTCCACCAAGTACGAAAAGCCAAGGGCCACGGATGATCAATCCGTGGCCCTTTCGCCGTTGGCGTGGCGGCGTTCGACGCCGAACGGAAACGACGATGAATGCCTGTTGCCTTTGGCCAGGTGGACGGCTAAAATCCGCTGTGAATTCAGCCGCCCACCTGCCCGGCGTGGCCGCTCCGTCGTGAAAGGTAAAAGCGCCGTCATGACCACGGTAACCTCGATCCGCGACCTCTTCGCCGCCAAGGCTCTGGCCGATATCCCCAAGATTCTCACCTTGCAGGATCGCAACCGTCACAGCCCCACCCATGGCTGCTTCGACCGCAACCACTGGCACTACAAAATCATCGATTTTCCCTGCGGTATGTCCCAGGAGTTCGTCTACCCTCTGGCGCTGGTGTACGCCCTGGATCTGCCCGACAACCCGTGGCGCGGCCAAGAGGCCCTGCGACAGTGGGTGCGGGCCGGCATCGGCTTCGCGGCGGCCTCGGCCCACGCCGATGGCTCGTGCGACGATTATTACCCCTTTGAAAAGGCCTTGGGCGCGGCGGCGTTCACCCTGCTGGCCTTTGCCGAGAGCATGCTGCTGCTGGGCCTGGACGACGATGATCTGCTGCGTTTTGTCGAAAAACGGGCGGTCTGGCTGGCCCAACGCCAGGAGTCGGGCCAGCTGTCCAACCATCAGGCCCTGGTCGCGCTGGGCCTGGCCAAGAGCGCCGAGCTATTGGGCACGGAGCGCTTCGAAACGGCCATTGAAGAACGGGTCAGGCAGTTGCTCGCGTGGCGGCGCGCCGAGGGCTGGTTTCCCGAATACGACGGTTGCGACCCCGGTTATCTGACGTTGACCATCGCCTATCTGGCTGATCTGGATCGCCTGCGCCCAGGGCTGGGGCTACGCGAGCCCCTGCGCCAAGCCATCGATTTCGTGGCCCAACTCATGCACCCCGACGGCACGTTGGGCGGCGAATATTGCAGCCGCAACACCTATAATTATTTTCCGCACGGCTTCGAGCTGGCCGGCCGCTGGCATCCGCCGGCCTTGGATCTCAACACCCGCTTCGCGCGCGCCTTGCGCGGCGGCCTGGAGGCCTGCCACGGCGACGACCACATCCTGGGCCATCACGTGATCAACTATCTGCTGACCTGGCGCGATTTCGTGGAGCAGCGGCCCGAACCCGGCCCCCGGCCCCAGGGGCGGCTGTGGTTTGCCGAGGCGGGGCTGCTGGTGGAGCGGCGCTCTGGCTACGAGCTTTACGCCGGCCTGAACAAGGGCGGGGCCTTCAAGCTATTCAAGGATGACGCCTTGGCGATCAGCGACAGCCAGCTTTCGGTGGTGGAACGCCGGGGCAAAAAGGCGCGCAACGCCGTGGGTCATATGTGCGGCGACTACGACCTGGAGTTGAGCGACGATGCAATCAGCGTGGCCGGCCACCTGAGTTGGGCCAAGCAGAGCCTGATGACCACCACCAGGTTGCTAATTCTGCGCTTGGGCATGCTCAGCGTGGGACGGCTGGCCCCGGACTTGGTGCGCCGTGTGTTGCAGCGACTGTTGATCGTTGGCCGGCGAGAGTCGCCGCACCGCTTTCGGCGGGTGTTTCGCTTCGCGGACGGCGGCTGGACGATAACCGACGAGCTGAACTGCCCGGATTGGTCGGCGGTGGAGCGAGTGGCCATCGGCTGCGATCAGACATCGATCTACATCGCCATGAGCCGCACCTATCAGCAAGGCCAGCTCCAGGAGTGGCTGGAGCTGATCCCTGGCCAGCCACGACCGGCCGACGGCCAGGCCCTGCGGCTGGAAAGGCGTTTATGACATGAAGCGGCTGATCGCCATCGTCATCAGCCTGGGCCTGTTGGCGGCCATCTACAGCCTTATCGACCTGGACGCATTCATCGCCGTCGTGCTGCATTGCCGGGGCGGCTTGCTGCTGGTCGGCCTGGCCATGGTCGCGCCGATCACCGTGTTTACGGCGTGGCGTTTTTTGCTGTTGGTGCCTCGTTGGGCCAACGTTGGCCTGGGCGAGGCGCTCAAGCTGGTGCTGGCGGCCAGCACGCTCAACATGGTCTTGCCCTCCAAGATCGGCGATCTGTCCAAGGCCTATTTCATGCGCAACAAAGGCCACATGACCGGCCCGGCGGCCCTCAGCGTGGTGCTTTTTGAAAAGCTCTGCGACGTGCTTTCGCTGCTTAGCTGGTGCTTGGTGGGGCTTTTGGTGCTGCAAAGCGCCGACGCCGTGGTGCGTGGGCTGGGCGTGGCGGCGGCCTGCTTGTGGGTGATCGGGCTGTCGCTATTGGTCAGCCGGCGTTTGGCCGGGCTGTTTTTCGGCCTGGCCCGGCTGATCCCCTGGGCCAAGGCGCGGGAATTCATTGGGCGCACCGAACAGTCGTGGAGCGTCATGCAGCGGCAGTTGGCCGCCTCGCCGGCGGCCGGCCTGCGGGTGGCCCTGGCCTCGCTGGCGCTGTGGTTGATGCATCTGTTGCAGATCTGGCTGTTTATCCTGGCCCTCAACGCCCAGGTGGGCCTGGTGGTCAGCTTCAGCCTGACGGCCCTGGCCATCTTCGCGGGGCTGCTGCCCTTTTCGTTCGCCGGCGTCGGCGCGCGGGACGCGGCGTTGATCTACCTCTACGCCGGCTATTTCAGCCCGGCCGTCGGCGCGGCCTTGGGGCTGTTGTGCACCATGCGTTACGTCATGCCCGCCCTGGCCGGTCTGCCTTTTATTGCGGCCTACATGCGCGCGGCCCCGGGCGGCTCGCCATCGGCCGGGGCCTAGCCCAAGCCACCGCCCAATTCCTGCCCACGCTGGGCCCGCTGGACCTCGGCCAACATCCGACGCTGGGTCGAAAAACAGCTGAGCACCAAGCCGGTGAACCAGCACTGGAAGGCCACGAAGGCCAGCACGGCGGCCACCACCAGGCTGGGCACGTGGGCCCGCGAAGTGCCGCCCCAGTACAACACCAGCCAGCGCACGGCCAGAAACGTCGAGCCTACAAAGGGCGCCGCGCCCAAAAAGCTGAAAAAATGGAACGGCCGATAAAAGACCAGCGAGCGGACGATGGTGGCCATGGAGCGCTTGACGTAGCTGGGCACGCTCTTGACCAGGCGCGATTGGCGCGACACGGGGTTGGTGCGGATGGGCACCGAAACGATTTCCATGTTTTCGGCGCCGGCCTGGATGATCGTCTCCAGGGTGTAGGTGTAGTTGTCGAAAACATTGAGGCAGAGCGCGGTCTTGCGGTTCATGGCCCGGAAGCCGCTGGGCGCGTCGGGGATGTCGGTTCCGCTGGCCTTGCGCACGACCCAACTGCCCAGCATTTGCAGGAAGCGCTTGACCGCCGAAAAGTCCGTCGTTTCGCGGATGGGCCGTGCGCCGATGACGAAATCGGCTTGGCCGTTGATGATCGGCTGGATCAGCTTGGGGATGTCGCCGGCGTTGTATTGGTTGTCGGCGTCGGTGTTGACGATGATGTCGGCCCCGGCGCGCAGGGAGGCGTTGAGTCCGGCCATGAAGGCGCGGGCCAGGCCCTTGTTGGGTTTGAGGCTGACCACGTGGTCGGCCCCGGCGGCTTTGGCCGCGGCCACGGTGCCGTCGGTGGAGCCGTCGTCGATGATGAGCCATTCGATGGTGTCCACGCCGGGCAGTCGCCGGGGCAGACAGGCCAGGGTCTCGGCGATGTTTGCTTCTTCGTTGTAGCAGGGGATCTGGATTATCAGTTTCATCGGATCGCCACCACTTGCGGGTTGTTCGGAGGGACTTGGCGTCGCGTGGCCCGGTCTGGCCTGGGCGGCGCGCGCAGGATCAACTTTTCCACCGACCACCACCAGCGTGGTTCGCCGGTGTCCAGCGACAGTTCCAGATAGCGTGCTTTCAGGCCGTTTTCCAGGTGATAGGCGGTCACCGCGCCGGACTGGGCCAGCAGGGCCTGGCCGCTGAAGGCCAGGGGGCCGGCGGGCGTGATCTCCACGACGCGCCAGGTGTGGCCGTCGTCGGAGGCGCGGGCCGCCAGGCCACGGGCAAAATCTTTGTAGGCGCTGGGGCAGTGCAACTCCAGCCAGCGCACGGGTTGGCTGAGGCCCAGGTCGATGACCAGTGCGCCGCCCTGGTTTTGCGGGCCACCCGAGGACCATGGCCCGTCGCCGGGGCCAGCGCCGGTCAGGGCCGCGGCCCGCCGGGGGTCGCTGGCCGAACTCACCGCCGCTGGCTCGATACGTGGCCCCAGGCGCTGGCCCAGTAAATTAAACGCCACCAGCCGGCCGGCCCGGCGCTCCTCGAAGATGAAGCCCCAGCGCTCCAGGCCCAGACGGGCCGCCGGGGCCTCGGCGGCCTCCAAGACCACCACCGTTCCCGGAGCGGGGTCCAACCTCGGCCAATGGCCAAGCTCCATGGTTTGGGCCCCGGTGTTGTCGTATGGTTGGCTCAGGCTGATCCAGGGCTCGTGGTCCAGGCGAAGGCGCAAGACGGCCGCGGCCCAGGCGTCGGCATAGACGCGCTTTGGCTTCAGCGCGGCCACGACCCGCGTCAGCTCGTCGGCGGTCTGGGCCCAATCGGTCGCGCGCTGGCCCGGCCCGGCGGGGCCCCAGAGCAACACTTCGCGCACCGACCAGGGATGCCTGGCCGGGCCCAGGTGCGTAAAGCGCAGATAACGGATCGACCGCGCCGGCCACCAGCTCTCCACCCGGCCATGGAAAAGGCGCAAAAACGGATGGGGGCCGGAGACGTAAAAGGGGCCGCGATAGTGCGCGGCCTGGGCCAAGGTGCAATATCCAACGCCGTCGATCGAGGCCTCGATGCGCAGCCCGGCTGGGGTCTGGGCGTGATCGGCCGGGATGAGGCCGACGCCCGTGATGGCGTGGGCCGCGCCCAAATCCAGGACAAAGCCTTGATCTGGCGCGGCGTTGGCCGGCGTCTGGAAGCCGGTGGCCAGGTCGTTGTCATTTAGCGCCCGGCGTAGGTCAAGGCCATCCAGGCTAGCGGCCCGCCAGTTCCGGCGTTCCAGCAGTCGGCCCTTGTCCGGTTGGGCAAAACCCCACCGGCCTGGTTGGCCGGCCACTGGCGCGGTTTTGTGGGCCAGGCCTAACAGCCCCGGCGCGTCGGCCAGAAAATCGCCATAAAACAGCGGATCAGCCATGGCGTCGACATGGTGGGCGTGCATGGGTTTGCGCGCGGCCCAGGGGTGCACGGCCAGGGGGTCGCCGTCGGTGTAATAGCCTATCAGCCAGCTATCCAGGGCGTACAGGCCCGCGACGCCGGCCTGGCGCAGTTGCCGCGCCTGTTCTTGGCAAAGCTGGTTTTCGGCGTATTGCCGGGAGGGCGGCAAAAACAGCGGCAGCCCGTGATAGGTGTAGCGCGGGTAGCCACTTACGCTGACGCCAATTATCAAGGCCAGACAGGCCCATAAGGCCCAGGTCCGCCAGCGCGCCGCCCAAGAGGCCGCCAGTCCCCAGCAAAAGGGCAAGGCCAGATACCACGGCAGTAGATAGGCCTGACGATAGGAGGCCAGGGCCAAGCCATAGACCGAAAAAAGCAAAACGGCCAGGTTGACCGCGGCCACCAGCGGCGGCAAGGCGGCCTCGCGGGGGCGGCCGCGCAGACCGCGCCACGACAGCGCGCCCATGCCCACGGCCATAAGCATGGCCACGGCGGCGTAGGCCCAAAAGCGCGGTGAGCCAACAAACAGCTCGTCACCGCTGATCTTGGTGTTGAAGCCCACGATGATGGGCAGCGAGTTGAACAAAAAGGCCTTCAGGTTGGGCGGCAGATAATGCCAGCCAAAGACCGAGGCCAGCTGTTTTTTGTAGGTCAGATCGTGCAATGCGTAATAGCAGAGCACGGGCAGGCCGCCCAGCAGGCCGCCGCCGCAAAAGGCCGCCAGGTTCAGCGGCCGCACGCGCCGCCAGGCCGTGACCAGCAAAAATGCCGCGCAGGCCAAAAACACGCACACCGTCTGTGGATTGGTGTAAAGGCCGGCCCCGGCGGCCAGGCCCCACCAAAAGGCCTGGCCCGCGCTCCAGCGAGGGGCTTGGCTCAGCCGCACGGTTTGCAGCAGCAAAAGGGCGCTCAGGACGACGTCGAGGGAATAATGGGTCTGGGCGTAGCCGGAATACAGCAGCCACAGCGACGGAGGGACGGCCATGAAAGCCAGGCCCGCCAGCACGCCCGGCGGGTCGAGCACGCGGATCAACGCGCGGTGCACCACCACCATGACGATCAGCGAGAACAGCGGCGGCCAAAGGTTGAGGATGTAGGACGACGGCCCGAACAGAAAAATCAGCGGGGCGCTGAGCATGGCGTCGTAGGTGCCGAAAAAATTCTTGCCCAGCAGAAAAAAAGGAAAATTGCCGTGCAGGAACTCCTCGGCCGTGGAGCCGATAAGGGCGTTTTCGCCCGACAGGCGGCCGCAAGCGTAACGGGCCAAGCGCAGGCCCACCGCCACGGCGTAGAGGGCGATGACCATTGCCCGATAACGTTTCGGCGCGATTGCCGGCGCCGGCCGCTCCTCGGCCGGGGCGCTGTTTTGACTCATGACGCGGCTGTGGTCCTTGGGGCAGGCCATGACCGTGACATCGCCACCGTTTGCGTGCAGCATAGCGCAGTTCGCCCCAACGGTCTAGCGCAGAACCAGCTCCTGGACCGACCACCACCACGGGCAATGGTTGGGGGCCAGGGCCAGGCGCAGATGGCGCGTGGTCACGCCAGGTCCGAGGCTGAAGATATTGACCGCGCCGCCACGGCGCAGCAACATCTGCCCGCTGAAGAACAGTGGTCCGGCCGGCGCGAGGGGCGTGGGTCGCCAGGCGCGGCCGTCGTCGGAGACCCACGCCGTCAGCGCGCGGGGGTAGTCTTGGGCGAAATCGGGGGTGCGCAGCTCCACCAGCCGCACCAGGCGCGGCCGGCCCAGGTCGATATCCAGCGCGCCGCCGGCGCTTTGCGGGCCGTTGGTGCTCCAGGGCGTTCGGCCGCCGGGGTGGGCTAGTTGGGCGGCGGCCGCGGGCGAGAGCCGCGAGCTGATCGCGCGGGGCTCGATGACCGGGCGGGCCGGTGGATTGCCAAGGGCGAAGGCCCGTAATCGGCCGGCAGACGCCTCCGTGAACGGCAAGCCCAGCAGCTCCAGGGCGCGGCGGGTGGCGGCGGCCTCTGGCCGATCGACGACCACCAACGAGCCCCGCCCGGCGATCAGCTCCGGCCATTGCGCCAGGGGCGGATCGGGCCGGCTTTCGTTGTGGAAGCCGTGGGCCAGGCTGATCCACGGCGGCGCGTCCGCGCTGGTGCGCGCCACCGCCGCCGCCCAGGTGTCGGCGTAGACCCGCGCGGGCTTGAGCCGGCCGACCAGCCGGCGCAAGGCCACGGCGCTGGACGACCAGTCGGCGTCTGGCCCGGCGGCCGGCCCGGGGCCCCAGAGCAGAACCTCGCGCGCGGACCAGGGCCGGTTGGAGCGGCCAAGGTGGCTGATCCTGATCTGGCGGACTAGGCAAGGCCGCCAATAGCTTTCGACCCTGGGATGACGCAGTTTGAGCACCGGATGGGGCCCGGACATATAGAACGGCCCGACGTAGCCGTGGCTTTGGGCCAGAGGGAAAAAGACGTGGCCGTCGAGCGAGCCCTCGATGGTCAGGCCCTTGGGCGTTTCGACATAACCTTGCGGGATCAGGGCCAGGCCGCTGACCGTCTGGGCCGCGCCCAAATCCAGGACGAAACCCTGGCCCGGCCCGGCTGGACCGGCGGTCTGGAAGCCGCTGGCCAAATCGCCATCGCCGAGGGCGTCGCCCAGGTCTTGGCCGTTCAGACTTCGGGCCCGCCAAGCGTGGCGCTCCAGCAAAAGGCCCTTGTCGGGCTGGGCAAAACCCCAGCGCGACAGTCGACCGCCCACGGTGGCGATTTTGTGCTTCAGGCCCAGCAAAGTCGTCGAGGAAGCGATATCCACGCCATAAAACAACGGATCAAGGCTGGCGTCGACCCGGTGGGCGTCCTCGTTTTTGCGCGGCTGCCACGGATGCACCGCCAACGGGTCGCCATTGCCGTAAAAGCCCAGGAGCCAACTGTTTTCGGCGTAGACATGGTGGGCCCCGGCCCGGCGCAAAAGCTCCGCCGCCTCCAAGTAATCGCGGTTTTGCCGGGCCTGGATGGCCGGCGAAAGAAACAGCGGGTAGACATTGGGCCGGAAGGCGGCGTAACCGCCGACGTTTATGCCTATGGTCAGGGCCGTCAACAAGCCGGCGGCGATCTTGGCGCGTGGTTCGAACCAGGTGACCACCAGGCCCAGGGCGGCGGGCAAGACCAGGTACAGCGACATGAGATAGGCCTGCTGGCTGCCATGCAGAAAAAGGCCATAGTGGCTAGTGAGCAAAATGACCACATACACCGCCGCCACCAGGGGAAACAGCAGCGCCAGGCGGGGGCGGCCCCGCAGACCACGCTGGATCAACCCGCCAAGGCCCGCGCAGACCACCGCCAGCAAAAGCAGATACAAGCCAAACCAAGGCGAAGCGGGGCTCAGGCTTCCCCCCGTGGGCGGAGTGTTGAAGCCCAGGATAATGGGCAGGGCGTTGGTCCACAGCTCGTGGAAATGCTTGGCCACGTAGCCCCAGGAAAAGACGTTGATCTTGTCGGCGTAGGCGGTTTGGGCCGTGAGCAGATAGTAGAGCAGGGGCAGGCCGCCCAGCAGGCCGCCGCCGCAAAAGGCGACCAGATTCAGCGGCCGCACGCGTCGCCAGGACGTGGCCAGCAAAAAGGCCGCGCAGGCCAAAAATACGCCCACCGTCTGGGCGTTGCCGTAGAGCCCGGCCCCGGCGGCCAGGCCCCACAAAAATGTCTGGCCCGCGCCCCAGTGCTCGGCCTCGGACAGGCGCGCGGTCTGGAGCATCAGCAGGGCGCTGAGCAGCACGCCCAGAGTGTAGTGAGTCTGGGCGTAGCCGCAGTAGTGCAGCCAGAAAGCCGGCGGGATGGCCAGAAAAGCCAGGCCCGTCAGCACGCCCCAGGGGCCGACCACGCGTTGGAGTAGCCGGTGAACGACGATCATGGCCCCCAGGGTGTAGAGCGGCGACCATAGATTGAGGATGTACGACGACGGCCCGAGGAAATGCAGAAGCGGGACCATGGGCAACACGTCATAGACGCCCATGAAGTCCTTGCCCATCAGGAACAGGGGAAAGTCGCCCCGCAGAAATTGTTCGGCCGTGCTGCCGACCAAGCCGTTTTCGGCCGATAGCCGGGCCGAAAGGAAACGGGCCACGCGTAGGCCCACGGCCGCGGCGTAGATCATGCCTACCACGGCCAGATAATATTTGGGGCCGGTTGCCAACGCCGGTCGCTCTGGGGCTGGGGCGCTATCCTGGTTCATGAGCGATAATGGCTTCCGCGGCTGTTTTCGCACAAAAAAACCGGACCCGTCGGGCCAATCATGGCTCGGCGAACGCGGCGCGCCGATTATACTCCCGCGGCGGGCGGCGCGCCTGGTCCGAGATCAACGAATGAAGTAGCCCACCACGCGCCAGACGCCGTCGGCCTCGCGGCGCAGGGTCAGTGTCTCCATTGCCCGCGCCTTGTGAGCAAAGCTGGAATCGAAGGTCAGAACCAGGTATTGACCATCCGGCGCGCCGGGCAATTGCTCGTAGGCGCGCCGCGACGTCTCCTGGCGGGCCGATTTTTCGCCCAACGGGCGGCGCGCCTGTTCCAGCAGCGACTCCCAGGCCTGGGCGGTCATCGCATCACGTATCAACTCGCCGGTCGCGCTCCAGGCCTGCCGATAGTCGCCGCCATCCACCAACGCCAGCCACTCCGTGGCTGCGCGGCCGGCCTGGTCCTGGGCCGACCGCGCCGGCAAGGGGCCGGCCAGGCAAAGCGCCATGGTCAATGAGCAAATCAGGGCGGCCCAATAGCCGCGTTTCGCTGACGCGTTCATGTCGTCACTCCGTCACAAGCGGGGCCATGGCCCCTCTGCTCCCATGCGCCAAGCCATCGCGCGCCCATCGCGCGGGCCGGGCCGCATGCTCAGATTAGCACCGAATGATTCGCGATGACAGGGGGCAACCGATGGCGTGCAGGCTGGCGGGGGCGCTTCAGTCGTCGCCGGGCTCGGGGGGAGCGCCGTCGGCGGTGACCTGGAAGCCCATCCTGTGCAAGGCCGCGCCCAGCAGGCGCTGGGCCTCGACCAACTCGGGGTTGATCTCCAGGGCCTTGGTCAGCACCTCGGAGGCCAGTTGGTATTCAGCCAACTCCCAGTGCACCCGGGCCATGTTGTAGAGCAGGTGTTCGTCGTTGGGGTGGAAGGCCAGGGCCTTGCGGTAGAGGTTCAGGGCCATGTCGTGCTTGCCCTGGCGGCGGTGGGCGATGCCCAGGCGGTTGTAGACGTGGGCCAGGCTGGGGTCGAGCTCCAGGGCCTTTTGGTAATACTGCTCGGACTCGGCGTAGTGGCCCTGGCCGGCCAGGGCGTCGCCGATGTTGCTGGCCATTTCCACGTCGTCGGGCAGTTCGCCCATGGCCAGGTCGAAGTGGCCCAGGGCCTTTTGCAGATGCTTGAGCTGCAACTCGATTTCGCCCATGTAGTAATAGAGGCTGGCCTTGGTCAGCCCGCCGTGTTTGAGGCGTTCGGCCGCGCCCAGGGCGGCCTGCATCACCTTGAGGGCGTCTTCCAGGCGGCTCTGGCCGCGATAGATCATGGCCAGTTCCAGGTAGGCCTTGAGGGCGTCGGGGTTGGCCCGCAGCGTGGCGAAGAGCAACTTCGTGGCGCCGTCTTCGTCGCCGGCCCGCCGCAGCAGGCGGGCCAGGGCCATCATGGCCGTTTCGTCCTCGAACAGTTCCAGGGCCTGACGATAGGCCTCGATGGCTTCGGCGGATTTTTTGCGGCGTTCGGCCTGACGGGCCGCCTCCATGTGGGCCAGGAACTGCTCGTGCTGGGGGTCGATCCGCTTGGAGAGCATCTCGTCCACCACCCGCTGGACGTCCTTGGCGGTGATGGGGTGGCCGATGACCGCCGTGGCCCCGGAATCCTTGCCGATTTTCTCCAAGTGCTTGTCGCGGCGGTCGGCCACCAGCAGGATGGGCGCGTCCTTGAGTTCGGGCCGGCGGCGGGCCATCTCCACCAGTTGCAGGCCGCTGATGGGCTGCATCTTCCAACCGGTGATGATGATGTCGATGGGCCGATCCTTGATGGCGAGCATGGCTTCATCCACGCCCACGGCCGTCCAGACCCGGTAAAACTTGAACGGCTCCAGATAGCCTTCGAGGGTGTCGAGGGCCATTTTGTTGCCCTCGACCAGGAGCGCCTGCATTTTCTGGTAAGACAGTTTCAAGTCCAACCCCTGGGAATCCGTTTACAACCGGTTTATAATGCCACAAGGAGGCCGCGTTGCGGAAGATTCCATCGGCGGCGCGGCTTGCTCCGAGCCAAAAAAAACAACCAAGCGGGAGGCCGATGATGCGACGGGCGGAATTCTGGGACGCGTTGGCCGACGGCAAGGTCCGTTGTCGGCTGTGCGCCCATGGTTGCACGATCGCCCCCGGCAAGCGCGGAATCTGTCAGGTGCGCGAAAATCAAGACGGCGTGTTGTGGTCGCTGGTGTGGGGCCGGCCCATCGCCGCCAACGTCGATCCCATCGAGAAAAAGCCGCTCTACCACTTCTTGCCCGGCTCGCGGTCGTTTTCCATCGCCACGGTGGGTTGCAATTTCGCCTGCGCCTTTTGCCAGAACTGGCGGATCAGCCAGGCGTCCGGCGACGGCGAGGTCGCCGGCGGCGGGCCAGGGGGCCTCATCGAGCCGGCGGCCATCGTGGCCCAGGCCAAGGCGGCGGCTTGCGCCTCGATCAGCTACACCTACACCGAGCCCACGATCTACTTTGAATACGCCCGCGATTGCATGGCCCTGGCCGTGGAGGCCGGGCTGAAAAACGTCTTCGTCACCAACGGCTATCAGTCGGCCGACTGCGTGGAGGCCTGCCAGGGGCTTTTGCACGCGGCCAACGTGGACCTGAAGGCCTTCAACGACGAGTTTTATCGCCACGAATGCAAGGCCCGCCTGCAACCGGTTTTGGACACGCTGACGCGCCTGCGTCGGGCCGGCGTCTGGCTGGAGCTGACCACGCTTCTGATCCCCGGCAAAAACGACGATCCCGACGAACTGGCCCGCTTGTGTGGCTTCATTGTCGAAAAGCTCTCGGTCGATACGCCCTGGCACGTCAGCGCCTACCAGCCGCGTTACAAATACGCCGAGCACGGCCCCGCCGCCACCAGCCTGGCCAGCCTGGAGCGGGCCCTGGCCATCGGTCGCCAGGCTGGCTTGCGGCACGTCTACATCGGCAACGTGGCTGGCCACGACGGCGAAAACACCTATTGTCCGGCCTGTGGGGCCAAGGTGGTGGCCCGCCATGGCTACGGCGTGGACGTCGGCGGCCTGGTCGACGGGGCCTGCGCCCGTTGCGGCGCGGCCGTGGCCGGGGTTTGGGGCTAGGGCGTGAGCGCGAGTGAGCACCCCGGCGCGGGCCACCGCCAACGTCTGCGCGACAAATTCCTGGCCCATGGCCTGGCCAAATTCACCGACGAGGAGGCGCTGGAGCTATTGCTGACCCTGGCCACGCCCCGTCAGGATTGCAAGCAGCAGGCCCGGACGCTGTTGGGCGAGCTGGGCGGGTTGCAAGCCGTGTTGGACGCCCCGGCCGAACGTCTGGCCCAGGTCAAGGGCGTGGGGCCCAAAAACGTCCTGGGCCTCAAGCTCGTGCCGGCGGTGGCCCGGCGTTATCTGGAAGACAAATTGCTGCGCGGCGAGGCCTTTTTGGCGGCCGAGCAGGCGGCCGAATATCTGCGCATGGGCATGCAAAGTCTGGAGCGCGAGGTCTTTCGCGTGATGCTTCTGGACGGGCGGCGGCGTTTGATCGCCATCGAGGACGTTTTCAGCGGCACCATCGACCGGGCGGTGGTCTATCCCCGCGAGGTGGCGGCCCTGGCCCTTGCGCGCGGGGCCACGGCGTTGGCCTGCGCCCACAACCACCCCAGCGGCGACGCCACGCCCAGCACCGACGACCGCGCCATCACCCGCCGGCTCTACTACGCCTGCCAGGGCGTGGGTCTGGAGTTGGTCGATCACATCATCGTGGCCGGACGCCAGTTGCACAGTTTCGCCCAGAGCGGCTTTTTGGCCGGCGTGGCGGCCGAGTATCAAGCCCTTGACCTGGAAGGATGAATCACCGATGCAAGCTCGTGACAGGCTTATTTTCGCCGTGGACGTGCCCAGCGTGGCCGAGGCGCGGCGTTTGGTGGAGCTGTTGAAAGACGACGTCGGCGTGTTCAAAGTGGGCCTGGAGCTGTTCGTGGCCCAGGGGCCGGCGGTGCTGGCCGAGCTGCGCGCGGCCGGCGCGCGCGAGATATTCCTGGATCTGAAGCTGCACGACATCCCGGCGACCATGCGCGCCGCCGCCCGTCAGGCCGCCGCGCTGGGCGTGGGCATGCTGACCTGTCACTGCGACCAGATGGCCATCTTCGAGGGCGTGGACCTGGGGGGCACGCGACTGCTGGGCGTGACGACCCTGACCAGCCTGGGCCCCGAAGATCTGGCGGCCATGGGCTATCCGCCGGCCCTGCAAGACCCCCGCGAGTTGGTGCTGCGCCGGGCCGGTTTGGCCATGGGCGCCGGTTGCGCCGGCGTGGTCTGCTCGGGCCAGGAGGCGGCGGCGGTGCGCCAGGCGCTGGGGCCCCAGGCGTTGGTGGTCTGCCCGGGCATCCGACCGGGCCAGGCCGGTGACGACGACCAGAAGCGGGTGGTCAGCCCGGCCATGGCCGTGCGCGCCGGGGCCAGCCACATCGTGGTGGGCCGGCCCATCCGCGACGCGGTTGACCCGGCCCAGGCGGCGCGCCGGATTGTGCAAGAGATGGCACAGGCCTGAGCGACCACGGAACGCCGTGGCCGCGCGTCTTGCCGTAAAATCGGGCAATGGCCCACGGCTTGTGTTAAGATAAACGCCCAGTTGGTGTGAAAGGGCAAACCCGCGCGAAAGCCGGGGGCGCAAAGTCACCGGCCTACAGCCGCCCGGGCGGCCACGGCGGCGGGACTGCCAACCCGACGGCAAGCCACCCGGCGCGCGCGCCCGTGGCCGGCGGCTGGTCGCCACAACCGGGTGAAACGGGCGATGGATGTCAAATACGTCAATCCTTTCCTGAGCGGGGTGGTCGAGGTGCTGGGCACCATGGCCGGCGTGGCCCTGGAGGCCGGCAAGCCCTACCTCAAGCAGCAGACCCTGGCCGAGGGCGACATCAGCGGCGTCATCGGCCTGAGCGGGGCCGCCGAGGGCTCCCTGGCGGTGACGTTTCATTTCGGGCTGATCCAGGCCGTGATGCGCGGCATGCTCGGCGACGAAATCAGCGCCATCGACGACGCCGTGCGCGACGCCGTGGGCGAGCTGACCAACATGATCTCCGGCGCTGCCCGCCGCGAGCTTTCCGAGAAGGGCCTGGGCCTGCGGGCCGGCATCCCCCGGATCTACGACGGCCACGGCCACTGCATCGAGCATGCGGCCAGCCCGGTGTTGGCGGTTCCCTTTTCCAGCGAGTACGGCTACGCGGTGATCGAAGTGGCCCTACGCTGAAAAGGCCGCCTTTGTTGCCAAGCGCCCGAAACAGCGTTAAAATTTAAAGATGAGCCCGTGAACGACGTCGGGTGGTCCGCTTGACTGACGCCCGCGCCATTGGTATTGTATGGCCGTCTGCGCCACGATATGGAGAGAGCCATGGCCGAGGTCATCGATTTGAGCCGCCGCAAGAGCAAGGAGCGCCGGATCGACGAAGGCCGTCAGCGGCGCAAGGCCGAGGCCGTGGCCGCGGCGATGTCTTGCGGGATCTGCCCGAGGCGCTGCGCCTTCTGCGGCCAGGGCGTGGAACAACCCCAGCCGCTGTTGGTCAAGGTTCCATATCCCCTGTGCGCGAGCTGCCACGATGAAGCCACGGCCTTTCTGCGCCGCGAGGAGGGCCTGGCCGACGACGTCTTCTGGCACACCGAGCAGTGGGCGGCGATGTGGCGCAACTGGTTGGCGTTCATGGAGGCCGCGGGCAAGTTTCGCGGCGCGCCGGAATTTCTTCGGCTGATGCAGGAATACAGCCAATAGGCCGCCCAGGCGGCGCTAGGGGCGCGGAGGTCTGCCAATGTTTGGCGGCATAGGGCATTTCGAGTGGCTGATCATCCTTGTCATCGTGCTGATCATCTTCGGCGCGGGCAAACTGCCCTCGGTGGGCGGCAACCTGGGCAAGGCCATCAAGAACTTCCGCAAGGGCGTCAAAGACGATGCGTTGACCGGCCAGGAGGCCGAAAAGATCGACGAGGCGGCCAAGGCCAAGGAAGAGACAGAGACCAAGGTCTGAGGCCCTTTGCCGGTGGCGGCTATATTTGACCACGGCACTTGACGCCCCTTGGTGGGCGATGGTAAATAAAGCAATCCGTCGGGAGGCGGGCGCTTGGCGCTGTCCGTTGACTGGCGGCGGCTGGACGGCCGGCCTCGCGGAGGGATGGCCGAGTGGTCGAAGGCGGCGGTCTTGAAAACCGCAGACCGAAAGGTCCGTGGGTTCGAATCCTACTCCCTCCGCCATCTTGCACGTGCAAAAGGCGCGGCGTAGCGAGCCGCGGCCACGAATACCGCAGCGGAGAGGTGACCGAGAGGCCGAAGGTGCTCGCCTGCTAAGCGAGTGTAGGGTGTAAAGCTCTACCGAGGGTTCGAATCCCTCCCTCTCCGCCAATGCCACGATTCCCACCTGGCCCGGGAGCCTCGCCCCGGGCCTTTTGTCTGCCAGACCCCTTGCCGCCGCTGGCCGGAGTAGACAGGGGATGTTCTTCGCCCAGATAGTCGCGTTCATTCTGGTGATGGTGCTGTTCGAGGCCTATCAGCCCGGCGTGGCCGGCCTGCGGCCGCTGGACAGCGTTTTCGGCTCGTTGGCGGCGCTGTGCTGCCTGTGGGCGGCCGGCCAACTGGCCGTGCGCCGCCTGCTGGAGCGCCTGGCCGGGGCCGACCCGCCGACCGACCCGGCCAGGGCGACCAGGCGGCTGGAGAGCCTGCTGCACGGTGGGGCCATTGCCTGCTTCGTGCTGATGATCACCGCCCTGGACCTCAAGGCCCAACTCATGGCCGTGCCGGCCCTGGCCCAATGGCAGACGCTTTCGGGCCTGTGCGCGGCGGGGATCTACCTTTGCTGCCTGGTGGTGGTGTGGTGGACCATGCAGCCGCTGGAGGCCCGCGTATTTTATCGCGACCTGGGGCGCTGGGCCCATGTGCGGGCCCAGGCCCGCTTCGTGGCCCCGGTGCTGTTCCCGTGGCTGATTGCCGTGGCCGTGCAGGATCTGGCCCTGGCCCTCTGGCCGGCGGCCGACGGCTGGCTGCGCACGGCCTGGGGCGACCTGGCCTTTTTGTCGCTGCTGATGATCCTGATGTCGCTATTGTTTCCGCCGCTGGTGCGCCGCTGGTGGGGCTGCCGGCCCCTGCCCGAGGGACCGACCAGGGATGTGGCCGCGCGCACGTTGCGGCGTCTGGGCGTCTCGGTGGCCGAGATCGTCGATTGGCCGATCCTGGAAGGCCGGGTGCTGACGGCGGGCATCCTGGGCCTGGCCCCGGGCCTGCGCTATCTGCTGGTCACCAAGGCCCTGGCCCAAGCCCTGGATGAAACGGAGATTGCCGCGGTGACCGCCCACGAGGCCGGCCACGTTCGCCATCGGCATATGCTGGCCTATATCTTGTTTTTCCTGGGTTTTTTCCTGGCCATCTTTGCCCTGACCGGCTCGTTCAACCTGCTGATGGGCTGGCTGGTCTATCTGCTTTCGGCCTTTGACTGGGGCATGGCCGCCCTCTCGACGCCGGCCCAGGAAGCCAACCCCCTCACGCTGCTGCTGGCCTTGCCGCTGGTGATCTTTCTGGCGCTGTACGTGCGCTTTGGCATGGGCTTTTTCATGCGCCACTTCGAGCGCCAGGCCGACTTTTTTTCGCTCGAGGCCATGGGCTCGGCCGAGCCGCTGATCGGCGCGTTGGAGCGCATCGCCAGCTTGTCGGGCAACATCCGCGACGTGCCTTCGTGGCATCATTTTTCGGTGGCCCAGCGGGTGGAGGCCCTGCGCCAGGCCCAGGCCGAACCCAGGCTCATCGCCGCCCACGGCCGCATGCTGCGCCGGGCCCTGGTGATCTACGCCCTGTGCCTGGGCTTGCTGGTGGGCGCCGGGCTGGCCGCCGACCACAGCGGGGCCGGATCGGCCCTGCAAGAGGCCGTCATCACCCGCCTGCTGGAAGAACGGGCGGCCTTGCGGCCCGACGACGCCGGCGTGCGCCTGGAGTTGGGCCTGCTGCGTTATCAACAGGGCGACGAGCGCCGGGCTCTGGGCGATCTGCGCATGGCCGTGGACCTGGATCCAGACAACGCCGAGGCCCTCAACAGCCTGGCCTGGCTGTTGGTCACGGCCAAGGAAGAGTCGTTGCGCCGGCCCGAGCGCGCCTTGGTGTTGGCCGAAAAGGCCGTGCGCCTGCGGCCCGAGCCGCACATCTGGGACACCCTGGCCGAGGCCTATCTGGCCAACGGCCGCCCCGATCAGGCCGAGGCCGCCGCCGCCGCGGCCCTTGCCGCCGGCCCCAAGGAGCAGCGCGCCTACTTCGAGGAGCAATACCAACGCTTCAAGCGGGCCGCCCAAGAGGCCAAGTCCCGGTGAACAGGCGGCGGCTGTGCGTCATCGGCCTGGACTGCGCCGCGCCAGAGCTGGTCTTTGAGCAACTGACCCCGCGCCTGCCCAACCTGAGCGGGCTGATGCGCCGTGGTCGCTGGGGCCGCCTGCAAAGCACCGACCCGCCCATCACCGTGCCGGCCTGGGTCAGCATGGCCAGCGGCCTGGACCCGGGCCAACTGGGCCTCTACGGTTTTCGCAACCGGCCCGACCATTCCTACGCCCCCCTGGCCCTGGCCAGCGCCCAGGGCGTCGGCGTCCCGCGTTTGTGGGACATGGCCAGCCAGGCCGGGCTGTGCTCGACGGTGCTGGGCCTACCCCTGACCTGGCCGGCCTCGGCCGTGCGCGGGGCCATGGTCGCCGGTTTTCCTCTGCCCGAAAACGCCGACGGCCTGACCTGGCCGCGCAGCCTGGGCCCTCGGCTGGAACGCTGGGGCGGCGGGCCCTACATCGTCGATGTGCCCGACTTTCGCCGCGCCGACCGCGCGGCCCTGGCCCAGACCGTGCGGACCATGGTCCAACGCCGTTTCGCCGTGGCCCGTGGCCTGTGGCGGCTCTACGACCCGGATCTGCTGTGGCTGGTGGAGATGGGCACGGATCGCATGCACCACGCCTTTTGGCGGCACCACGACCCACTGCACCGTCTGCACCAACCCGGCTCGCCCCTGGCCGGGGCCATCGCCAGCCACTATGAAGACCTCGACGCCCAGATCGGCCTGCTCTTGGCCGAGCTGCCGCCCGAGACGCTGGTGCTGGTGGTCAGCGATCACGGCGCGCGCCGCCTGGAAGGCGGGTTGTGCATCAATCAGTGGCTGCTGGAGCGGGGGTTGCTGCGCCTGCGCGTCGAACCGGCCGAGGGCGCGCCGCTTGCGCCCGCGATGATCGACTGGCCGCGCACCAAGGTGTGGTCCGACGGCGGCTATTATGCGCGCATCTTTTGCAACGTGGCCGGTCGTGAGCCGCAAGGGGCCGTCGATCCGGCCGCTTACGACGCCTTTTTGGCCGAACTGCGCGCCGAACTGGAGGCCATGCCCGGCCCCGATGGCCGGCCCCTGGGCAACCGCGTGGTCGATCCGCGCCAGGCCTACGCCGCCGTCAACGGCGCGGCCCCGGATCTTTTGCTCTACCCCGGCGACCTGGCCTGGCGGGCGATCGGCCAGGTCTGGCCGCGAGGCGGGCCGCTGTTTGTTCAGGATAACGACTCCGGCCCCGACGACGCCAACCATGCGCCCGAGGGCCTGTTCATCGCCGCGCCGGCCGCTGGCCAGGCCCTGGCCCAGGCCGGCCGCCAGCATCACGGGGCCACGCTATACGACGTCTGCCCCACGGCCTGCTCCTGGCTGGGGCTGGACCCGCCGGCCAAGGGGCGCGGGCGGCCGTGGCCCTGGCTGGACCAACTCGACCGCCCGCGGGGGCGCTAACTCATATCAACCACGCTCAGAACCTGCTCCAAGGGCATGCGGTCGGCGCGGAACTTGTTGGCCGGCGCGTCGGGGTCGGCATAGCCCAGGGCGATGCCCACGAGCAGGTCTTCGTCGGGGCCGATGGCCACTTCCTGGCGAACGATGTCGGGGTAGGTGGCCAGGGCCGCCTCCAGGCAGGTGGCCAGGCCCAGCTCGTGGGCGGCCAGGCAAAGCATGGTGGCGATGGCTCCGCCGTCGAGGATGACGTAGGCCGTCTGGCCCTTGGGCACGGTGACATAGAGCATGGCCGGCGCGCCGAATGCACCGTAATTGTTGACATAATGACGCAGACGTCCCTCTTTGTCGTCGCGGGCCAGGCCCATGGCCTGGAACATGGCGATGCCCAGGGCGCGGTAGCGATCCATCAACGCGCCCTCGAACTTGGCCGGCATGACCACGTCGGGATTGCCGGGGCGGCCCTCTTCGATGGCCTGGCGCTGGGCGGCGCGGATGGAGGCCGCCGTCTCGCCGCCAACGGCGTAGACCTTCCAGGGTTGGGTGTTGCCCCAACTGGGCGCGCGCAGGGCGGTCTGGACGATCTGCTCGACCACCTGGCGGCTGACCGGTTTGTCCAAAAAGGCGCGGCACGAAAAGCGGCCATTGACGACGTCTTTGAATTCCATGCTCATTCTCCAATGCTTGCCGGTTGCTTGTGAAAAAACTTGGCCACCAGGCGGCGGAAGTCGGGCCCATCGGCGGCGGTGGCCGTGGCCTGGCGTTCTTGTTCCATGTGCGCCAAAAGGCCCTGGCGGCGCTGATGGCCCAACAGGGCCTTGGTGCGGGCCAAGGCGGCGGCGGAGCCGGCGGCGGCTTGTCGGGCCATGGCCATGGCCATGTCCAGGGCCTGGCCGGGCGGGCTCACGGCGTTGAGCAGGCCCAAGGCGACGGCGTGGCGGGGGTCGATGTCCTGGTTTTGCATGAGCGCTTGGGTGGCGCGACCGGGGCCCAGGGCCTGGGGCAAGAGGTGGGTGACGCCGCCGGCCGGGGTCAACCCCACGCCCAGAAAGCCCGGCCTGATGCGCGCGTTTTCATCGGCCACGGCCAGATCGCTGGCCAGCAGCCAGGCCAGGCCCGCGCCGGCGGTGGGGCCGTTGACGGCGGCCACGACCACCTGGGGCATGGTCAGCAGCAGATGCACGGCCTGATGCACCCAGGCGGTGTAGGCCAGAAACACATGCCCCGCGCCGGCGGTGAGTCCGGCGGCCAGGGCTTGCATGGCGCGGCGCAGGTTGCCGCCGGCGCAGAAAACGTCGCCCGCGCCGGTCAACACCAGGGCGCGCAGATCGCCGTCTGCGGCCACGCTTTGCAGGGCGTGGGCCAGTTGGGGGCCCATTTGCTGATCCACGGCGTTCATTTGGGCCGGGTTGTCCAGGGTCAGCAGGGCCACGGCCCCGTGACGCTCCAGGCGGATTTTGTTATACTGCAAGCTGTTTCCGCGCTTTCCGATTAGTGCCTCAAGCGTCAGCTTGCCACAGGCGCGCGCGCCAGGCAAGGACGCTGTTGGCCGACGCGCTCACCTCACGACCACGGAGGCCCGTTGCAACCAGGCGTTTTCGAAGAAGTTCTGGCCCTGTTGCGTGACGATCGCCCACCAACGCGCAACCGCTCGCTGGCCCGCTTCAGCGGGGCCGAAGGCCTGCGCCTGTGGCGGATGTACAAGCTCTACGGCGCGCTGCTGCGCCAGGCCCAGGCCGCCGAAGAGTTGCGCGCCCACCGTGGGCCGGGCGTGTTGCGCCTGGAGCTGCGCGACCGCCGCCTGGCCTATCGCCGCGTCTCCGACGTGCCGCCGGCGCTCCAGCCGTTTTTTATCGAGCGCCTGGGCCTGGACCGCCAGCCATGAACCAGCGCCTGGCCGACGAAGTGCTGGAGGTGGTCGACGGCCGCGACACGGTGATCGGCCTGGCCCGACGCGGCGATATCCACGCCCAGGGCCTGTTGCACCGGGCCGTGCACGTGCTGGTCTTCGACCAGGCCGGCCGGCTCTATCTGCAACGGCGCTCGGCCAACAAAGACACCCACCCCGGCAAATGGACCAGCTCGGCCAGCGGCCACGTGGACCCCGGCGAAAGCTACGAGCAGGCCGCCCGGCGCGAACTGGCCGAGGAATTGGGCCTGGAGTCGGCCCTGGAGCCCCTGGGCCGCCTGGCCGCCTGCGCCCTCACCGAGGGCGAGTTTACCGCCGTCTATCGCGCCACCGCCGACCAAGAGCCCCGGCCCGACCCCCACGAGATCAGCGAAGGCCGTTTTTTTGGCCTGACCGAGGCCATGGCCCTGGCCGCCGGGCCCATGGCCACGCCGTCGCTGGGCCTGGTGCTGGGGCTGCTGCCGGCCTAAAACTGGGCCAGAAACTCGATCAGCGCCTGATTGACCTCGGCCGGTTTTTCGATGTTTAGCATGTGGCCGCCGCCGTCAATCTGCTTGAAGGCGCAGCGTGGCATGTGCTGGGCCAGGTATTGGCTGTACTTGGGTGGCGTCATGCGGTCCTCGGAGCCGACCAGGGCCAGGGCCGGCAGGTCGATCTGGCCCAGGCGCGGGGTGACGTCGAAGGCGTCGCAGGCGCTGAAATCGCCCCAGACCAGCTCGGCCGGCGTCTGGAGCATCTTGCGCACGCCCTCGGCGACCATGGCCGCGTCGGCGTCCGGGGCGTAGGCAAAGCCCAGGCCGCCCTGGATGGTGGCGGCGAAGTTTTCCTTGAGCCCCTGCAAAAATTGGGGCATGACCCGCAAGCGGCCGCCGCTGCCCATCAGCACCAGGCCGCTGGCCAACTCGGGGTGATCCAGGCCCAGTTGCAGGGCCACCGCGCCGCCCAGGCTGTGACCCAGGACCACCGGCCGCACCGGCCCGGCGGCCAGGAAGTCGGCCAGCCACTGGGCGTATGGTTCGACCTGGCGGAAGCCCGGTCCGGCGGTCTGGCCGTGGCCGGGCAGATCGATGGCCGCCACGTTGGCCCGGCCGCGCAGGCCGATGATCTGGTGATTGTAAAGCTCTTTGTAGCCGCCCGAGCCGTGGATAAGCAAAATGCTGGGCAAGGAAGGATCGAAGCCGTTGGCGCGGGTCAAGCCGATTTTGCCGCCGACCAGGTGCTGCTCCCACATGAGATGGTTCCTCCGCGATGGGTTGCGTTGGGCCAAAACGCTGTTTTTTGCGGTCAAGATAGCACAAACAGGGCGGCGCGCGGTTGTCAAACGGCGAAATTGGTCTAATCTAGTCTGTTAATGGGTAATGGCCCGTTTTGGTAAGGCGCTTGTTGTCAATTCATCGAGGGGTCTGAGGTGGACCGCGCGGGCGAGGGCATGGACAAGGAACTAAAGGGCGAAGTTCGCCGCAAACGGCGTGATCCGGCGGCGACCAAGGACAAGATTCTGGTGGCGGCCGAAAAACTATTCAGCCGCAAGGGCTTTTCGGGCACGTCCATGAGCGAGATCGCGGCCAAGGGCAAGGTCACCCAGAGCCTGATTCATCACTATTTCGGCTCCAAGGAGGGGCTGTTCCTGGAGGTGATGCGCCGCCATCTGGTGCGCATGGGCCGCATGGGCCGCAAGCGCATGGAGCAGGCCATCCAGGGCGACGACTACCTGGCCGCGGGGCTGACGGCCTATTTTCGCATGCTGGCCGACACGCCGCTGTTGGTGCACATGGGCGCGTGGTTCACGCTGTTTTTCCTGCAACACCCCCGGCCGGTGCGCATGATCGAGGGCGGCGACGCCGAGGAGGACGCCAACCAGCGCTATATCTTCGACCTGTGCGAGGACATGGTGCGGGCCATGAGCGAAATGCAGCAAAAAGGCCTGATGCGCCAGGATATCGACCCGGCGGCCCTGCTGATGATGATCTTCAGCGCCGCCGAACACTGGCACGAGGCCAAGCTGCGCCTGCTGCGCCGCCTGCCGCACGATACCGCCGAGCGCGTCGACGATGACAAGTACCTGGAGACCCTGATCAAGATCATCATCGACGGCGCGCGGCCCCGGCCGGCCCAGGTCTGACCAGCCCGCGCGAGGCGAAAAAACAGGCGACGCCACAATTGGCGTCGCCTGTTTGGCGTTCAAGCATTCAAGCAAGCTTGGCGGTTAGCCCAGCTTCTTGACTTCCTCGGTGAAGGCCGGCACCACGTCGAACAGGTCGGCGACAACGCAGAAGTCGGCTTTCTGGAAGATGGGGGCGTCGGCGTCCTTGTTGATGGCCACGATCACCTTGGACGAGCCCATGCCGGCCAGGTGCTGGATGGCGCCGCTGATGCCGCAGGCGATGTAGAGGTTGGGCGTGACGACCTTGCCGGTCTGGCCAACCTGATCGCGGTGAGGACGCCAGCCGGCGTCGACGGCCGAGCGGGAAGCGCCGACCGCGCCATTGAGCTGGCCGGCCAGGGTTTCCAGGATCTCGAAGTTGGCGCCGTCTTTCATGCCGCGGCCACCGGAGATGATCACCAGGGCCTCGGTCAGGTCGATCTTGCCGCCGGCGTCCTTGACCACGTCGACGACCTTGGTCTTGACCTCGCCGGCCGTGGCGCTGATGGTCTCGACGGCGGCCTGGCCGCCCACCTCGACCACGTCGAAGACGTTGGGCCGCAGGGTGACCATCTGGGGCTTGGCGTTGATGACGATGTCGGCGTAGACCTTGCCGGCGTAGATGGGCCGGGTGGCCTTGACCTTGCCGCCTTCGACGGCCAGGGCGGTGCAATCGACGGCCACGCTGGTGTCGAGCTTGGCGGCCAGGCGGCCGGCCAAGTCCTTGCCCTGCATGGAGGCGCCAAAGACCACCACGTCGGCGTCCTTGAGCAGCTCGGCCAGGGCGTTGGCGTATGCGTCGGTGGTGTATTGGGCAAAGGCGGCGTCATCGGCGTAGAGCACTTTGCTCACGCCATACTTGCCCAGCTCGGCGCAAGCGTCGGCCATGCCCGAAGCCAACACCACGGCGGTGACTTCGGAACCCAACTCGTCGGCGATCTTTTTGGCGGCGCTGGCGGCCTCCAGGGTCACTTTGCGGAACGCGCCGTCCCTGTGTTCGGCGACTACGTAAACACCTGCCATATCTTTCACTCTCCCTTCGAGAGAAATCGTTAGCGATAAACTAGATGATCTTGGCCTGCTCGCGCAGGGCCTTGGCCAGGTTGAGGGCCATCTGGGCCGGATCGTCGCCGGAGATGGTCACGCCGGCGGCGCGCTCGGGCGGCGGGGTGATGGCCACCACCTCGGCGAAGCCGGTGGCGCTGGCGCCCAGGTCGGCCAACTTCTTGGTGTCCAGAGGCTTCTTCTTGGCCTTCATGATGCCGGGCAGGGAGGCGTAACGGGGCTCGTTGAGGCCCTTCTGGCAGGTGATGACCGCCGGCAGGGGCGACTCGATGACCAAGGTCTGGCCCTCGACCGGGCGATTGACGGTGACCTTGTCGCCGTCCAGGCTCAGCTTGGTGACCACCGAAAGCTGGGGCATGCCCAGGAACTCGGCCAGAGCCGCGCCGACCACGCCGGCGTCATCGTCGATGGCCCGCTGGCCCAGGAAGACGATGTCGGGGGTCAGGTCTTTGATCGCCGCGGCCAGAATCTTGGCGATGGCGATGGGATCGGCGCCATAGAGGCCGTCGTCCTCGATCAGCACGGCCTTGTCGGCGCCCATGGCCAGGGCGGTGCGCAGGGCCTCGGTGACGCGCTTGGGACCGGCGCCGACCACCGTGACGGTGGCCTTCTGTTCCTTCTGGAAGCGCAGGGCCTCTTCGACGGCGAACTCGTCATAGGGGTTCATGACCCACTTGATGTCGTCGGTGCTGATGGACTTGCCGTCAGCGGCGATCTTGATTGCCGTCTCGGTGTCGGGTACTTGTTTGATGCAGACAACGATATTCACTTCAAAACCCCTCCTTTTACTGGGGAAGGCCCGGCCTTCCCTCATTTTTCGGCGCGAAAGATCAAGCCGCCATCAGGCCACGCAGAAAGATGCTGCTGATGTCCTGGACGGCCTTGGCGATGGAGTACCTCCTGGCCTCGGAGAGCACCCAATAACGGCTCATTTCATCCAGGGCGCCAAAAAACGCCCGCTTGGCGATGCCTGGCTCGATGTCCTTGCGGAAGATGCCTTGCTGCTGGCCCTCGCGGATGATTTCGCTGATGATGTCCAGGTATTCCAAAAATTTGCTATTTTTGTATTCCTTCATGAATTTGGAGGATTGCCGCACCTCGACCTGGATGATCTCGGCCAAGTCCTGATTGTCTTGCACCAGGTTCAGATGCACCGTGGCGAAGCGCTCGAGCTTTTTGACGGGGTCGGTCTCGCCGTCGAGGGCCTCGCGGATGTGCTCCAGAACCCGGGCCAACTCCTCCTCGAAAAGAGAAATTAGAATGTCATCCTTATTTTCAAAATACAAGTAAATAGTCCCGTCGGCCACGTTGGCCTCGCGGGCTATCTCGCTGACCTTGGAGTTGTAAAAGCCGTTCTTGGCAAAGACCTTGACCGCGGCTTCGATGATCCGACGGTGTTTGTCACTGGATGTTTTCTTTATGTTTTTCAACGTGTCAAGCCCTTTGGCGGCGCGCGGGTTCGGAAGCGGTCGATCCATATTATACCCTGAATGACGCCTCATTCAAGACATGCTCTAACATGAGCGCATGTGCCTGTCAACGAGTTTTTGCCGCGGCCGCCGTGGCCGCGGCCGGCCCGCGGGTCATGTCCATGGGCCAATATACCCACTGGGCCGGTGGCTGGCAAGATGTGATTGAATGGCCGTTCAGCGGCGGCGATAGCGGTTGATGGCCTTGACCTGGTCGCGGTAATCGGCGCTGAAGGCGTGGCCGCCGTCGCCCTTGGCCACGAAGTAGAGGTAATCCACCGTGGCCGGGGCCACCGCCGCCTCCAGGCTGGCCAGGCCGGGGTTGCAGATGGGCCCCGGCGGCAGGCCGGGCCGCAGGTAGGTGTTGTAGGGCGTGTCCACGGCCAGGTCGGCGCGGTTGAGCGGTCGCTTGAGCCCGCCCAGGCCGTAGATCACCGTGGGGTCGGCTTGCAGGAGCATGCCGGCGCGCAGGCGGTTGTGGTAAACGGCGCTGATCAGCGGCCGTTCGTTGGCCAACTTGGCCTCGGCCTCGATGATGCTGGCCAGGGTCACGGTTTGAGCCATGCCCAGTTTTTGGGCGGAAGCCCGCTGCTCGACCACGCGCCAGGCCGTCAGGAAGCGGCGCGCCAGCAGGCCCAGAATCCGCCGTTCACCCAGGCCCTTGGCCAGGTGATAGGTGTCGGGGAACAGGTAGCCTTCCATGTTCGGGCCGGCCAGGCCCATGGCCGTCACGAAGCCTTTGTCGCCGCACAAGGCCAGGGCCTTTTGTTCGTCGATCAGCCCGGCCTGGGCCAGCCGTCCCACGGCCTGGGCCATGGTCAGGCCCTCGGGCAGCACCACCGTGTGCAGCAGCACCTTGCCCTGACGCAGCACGCGCAGGATTCCGCCATAGGTCATGGCCGGGCTCAGCTTGTATTCGCCGGCCAGGATCGGCCCGTCGGCCGAGGTCAGGCGGGTGGTCAGCCAAAAGAGGTTGGGGCTGGAGACCACGTCGGCCCGACCCAGCAGATCGGCCACGGCCCGCACCCCGGCCCCCGGAGGAATCTCCACCACCACGTCCTTGTCGCCGATGCCGGCGGTGTGGTTGAGCAGCAGGGTCCGGCCGCCGAAATAGCCGGCCACCGCCGCCAGGCAGACGGCAATCACCACGATGGCGGCGATCAGCCCCCGATTCATAAAACCTCCTCGCGCATGCCGTCGAGCCAACGCCGCAGGATCAGCGCCGCGGCGACCTTGTCCACCACCTCGGCCCGCCGTTTGCGGCTGAGGTCGGCCTCCAGCATGGCTTCGTGGGCCTCGATGGTGGTGTCTTCCTCGTTGGTGAACCCCACCGGCAGGCCCAGCCGTCGCTGGAGCCGCCGGCCCAGGCTGATCACGCGCTGGGCCTCGGGGCCGATCTGGTCGTTGTGCAGCGGCAGGCCCAGGACAATCAGCCGCGCCCCTTCGCGCTGGGCCAGGCGGCCAATGGCCCGCACGTCCTCGTCGCGGCCCTGGCGGCGCAGCACGCACAGGGGCTGGGCCGTCAGGCCGGCCTCGTCGCTGACGGCCACGCCTATGCGCGCCCGGCCCACGTCCAGGGCCATGATTTTGCCTGGTGTCGCCTGGCTCATGGATGGTTATTATAATGAGATCGGCCGCTGGTCAAGGCCGCACTCTTGACGGCGCGGGCGACAATTCATGGCCTCGAGGCGTTCAGCGCCAGCTTGATCAAGGATTCCGTTTGGTTCACGCAGAGGATTTTTTAACGATGAAGCAACTTGTCTTGGGCACGGCAGGCCACATCGATCACGGCAAGACCTCCCTGGTCAAGGCCCTCACCGGCGTCGACACCGATCGCCTCAAGGAAGAAAAGGCCCGGGGCATCACCATCGAGCTTGGATTCGCCCACCTGGATCTGCCCTCGGGCCAGCGCCTGGGCATCGTCGACGTGCCGGGTCACGAGCGCTTTGTCAAAAACATGGTCGCCGGCGCGGCGGGCATCGACATGGTGGCCCTGGTCATCGCCGCCGACGAGGGCGTCATGCCCCAGACCCGCGAGCACATGGACATATGCGCGCTGCTGGGCGTGCAGGCCGGCCTGGTGGCCCTGACCAAGGTCGACATGGTCGAGCCCGATTGGCTGGAATTGGTCGGCGAGGACATCCGGGCCTACGTCCAGGGCACGTTTCTGGAAGACGCGCCCATCGTGCCGGTCTCGGCGGTCAGCGGCCAGGGCCTGGACCTGCTCGTGGCCGAGCTCGACCGCATCGCCGCCTCTTTGGACGAGCGCCCGGCCCTGGGGCCCTTTCGCCTGCCCATCGATCGCGTTTTTTCGATCAAGGGCTTTGGCACCGTGGTCACCGGCACCTCCATCGGCGGCCAGGTCAAGATCGGCGACGAGCTGGAGGTCTATCCCCGGGGCGTCACGGCCAAGGTGCGCGGCCTGCAAAACCACGGCCAGGATTGCCAAAGCTCGCGGCGCGGCCAGCGCACGGCGGTCAACCTCCAGGGCCTGGACAAAGATCAGATCGCCCGTGGCGACGTGCTCTCCGAGCCTGGCGTGCTGCGGCCCTCGCTGTGGCTGGACGTGGAGGTCCAAGCCCTGGCCGAGATGGCTCGGCCGCTCAAGCACCGCGCGCCGATCCGCCTGCACACCGGCACGGTGGAGGTGATGGGCCGCATTCATTTTCTGGACCGCGACGCCCTGGTCCCCGGCGATCAGGCCCTGTGCCAGGTGCGCCTGGAAGAGGCGGTGGCGGTGATGGCCGGCGACCGCTTCGTGATTCGTTCTTATTCGCCGGTGCGCACCATCGCCGGCGGTCGCGTGCTGCATCCCCACCCCGTGCGCCACAAGCGCAACCGCCCCGAGATTTTGGCCGACCTGGAGACGCTCAAATCCGGCCGCGCCCGTGAGCTGGTGGCCGTGCACGCCCGCCTGGCCGGCGAGCGCGGCGTCACCGAGCGCGATCTGGTGCGCCTGACCAACCTGGCCCCCAAGGAGCTGAGCGCGCTGTTGGCCGACATGCTCTCCAAGCAGGAGCTGATCCGCTTTGACAAGGAAGCTGGGCTTTTGATCGAGGCCGGCGTGCAACAGGCCCTGCTGGATGAGGCCGTGGAAGTGGTGGGCCAATATCATGGGCAGAACCCGCTGAAACCCGGCATGCCCCGCGAGGAGTTGCGCACCCGCCTGGCCCGGGGCCTGGAGCCCAAGCTCTTTGGCCATCTGCAAAGAAAACTGGAGGCCGACGGCCGGCTGATCGCCGAAAAAGAGCTGGTGCGCCTGCCTGGCCACGAGGTGCGCCTGGCCGCCGACGACCAGGCCCTGCGCGCCAAGATCGAGGCGGCCTATCGCCAGGGCGGCCTCGCCCCGCCGTCGCTCAAGGACGTGGCCGAGGGGCAGAACAAAAAGCAGTTGGGCCAGTTGCTGGCGGTGATGCAAAACGAGGGCGTCCTGACGAGGATCAAGGAAGACCTTTACTATCACGGCCCGGCGCTGGAGGCCATCAAGGCCAAGCTGGTGGCCCACCTGGAGAGCCACGGCAAGATCGACGCCCAGCAGTTCAAGGAGATGCTGGGGCTCTCGCGCAAGTACATCATCCCGCTTTTGGAGTACTTCGACACCATCCAGCTGACCATGCGCCTGGGCGACGAGCGGGTGCTGCGCCGCAAATAGCGGCTACGGCTAGGCGCGCAGCCCGCCGATGAGCTGGCTGACCGCGGACACGCCTTCCTCGGCGCAGAAGCGGGCCAACTCGTCGGCCACTCTGGCGCAGGCCGTGGGATCGGCGAACGACGCCGTGCCCACCTGCACCGCCGAGGCCCCGGCCAGCAGGTATTCGGCCGCGTCCTCGCCGCAGCAAATGCCGCCCAGGCCGATGATCGGCGCGCCGGGCAGGGCCCGGGCCACCTGCCAGACCATGCGCAGGCCCACCGGCTTGATCGCCGGTCCCGAAAGCCCGCCCACCACGTTGGCCAGGCGCGGCGCGCGGCGGCGGGCGTCGATGGCCATGCCCAGCAAGGTGTTGATCAGGCACAGGGCGTCGGCCCCGGCCTCCATGGCCGCGCCGGCCACGGCCACGGGGTCGGTGACGTTGGGCGTGAGCTTGACCCACAGCGGCAGGCTGGTGACGCGGCGCACGGCGGCGGTGACTTGGGCCACGGCCTGGGGGTTGGTCCCGAAGGCCATGCCGCCGGCCTTGACGTTGGGGCACGAGACGTTCAGCTCCAGGGCGGCCACGCCGGCCAGGCCGTCCAGGCGCTGGGCCAGTTGGACGAATTCGTCGATGGACTCGCCATAGAGGTTGACCGCCGCCGGCGTGTCTTGCCCGGCCAGCCAGGGCAGCTTGTCGGCCACGAAGGCCTCCACGCCCACGTTGGCCAGGCCGATGGCGTTTAGCATGCCCGCGCTGGTCTCGCAGACGCGGGGCGGCTTGTTGCCGTCGCGGGGGCGCAGGCTCACGCCTTTGGTGACCAGGCCGCCGATGCGCTCCAAGGCGAAATACGGCGCATATTCGCGGCCATAGCCAAATGTTCCGCTGGCGGCGATGACGGGGTTTCGTAGCCTCAGCCCGCCCACGCTGGTGTTCATCTCCGGCCGGCCGTTCACAGGGCCTCCTTTTGCTCTTCGATCATCCGGCGAAAGGCCGCCACGCCCTCGGGGCCATAATGGGCCAGCCAGCCGGCCATGATCTCCGCCAGCGGCAGGCCCGCGCGCCAGCCGTGATCGGCCCGATAAACGATGTAGGGCCGGCCGTCCAGGGTCTGGGCCGGCAGCAGCAAATCCTGGCCCGGCCGAAACTCCACCACCGGCAGGCCGTGCTCGCGGCAGAGCGCGGCGTCAAAGGCCGGCGTGGCCTTCCGCCACTGGCCGTCGATCAGCCACTGGGCGTAGCTGTGCCAGACAAAGCCGTGGCCGCCCATCATCTGGACCACGTGGGGGGCGATGGCCAGGTTGTCGATATCGGCGAAACACATGCGCGCCGGGATGCCCGCCGCCCGGGCCAGGGTCACCAGCAGGGCCGATTTTTGCACGCAATAGCCCTTGCCCCGGGCGATGACGGCGCTGGCCAGATAGTGCTCCAACTCCCAGAACGGCGCGGTCATGGTGTAGGCGATCTGGTCGCGGACCCACAGAAACAGGGCCTCGGCCTTGGCCACCTCACCCCGCGCGCCGGCGCAGACGCGCGCGGCCAGCTCGATGACGCCGGGATTGTCGCACTCAATGCCCGGCGCCGGGGCCAGAAAAACAGCCACGTCCTCGCCCATGCTCACGTTCCTTTCCGCCGGCCGTTCAGGCCAGGCGCGGCCAATCCACCGCCGCCGCAGGCAAGACCGGGCCCTCCTGACAGGCCCGCAGATAACCACCATCCGCCGCCGGGATCACGCAGCCCAGGCAGGCCCCCACTCCGCAGGCCATGGGCGCCTCCAACGAGACCTGGCAGGCCACGCCTTGCCGGCCGCAGGCCTCGGCCACCGCCCGCAGCATGGCCATGGGCCCGCAGCAGAGCACGCCGTCGACGCCCTCCAGCGCCCGGTCCAATAGCGCCGTGACCAGGCCCCGCTCGCCCAGCGAGCCGTCTTCCGTGACCCAACTCACCGCGCAAGACTGGGCCGTCAGGCATTCGTCCACGGCCTCGACCAGGCCGCCCAGGCCCGTCGCGCTGGCCAGCCCGCACAGCAGCCGTGGCCGCGCGCCGCGCGCCGTCAGGCGCTGGGCCGCGAAACGCAGCGGCGCAATCCCCATGCCGCCGGCCACCAACAGCGGCCGCTCCAGCGCCAGGTCAAAGCCCCGGCCCAGCGGGCCCCACAGTTCGAGCCGCTGGCCGGCCGTCGCCTGGGCCAGCAGCCTGGTGCCCCGGCCCACCACCCGATAGAGCACGCCGACGTCGTCGCCCTCCACGGCGTGGATCGAAAATGGCCGGGCCAGCAGCGGCTCCGGGCCGGAGGTCACCCGCAGCATCAAAAACTGCCCCGGCGCGGCGGCGCGGGCCAGCTCCGGGGCCTGGAGGCTCAGCAGAAAAACGTCTCGCGCCAGTTGGCGGTTTTGGCCGACGATGGCCGCGCCGTGCATGATCGTCACTCCCAACTGATGGCCGCCACCGTGCCAAAGCGGCCGGTGCGGCCGTCGCGGCGATAGGAAAAAAAGCGCCGGTCGCAGCGCGTGCACAGGCCGCTGGCCTGGATGTTTTCGGCTGGCACGCCGGCTTGGCGCAACTGGCTGGCGGTGACGGCGACCAGGTCGAAGCGGTCCTCGTGGACGCGAAAGCTTGTGAACCAGGCCGGCAACTCGTCACGCCAGTTGACGAACTGGCCGCAGCACGGCCCCAGGCTGGGCGAAATGGCCGCGTGCAACTCGGCCGGCGCGACGTCGTAGCGCCGGCACAGGCGCTCCACGCCCCGGCCGGGCATATTTTGCACGTTGCCCCGCCAGCCCACGTGCAGGTTGGCCAGGGCCCGTCGCCGCGGCGCGTAGAGCAAAACAGCCTGGCAGTCGGCCTGCTTGATCAAAAGACCCACGCCCGGCGCGTCGGTCATCAGGCCGTCGGCCTGGCCCACGGAGCCGTTGTCGTCCGGGCCGACCTCGATGATCTCCACGCCGTGGACCTGCCTGGCCCAGGTCATGGCCGGCAGCTCCAGGCCCAGGCGCAAGAGTTGGCGGTTCTGCGTCACCTTGAGGGGATCGTCCTGGCCGCCGCCCAGGTTGAGGCTGTCAAAGGGCGCGGCGCTGACCCCGCCCTGCCGGGTGCTCACCCAGTGGGCCAGGCCCGGCAGGCCCGCCAACGACTCGAAGCGCATCAGGCTCAGCCCGGCCTTGGTTTGCTCGATCATCGCGCCCTAAACGCCCTTTCCCGCCGCGCCCGCCTACGAGCGATACGAGACGTTGAGGGTGATGTAGTTGTGATCCAGGTCGCTGGCCATGACCCAGTATTGCCCCTGGCCCAGACCCAGGTCAATACGCACCGAGACCCTGGGCTTTTGCATGGCCCGACCGGCGGCTTCCTCGGCCTCGAGGCTGGCGCGCGCGCCGTGGTCGCCCACCAGGATTCCTTCGATCCACACCCTGGTTTTTTCGGGCTGGAAGGGCAGGTTTTCGCGGGCGGCCTCGGCCCCGGCGGCCGAGAGCATGCGGCCCCAATAGGGGTCGGGGCTGGCCAGGGCCGTTTTGACCAGGGGCGAGTTGCCGATGGCGAAGCAGAGCTTGCGCGCGCTGGACTGGTCGGCCGCGCCGGTGATGTGCAACAGGGCCATGCGCCCGGCCCCTTCGCCATCGCAGACCATCATCTGGGCCAGATCCTGGCAGACGGCGGTGAGGGCCTCGGTCAGGGCGCTCAGGCCGGGGCCGTCGCCCTCCAGGCGGGTGTTGGCGGCCCGGCCGCTGGCCAAGAGCAGGATCGTGTCGTTGGTGGACATGTCGCCATCGACGGTGATGCGATTGAAACTTTGCTCCACCGCCCGGCCCAGGGCCAGGCCAAGGGCCTGGGGCGAGGCCGCGGCGTCGGTGAGCACGAAGCACAATAGCGTGGCCATGTCGGGGCGGATCATCCCCGCGCCCTTGGCCAGGCCCAGGACGCTGACTTTCTTGCCGTCGATGATCGCCTCGGCCCGGGCCATCTTGCGGAAGGCGTCGGTGGTCATGATCGCCCCGGCGGCGCGGGCCAGGCCTTGGTCATCGGCGCTGGCGAATAATTCGGGCAGCTTGGCGCGGATTTTTTGGTCGTCGAGCACCTGGCCGATGACGCCGGTGGAGCAGGGCAGCACCTCCGTCAGCGGGCAATCCGCCACGCGGGCGGCCTCTTGGCAGGCGCGCAGGCAGGCCTCCAAACCGGCCTGGCCGGTGGCGGCGTTGGCCCCGCCGCTGTTGGCCAGGATCACCCTGGCCCGGCCGGCCTGGATGTGGTTTTTGGCCACGGCCACCGGCGCGGCGAAAAGGCGGTTGGTGGTGAACAGGCCGGCGGCGTCGACGGCGTGGTCGGCGACGATCAGGGCCAAGTCCTCGCGACCATCCTTGCGCAGGCCGCAGGCCACGGCCGCGCCTTTGAAGCCGTCGATGACCGGGTCAACCTGGGCCGCGCCTTTGAGCGGGCCGTCGTGCAGTTTGGGCAAGTCGTTCATGGCCGTGTCCTCCCGTGGGCCAAACCGTTGAATGGCGCTGGTCGCGCGGGGCCTATTTTACACCAGCGGCGCGCCAGGTCCACGTCGGGCGTGACGCCGCGCCACTATAACCCGGCCGCGCGCCCCACGCCAGCGCTCGGCTTGACCGGCGGGCGCTGGCGTAGTATTTTCAAAACCCCGAGCAAGGCCTGCCCCGGCGATTGAACCTCGGCCGGAAGGCGCGCCGCGCGCCGGCCCCAACCCACCAGGCGCGAAAGTATGAACCGCCCTTACGCCAGCCGGCAACCAAAACGCCCGCGCATCGTGGTCATCGGGGCCGGGCCGACCGGTTTGGCCGCTGGTTTGGCCCTGGCCGGGCAGAGCCAGGCCGATTGGCTGGTGCTGGAGGCCTCCGCGCGCGTCGGCGGCCTGAGTGGCTCGTTGCGCGACGAACGCGGTTTTGTCTGGGACATGGGCGGCCACGTGTTTTTCTCGTCCTGGCCGGGGTTCATGGCGTTGCTGTCGGGCCCTGGCCGGGCGACAATGGTGGAGCGCCGGCGGCGGGCCAAGGTTTTTTATAGCGGCCACTGGGTGGATTTCCCCTTCCAGAGCCACTTTCAAACGCTGCCGCCCGCGCTGGCCGCGCCCCTGGCCCAGGGCCTGGCTCAAGCGCCGGGCGCGACGCCGGGCCAGAGCTTCGCCGCCTGGTGCGCTGCCGTCTACGGCCGGCCCCTGGCCGAGGCCTTTTTCTGGCCGTTCAACGCCAAGCTGTGGCAAACCCCCCTGGAGGGCATGAGCAGCCTTTGGGTGGACCGGCGGGTGGCCCCGGCCGATGGTCGGGCCGATTGGGGGCCCAACAACCATTATTTTTATCCGGCCCAGGGCGGCGCGGGGCGGCCCTTCGTGGCCATGGCCCGGGCCCTGGGCGATGGCCTGCGCTTGAAGGCGGCGGTGGAGGCCATCGACGCCGGGGCGCGGACGATCCACCTGGCCGACGGCCAGCGCCTGGCCTGGGACGGCCTGATCTCGACCATGCCCCTGCCGCGCCTGCTGGCCATGCTGCGGCCCGCGCCGCCGGCCCGGGCCCTGGCCGCGGCCGCGCGCCTGAAGCACAACGCCATGTGGCTGGTGGGCCTGGGCCTGGCCGGCCCCATGCCGGCCGAGGCGGCGGCCTGGATGTATTTCCCGGAGCCCGAGTTCATCTTCAGCCGCCTGACCAACATGGCCGCCCATGGCCCGGCCAATCTGCCGGGGGCCGACGCCAGGCGCTGGCGGGCCTATCTGGCCGAGGTTCCCGCGCCGGGCGGGAGCGCGGACCAGCCGGCTGGTTTGGTCCAGGCCGTGCGGGAGGGCCTGATCCGCGCCGGCCTGGCCCAACCGGGCGAGCGGCCGGTGAGCGTGTTCACGCGGCTGTTGCCGGTGGCCTATCCCGCGCCGACCTTGGGCCGCGAGGATGACCTGCGCCTGCTGCACGATTTTCTGGAGGGCCTGGGTGTGTTCTCGCGGGGCCGCCTGGGCGGCTGGCTCTACGAGATCGGCAACATGGATCACGCCGCGCGCATGGGCCAAGAGGCCGTGGGCCGGCTGTTGGGCGCGGCCGGCGAGCCGCTGTGGGACGAACAATGGGCCCTGTTGAAACAGTCGATGTGATCATGCCGGCCTTCAACGAGGCCGCCGGCGTCGAGACCGCCGTGGCCGAGGTCGACCGCGCCATTCTGGGCCGGTTGCCCGGCTCGCGGCTGATCGTCGTCGATGACGGCGGGACCGACGGCACGGGCCCCATCCTCGACCGCCTGGCCCAGGGCCTGGCCCCCCGGCTGGTGGTGATCCACCAGGCCAACGCCGGCCACGGCCCGGCGCTGATGACCGGCCTGGCCCGCTCGCGGGCGCCGTGGGTGTTGCTCATCGACGCCGATCGCCAGCAGGACGCCGAGGATTTTTGGCGGTTGTGGGCCAGACGCCAGGGCGCGGCCATGGTGGTGGGCGTGCGTCAGGGCCGCTGGGAAGGGCCGGGTCGGGCGCTGATCAGCCGGACGCTGCGTTTGCTGGGCCGGCTGCTTTTTGGCGCGCGCCTGGCCGACGTCAACGCGCCGTTCAAGCTGATCGGCCGGCCGTGCCTGGAGCGCCTGACGCCGCTGCTTGGCCCCAAGGCCCTTGCGCCCTCGGCCGGGCTGGTGCTGGCGGCCAGCGCCCTGGGCCTGGTGGTTGTGCAGGAGCCGGTGGCCCATCGCGCGCGCCGCGATGGCCCCAGCCGGCTCATTGGTCGGCGATTGTTGCGTCTGTGCTGGGCGGCGGCGCTGGAGCTGTGGCGGCTGCGCCTGCGGCTGGCTCGGGCAAGATGACCAGCATCTCCGAGCGCAGGGGCCAGGGCTCTGGTCGGCCGCCGGGCAAGTCGCGCGCCCACCAATAGGCGGCCATATCGCGCCAAAACCCTGGCCGGGCCAGCCGGTCAGCCAACTCGCGCCAGCCAAGGCCCTGATAATCCTGGGGCGGCCACCACAGCCTGATGATGTTGATCGTCTGGGCGCGGCCGGCCAGGCGCTGGAGCGCCTCCGGGGCCATATCCTCGCCAACGAACAGGGCCGAGGCCTGGCTCTGGCGCGGGTCGTCGGGGTCGTTGAAAATGAAGCTGCCCGCGTGTTGGCCCAGATACCAGGCCATGGGCCAGGACGTTTGCTGATCGTGGGCCATGGGCCGGCCAGTGGCTTGACTGGCCGCCACGGCCCGGGCCAGGGCCGGCTTGAGCTGGGGCGAGGCGTGGGCGTAGACCAAAAGCTCCACGGCCTGTTCGTGATGGACAAAGCAGGCCAGCCAAGCCGCGCGGGCGTTTAGCGAAACAACCAGGGCCAGCGCGCCCAGGGCCAGCAGGCCGGCCCAACGCCGCCAGCCGATCTTGGGCCGCCGCCACAGGGCCAGCCCGACCAAAAGCAGAGCCGCCGCCAACGCGCCCAGCCAGTGGGTGGTGTGGGCCAGTTCGCCAAGGCCCCGGCCGGCAAAGGGCGGAATCATCACCAACACGCCCAGCAACAACGGCAGCGCCCAGCCGGCCACGATCAACGGCGCGTCGGCCTTGAGCGGGGCGAGGCGCTGGACGAAGCGGCCCAGCCACCAGCCGCCCAACAGGCATAGGGGCAGGGCCATGTGCGCCAACAGCCAGGGCATCTTTTCGCCGGCCAGCGAATAGGCCACCAGGCCAAACAGGGCCCAGGCCAGGCAAAAGATCGGCATATCCAACGGTTGGGCCGGGCGCGGCCTTTGGCGGCGCAGGGGTGAGCGCGCCCGCCGAGCCAGGGCCACGGCCGCGCAGACGGCCAAAATCAGCGGCGCGAACTCGTAGACGGCCAGCAGCATTGGGTAGTAAAACCACGGCTGACCGCCGCGCGCCACCTCGTGCTGGGCCAGCCAATAGCCGCCGCTGCCCACCAAACCGCTGGCCAGGCCGCCACCCAGGTTGCGACCCCAGTTGCCAAAAAGCAGCAGATCGATGGTCCACATCAGGCTGGCCGGGCCCAGAAAATCGTAAAAATCCAACTCGGGCGGCTCACCGCCCCACCAGGCGTGATCGCCCAGCCACAGCCAGGCCAGGCCGGCGGCCACGAAGCCCAGGGCGCCCGCCACGATGACCGCCCGCCACACGGCCGTTTGCGAGGCGTAGTCCAGCACGCTCCAACCCAGGGCCAGGTGAACCAGCGGCGCGGCAAAAGGCAGGGCCATGCACAGCGTCAGCCAGGCCAACTGGGCTGCGGGCTCCTGGCGCGGTGAAAGGCCGGCGCGGCGGGCGCGCAACAGACCTGCGACAAGCAGATAGCCACCAAGAAACACGCCGAAAATAAACACGGTCTCCTTGCAGGCGAAGCACAGGGCCATGGCCACGGCGTTGGGCCAAAGCCATTTGGCCCGGCCCGTGCGCAAGAAACCCAGCGCCGCCCACAGCCAGAACATGCACAACAGGCCGAAAAGCACGTCGTTACGCATGTAGCGGCTGTAAAAAAGCAGGCTGGGGCTAAAGGCGATCAGCGCCCCGGCCCAGAACGCGCCCCAGTCGCCCAGCCAGCGCCGCAGCAAGAGCGGCGAGGCCGCCAGGCCCACGCCCAACAGGGCGAAGCCCAGCCGGGCGACAAAGTCGCTGGGGCCAAAGGCGCCCATCAGCGCCGCGCCAAGCTGGAACAACAGCGGGCCGTGCATCATCGGGTCGTGGTGATGCGCGCCGCTCTGGGCCAAGATATGGCTGTAATAGGCGTGCAGGCTCTCGTCGTGGCTCATGGCCCGCGCGCCCAGTTCCCACAGGCGCGCCAGCGCCGCGCCGGCCAGCAGCGCGCTCCAGGCGGCGGCCAGGGCCGTGGCCCCTTTGCGGAGTTTGATCATGGGCCCTCCTCGGCGGTCACGGGCCAGGCGTGGAGACGCGCGCGCCCGGCCTGGAAAACGAGCTTGCCCCAGCGGCCCGGCGCGCCGTCGCCAGCGCCCAGGCCGTAAACCTGGCGCTCGCGGGGGCCGACCAGAACAAAGCGCGCGCCCAGCGCGTCCATGGTCCGGCCAAACGCGGCCTGGTCGGCGGCGGCGTAGAGGGCGTGCAAGAGGGCCTCGCGCCGGGCGATCAGCGGGTCGCCGCCCCGCCATTGATGTTGATGGCCGACCCAGCCCAGCGGCGCGGCCCGGCCGCCAAAGGTGCTCACGGCGTTGTCCAAGGCCTGATAGACCCGGCCCGGGGCCTGGGCCACCACGTCGCCGGGGGCGGAGTTTTCGCGCAGCCAGCCGATGACCGCCAAGGCGTCGGGGTCGGCCACGCTCAGCCAATGGGCGGCGTCGAGGGTGCGGGCCTGGGGCGGCGGGGCCAGGGCCAAGTCGTGGCCAACGAGCTTGGCCGGATAGGCCAGGCCCAAGAGCGCCAGCGCCGCCCAGACGCCGGCGGCGATCACGGCCAGCCGGTTCTGGGCCGTGGCCACGGCGATGGCCCCGGCCAGGGCCAGCAGCAGCCAGGCCTGATAATGAAACTTGAAGGCCGTGTTCATGCGGCTGGCAAAGGCGTCGCGGACGACCACGATCTCGGGGGCCAGGGCCAGGGCCAGGCCCAGCAGCGCCATCAACAGGCACAAGCCCAGGCCCGGCGGCAGGTCCAGCTCTTGGGCGGCGCTCAGCCAGCGCCAGGCCAAAGCCGCCGCCACGGCCAGCAACGGGCCGATCAGCAAAAGTCCCCATGGCGCGCCCGGCCAATGGCCCGCGTCCACGGCCCCGCCGAGCAGCACCGCCAGCGGCGCGCCCACGGCCAAGGCCAGCCCCACGATCAGATGAGCGGCGCGCGGTCGCAGCCAGGCCCAGGCCACGGCCAGCGCCGCCAGGCCGGCGGCCAGGGGCGGTCCCAGCGCCGCCAGCAAAGGCCCGGCCCCGCTGAAGGCCATGGCGTTGGCCGCCAAACCCAGGCCCTGGCTCTGGGCCGTGACCAAATAGGGCAGATGGACCAGCGCCGCGACGACGATCAGCCCCCCGCCGGCCAGGGCCGCTTGCCGCGCTCGCCGGGCCAGGCCGCCGGGCGAGGCGGCGGCCACGGCCAGGACCAACAACGGCCACAGCCCCGCGCAGTCCCAGGTGTTGGCCGCCAGCAACGACCCCGGCGCGGCCAGGGCCAAAAACCAGCCGCCGGCCAGGGGCGAGAGCGTGGCGGCGCAGGCCCGCCAGGCGGCGGCCAGGCCGTCGGTCACGACGCGCCCGCGCGGCGCGGACAAGGCGTTCAAGGTCAGGGCCAGCGTCAACAAGGCCAGCGGCAGGGCCAGCACATGGGCGTGATTGTCGCCCAGATAAAAGCTGAAAAAGGGAAATTCGTCGATCAGCCAGGCCCGGCGGCCACCGGCCAGGGCGTCCTCGATGACCCGTGTGGCCTGAAACCACCACCAGCCGCCATCACCGGCGGGCCATGCGCCAAGGGCCATCAGCGCGCCTTTGATGTTGGCGCTTAAGCATGTGGCCAGCGCGGCCAGCACGCCGGCCACGAGCGCCCGCTCCGGCCCCGAGCGGGCGGCCAAGGCCCCGGCGCGGGCCAGGCCAAAGGCCCCGCAAAGGCAGGCGGCGAAACATCCGGCCTGGCCCAGGTTGTAGGCCGTCCAGGGCCAAAGGCCGGCCAGGTGGGCGGCGTGGCTCATCTGCCAGTGACCGAAATAATAATAGCCAATGGCCCGGCCGGCCAACCAGGCGTCTTGAGCCGGGTAGCCGCCGCCGCCCCACAGGGCCTGCAAGTGCATCATGTCCATGGGTTGTTCGGTGTGATTGGCCGCCGGGTTCAGCGAGCGCAACCAGGCCCAGGCCAGAAAGCCCGCCAGATACAGCGCCTCCAGGCCCAGGGCCAAGCGCCACCGGCGCGCCAGCCAGCCAAAGGCCCGGTTCACGCCGGCCCAGCCGACCCACGCCCAGCCGCCAACGGCCACCAACGCCAACGCGCCCCAGGCCAGCGCCCATCCACTGGGCCACGGGCCGTAGGCCCAGGCCAGCCAGTGAGCGAGTCCGACCAGCCATGGGCCAAAGACCCTGGCCAGAGACCAGCCGCGATCGTCCAGACGGCCCAGCAGGGCGTGGCACAACGGCCAGGCGGCCAGGGTCATGGCCGTCGTGGCCAGCCACCAGCGGGCCAGCTCAACGGCCACGATGGGCCTCGGCGTTGGCGGCCTGGCGCGCGGCGGGCCGTGTTGGGCGTCGGTTCATGGGAGCGGGCCTCCGTGAGTTGACTGTGGCATTATGAGGCTGCTGCACGGTGAAACATAACAAATGTTGTAAAAACAGATGGTAACCTGTGAAACATGAATTTCACCGTGCGGCGGCCGAAGCGCGCCATGGACGGCGCGCCAAATCGCGAGCCTGATTAGGCGAGCGATTTGTGAGGCTTGGCAAAACCGCGCTTTTGCCAAGCCGATGCTGCACGGGGCAGGACGCCCCCGTGCAGCACTCTCATTATGGCACGATCGCGCCGGCCGGACAACGCGCGCGCCGGCGGACGAAAAACGGGAAGGGCCTGGTGGCCCTTCCCGGCAAAGGCGCGCGGCCTCGCGGCGGCTAGAAGCGCGGCGCGAAGACCTTGAAGTCGGTGAGCGGCTCGATCTTGCCGTCGCGGGCTTGGCTCATGCGCACGGCGTTGACGCCCTGGCGGCGGTCCGGGCCGTAGGTCACCGGCGCGCCCATGCCCTCGGGCTTCCAGTCCTTGATTTTTTCCATGGCCGTGATCAGCCCCTGGCGGGTGAGGTCGCGGCCGGCCAACTCCAGGCCCTTGGCCAGGTGCATCATCGAGACCGCGCCAAAGATAGCCAAATATTCACGGCCCTTGAGCCGTGGGTCCACTTCCAGCAGGATCGCGGCCACGCGGTCGGCCGCCGGGTCGACGCCGGGCATGCCCATCTGGCCGGGCGCGGTGACATAGGTGCCCTCCCAGTTGCGGCCGGCGATCTTGTACATGATCGGGTCACCCACGGTGAAGTTGGTCAGCACCTTGGGCGCGTAGCCTTGCTTGGCCATGGCCTTGATCAGAAGCGAGGCGTGGGTGGGCGAGGCGGTGAGGATGAGGGTGTCGGCCCCGGAGTTCTTGAGTTGGGCGGCGTAGGGGGCCATGGATCGTTCGTTGACCTGATAAGGCACCGAGGCGATCAGTTCGGCCTTGCCAGCGGCGGCGGCCACGGCTTTTTTGATGCCGGCCTCGGCCTTTTGGCCGTAGTCGTCGTTTTGATAAAAATGGGCGATCTTTTTGGCGCCCAGGCTCTCGATGCCGTAACTACAGAGATATTCGTTTTCGTCCTCGTAGTCGGGGTAGGCGATGAAGAACCACTTGTGCTTTTCCTTGGGCATGTCGGCGAAGATGCGGATGTCGCCGTAGGCGTTGATCAGAGGTATCTGGTTGTCGGGGAAGAAATCCTTGCCGGCCTCGCAGGCCGCCGAGCCCAACAGGCCCATCACCACGAAAACGTTGTCTTTCATCTCTTGCAAGTTGCGGACGGTGCGTTCGGGATTGTAGCCGTCGTCCTTGATGATCAGTTCGATCTTGCGGCCATGGATGCCGCCGCCCTCATTGATGTGGGTGGCCCAGGCGTTCATGCCCAGGGCGGCGGTGCTCCACAACGCCGCCGGACCGGAGATCGGCGTGCTAATGCCCACGCGGATTTTGTCGTCGCTGACGCCGGTGCGGTCGTCGGCCGCCGCCGCCGAGGGGATGATCAGCGCTAGGGCCAAGACGAAAGTCGCCAATCGTTTTAATGTCACTGCCTCACCCTCCCGTTTCGCTTTGATTTGGGGTTGGGGCCAGAGCGGGGTACGGCTTTCCCGCCGCGTTGCAAACCAACGCCCTGACCGACGCCACGCCGGCAAGATGATCGCCCGGCCTGGGCCGGCGCTAAAATGATGTTTCTGATGTTGATTTTAGTAAAATTTGGCGCGCCGGTGTCAAGGATAAAACCGGTGAAAGCGATAGGGATTTATTTCACTAGCTTTTTCATGACGTCGAGGCGTTGCCGAAGCCGGGCCGCCCGGCTATCTCGCGCGTCGGCGTCCGAGGCGCGTTCCGCCCCGGACGCCCAAGGCCATCAGCCTTTGGCCCCGCAGCATTTCTTGTATTTCTTGCCGCTGCCGCAGGGGCAGGGGTCGTTGCGGCCGACTTTTTTGGCGCTGCGCCGCACGGGCTCCGGCGCGCCGGCGTCGGGCCCGGAATACGATAGCGGCGTGTCGTCCTGGGGCGCCAATTGCACCGCGTCCTCGGGGCGCGAAAGCTGCACGCGCATCAACTTGGCCACGGTTTCCATCTGCACGCTCTGGGCCATGGCCGAAAACATCTCGAAGCCCTCGCGCTGATACTCGCGCAGCGGGTCTTTCTGGGCGTAGCCGCGCAGGCCGATGCCCTCCTTGAGGTGATCCATGTTGAGCAGATGGTCTTTCCAGTGGGCGTCGACGGTGTCCAGCAACACCCACTGCTCGACCTGAAGCATGATCGGCGCGCCGTATTCGTCGAACTTGCGCTGATAGACGGCCCTGGCCCGGGCGATGATCTCCTCGGCCAGGGTCTGGGCGTCCCATTGGGCCGGTTCGGGCAGCTCGGGCTTGAAGCCGAAGACGTTGAAGACGGCCTCGGCCAGGGCCTGGGCGTCGCGCTGCTCCAGCGGGATTTTCTCGTCGGCGTGGGCTTCGGCCAACTGGTGGGCCTGTTCTTCAATCATCTCGGCCACGGCCTCGTGGACGCCCTCACCGGTGAGGGCCTGGCGGCGCTGGGCGTAGACGACCTCGCGCTGTTTGTTGAGCACGTCGTCGTATTTGAGCAGTTGCTCGCGGATCTCGAAGTTGCGGCCCTCGACCTTGCGCTGGGCGTTTTCGATGGCCTTGGAGATCAAGTTGTGCTCGATGGGCTCGCCTTCCTCCATGCCCAGCTTGGTCATGATGCCGCTGATGCGCTCGGAGCCGAAAAGGCGCATCAGGTCGTCCTCCAGCGAGACATAGAAGCGGCTGGAGCCGGGGTCGCCCTGGCGGCCGGCGCGGCCGCGCAACTGGTTGTCGATGCGCCGCGATTCGTGGCGCTCGGTGCCCAGGATGTGCAGGCCGCCCAGTTCGGGCACGCCCTCGCCCAGGACGATGTCGGTGCCGCGGCCGGCCATGTTGGTGCTGATGGTCACGGCGTTTTTCTGGCCGGCGGCGGCGACGATCTCGGCTTCCTGGGCGTGGTGCTTGGCGTTGAGCACGTGGTGGGGCACGCCTTGCCGTTTGAGCATCTTGGAAAGCTGCTCGGACTTGTCGATGTTGATGGTGCCCACCAGCACGGGCCGGCCCTTGGCGTGCAGGTCTTTGATCTCGCGCACGACGGCGTCGAACTTCTCGCGCTCGGTGCGATAGATCTGATCCGGGTTGTCCTTGCGGACCATGGGCCGGTGGGTGGGGATGACCACCACGTCGAGGTTGTAGATTTTGCGAAACTCCTCGGCTTCGGTGTCGGCGGTGCCGGTCATGCCCGAGAGTTTTTCGTACATGCGGAAGTAGTTCTGGAAGGTGATGGTGGCCAGGGTCTGGTTTTCGCTGGCCACCTTGACGTTTTCCTTGGCCTCCAGGGCCTGGTGCAGGCCCTCGGAAAAGCGCCGGCCGGGCATGAGGCGGCCGGTGAACTCGTCGACGATGATCACCTCGCCGTCCTTGACGATGTAATCGACGTCGAGCTTGAAGAGCGTGTGGGCCTTGAGGGCCTGCTGGATGTGGTGCAAAAGGTCTATATAACGGGGATCGTAGAGATTATCGACCCGAAGCAACTCCTCGCACTTGGCCACGCCGTCCTCGGTGAGGGCGGCGGTGCGGCTCTTTTCGTCGACGGCGTAGTGCTCCTCGCGCTTGAGGCGGGGGATCAGCCGGTCGATCTGGACGTAAAGCTCGCTGGATTTTTCGCCGGGGCCGCTGATGATCAGCGGCGTGCGGGCCTCGTCGATGAGGATGGAGTCGACCTCGTCGACGATGGCGAAGAAATAGTCGCGCTGCACCAGATCTTCGACGGTGAACTTCATGTTGTCGCGCAGGTAGTCGAAGCCGAATTCGTTGTTGGTGCCATAGGTTATGTCGCGGTTGTATTGATCCTTGCGTTGGGCGTCGTCCAGACCGTGGACGATGCAGCCCACGCTCAGGCCCAGGAAGTTGTAGATGGCGCCCATCCACTCGGCGTCGCGGCGGGCCAGGTAGTCGTTGACCGTCACCACGTGGACGCCGCGGCCGGCCAGGGCGTTGAGGTAGACCGGCAGGGTGGCGGCCAGGGTCTTGCCCTCGCCGGTCTTCATCTCGGCGATCTTGCCCTGATGCAAGACCATGCCACCGATCATCTGGGCGTCGTAGTGGCGCTGGCCCAGGGTGCGGCGGCCGGCCTCGCGCACGGCGGCGAAGGCCTCGGGCAGCAGGTCGTCCAGGCTTTGGCCGTTGTCCAGGCGCTGGCGAAAGGCCGGGGTCAGGGCGGCCAGCTCGGCGTCGCCCAGGGCCTGCATTTTGGGCTCGAAGGCGTTGATGGCCTCCAGCAAGGGGCCTAGGCGCTTAATTTCGCGGTCGTTTTTGGTGCCGAAGATTGACTTGACGATTTTTCCAAGCATTTGGCCAGCCCATCAGAGTGCCGACAGCGGCTGTTCACGCAAGCGTTTTTCCATGACCACGCAACGCATGGCCTCGTTTTCACCCAGCGGGAAGACGGCCTCCCGCAAGGCGTTGTATCCCATGGCCTGGTAAAAGCGGCGCGCGTTGAGCGAGCTGTTCAGCGTGAGCCGCGTGTGCCCCGCCTCGGCGATCAACGCCTCCAGCGCCAGCAACAGGCCACGGCCCGCGCCACGGCCTTGCCAGCGGACGTCCACGTAAAGGGCCCTGATCTCGGCTTCTAACAATACCCCGAAACCGATCACCTCGCCCGCCGCTTGGGCCACCAGGCCTCGCGCCCCCTCGGCGGGCAGGCGTTGGGTGATCACTTCCGGACGCATGCCCGCGGCCCAAAGCGACAATTGGGCCGGCGTGTGCAAGCCGTCGTTGGCCAAGGCGGCCACGGCCGCGTGATGGACGCGGCAGACGGCCTGGGCGTCGGCGGGGTCCAGGGGTCGGATGGCAAACCACGCTTGATCAACGGCGCGCATGAATCCCGGCCAAGTGGGGGTGGCGACAACGGCGCGGGCGCTTTGGCCCGCCCAGCTAAAGGCATTGTAAGGCGTTTGCGCCAAAATACAACTCCCGACGCGCGCGGCGTCGGGAGCGGGCGGCAAGGGCCGCGGTCAATCGAGAATGTAGTAGCGGGGGTTGGTAGGCACGCCCGAAAGCAGCACCTCGTAGTGCAGGTGGGGGCCGGTGGAGCGGCCGCTGTTGCCCATCTGGCCGATGACCTGGCCGCGCTTGACCTTTTGGCCCACGTTGACCTTGTAGTCCCTGAGGTGGCCGTAGCGGGTGACGATGCCGTGGCCGTGGTTGATGGCCAGCATCTTGCCAAAGCCGCCCTGACGGCCGCGGAAGGTGACCACGCCGTCGGCCGGGGCCACGATCCGGGTGCCCATGCGCGAGGAGATGTCGATGCCGGCGTGGAAAGTCCGCTTGCCGGTGAAGGGCGAAACGCGGTAGCCGAAGCCGCTGGTGACCCAGCCGCGCACCGGCCAGATGGCCGGGGTCGAGGCCAGGATCGAACGGCGCTCTTGCAGGAAGTTGGCCAGCTCTTGCTGCAACTCGCGCTGCAACTCGCTCTCGGTGACCATCTGGTCCAGGTCGCGGCGCATGGATTGCAACTGGCGTTCGCGCACGCTGCCAGCCACGCTCAGGCCCAGGCCGACCTTGTCGGCCTCGGGGCCGCCCACGCCAAAGGCCCCGTCGTCGCTGGCCGGTTTTTCCAGGTTGGCCATCACCCGCAGGCGGTTGTTGAATTTCTTCAGGGAGAGCATCTGCTCTTTGAACTCGCCCAACTCGCGGCCAAAGGCCTCGACCTGGGCCTCCTGGCGCTCGGTTTGGCGCTGGAGGGCCTGGAGGTTGGGCAACTCATCGCAGATTGTTTGATATTGATAAAGCCAGAAACCGGCCAAACTGATGGAAGCGACAAGCAACAGGGCCAAAGCAGGCAGCACCAAACGGGGGATGGTCAGTCGTTGAACGTGGTGCGCGCCTTCAGGGATCAAGAGTATGGTGAACTTTTTGAACACGGTGCTCCCTTTTCAGGTCAGGTTTCGAGGGGGCCGCGGATCAACTCTCCGAATGGTTTGAACTACCATACTTGCGGGAAGCTCGTCAATCCATAGCAGCAGAAAAAATCGTCTCGAACCCTAGGGTCCGCTGACGGAAACCCGTTCCACCAGCAGGGATGGGGCTCCGACGCGGCCAAAAAACTTGATGTCCGCGCCGATTTTTTTGATGCCTCTAAAAAACGAAAGAATCTGACCGGCCATGGCGATGGATTTGACCGGGCGGTTCACCTGGCCATTGTGCACCAAATGACCCGCCGCGCCAAATGAAAATTCACCGCTGACCGGATCGGCGGTGTGGCCGCCCATGATCTCGTCGATCAAAAGCCCCTGGCCCATCTCGGCCAGCAGCGAGGCCTGATCGCCGGCCCGGGGTTCGATGAGCAGGTTGGTGAAGCCCACCGCCGGCGGGGCCTTCAGTGACGGCCGCACGGCGTTGCCGGTGCTCCCACCGCCGGCCAGGGCGCCCCACAGGCGGTCGTAGGCAAAGCGCTCGATCACTCCACCGGCGGCCAACACCGTGCGCCGCTGGGGCTCGCCTTCGTCGTCAAAAGGCGCGCTGCCCAGGCCCCGGGGCAACAGGCCGTCGTCGATGATGGCAAGGCCGGGGGCCAAGAGTTCTTGCCCCAGCTTGCCGGCCAGCAGTGACCGGCCCTTGGCCACGTTGTCGCCCAAAAAAGATTCGCCCAGGATTTCCAGCAATTGCGCGGCCACCTCGCGGCCCAGCACCACATCGTAGAGCCCGTCGCCCACCGGGCCGCCGCCCAGCCGGGCCACGGCCTTGCGCCCGGCCCGCCGGCCGATGTCCTCCAGGTCCAGTTCCGACCAGAAGCAGGCGGAGTGGCTATCCCAGCCGGCTTCTTGCTCGGCGCCGTCGTCGGCCAGGGCCTCGGCTCCGGCCGAGACGTGGGTGGCGGCGTGGGATTGATCAAAGCCCCGACTGGTGCGCAGCCGCACATGGCTGACCACTCGGCTGACCTCGGCCGGATGGACGTGGATCACCCGCTTGTCGGCCGCTCGCGCCGCCGCGGCCAGGGCCTTGGCCCCCTCGATCAATTCGGCCAGGGGCAACTCGGCCGCCCGCTCGTCGAAAGTTTGCACCAGCGGCAGGCCGGCCGCCGGCTCGGCGAAACCAAGCTCGGGCTGGGGGTCGGCCGCCCGCGCCGCGGCTACGGCCAGCTCCACCGCCCGGGCCACGGCCTGATCGCCGTCGGCCCCAAAAACATAGGAAAACCCAGGCCGTTGATCGACGATCACGCGCAGGGCCAGGCCCAGGCTCTCGGAGGCCTGGCGCTTGTCCAACTCCTGGCCGCGCACGCCCACCGTCACCCCACGCGAGTGGGCGGCCATGATTTCGTATTCGTCGATCCCGGCCGCCCGGCAAAGTCGCTGGGCGCGGTCGATCTCTTTGGCCAGCAAATCCATGGCGGTGGCTACATCTCCAATAAAAGCGCCGTTTCGTCGCAGTTGGGGAACTTGACGCACTTGATGCAGTCGGCCCAAATCTTGTTGGGCAGGAGCTGCTTGTCCACCACCCGAAAGCCCAACGACTGGAAAAACTCGGGCCGATAGGTCAGGGTGAAGACGTTGTTGAAGCCCATGGTCAGGGCCTCGGAGCAGCAAGCCTCCACCAGCTTGGTGCCCACGCCCTTGCCCTGGGCCTCGGGCAGCACGGCCAACGAGCGCACCTCGGCCAGGTTTTCCCAGCACAGGTGCAGGCCGCACACGCCGATGGGCGCGCCGGAGGCGTCCTCGGCGATGAGGAAGTCGCGCAGAAAATCGTATATTTCGGTCAGCGGGCGGCCCAACAGGCGGCCCTCCCGGCCGAACCTGGCCAGAATGGCGTGGATAAAGGCCACGTCGCTTTGCCGCGCCCTGCGGATCATCGTTTCAGTGTCCTTGCCGTCGGGGCCTTTTCAGGCGTTGCCCATGGTTTCGAAATCGCGCTGGGTCATGTCCGGCCCGCCGCGCGGGGCGTTCATGCACATCAGGTGATACTTGAGCCCTTCGATCTGGAAGGCGACCTTGGAGATGATCAGCCCGCGCAGCAGATAGGCCACGGCGTATTCCTGGGCCGGTTGGGCCCGGCGCATGTCGATGATGGCCATGACCTGGTCCACCACCTGGGCGACCTTGGCGTGGATCGCCTTTTGCTCGTCGTTGAGCGGGCCCTGGGGCGAGACGCCCCAGACCGCCGGCACAACGTATGTCACCTCGTGGGCCAGCAGCGCGTCGCGGTGGGCGCGGACGATGTCTTGGCAAAGCTTGTCGACCAGCGGCTCGATGGCCTTGGCCCGGCCGATGAGTTCCTCGGTGCTGGGCGACGCTTTTTTTCTGCGGAAAAACTTCATATCGGTAACCACCTTCCTACCTGGGAGTAGGTTTGTGGGCGAGCCAGGCGTCGCGCGAGTTGGGCCGCGCTGACGTGTCGGCCGGCCAAGCCGGCGCGGGCGGTTGGTTTACGCCCGCTTCCCAGTATAGCAGCGTTGCGAAGACCGTGCCGACCCCAAAAAATAGGCGCGGTTTATGGCTCTTTGAGCACCAGGCCGGCCAGCTTGTGCAGCTCGCGGATACTGTCGGCGGCGGTTTGGGCGTCTTGTTTGTTCTTGAACGGACCCACGCGCACGCGGTAGCGCGGGCCCAGGCCGCTGACCTGGGCCTCGACGATGAACGAGGGGTGACCGCCGCCGCGCAGGCGGGCGGCCAACTCCTGGGCCTGGGGCTTGTCCTTGAACGAGGCCACCTGCACCGCGTAGACGCCGACGGGCTCATCGACGGGTTGGGCCGAGTCTTTCCTGGGCGTGGGCGTGGCCGCCGGGGCCGGGGCGTGGCCGCCGGGGCCGGGTTTGTCGCCGGAAAGCGAATCGTAGAACGAAAGCTGCACCTTGGTCAGGTCGTCCTGGGGCGGCTTGGCGGCCGGCGAGTCGAAGACCACGTCCAGGCCCGAAGCCCGCTTGAGCCAGTGGATCTGTTCGGGCGTGGCCAAAACGCCCTGGCCCACCAGCACGCCCAGCACAAAGGCCCACGCCGTCAAAAACAACGTGAAGATGGCCCGGCCCCAGGCCAGGCCCGAGTCGGAAAGCCGTCCACGGCGTTTGCGAGAGGCGGCCGCCACTTGGCCCCTACATGGCTTCGGGCGCGCTCACGCCCAGCAGCGCCAGACCGTTGCGCAGCACCTGGCCCACGGCGCGGGCCAGGCAAAGTCGCGCCGCGCTCAGGGCGGCGTCATCGACCAGGATGTGGGTTTCATTGTAATAGGAATGAAACGCGCTGGCCAGTTCGCGCAGATAATAAGCGACGCGGTGGGGCTCCAAGGTCTCGGCCGCCCCGCGCACCATCTCGGGGAACTGCCCGATGATCTTGGCCAGATCCACCTCGGCCGGGCCCAGGCGGCCCAGGTCGAGGCCCTGCGGCGGGGCCTGGCCCTGGCCGGCCTCGAGGGCCTTGCGCAAGACGCTGCAAACGCGGGTGTGGGCGTACTGCACGTAGAACACGGGGTTGTCCATGCTCTTTTGCTTGGCCACGTCCAGGTCGAAATCCAGCGGCGCGTCCGAGCGGCGGGTCAGAAAGATGAACCGGGCGCTATCGGCGCCCACTTCGTCGACGACCTCGCGCAGGGTCACGAACTCGCCGGCCCTGGTGCTCATGGCCACCGGATTGCCGCCGCGCAGCAGGTTGACCATCTGCACCAACACCACCGTCAAGTCCTCGGGCTGGCGGCCCGCCGCGCGCACCGCCGCCCGCAGCCGGGGCACGTAGCCGTGATGGTCGGCCCCCCAGATGTCGACGACGGCGTCGAAACCGCGCTTGAACTTGTCCAGGTGATAGGCGATATCGCTGGCGAAATAGGTCAACTCGCCGTTGGAGCGACGCACCACGCGGTCCTTGTCGTCGCCGAACTGGCTGGACCGGAACCACAGCGCGCCGTCGGCCTCGTACAAAAGGCCCCGCGCGGCCAGCTCGTCCAGGGCCGCTTGCACCTTGCCGTCGGCGAACAGCGAGCGCTCGCTGAAATAGGTTGCGATATTCACGCCAAAAACGGCCAGGTCGTCCTTGATGCCGGCCAGAATCTTGCCGCCGGCCCAGTCGGTGGCCAGATCCACGGCCTGGTCCTGCGGCATGGCCAGCAACCCGGCCCCCTCGGGCGAGGCCAGCAGTTCCTCTGCCAGGTCGACGATGTAGTCGCCACGGTAGTGTTTGTCCGGGAAAGGCTCGTCGGAGCCGCGGGCCTGGCGGGCCCGGATCAGCACCGAACGGCCCAGGGTGGCCATCTGGTTGCCGGCGTCGTTGATGTAGTATTCGGTGGCCACCTCCCAGCCGGCAAAGGCCAGCAGCCGGGCCATCACGTCGCCCAGGGCCGCGCCGCGGCCGTGACCCACGTGCAGCGGTCCGGTGGGGTTGGCGCTGACGAACTCCACCTGCGCCCGCCTGCCCGCGCCCAGCGCGCAGCGGCCGAAATCATCGCCTTGGGCCAGAACTTCGGGCGCGACCGACAGCCAGGCCAGCGGTCGGCAGAACAGGTTGATGAAGCCCGGCCCGGCGATCTCGGCCCGTTCGATCAGCCCGCCGGCGTCGGCCATCCGCTCGATGATGATCTGGGCCACGGCCCTGGGGTTCATGCGGCAGGGCTTGGCCAGGACCATGGCCAGGTTCAAGGCCAGGTCGCCGTGTTCGGCCTGTTTGGGCTTTTCGACGGCAAAGGCCGGCGCGGTAACCTGGGGCAGCAGGCCCTCGGCTTGGGCCTGGGCCAGGGCGGCCAGGGCGGCGGAACGAATCTTGTCTTTCATGATGAGCGTTTATCCTTGGGGGGCAAGGTCATGTCCCTGGCGTAGTCGGGGCATTTGAACGCCCCGCCGGCCGGGCGGGAGTATTGTTTCTGACAGTCGGCCCGCCAGGCGCAAACGGCGCAGAGGGTTTGATCCTGGGCCGTGATCGGCGGGGCCTGCTGGTCGTGGTCGGTCATGGCTGGGCTCCAAAAACGGGCCGCCCGCGTTCGTGGCGCGCCGGGATCGGCCATGAAAATACAATAAATTACCTTGTGACGGCCTGGCGGTCAAGCGGGCTCGTGGATGCGCGGGTTGGCCGCGCCGAGGCGGCAGACGATTTCGTAGGATATGGTCTGGCACCACGAGGCCAGTTCGTCGCAGGTGATTTCGTCAGCGCCCTGACCGCCCAGCGCGACGACCTCGTCGCCGACCTGGGGCAGGGGGTCGAAACCGCCCAGGTCCAGCACGGTCAGATTCATGCACACCCGGCCCACGATGGGCGCGCGTTGGCCGTGGACCAACATGAAGCCGTTGTTGGACGCCGCCCGGGGATAGCCGTCGCCATAGCCCAACGGGACGACCCCCAGCCAGGTGTCGCAGTCGGCCCGCCAGGTGCAGCCGTAAGACACCGGCTGGCCCCGCCGCGCCGGCCGCACGGCGATCAACTGGCTGGCCAGGCCCATGGCCCCGCGCAGATCCAGGCGTCCGGCCATGGCCGGGTCGGGCAGGCCGCCGTAGAGGGCGATGCCCAGGCGAACCACGTGGGGCGGGCCCGGCGCGGCGGCGGGCGGGTCCATGGCGCCGCCGCTGTTGCACAGGCTGGAGTCGGGCAGGTCAAAGCCCTCGGCGCGGGCGGCCGCCAACAGCTGGCCAAAAACGGCGGCCTGTTCGTCGGCCATGGCGCGATCGGCCGAGCCGCCGGTGGCCAGGTGGCTGGTCAGCCCGCGCACCTCCAGGCCACGCAGAGCCCTGGCCGCCCGCAGCAATTCCAGGGCGTCCTCGGGCCGCACGCCCAGCCGGCCCATGCCCGTATCCACCTTCAGGTGGCATTGGGCCCGCAGGCCCAGGCCCGTGGCCACGTCCGACAGCGCCGCCATGGTCTCCAGGTCGAACAGCACCGGCGTCAGGCGCAGGCGGGCCGCTTGGGTCATCTCGGATGGATGCAGGCCCAGCAGCAGAAGTATCTGGCCGGCCAGGCCCTCCCGCCGCAACACCGCGCCCTCGGCGGCGTGAGCCACGGCCAGGAACTCGGCCCCGGCCTCTTTTAACTTGCGGGCCACGGCCACCATGCCGTGGCCGTAGCCGTCCGATTTGACCGTGCCGGCCACGCGCAGACCCTTGGGCATGATCGTCCGCAAGGCGCGCAGGTTGTGGGCGATGGCCTCCAGGTCGATCGTCAGCTTGTTGTAGGGGCCAGGGGCGGCTTGCGACAACGTATCTTCTCCCACGGCCGTTGTATCCCAATCGGCGGGCCTTGGCAAGGGGGGCGGCGGTCGCGCCAAGGGGCTTTACATTCGCCGATGGCTCGATATTATTAGCCAACGCGCGCCTGTAGCTCAGTTGGATAGAGCAGCGGCCTTCTAAGCCGCGGGTCGGGGGTTCGACTCCCTCCAGGCGCGCCAACCGCAAACAGCTTTCACCGATCGCCGCGGTGGTCGCGCCGACTTGTCTGCCCGGCCGCCGCGACTGTTTTCGGGCAGTTGCCTCGGCCCGTCAATGCTCCCAGCGCAGCCGCACCTCGTTGATCTCGCCGCGCCGCGCCACCTCCACCTGGTCGGCGTATTTGCCTATCAAAAAGCCACCCAACCGACGTTGGGCCAATTGATCTTCCAGGATCGTCGACGCCTCGGGCGGCGCCGGGGGCAGCTCCACGGCTTGGCCCGCGTAAGAAAGCTTCAAGCTGACGCTCAATTCGTCGAAAGAGGCCTGAACGTCGATGCCGCCCTGGCGCACCATGCCGTGCAGGGTCAACAGCTCCACCAATTCGCTCAGGCCCGCCGCCGCCCGGTTGATCACCTCGGCCCGCGCGCCCCACGCCGCGCCCTGGCGCTTGAGGAAGGCCACGGCCTCACCCTGGGCCTGGGCCGTGGCCGGCAACGCGGTCTGGGCCGATTTGCGCAGGCCCAGGCGGAACACCAGGTTGAGGAACACCGCGCAGATGGCTCCGGCCGAAAGCGACGAGCCGAAGATGGGCCGGATGGCTTCGGGCAGGCCTTCGTAGACCTGGGGGGTGATGTCGACGCTCAGGCCGATGATCAAAGACAGGCCCACCACGAAGGTCTTGCGTGAATCGAGCATGCGGCTGGTGATTATCTGGACGCCGGCCACCACCATGAAGCTCATGGCGAACAACAGCGTGCCGCCCATGACCGGCCGGGGCATGACCGTGAACACCGCCGCCAGCTTGGGGCACAGCGACATGACGATCATGATCGCGCCCACGGCTACGCCGATGACCCGGCTGGTGGCTCCGGTGGCGATGGAAAGGCCGATGTTGCTCGAGGAGGTCGATTGGCCAAATCCGCCCACCACGCCCGCCGTCAGGCAAGTCAGGCCGTCGGCCAGGATGCCCTTTTTGATATTTGTCATGTCGGGCCGTTTCCACTGTTCGTCGTTGATCTTCTGGCAGGTGGTGATGTCGCCGACGGTCTTGAGGGTCGAGCATAGCGTGGCCACCACCAACGGCAGGATCAGCGAGCAGTCGAAAGCCAAGCCGGGGTGATCCAACACGGGCAGATCGATCCACGGTTGCTGGCCGACGTGGAGCATGTGCTCCTGGTGAACCAGGCCGCTGGCGATGGACAGGCCGTAGCCGGCGGCCATGCCGATCAGCGAGCAGAAAAGGCGCAGATTGCCCTTTGTCCAGATATTGAGGGCGATCATCACGCCCAGGGTGAACAGGCCGATGAGCAGGCCGTGGTGGGCGAAGGCCTCGGCTTGGGGGTCGCTGGCGGTGAGGCTGTTCATGGCCGTGCGGATGACGGTGATGCCCACCAGGGCCACGATCAGGCCGATCACCTCTGGCGGAAACAGCCCGCGCAACTTGTGCATGAACCTGGAGAAAATCGATTCTATCAGGCCGGCCACGGCGGTCATGCCCAGCACCAGCGGCAAACCGCCCATTTTGGCCGCCGCCAGCGACGCCGCCCAGAACGACGGCCCGCACACCTGCGGGCAGAAATACCCGCAACCCACCGGCCCCCTGGGCAGCGATTGCATGATCGCCCCCAACCCGCCGGCCAGCAGCGACATGTCGATCATGAAACCGGCCTGCTCTGGGCTGCCGCCGGTTTCATAGATCAGCAAGGCAGGAAAGACCAGGGAAATGGCGACCAAGCACACGTGTTGGAAGCCAAGGAAGACGGTCGTCCCCAGGGGCGGCTTGTCCGCCAAGCCAAAGATCACGTTGGCCGGTTTTTGCGGCATGGTTTGGCTTTCCTTTACAATTTTCGCCGCGCGGCGCGGGCGCGCTTGGCTTGTCGGTCAGGTAACACGCCGAACATATTGCTTTTTATCGAAGCGATGACGATGCCCCAGTATGCACGCCGCGCGGCCGGCGGTCAAGGATCTGGCAACGCTCGAATCGCCGCCGATGACGGGCGTTTTTCGGGCGCGCGCCGGCCTTGGCCTGGGGCCGTGGCGCGGGCTTGACAAGGGGGTGGGGTGGCGATATAAACTCAACCCGTGTTGGTGTCGCGGTGTTGACTTCCGCCGCCGGCGCGCCCTGTGAATCGACAAGTTGGGGAATGACTTGAAACGACTGGCTGTTTATCTTGTTTGCGCGGCGATGTCTCTGCTGTGGGCCTGCTCACCCTATAAACCCCTGGCCACGCCCAGCGGCCGGCCCGAGGTGACCATCGAGGGCGTCACCTGCCCCGAGGTCGTCACGGCCTTGGCCGAGGGGGCCCTGGACCAGGGCTGGGAGATCAAGGAGCAGAGCGACGTCGCCCTGGCCATCGTCGAAAAATACGAAAAAGTTCATTTGTCCGCGCAGGAATCGCCCAGCCCGTTGGTGATGCTGGTTTTCAATTGCATCAGCAAGCCGGGTTGCGTGCGCGTCTTTGCCAACAGCAAGAAGTATTACTCTTCCGCCACGCAAAACGACCGAACCGAACAGACCACCGAGCGCCACGCCCAGGGCCTGCAACAGACCCTCGACAGCCTGGTCTCGGTGTTGGCCGAGCGCAAAAAGCCTCATCCCGCGTCGGCCCTGCCGCATCCGGCCGCCAAGCCCTGAGCCTTCGCGCGGCGCTTGCCTTGGGACCGGCCTGGCTGGGCGTGGCTGCGCCCAGCGCCTTGACGTCGAAACCAGCGGTGGATATGCTGGCGTCGTCAACCGGAGCCGCCAGGGAAACAGCTTGTGGCGAGGACCCGGCCTCTTCGCGTGGCCCGGCCCTGACAATGCGGGAGGTAGCTGACCCGCCCGGTTGACGTTTCCTTCACGCCGCGCGCGGCGGCGTTTGACGCCCGAGTTATCGCATCACGCCCGGCGGAAGTTATTTCGCGCCGCCGGGGCGACGGCCAGCCAAGGGCACGAAAAGGCAAGGGGTTGCGACAATACGCCGCAACCCCTTGATATTATTTGGCGTCCCCAACGGGATTTGAACCCGTGTCGCCGGCGTGAAAGGCCGGTGTCCTGGACCGGGCTAGACGATGGGGACGTTTGGGCCACATGGTGGTGGGCCGTGCGTGGATCGAACACGCGACTCTCTGCTTAAAAGGCAGATACTCTACCGGCTGAGTTAACGGCCCACGCCTCAAGGCCAAGGAGTAATACCACGCAAGCCCCATGGTGTCAACCGCCAGAAGCGGCAAAGGCCAGATGGCGCGCCCCATGGCGTTATCATTGATTATATACCAAAACCAGAGTCGGTTGGGGATGCGGCGGCAGGAACGGGCGTTGAAACGCCGGGGCCGGGCATGTTATTGATAAAGCTGGGGCGGAGGCGTCGCGCCGCCATCACCAACCATGCGGAGCCGAGGCCGTTGAGCGAGACCGCCAAGCCAAACCAGACCAGCGTCCGCCGCGGGGCCCAGGCCCACGTGGCGCTCAAGGCCGGCATCATCGGCGGCGGCAAGGCCTGCGACAACCTGCTGACGATTTTGGTCGACGACCGCATGGGCGCGTTGAACCTGGAGATCTTGGGCGTGGCCGACCCCGATGATCAGGCTCCGGGCATGCTTCACGCCAGCGACCTGGGCATTCCCACCTTCGGCGATTTCACCGATCTCTACGACCTGCCCGGCCTGAACCTGCTCATCGAGCTGACCGGTTCGGCCAAGGTGCGCGATCGCATGGCCGCCACCAAGCCGCCCCAGGTCAGCACCATCGATTTTGTCGGCGCGCGGCTGCTGTGGGACATGTTCCAGCTTGAGAGCGAAAAGCTCCAGGTCGAACGCGAGGCCGACGAGGCCGTGCGCCGCGAGCGCGACTGGAACCAAAAGGTGCTCGACTCGTTGCCCGACCAGATCGCCGTCTTGGACACCGAGCGCACGGTGGTGGGCGTCAACAAGACGTTTTTGATCGAATCGGGCCTGCGCAAGGATCAGATTCTGGGCCGCAAATGTTTCGAGGTCAAGCCTTGCCCGGCCGAGAGCCCGGCACACCAAGACCATTCGTGCCCCTTTGAGACGGTGCTGCGCGAGGGCCGCACGGCCTCGGTGGTCTACGCGACCAGGGGTGACGATGGCGCCGAGGTGTTCAAGGAAGTTTCGGCCGCGCCGATCTTCGATCAGGCCGGCCGCCTGGTCCAGGTGATAGAGGGCGTGCGCGACGTGACCCGCCGCGTCAGCCTGGAGCGCGAGTTGCGCCAGACCGAGCAGCGCCTGCGGCAATTTCTGGAAGCGGCCCAGGACATCATCTGCATCAAGGATATGGCCGGGCGTTACATCTACGTCAACCCGGCGGCCGGCGAACTCAGCCACCGCCAGCCCGAGGACATGGTGGGCCGCGCCGACTCCGAGCTTTTTCCCGAAAAAATGGCCAAAGCCATGGCCGCCCACGACCGGGCGGTGATCGAAAGCGGCGCGTCGATGGGCTTTTACGAGGGCACGCGGGTGGACGGCGAACTGCGCTGGTTCCAGACGGTGCGCTACCCCATTTTCAACGACGACGGCCAGATGGCCGCCCTGTCGGTGATGGCCCGCGACGTCACCGAGGAGCGCGCCCTGCAGGAGGAGGTGCGCCGCAACAAGGAATACATGGAAAACATCCTGCAAAACTCCTCGGACATGATCATCACCACCGACCTGGAGGGCCGGGTGGTCACCTTCAGCCCGGCCGGCGAGCGCATGCTGGGTTACTCGCGCGGCGAGCTTGTCGGCAAGAGCATCGAGGGCCTGTGGCAGAGCCCCGAGGAACGCCAGTCGTTGATGGCTCAGGTCCAGGCCAAGGGCGCGGTCAACAACTTTACGGCCACGCTGTTGGCCAAGGACGGCCGGTCGGTGGAGGTGAGCCTCTCGCTGGCCCTTTTGCGCGACAGCCGGGGCAAGGTGCTGGGCACGGTGGGCGTGAGCAAGGACGTCACCGAGGAAAACCGCCTGCGCCGCCAGCTCATCGAGGCCGAGCGCCTGGCGGCCATCGGCCAGACCGTGGCCGGCCTGGCCCACTGTATCAAGAACATCCTCAACGGCCTCAAGGGCGGGTCGTACCTGGTCAACACCGGGCTCAAGCGCCAGGACAGCGACTTGGTCAACGAGGGCTGGCGCACCGTGCAAAAGGCCATCAACCGCATCGGCAACCTCAGCCTGGACATGCTCAGCTACAGCCGCGAGCGCAAGCCCGAGTTGCAACCGGTGGCCCTGGGCGAGTTCATCTCGGGGACGATGGACCTGGTGGCCAAGGCCGCCGAGTTGGAAGGCGTGCGTTTCCAGACCACTGTCGAACGCGAGCGGGTGGTGCTCATGGACCCGACGGCCATGAGCCGGGCGCTGATGAATCTGATCACCAACGCCGTCGACGCCTGTCAGGATGTCGAGCGGCCGGCGGGTCGGGCGGGGCTGGTGGGCATCGATGTGGGCGTGCGCGACGGCTACCTGCTCATGCGCGTCAGCGACAACGGCCCCGGCATGAGCGCCGAGCTGCGTTCGCGGCTGTTCCAGCGCTTTTTCAGCACCAAGGGCTCGCGGGGGACGGGCTTGGGCCTGGCGGTCAGCCAGAAGATCGTCGGCGAGCACGGCGGGACGATCGATGTCGAGTCCAGCCCCGGCCAGGGCTCGACTTTCACCATCCGCCTGCCCCTGGCCACGCCGGAAAAACCCTAGGCCCCGGCCCGCTCAAGCCTCCAGCGGTTCGACCTCGTAGCAATACAGGCTGTCGACGCGCTGGATGACCAAACGCGCCTCCTGGCGGCCCTGGGGCTGCCAGATGAAAAACACGCGGCCTTGTTGATCCTCGGCCTGGGCCCAGCCGACGGCCGAGTCCTGCACGGCTTGGCCCGGCGCGTGGTGGCGAAAGAGCAGATTGCCGCTGACCCAACTGGAGCCCACCTCCACCCCGCGCCCGTTCATGTTGACCGAGCGAATCACGCGCACCATGGCCACGGGGTAGGCGATGGACATGCCGTCACCGGCCGCCGTGGGCCGCGCAATCGGCCAGGGCGGCCATGAGCAGTTGGATCAACTCCCACTCCGGGCGATGGGGATCGAGGGGCTCGATGTCGGCGTCGACGGCCTGGCGACAGAGGGCCTCGGCCCGCTTGGCCCGCTGGGCGGCGGCGCTGGGCAGGCGCAGGGACAGCTTGCCCAGCAGGAGCATGACGGCGGCGAAGTCGTTGCTACCCTTGCCAAAGCTGTCGGGATGATGGAAAAAATCGTCCAGCGCCCCGTCGGCGTTGATCTTCTTGTAAAGTGCCGCGAAGTCTTCGGCGATGGTCTTTCTCACGACGACCCCCTTGGCTATGCCGGAATATGTCACTATCAAATTGGTTAGCACAGGCCCGGCTCGCGCGTCAACGGGCAACAACGCCGCTTCGGCCGCCCGGCGCTTGGGGCTTGCCACCGCGCCCGCCGGCGCAGTAGACTAAAAATCAAGACAAGGCCCGGCCGCCCCGGCCAGGGGCCGCCTCCAAACGATCGACCACGCAAGAGGCGGGGGTTTACGGTGCTGAAAACACACACCAAAGTCCTTATCGTCGACGACGAGCCCGAGAATGTGCGCTATCTCCAGACCATTCTCGAGGAAAACGGCTTCCACGACATCCACTCGGCCAAGGACGGCGACGAGGGCCTCAAAAAAGCCAAGGCCCTGATGCCGGGGCTGATGATCCTCGATGTGCGCATGCCCAAGAAAACGGGCATAGTCGTATTCAACGAGCTGAAAAGCATCTGGAAGTACAAGAACATCCCCATCATCATCCTCACCGGCGAGGGCGAGTTCCTCAAGCAATTGACCGCCCTGCGCGGCTATCGGGAGGATGGCGACCTGAGCGTGCAAAAGCCCACCGAGGAGGTGCTGAGCCAGTTCATCCAGCACAAGCCCGAGGCTTTTCTGGAAAAGCCCGTCGAGCCCGAGGCCCTGATGAAGGCCGTCAAGGCCATCCTCAACTAGGGCCGGCCGCCGCGCCGGGGCATTGGGGGGCGACGGGCAACACCAGATCCACCAGGCATTGACCAACCGGCCCCCGACCCACGGGGGCCTTTTCGCGGCCGCGAAGGGGCGCCTCCATGAACGACAACGCCAAGGCGGGCCGGCCGGCGGGCCAGGCCGCGTCGGCCAAGATAAGCTTCTTTCCGGCCTGGTGTAAAAGCTGCGGCAACTGCGTGGCCTTTTGCCCGCGCCAGGCCCTGGCCATGGATCAATGGGGCGCGCCCCATCTGGCCCGGCCCGAGCGCTGCACGCGCTGCGGCCTCTGCGAGATGCTCTGCCCCGATTTCGCCATCAGCGTCGGCGACGGGGCCGTGGCCTCGGTCAAGCCGGGGCCGTGCGGCCCGGCCGAAAAGCGGGCCAACCAGAGCCCCGAGCGCATCGCGCCGGCCGACAACGCGGAGTAGGACCGTGAGCAAGCAAAAGCCCGAGTTGCTGCAAGGCAACGAGGCCATCGCCCGGGGGGCCCTGGCCGCCGGCTGTCGTTTTTTCGCCGGCTATCCCATCACCCCGGCCAGCGAGATCAGCGAGATCCTCGGCCGCCGTCTGCCGGCCCGCGGCGCGGCCTTCATCCAGATGGAAGACGAGATCGCCTCGCTGGGGGCCTGCATCGGCGCGTCCCTGGCCGGGGCCAAGGCCATGACCGCCACCAGCGGGCCGGGTTTTTCGCTGATGCAGGAAAACCTGGGCTGGGCCTGCATCACCGAGACGCCGCTGGTTTTGGTCAACGTCATGCGCGCCGGGCCGTCCACCGGCATGCCCACCAATCCGGCCCAGGGCGACGTGCAGCAGGCCCGTTGGGGAACCCACGGCGATCATCCGGCCATCGTGCTCTGCCCGGCCAGCGTGGCCCAGTGTTTCGAGCTGACGGTGCGGGCGTTCAACCTGGCCGAGCGCCTGCGCACGCCGGTGATCGTGCTGGCCGACGAGGTGGTGGCCCACCTGCGCGAAAAAGTTTCGCTGCCCGCCGAAGACGAGCTGGAGATCATCGAACGGCGCAAGCCCTCCGTGCCGCCCGACTGGTACGTCCCCTTCAAGACCGACGGCGGATTGATCCCCCATCTGGCCGACCTGGGCGACGGCTATCGCTATCACGTCACGGGCCTGGTCCACGACGAGCGGGGCTTTCCCACCCGCCGGCCCGACGAGGTCGAGCCGTTCTTCCGGCGTTTGTTCGGCAAGATCCGCCGCAACTTCGGCGAGTTGGAGCAGGTGCTGCCCATGGCCCTGGACGACGCCGAGGTGGTGCTGATCGCCTATGGCTGCACGGCCAGGGCGGCCCAGGCCGCCGTGCGTCAGGCCCGCGCGGCCGGGATGAAGCTTGGCCTGTTGCAGATCGTGGGGCTGTGGCCCTTCCCCCGCCGGGCGGTGGAAAAGGCCGTCCTGGGCCGCCGGGCGGTGCTGGTCCCCGAGCTGAACATGGGCCAACTCAGCCGCGAGGTCAAACGGGTGGCCGCCGGCCGGGCGCGGGTGGTCCACCACGGCCGCATGGACGGCCAGGTGATCACCCCCGATGAAATATTGAACCGCATCCGGGAGTTTTTCTGATGCCGCCGGTCTCGCGCGGCGTGGTCCACGGTTGGCTGCGCCACGACAAGAAATTCCCCCACGTCTGGTGCCCCGGCTGCGGGCTGGGCGTGTTGCTGGGCTCGCTGGTGCGGGCGATGATCACCCTGGGCCTGGACAAGAACAACGTGGCGCTGGTGGCGGGCATCGGCTGCACGGGCCGGCTGCCGGTCTACGTCGACGTGGGCAGCGTGCACGCCACCCACGGCCGGGCGCTCACTTTCGCCACCGGCGTCAAGCTGGCCAAGCCCGAGCTTGCGGTGATCACCGTCATGGGTGACGGCGACGCCACGGCCATCGGCGGCAATCACCTCATCCACGCCGCCCGCCGCAACATGGATCTCACCGCCATCATCGTCAACAACCAGAACTATGGCATGACCGGAGGCCAATACAGCCCCACCACGCCCCTGGGGGCCAGGGCCTCCACCGCCACCTACGGCAACATCGAGCCGCCCTTGGACATCAGCGCCCTGTGCATGGCCGCCGGGGCCGGCTTCGTGGCCCGCTCGACGGTCTATCACGTCACCCAACTCGACGATCTGCTGGCCCAGGCCATCAGTCACCGCGGCTTTGGCGTGGTGGAGGTGCTGAGCCCCTGTCACACCAACTTTGGTCGTCAGAACAAACTGGGCTCGCAGATCGACATGATGCGCGCCTTCAAGGAGCAGGCCGTGCGCGTCGAGCGATGGGCCAAGCTGGATGGGGCCCGACGCGCGGGACGCTTTCCCATCGGCGTGCTGGCCCGGCGCGACGAGGACACGACCTATCTGGAGGCCTATGGGGCCATGGTCGAGCGGGCCATGGCCCAGGGCCGGGAGGGGCAATCATGAACAACGGCCGCGCCCCCCTGCCCAAGCCTCGGATGGAAGTGCGCCTGGCCGGCTCGGGCGGCCAGGGCCTGCTGCTGGCCGGGCTGGTCCTGGCCGAGGCCGCCGGCCTGCACGAGGGCCGCGAGGTGGCCATGGCCCAGTCCTACGGCCCCGAGGCCCGGGGCGGGGCCTCCAAGGCCGAGGTGATCGTCTCCGACGAGCCCATCGATTTCCCCCAGTGCGACCGGGTCGACGTGCTGCTGGCCCTGACCCAGGAGGCCGCCGACGCCTATTGCTGGGATCTCGACCCCGAGGCCACGATCATCGTCGACGGCGACCTGGTCAGCCACCCGCCCACCAGTCGGGCCATCGGCCTGCCTTTCACCGCCGCCGCCCGCGACAAGCTGGGCAAGGTCATGGTGGCCAACGTCGTGGCCCTGGGGGCCATCAGCCAACTCACCGGCCTGGTGGGTCGACGGGCGCTGGAAAAGGCCTTGCAGGCCAGAACGCCCGCCGCGGCGCTGGAGCTCAACAAAAAAGCCCTGGCCCTGGGTTTTCGGCTGGCCAGGGAGCGCGCCGGCCTGGCGGCCGCTTTCGAGCCAGAGCCTTCGGCCGAGGACGTCTGAGCCGATCGCCGCGCAATATGTCGTTGACCTTGGCCAGGGCGGCTGGTAAGAGTATTCTTTCACAAGAATGACCGCAACTTTCCCCGGCCGCGCGTCGGGCCCTTGGCCAAGGACGTCAGATGACTCCGGATTACAAAAATCAGCTTCGGCTGGAAGACGAATTTACCTTTGCCTGTCATCGCGGGCTGGAGTGCTACACCTCCTGCTGCCGCGACGTGACGATCATGCTCACGCCCTACGACGTGCTGCGCCTGAGCCGGGCCATCGGCCTGACCACCACCGAGTTCATCGACAAATACACCCAGGTGGTGCAGTTGCCCAACAAAGTCCTGCCCATGGTGCAGTTTCGCATGAACGACGAAGACGACAAGAAATGTTATTTCGTGCGGCCCCACGGCTGTCAATACTACGAGCACCGGCCCTGGGCCTGCCGCATGTTCCCGCTGGATGAATTTTCCAAGGGTGGTTTCCAGATCGTCACCAACCCCGAGCGCTGTCACGGCCTGGCCAAGGGCGATAGCTGGAAGGTGCGCGACTGGCTGATGGACCAGGGCGCAACCCAGTCCAAGGAGATGGACGGCGGCTATGAGTCGCTGGTGGCCCACGAGTTCATGAACCGGCCGGTGGACATCGACAACCCCAAGGTCCAGCAGATGCTCTTGCTGGCCCTTTACGACCTGGATCGCTTCCGCGAGTTCGTCTTCAAAAGCTCGTTCCTCGAGCGCTTCGACCTGGATCAAGACACCATCGACGCGGCCAAGATGGACGACCTGGCCCTGCTGGACCTGGCCTACGCCTGGGTGCGTTTCGGCCTGCTGGGCCAGAAATCGCTCAAGCTCAAGGACGTCGAGGCCCAAAACGAGGCTGACGACGGGGCCAAGAACTGATGCTGCCAGACCCCAAGGACGGTCGTTTTCAGGAACTGGGCGCGGGCGGATTTCGTTTTTCGTGCCACCCTGGCGTGGCTTGTTTTGGCGAATGCTGCCGCAAGCTCAACCTGGTGCTGACGCCCTACGACGTGCTGCGCCTGAAAACGCGCCTTGGCCTGGGCGCCGAGGAGTTCATCGACCGCCACGCCGAGGTGGAGACCGGCCAAAACGGCTGGCCCATGCCTCGCCTGCAGATGGCCGACAACGCCGAGCGCACCTGCCCGTTTCTGGGCCAAAACGGCTGCACGGTCTACGAAGACCGCCCCGGCGCCTGCCGCACCTATCCGCTGGGCCGGGCCACCAGGGGCGGCCAGGCCGGCGGGCCCCTGGAGGAAAGCTGGTTTCTGGTGCGCGAGCCCCACTGCCGCGGCTTCGAGGACGGCCCGGATTGGACCACCGAGGCCTGGACCAAGGACCAGGGCCTGGAGGCCTATCACACGGTCAACGACTTGTTTTTGCCCATCATCAGCCGCCAGCCGCCGGCCGCCAGCCCCGAGCAGATCCACAAAAAGATGCAGATGTTTTTCATGGCCTGCTACAACCTCGAACGCTTCCGCGAGTTTGTCGCCAACAGCAGCCTGACCCGCATGGTCGATCTGCCCCAGGCCCGCCTGGAGGCCATGGCTCAAAACGACCTGCAATTGCTCAAATTCGCCTTTGAATGGCTGCGCTTCGCGCTCTTCGGCGACCAGACCTTGCGCCTCAAGGAGGGCGTCGGCCCGCGCCCGGCCTGAGGCCTCACCATAAAATATAATTATGATTCAGGGAGTTCCCCGTGGCGGGGCTCCCTGTTTTTTTGCGCAAAAAAACTAATCACTAGGTAGCAAGCGGCCGAAACGCTGTTGAAATGGCGCGGGCGCATTTCGCATAATATGGCCACACAGCGACGGAGGGGCATGTTGGATCAGCCATGGATCGGCGTCACCTGGGATCGTTTCGCGGCCATCAAGCGACAAATGCTGGCCGAGCCGGTTCGCCTCTGCCCCGAGCGGGCCTTGCTGCTGGGCCGCTTCCGCCGTCGGGGCGGGCGTGGCGACTTGCCTCCCGTCCTGGCCCGGGCCCAGGCCTTCGCCTACCTGATGCGGCACAAACCGCCGCGTATCCACGACCACGAGCTGATCGTCGGCGCGGTTGGCTCTTTTCGGCGCTCGGTGCTGGTGCACCCGGAGTTCGACGCGCTGACGCGGGCCCAGTGCCTGGCTCGCGGCGGCGACGGCCGCCAGGCCCCGCTGCCCCTGGCCCTCGCGGATCGCCTGGGTGTGTTGGCCGGCCAATGTGGCCGCCGGACGGCCAGGGGCCGCGATCTGCCGCCGGCCCAGGCCTTGTGGTTTGACGAGGCTGATGGCGGCCGTTTCTTGCCCGATTTCGCGAGCTTCCTGCGCCTGGGCGTCGATGGTCTGCTGGCCTCGATCAGCGGGCGTGAAGGGCCGTTTTTCGAGGCGGCGCGACTGGTTGGTCAGGCTTTGACCGCCCACGCCACGCGCCTGGCCGAGGAGGCCGAACGCCTGGCGCGGTCCAGCCACGAGGCCAGGGCGGCCGAACTACGCCAGATCGCGCGCGTTTGTCGCAAGACGCCGGCCCGGCCAGCCGAGACCTTTCACGAGGCCCTGCAAGCCCTGTGGCTTTGCTATATGGGTCTGGAGTTGGAGAGCCCCGGCCTGGTTTCTTCGTTGGGCCGGGTCGATCAATACCTTTATCCATATTATGTCGCCGATTTGATTGCCGGCCGCATCAACGCCGCCCAAGCCAGGGAGCTTTTGCTGTGCCTGATGGCCAAGGCCGCCGAGGTGACGCGCTGGCGGCCAAGTCACGACGAAGCGCCCCGGCCCCAGGCCCTGGCCGTGGTGCTGGGCGGCGATGACGGCGCGGGCGGCGATGGGGCCAATGAGCTTTCGCGGCTGATCGTCGAGGCGGCGACCCTGGCCGGGTTGGGTTCGGCCAGCTTGCAGATCCGCCTGCACGCCGGTTCGTCGCCGCGCTTTCTGCGCTGGGCGCTGGAGACGACCTGGCAGGGCGGCCTGAGCGTGAGCCTGGCCTGCGACGAAGCGGTGATCGCCTCGCTGACCGAGCGCGGCTGCGGGGCGGCCGATGCCGCCGGCTACGTCCCGGACGCCCGTGGCGGCGTGGCCGTGCCGGGGGTCAGTTTCGTCTGGCCGGGCGCGGCCTGTTTCAACCTGCCGTTGTGCCTGGAGCTGGCTCTCAACCAGGGCCGCTGCTTCGGCTCCAAACGCCGGCTGGGCCTGGCCACGCCGCCGCCGGCGGGCATGGGCGGTCTTGGCCAGGTGCTGGACGCCTTTGGCCGGCAGATGGACTTCCTGCTGGGCCGGGTGGTGGAGGGCCTGCGGGCCGCGCGCCATGGGCGGCGACGTTGGTGGGCCGCGCCGCTGGCCTCGCTGTTGTCGGATGGCTGCCGGCAGCGGGGCCTGGACTTGGCCGGCGGTGGCGCGCGGTGCGATCACGGGGCCATCCAGGGCGTGGGCCTGGCCGATACGGCCGATTCGCTGGCCGCGTTGCAAACGGTGGTCTTCGAAAACCGTCAAACCAGCCTCAGCCAGCTCACCGCCGAGATGGCCGCCGGCTTCAGCAAGAACTTCAAGCTGCTGGGCGCCATCCTGGCCGCGCCCAAGCTGGGTGGCGGCCACCCTCTGCCCACGGCCATGGCCCGGCGGGTTTCGGGCCTTTTTCACGAGTGCCTGTCGCGCCGTGGCCAGGGCGAGGACGCCTTTTGGCCGGGCATGAATAGCGGCGAGGGCGGCCGGGCCCTGGGTCTGCGCACCGGGGCCTTGCCCAACGGCCGCCTGGCCGGACAACCCCTGACGCCGGGGCTTTCGCCGGCCGGCGAAGGCGGCCGCAGCCCGCTGGTGGCATTGCGCGCGGCCATGGCCGTGGACAATCGGGCGCTGGGCGACGGCGGCGTGGTGGACATCGTCCTTGACTTGGCGCGCGGGGGGGGCGACGATGAGCTGGAAATGCTCTGCCGGTTGGCCCGCGAACACTGCCTGGGCGGCGGCATGGGCCTGCGCCTGCTGGCCCCGCCCGCGCCGTCGCGCGCCAGGTCGTAACGCCACCGCGCGGGCCGGCGCGGGGATCGCGCTTGGCGGCCGGCGGGTCAAGATGGCCTGGGGCCTCGGGGCGCGCGGGCCGAAGCCGTTCCGAAAGGCTCCCGTTGCATGAATTTTTTCAGCCGCGAAAACGCGTTGCCTCTCGGCGCGACGCTGGTGGCCGTGTCGTTGGGCGTGGGTGCGCTTTTGGGCCGGGCCTTGGCCGGGCCATGGCCTGATGGGTGGCTGGCGCTGGGCCTGGCCGCCGGCCTGGCGGCGCTGGCGGTGACGACCTGGGCCGCCTGGCGGTCGCTGACGCGCGCCCGCCGCGCCGAATTGGCCAGAGCCCAGCATGACAAGGCGCTCATCGCCGCCCTGCAACTGGAGGTCGAGCGCGGCCGGCTGACCAAAGAGGCCCTGGTCGAAAGCGATGCCCGCTATCGCAGCCTGTTTCACGACTCGCACCAGGCCATGCTGCTGATCGACCCCCACGGCGGCCGCATCCGCGACGCCAACCCCGCCGCCTGCCGCTACTACGGCCACCGCTGGACGGAGCTGGCCGCCATGAGCTTGGGCCAACTGGACGCCTCGGGCCAGCCGGCCCCGCCAGCCAGCGAGCCCGGCGTGGCCTTGGGCCGCCATCGCCTGGCCGACGGCCGCCAACGCCAGGTGGAACTGCATTCCAGCCCCATCGCCGCCGTGGGCCTGGTTCACGTCATCGTCCACGACATCACCGAAAAACAGGCCATGGAGCAGGCCTTGGTCGAGAGCGGGCGCAAGCTTTCGGCCATAGTCGAGGCCGTGGGTGAGGCCATGGTCATCTTCGATCAAAATCTGGCCATGACCTGGGCCAACGATCAAGCCCTGGCCCTGCTGGGCCAGGGCGGCGAGGCCAGAACCACCGCCGAGGAACTGGCCCGGGCCTGCCTGCAAGGCGGCCAAGCCCACGAGGCCGAATGCGGCCAGGACGGCCCCGACGGCCGCCGGCATTTCTGGGCCACGGCTCGGCCGGTGGAGACGGCCGGCGACGGCGCGGCCCACACGGCCCTGGTCATGCTGCGCGAGGTGACGGCCAAAAAAAACCTGGAGACCGAGGCGGCCATGGCCGCCCATCTGGCCTCCATCGGCGAACTGGCCGCCGGCGTGGCCCACGAGATCAACAATCCCATCAACGGCGTGATCAACCTGGCCCAACTGATCATCGACCGCGCCGACAGCCCCCAGGCCCGCGCCGAGTATCCGGCCCTGATCATCCAGGAAGGCCAACGCATCTCGACCATCGTGGCCAACCTGCTGTCCTTTGCCCGGCCCCACAGCGAAGAGCCCGCCGCCGTCGACCTGGCCGCCGTGTTGGGCGACGCCCTGGCCCTGATGGGCAACCAACTGACCAAGCGCGGCGCGCGCCTGGAGCTGGATCTGCCGGCCGATCTGCCGCCGGCCCTGGGCCGCCGCCGCCAGCTCCAGCAGGTGTTCATGAATTTAATCTCCAACGCCCAGCAGGCCCTGGATCAGCGCTTTCCCTCGGCCGATCCGCGCAAGACCCTGACCATCCAGGCCGCCCGCCACGAGTCGGCCGACGGCCGCCCGGCCCTGCGCCTGCGTTTTATCGACAACGGCGTGGGCCTGGCCCCGGCCATGCAACGCCGCGTGTTCGAGCCGTTTTTCAGCACCAAGCCGCCGGGCCAGGGCACGGGCCTGGGGCTTAGCGTCAGCCACGGCATTGTCCGCGATCACGGCGGGCGCATCGGTTTCGAAAGCCGCGAGGGCGGCGGGGCCACGGTGATCGTCGATCTGCCGGCGGCCGCCAGCGGCGAGGAGACCCCATGAGCGGCCGGGTGTTGGTGGTCGACGACGAACAAGTTCTGCGCCTGACCTTCGAGGCGCTGCTTGGCGACGCGGGCCACGCCGTGCAAACGGCGGCCGACTTTGACCAGGCCGTGGCGGCCCTGGAGGCGGACGCCTTTGACGCGGTGTTTGTCGATATCATCTTGGGCGGGCGTTCGGGCCTGGAGCTGCTGGAACGGGCCAAGGGCCTGCAACCGACCACGCCGGTGGTGATGATCACCGGCCAGCCCACGGTGGAGGCGGCCTCGCGGGCGCTGCGGCTGGGGGCCTTTGATTTCATGGTCAAGCCCGTGACCAAGGACGCCCTGCTGCGCGCGGCCCGGGCGGCGCTGGCCCACAAGCGCCTGATCGATGAACGGGACCACGAGGCCGCCCAGCGCCGGCGTTATCAGGCCCTGCTGACGGCCATCGTCGAGGGCGTGGGTGACGGCGTGATCAGCGTGGGCGTTGACGGCCGCCTCAGCCAGATCAACCGCGCGGCCCAGGAGCTGCTGGGCCTGACCAGTCAGGCGGCCTTGGGTTCGTCGCTGGAAGAGCCCATGTGGGCGCCCCTGGGCCAGGGCCGCCAGATGCTTTTGGCCACGGCCCGGGGCGGCTCGGCCCCGGCCGAGGCCCGCCAGCAGATCGTGCCCGCCGGCGCTGGGCCGCGCTTGGTGGAGCTGAGCTGCCGACCGCTGCGCGACGGCCAGGGCCGGGCCATGGGCGCGGTGCTGGTGCTGCGCGACCGCACGCGGCTGTCGCTGCTGGAGGACAGCCTGCGCAGCCGCCGTGGCCTGCACGGCCTGGTGGGCCAGAGCCCGGCCATGCAGGAGGTATACCGCCTGCTGGAGACCCTGGCCGAGACCGACACCACGGTGCTGATCGGCGGGCCCAGTGGCTCGGGCAAGGAACTGGCCGCCGAGGCCCTGCACTACCTTGGTCCCCGGGCCAATGGGCCGTTGATCAAGGTCAACTGCGCGGCGCTGGCCGAAAACCTCTTGGAGAGTGAGCTGTTCGGCCACGCGCGCGGGGCCTTCACCGGCGCGGTGGCCGACAAGGCCGGCCGCTTTTTGCTGGCCGACGGCGGCACGATCATGCTCGACGAGATCGGCGACATCTCGCCCGCGGTGCAGCTAAAGCTGCTGCGCGTGCTGGAGGACAAGATCGTCGAGCGGGTGGGCGAGGCCAAACCGCGCCGCGTGGACGCGCGGGTGGTGGCGGCCACCAACCAGGACTTGGCCACGTTGAGCGCCCAGGGCCGCTTTCGGCAGGATTTGTATTATCGGCTCAACGTCGTGCGCCTGAACATGCCCTCCCTGGCCCAGCGCCGCGAGGATATCCCCCTGCTGGCCGAGCATTTCCTGGCCCAGTTCGCCCGGCGCATGCCCCGGCCGGTGGAGGGCCTCTCGCCCACGGCGCTGGAGGCGCTGATGCGCCAGCCCTGGCCCGGTAACGTGCGCCAGTTGCGCCATGTCTTGGAGCATGCCTATATTTTCTGCCCCGGCGGGCTCATCGGCCCCGAACATCTGCCGCCCGAGCTGTCCGCGCCGCCGATTTCGCCCGCGGCCGACGGCCCCACCAGCGAGGCCCAGCGCATCCTGGCCGCCCTGCGCCGGGCCGGCGGCAACAAGGCCAAGGCCGCCCGCCTGCTGGGTTTGAGCCGCAACACGCTCTATCGCAAGCTGAACGAGCTTGGCCTGAGCGAACTGGGCGACGGCTCGGAGTGACACTTGTGTCACGTGACACAAGTGTCACGTGACGGGCCTCGCTCGGCGTGACGGCTATCGAGTGGCGGGCAACATGTTGAAATAACCAGTTTTTATTTTTGTAGCGCGCGCCGCGCCCGTTGGCCCGGATTTCGCAAAACAAACCCGCGTGGACCGCCGGAGCCCCGGCACGAAAAACGAGGTCGCCCCGGCGGCCAAGCAAAACCCAAGGCGGGAGGAAAACGCCATGTGCGCCAAGGACGCTTCGCAACAAGTCAGCGCCATCGGCCAGGAATTGGCCGGCAAATATCTGACCTTCGGCCTGGCCGACGAGGAATACGGCCTGGAGATCCTGCGCGTGCGCGAGATCATCGGCATGATGAACGTCACGCCCATCCCCCGCACGCCCGATTTCGTCCTGGGCGTGATCAACCTGCGCGGCAAGGTCATCCCGGTGGTCGATCTGCGCCTGAAATTCGCCCTGCAATACAAAGAGCCCGACGACCGCACCTGCGTGATCGTCGTCGAGGTGATGAGCGAGGACCAGCCGATCATGATGGGCATCGTGGTGGACATGGTCAACGAGGTGGCCGACGTGCGGGCCGAAAACGTCGAGCCCACGCCCAGTTTCGGCGTCGTCCTCGACACCAGCTTCATCCTGGGCATGGCCAAGTTTGGCGAAAAGGTCATCACGCTGTTGGCCATCGACAAAGTGCTCACCTCCACCGAGATCAGGGCCATCGGCTCGATCTAGGATTTTCCTGGCCGCCGCGCGCCGCTCGCGCCGCCCGTGGGGTCGGCGGGGGCGGCGTTTTGTCTTGCCGCGCCAAAAAAACGCCCTCGGGCTGGCGTTGGCGGGCTGATCGTGACAAAATGGTCTCCTGGACGGCGGCTTTTCGCGTCGCCAAAGCCCCCAGCAGGCAGGATGGAGTTTCGCATATGAACAAAACCCAAGCGCCCAATGTGGCCAACGTGGCCGACCCAGGCAAACGAACCGTCTACAGCATGTGCGGCATGTGCGCGGTGCGCTGTCCGATCCAGGTGGAGGTGGAGGACGGGCGCGTGCGCTGGCTGCAAGGCAACGAAAACGACAAGGCCATGGGCGCCAGCCTCTGCGCCAAGGGCGCGGCGGGCCTGAGCCTGCTCTACGACGACGACCAGCGGCCCCTGCAGCCGCTGATCCGCGTGGGCGAACGCGGCCAGGGCCAGTGGCGGCAAGCCTCGTGGGACGAGGCGCTGGATTACGTGGCCCAAAAGCTGCAAAAGGTCATCGACGCCCACGGGGCCAAGGCCATCGCCCTGAGCGACCGCGGCGGCCCGTTCAACGACCTGACCAAGAGCTTTCTGAAGGCCATCGGCTCGCCCAACTACTTCAACCACGACTGCACCTGCGGCCGCAACACCCACCACGCCGCGCTGAGCCTCTATGGCCTGGGCCGCAAGGGCCTGTCCTACGATATAAAAAACACCCGCCACATCGTGCTCTACGGCCGCAACATCATCGAGTCGTTGCAGGTCAAGGAGGCCAAGGACTTCATGAAAGCCATGGCCGCCGGGGCCAAATGCACCTACATCGACCCCCGGGCCAGCCTCACCGCCGCCAAGGCCACCCGCTATTGGCAGATCCGCCCCAACACCGACTACGCCCTCAACCTGGCCCTGATCCACGAGGTGATTTACAACGAGCTGTACGACAAGGAGTTCTGCGCGCGCTGGGTCAGCGGCCTGGACGAACTGAAGACCTTTGTCGCCCCCTACACCGCCCAGTGGCAGGAAGAGCACACCGGCATCCCGGCGGCCGAGGTGCAAAGCTTCATCCGCGAGATCGCCGCCGACGCGCCCAAGGTGATGTTCCACGCCGGCTGGATGACCGCTCGCCACATGCAGTCGTTCTACTCCAGCCGCACGGCCAGCATTCTCAACGTCCTTTTCGGGGCCATCGAGACGCCCGGCGGACTTATCTTCGCCAAAAAGGCCGCCGACGCCGGCCGCAAGCCCCTGCGCAGCCTGGGTGAGCCCATGCCCAAGCCCGTCGATCAGCGCGTCGATGGTTGCGGCTGGAAATACAGCCATTTCGACGCGGGGCCCGGCCTGCTGCACTTGCTTTACGAAGCCATGGAGACCGACCAGCCCTATCACGTGGGCGCTTATATCTGTTATCGGCACGACCCCCTCAGCGCCCTGCCCGACCCGGAGGCCCAGAAAAAGGCCCTCGACCGCCTGGACCTGCTGGTGGCCATCGACGTCAATTACTCCGAGACGGCCTGGTACGCCGACGTGATCCTGCCCGAGGCCACCTATCTGGAGCGGGCCAACATCCTGGCCCTCAAGGATGGCGCCAAGCCGACCATCCAGATGCGCGACCAGGCCGTGGCCCCGCTCCACGACACCAGGCCGGCCTGGTGGATCTTCGGCCAGTTGGCCAGTCGCCTGGGCGCGGGGCAATATTTCAACTTCCAGGCCATCGAGGATATCTGGGCCTATCAGCTCGAAGGCACGGGCGTCGATATCGCCCAACTGCGCCAACGCGGCGTCTTGTCCCTGGCCGACCAGCCCATCATGTTCGACCGCGCCGAGGGGCTCAAGTTCAAGACGCCCTCGGGCAAGATCGAGCTGGTCAGCTCGCGCCTGAGCCAGGCCGGCATCGAGAGCTTCGCGCCCTTCCAGCCGCCCAAGGCGTTGGCCGACGATGAATTTCGCCTGCTCTTTGGCCGATCAAGCGTGCACAACCACGCCCATACGGCCAATAACCCTCTTTTACACGAGATTTTGCACGACAACCCCATTTGGGTCCACCCCCGGCGGGCCGAGGCCCTGGGCCTGGCCGATGGCGACGAGGCCGTGGTCAGCGCGCCCGGCTACAGCGCCAAGGCCAAGGTCAAATTGACGCCGTGGATCCACCCCGACGCGGTGTTTCTGCTGCACGGCTTCGGGCGCACCGTGCCCCTGCAAAAGCGCGCCTTTGGCAACGGCGTGGCCGACCAAAGGCTGCAGGTGGGGCTGTTGCATGTCTATGACCCGGCCGGCGGCGCCAACGCCTTGTGCGAGGCCACCGTGCGCCTGGCCCGGGCGGGCAAGTAGGGAGGCCCGAAAATGAGCAAATATTATCTGCTGCAAGACTCGGACATGTGCATCGGCTGCCAGGCCTGCGAGGTCCACTGCAAGACCAACAAAGGCCTGCCGGTGGGGCCGGCCCTCTGCAAAAACATCGCCGTGGGGCCGCTGGCCGTGGGCGGCCTGCCCAGGGTCAGGTTCGTGTTCATGCCCTGTTTTCACTGCACCGAGGCCAGTTGTCTGGCCGTCTGCCCCACGGGCGCGGTGATCAAACGCCCCTCCGACGGCATCGTCTACATCGACCAGGCCCGTTGCATCGGCTGCAAAAGCTGCATCGCCGCCTGCCCCTGGGGCGCTTGCCAATGGAATCCCCAGACCAACAAGGCCGTCAAGTGCGACTATTGCATGGATCGCCTGGACGCCGGGCTAAAGCCGGCCTGCGTCACCAAATGCCTGACCGGCTGCCTGGAGTTCGGCGAGGCCAATCAGGTCGATGACAAACGTCGTCAGCGCTTTGCCCAGGCCTTGGCCGAAAGCACGTATTTCGGCGAAAAAGCGACGGGCTGAGCCAGCCTAGGGCCGCGCCTCAACGAAAAAGGCCTCTCCCGCGCCGCGGGAGGGGCCTTTTGTTCAGCGATCGGCCGTGGCCGCTCAGTCTTGGCCCATGGCCATCTTGCGGGCGAAAACCTGGCGGGCGCAGTCGGGGCAGATTTTGGGCGCGTCCTCGGCCGGCTGGACGGCGCCGGGCAACCGACGGCCCACGTCCGCCAGAAAAACGCTGGGCGCGAAAAGACGGCCACATTCGGCGCACTTTTGCTTGGGCGCGCGCCGGGTCTCCTTGCCACCGATCTTCATGACGATTTCGTCGCCGGCGTCCTCCATGACGATGTTGCCCGTGGGGCAGACCGCCGCGCAGGCCCCGCAGGCCAGGCAGTCGTCGGACACGCAGTGGAAAGGCGTGGTCACCTCGATTTCGGTGCCGCGGCCGGCGAAAGTGATGGCCCGGGGGCCCATCAACTCGCAGACGCGGCAGCACAGGCCGCAGAGCAGGCAGTTGTCCTGGTCGCACTGAAAGCGCGGGCGCTCCAGGCCGTACTGCGCGGCCAGGTCGCGCACAAAGGCGTTTTCCGGGCAACGGGACAGGATCAGCTCCACGAGCATTTTGCGGTGCTTGAGCACGGCCTCGGAGTGGGTCCACACCTCGACGCCCTCGCGCACGGGGTGGTTGCACGAGGTCACGAAGCGCTTGCGCCGGCCGTCGAACAGCTCCACGGTGCACAAACGACAGATGCCGGCCGGCTCCAGGGCCTCGTGATGACACAGGGTGGGTATCTTGACGCCGATGGACGCGGCGGCCTGCAACAGCGTCGAGCCGGGCTCGGCCTGGACTTTTTGGCCATTGATGGTCAGGTTGATCATTGGCGCGGCTCCTGTTTCTTGTTGGGCTTGACCACGACGGCGTTGAACTTGCACGCATCGTAGCAAATGGAGCACTTGATGCATTTGGCCTGGTCGATGACGTGGGGCTTTTTCTTCTCGCCACTGATGGCCTGCTGGGGGCATTTGCGCCAGCAGGCGTGACAGCCCGTGCAGGCCTCGGGGTCGATCTCGTATTGAAACAGCTCCTTGCACACGCCGGCCGGGCAGAATTTGTCGCGGATGTGGCTTTCGTATTCATCGCGGAAATAGCGGATGGTGCTGAGCACCGGGTTGGGCGCGCTGCCGCCCAGGCCGCACAGCGACAATTCCTTGACCGTGGCCGATAGCTCCTGCAACAGCTCGATGTCGCCCTCGCGGCCCCGGCCCTGGCAGATGTCGGTGAGGATCTGCAACAGGCGCTTGATGCCCTCGCGACAGGGCGTGCACTGTCCGCACGACTCCTCTTGCAAAAACTCGAGAAAATAGCGGGCCACGTCGACCATGCAGGTGTCTTGGTCCATGACGATCATGCCGCCCGAGCCCATCATCGCGCCGGTCTCGACCAGCTTTTCATAGTCGACGGGGATGTCGAGCATGCTGGCGGGAATGCACCCGCCGGACGGGCCGCCGCTTTGCACGGCCTTGAATGCTTTTTTAAGGGTGCCGCCGCCCACGTCGTAGACGATATGACGTAGGCTGGCGCCCATGGGCACCTCCACCAGGCCGGTGTTTTTCACGTTGCCCACCAGCGAAAAGACCTTGGTGCCCTTGCTGGTGGCCGTTCCCATGGAGGCGAACCACTGGGCGCCGTTTTTGATGATCATGGGCACGTTGGCGAACGTCTCGACGTTGTTGAGGTTGGAGGGCTTGTCGCGGTAGCCGTGCTCGACGGTGTGAATGTACTTGGCCCTGGGTCGGCCGACCTTGCCCTCGAGCGAACGCATCAGGGCCGTGGATTCGCCACAGACAAAAGCGCCGGCCCCGGTGCTGATCTTGATGTCGAAATCAAAGCCCAGGCCCAGGATGTTTTCGCCCAGCAAGCCATATTGTTTGGCTTGCTTGATGGCTCCCACCAGCCGGACCACGGCCAGGGGGTATTCGTTGCGCACATAGACGAAACCGTGGCGCGCGCCCACGGCGTAAGCCGCGATGGTCATGCCCTCCAGCACGCTGAAGGGGTCGCCCTCCAGGATGCTGCGGTCCATGTAGGCCCCGGGATCGCCCTCGTCGGCGTTGCAGATGACATATTTGGGCTCGCCTTCGGCCTTGGCGCACGATTGCCACTTCAAACCCGTGGGAAAACCGCCGCCGCCTCGGCCGCGCAGGCCCGAGGACTTGACTTCCTCGATTATTTCCGCGGGCGTCATTTCACCCAGCGCCTTGGCCAGGCCCTGGTAGCCGCCGGCGGCGATGGCGTCGGTGATGTCGGTGGGGTCGATGTGGCCAATGTTGCGCAGGACAACCCGCTCCTGGAGATTGTAAAACGGGATGTCGGCGACCCGGACAAACTTTTCCTTGGTCCCCGGATCGGCGTACAACAAACGCGTCACCGGGCGGCCGTTGATCAACGATTCCTGGACGATCTCTTCGGCGTCGGACGGCTGCACCTTTTGGTAAAAAATACCTTCGGGATGGATGACAACCAGCGGGCCGCAAGAACAAAAACCGTGACAACCGGTGATCTTGACGACCGGCCTGACGGCCACGTCCAAATCGGCGGCGGCTATCGCCGACTCCAGGGCTTCGGCGACCTGGGCCGCGCCGGCGGCCAGGCAGCCAGAGCCGTGACAGACCACTATCTCGCCCTTGGCCGGATCGCGCTGGGCTTCGATACGCTGGCGCAGTTTGTTGAAGTCCTCCAAGGACGACAAGCGGAAACCCCGCTGACTTTCCGCTTTATATGAATCATTCATTCGGAAAACTCCCGGAAGGCTGTTCAGTTGGCCATTTCTTTCAGCGTGTTAAGCATCTTGTCGGACGTCATGCCGCCGTGGTATTTTTCGTCAATAACCACGACCGGGCCCAGGCTGCAACAGCCGATGCAGCGCACCGTTTCCAGGGTGAACTTGAAGTCAGCGGTGGTTTCTCCCGCCTTGATCCCCAGATAGTCTTCCACGGATTGCTTGATCCGCTCGGCTCCACGCACGTGACAGGCCGTGCCCAAACACACCGAGATGATGTTTCTGCCCCGTGGCTCCAGGCAGAACATGCTGTAAAAAGTGACGATTTCGTATATGCCGCTCATCGAGACGCCAAGCTTGGCCGACAGATACCTCAGGGCGGGCAGCGGAAGATAGTTGTAGCGCTTGCTGATCGCCTGAAGGATCATGATCAGATTTTCCTTGTCGCCGCCAGACCGCTGGAATATCAGATCATCCAACTCTTGATAATCGATATCCACTTGCGGCGCGCAAGGTTTGGCGTCCTGGTTTCGCGATTCTTCAGCCATCGAAGCTATCCCCTAGAGATCGTGCGGGTGAAATATTTGCAAGCGTTTGACGCTCCCTGAACCGTGGCTCCGCGCGTCATGAGATGAATTGACCGATCGGCCTCCATCGGGCAATGATGGGCTGGCTTTGGTCAACTGTTTGTAATCACGATGTAAAATATAAATACGCACATTGTTTGGACGTTGTTCATATTATAACTGTTTGACGGGCGCGTCAACCAACGCACGAACGCCGGCGGCCACGGGCGGAGTGTGTTGTTGTGGCGTGTTCGAGGCGCTGAGGGAGTAGGCCCAAAATCAAGGCAAAAGCCTCTCCTCCGGCGCAATGAAACCATCCGCGCATTTTTTCCGCCCCCGCGAGCCGCCCGGCATGCGGGGCTTCTGCTTTTAGCCGTCGTCGCCTCGTTGCTGGCGCGCAAAGATCGCGTCTAACGGCAACGGCCAATTGCCATAGCCTTGCCCTGGGCACACCGACTTTCAAGACAAGCAACATGCCTGAATGACGTTATTTTCGTGGGAGCAAGCCGGCGGGTGATATTGGGCCGGGGCGGAAAATCGACTAGGGCGGACTGCGCGATGAACGATCGTCGGTCTGATATGACGGACGGCCATTGACTTTTTAGCCATGGCGGCGGTGCTGGTCAAGCGCTTTGAATGACTATGTGGAGCCGGCCACTCGGGAGATGGCCGATTTTAGCCTGTATAAGCGGAGCGTTGGAATTTTTTAAAGGTATCCGCTTCTCCGCAGGCGTCGCTGTCCAGCCATGTAGAGACGGTGTGTTTTCATGCCTGCAAATCGCGAAAAGACGAAGATTGCCGTACTGTTGCAAACCGCTAACCACCAGACAAAATCGTGCCATGCCGGTTGCGTTCCGCTGATGACAAAATGATTCGCCGGATGATAGCGCAGAGCGGGTAGCAACTATACATTCCAGAAGAAGAGTGTTTTGACCATCCATGGAGCAATGGGCTTAGCGTGGACGGAGTGCGGCCGGTGAATGAACGAATGAACAAGCTTGGCGCGATTATTTTGCGGGTGTTCAACATGGCCGTGCAAAACGAGAAGAAGCCCCGAAATTTTGGCATCAGTGAGCTGCTATACCCATCGGAAATCCATATGGTGATGCTGGTGGGCGACAATCCGGGGGCTCATTTGTCGGAATTGGCCAGAAGAGCGGGAATCACGCGTGGCGCAGTGTCCCAGGTAGTGAATAAGTTGGAGAAGAAAAACCTGATTTGCAAAGATTATGGGCCAAAAAATAATCTAAGAATGGTGCCGGTCCTGACGGAAAAAGGAAAGGCGGCCTATCTCGCGCATGAAAAATATCACGAAGAGATAAACATCGATATCTATGCCTATGTAAGAGAGATGAGTGAAGATGATTTTGGCGTGGTGTATGCATTTTTGCGCAAGATTGAAAAGATGGGTGAAAAATTGAAATGATGAGTTTTCCCTGGTGATGGCAGGGAGAAAAAGGCGGTTTTTGATGAGGATGCGCATCGAAGCATGGTTCAGGTTCGTCGCCGAGACAATCTGCAACAGGGCCTGGTTATTACTGGTCATCACCGGGCTTGCGACAGGTTTTTTGGTCTATCAACTGCCCGGCCTGCGGGTTGACACCAGCACGGAGAGTTTTTTTCATAAAGATGATCCCGTCTTGGAAGAATATGAAGCGTTCAAGGACCAATTCGGATGGGATGAGTTGATTGTCCTGGCAATAGAGCCGCCAGAGGTTTTTGATAAAGACTTTTTGGAAAGATTAAAAGAATTACATGCTGATTTAGAGGATAATGTGCCCCACTTGGCAGACATTACCTCAATGGTCAATGCCAGAAATACTCGAGGAGAAGAGGATAAACTGATAGTAGAGGATCTGCTCGAGAATTTTCCTAAAAATGCAAGCGAAATGGCGGATTTGAAAAAACGGGTCATGGCGAACCCATTGTACATAAATCGAATCATATCGTCCGATGGTGGCATGACGACAATCATCCTGGAAACTGACTTAAGTGCGGTAACTTCAAATAAGATCGACGCGCTGAGTGGCTTTGAGGAAAGCGAGGCAATCGAGCCGTCTTTGGAAGAAAAAAACATATCGAAAAATGACATTGCCGAAGCAGTTGTTTCCGCTGTTGAGAAAATAGTCAATAAATATCAATCGCCGGATTTCAGGATACATCTGGCCGGCGCGCCCGTGGTCTTGAAAAAACATAAAGAGGCCATGATAGGTGACATGGGTAAGTTTATGCTGTTAGCCATTGCGACGATAGCATTATGCCTATATTTGATGTTCCATCGCATTACTGGTGTGCTTTTACCATTGTTGGTGGTAGTGCTGAGTCTCCTATCAACCCTGGGAATGATGGGGTTGTTTGGGGTTGCATTCACCGTTCCAAACATGATTTTGCCGTCATTTTTGCTGGCAGTTGGCGTGGGTGCATCAGTGCACATTCTTTCCCTAATTTATCGCCACTATGAGCAAAATAATAATAAACGCGAGGCGATTGTTTACGCCATGGGCCATTTCGGTCTGGCCGTGGTAATGACCAGCCTTACCACAGCGGTAGGGGTTGCTTCTTTTGCCACTACTGAAATGGCGCCCGTGGCGTATCTGGGAATATTCGGTGGCGCAGGTGTGCTTTTCAGCCTGATATATACGATTGTATTGCTGCCAACCTTGTTGTTTTTGCTGCCGTTGAAAGTGCGTTTTGTCAACAAACGTGGTGGGCCAGCTCTTCAGGATAGGTTCGGCAGATTCCTGGACTGGGTCAGTGATATGTCAACTGGGTATCCCAAAACAATAACAGCGATAACAGTAGCGTTGTTAGTCGTGGGATTAGCAAGTGCAATGCAACTTAGATTTTCTCACGACACACTTAAATGGTTGCATCCATCTTGGCCATGCCGGCAGGCAACCGAAAAGATAGATGAAGTGCTTGGCGGCACGATTACGTTAGAAGTTTTGGTGGACACTGGGCGCGAAAACGGGCTTTACGATCCATACATATTGAAAAGCTTAGACCAGCTTGCGGAGGAGTTTGATAAGTTCGACGATGGGCTGATCAAGGTAGCCAAAGCGTCATCAATCGCCGATATTTTGAAGGAAATTCATCAGGCATTGAATGAGAACCGTCCCGAGTTTTACACGGTACCTGAAAATGGCGACCTGATCCCTCAGGAGTTTTTGCTATTTGAAAATTCCGGATCGGACGACCTGGAAAAAGTAACTGACAGCGCTTTCAGAGTGGGGCGATTTTCGGTGCTTGTTCCTTGGGTTGATGTGTTTCGCTATGTTCCGCTAGTCAACAAGATAGAACATGATTTTCAGGAAAAGCTGGGGACTAAAGCAACGATTAGCACTACGGGAATCCTGCGCCTTTTTATACATACAGTAACGGCAGCGAGCAAATCAATGGCGGAAGGATATGTATCGGCGGTAATCTTGATAACAATTATGATGATATTGATGGTTGGAAAGATACGTCTGGGAATTTTAGCAATGATACCCAATCTTTCCCCTGTCATATTAGTCATAGGTTTAATGCATTGGCTGAGACTGCCTTTGGATACTTATACAATGATGATAGGCACCATTGCTTTGGGACTATCTGTGGATGACACGGTGCACTTCATGAACGGATTCCGAAAGTACTATGATGAAACAGGCGATGTAAAGGTAGCGATAAATAAGACTTTGCACACCTCTGGAAGGGCAATGCTTGTGACCAGTATTGTCCTTACAATTGGTTTTTTGGCATTTACTTGCGCCTCCATGCGCAACGTTGTCAACTTTGGTTGGTTGACTGGTTTGACAATCATGTTGGCGCTGGTTGCCGATTTCTTTTCCGTTCCGGCAATCTTGACCCTGATGAATCGCACCACGCAAATGAAGGTGGAGTAACGTAATGAAAAAATGGGCCATGAGCTTGATTGTGACAATGGTGGCTGCCTGGTTTGGTGGCTTGATATGCTCCGCCGAAGCTGGCATGACGGCCAGGCAGATAATGGAGATGGTGGATGCTCGTGATGATGGCGATAACATGACTGCTGATCAGGAAATGATTTTGATTGATAAAAATGGTCACAAAAGAATACGACGCATGAAAGCGTTTTCTAAGGATAAAGGCAAGGATACGCTTAAGTTGATGTTTTTCATGGAGCCGGCGGATGTGCGAGGCACGGGGTTCTTGACCTATGATTATTATTTGGGTGAACGTGATGACGATCAATGGCTATACCTGCCGGAGCTTAAAAAGGTAAAGCGCATCGCATCCTCGGATAAATCGTCGGCCTTTATGGGATCTGATTTTTCCTATGCGGACATGACCAAAAGAGTTGTTGCCGAATGGAATTATAAATTACTCAAGACCATGGATATTGGGGGAAAATCATGCTGGCTCATTGAGGCGACGCCAGTCAACGATGAAGTGGAAGATAGGTATGGTTATGAAAAATCAGTGCTATTTGTGCGGCAAGACATATTCATGGTGGTGAGGGGGGTTAATTGGTGCAAAGAGGGCGGAGAGATTAAATACCTGGAAAATGTTACCATTGAGCAGATAGATGGCGTCTGGGTTAGCACGCAGACCAAGGCAAAAACAACCAGAAATGGCAGAGTAATGCACCAGACAATTTTCAATCAAAGAAACACCAGATTTGGCCAGGACATAAAGGAGGAGTTTTTTTCAACACGGCAATTGGAAAAGGGATTGTAGAATGAAATTTGGCGCGCCGGTGAAAATTATCGGCATGCTGGCCGTATTGCTTCTAATCTTTTCCACAACGCAGGCCATGGCTTTGGCGTCAAAGCTAGATGATATTGCGGACGATGATCTCGATTTGGTTTTGGATGGATTTGAGTTAAAAGGAGCCGAAAATGAAATAGATCGATCGATTGATTTCATTGAAAATTCTTCCGATTTACTTGGCGGAGAATTAACACAAAGGCATGACAATGCCCCTGAGTGGTTACGAATTGGTGGATCACTGGCTGTGGCCAGCGCCGTAAGCTTGTGTTCTCATGAAGCGCCGCCAGATCAGATTGATTTGCAGGGACTTTCCAAATTTCGCACCGAGCTTGATCTGACGGCAGATGTGGAGATAAAGGAAGGCTGGCGAGCCAGATTGAGTGGGCAGACATATTACGATTGGGCATATGCAGTACGTGGACGACAAAACTTCACGGATCAGATGTTGGAAGCCTATGAGAATGAGCTGGAATTGGGTGAAGCCTGGCTTCAAGGTTCGCTCGTTGCGGGGTTGGATGTCAAGTTTGGCCGCCAGATTGTGGTTTGGGGAAAATCAGACAATATTCGTGTCACGGACGTGCTGAATCCCTTGGATAATCGTGAGCCTGGCATGACCGATATAGAGGATCTTCGTTTGCCGACGACCATGACTAGACTCGATTATATATTGGGCAATTGGATTATCACCGGGCTGGTAGTCCATGAAATACGCTTCGGCAAATTTCCCGTTTACGGCAGTGACTATTACAGCGCATCGCGCTGCCTACCAGCGGAAGTAACTCCGCCGTTTGGGCTGGAAAGCCAGGAATATGGTTTGGCTTTATCAAGCAATTTCAATGGGTGGGACATGGCTCTTTATGGAGCCTACATCTATGATGATGACAGCCTGTACAGATATAGTATTTACCTGACACTGCCGCCCCTGGCGGGGTGATTTTTAGGCGGCCTTTTGGGACGCCTTTTCCTTGGGCTTCTTACGCCCGGGCAGGCCCTCCAGGAAAGCCTGACTCGGCGTCCTGCCGTTCATGTTCCGGCCCTGGTGCGCCCGCTCATGGTTGTAATGGCGCAGATACTCATCCAAGTCGGCCTGCATCTCATCCAAGGTTTCATACCATTTCTGACGGCCCTTGATCCGGAAATGCTCGTCCAAGAGCGTCCGGTGAAGCCGTTCCACGAAGCCATTGCTCTGAGGCCGACGCACCCTGGTGGTGCGGTGTTCGATCCCCTCAAGCTGCAGAAACAGCTCATACGGATGCTGGTCTGGCCGGCCGCAAAACTCTCGCCCATTGTCCGAAAGCACCGTCTCAATCACCGCGTCGTGGGCCTCAAAGCACGGCAGCACTTCCTCGTTGAGCACATGCACCGCCGTGACCGGAAGCTTGCTGGTGTACAGGCGACCCCAGGCGTGGCGGCTGTGGCAGTCGATGACCGATTGTAGATACACCTTGCCCACGCCCTTGAGCGCGCCAACGAAAAACGTGTCCACCGCCACCAGGGCCCCGGTGTGCCGGGCCTCGATGTGGCGGTCGCGAAACTCCGGGCTGAAGCGCTCCAAAGCCCGAATCTGCTCGTCGCTGAGTTGAATGTCCTGGGCGCGAACCGATTGCTCGAGACGCAAAAGACGCTCGTGCCGCGTGAGCATCTCGTGGCGACTCCACACGCCTCGCACGCCGCCGGAACTCACTTGCACGCCGCGAAGGGCCAATTGCTGCGACACGCGAAGCGCTCCGTGGGTCGGATACTCCAGGCTGTAAGCCATGATCGCCGCCTCAACCTCCGCTTCCACACGATTGGGATGCGGCCCCTTGGGGCCGGGCAAACGGTCCACAAGGCCCTGTGCGCCGTAGGTCTGGAAATTGCGCCGAATCTCGTAAAACTGCTGCCGCGAGTAGCCCATCAGTTTGCAGGCCCGGCTGACGTTGCTCAATTCCCCAGCAAGCTCTAGCAGACTCAGCTTCCTTCGTGCTACCTTCTTCTCCGTGGTCATGTTGCCCTCCTGTGTTGAGGTTTGTTCGAGTTTCGCAACTACAAACCTACCCCAACCAAGGGCGGCATGACCACTTCCTCTACGTGGTCGACTGTCAGGTCATTACTAGATCAGCACAAGCGAATGCCGTATCAAACAGCGCTGGAACTCCGAGCTGCACGACGCCGAGCCGGGGGCGTACTTTTTTATATGCCTCAGGGGGGGCGTACGAAAAATCAGCGTCGCCGGGAGGCCTCCATTGGAAGTGCGCGGCGGCACGGCGACCCTGTTTTTTTCCCCGGAACAGGTATTCGTGAGGCAGGTTGAACCTGGTGAAATGCTGCAAAACATCATCGTTAAAATCCCTCTGGCCAAAACCTACCATTCTCTGGAAAACGATGCGCTAGAGACAGCGATACAAAACGAAGACATTCATTTGGACAATCGGCAGCTTTGCCCGGGCCTTCGCGCGACTCTTCTTCAGTTGTTCCGCTGCGGACTGCATGGGACAGCGCGGCGTCTTTTTCTTGAGGGAGCCATCATGCAGTTTCTGGCTCACTGGATCCAGGAAGATAAACGATTTCGGCGTGAAGGAGTTGTCGCGCTTGCGCCGGACGAAGCGGACAGGATTTGGGCGGCGAGACAGATACTTATGAAGGATATTTGCAGCCCGCCTTCCCTAGTTGAGCTGGCAATGGCCGTGGGCCTTACTCACACTAGGCTGAACATGGGATTCAGAGCTATCTTTGGCAGTACTGTTTTTGAATATCTGCGCACTCAGCGTTTGGATAGAGCAAGGTTATTGATAATGGAAGGCCGAAAAAATATGACTGAAATCGCCTATGAGACCGGGTTTTCCACTTCAAGTCATTTTACCTATGCCTTTCGCAAACAATATGGTATAGCGCCGACTCAATACAAATAACACTGATCGACCGTCCTTTATCTTCGTGACTTCCGCAGCGTGTCGGCCGTATGGCCGCGCGTTCCCCTGCCGCCGTAACACCACGACGCGATAAAAAAATTCCGCATGTGATATCAACGCTTATGTCGGCATGATTAGATCTGCCATCATTTGTTGTGGCGCGCAAACAAATCTAATATGCTCGCAAATTTGAGTTTGTTGCAAGAGGGAGTCGGTCATGTGGTGTAGTGATCAGCGTGTAAGGCTAGCTGGTTTGGTGTTTTGCCTTTTGGTTTTCGCCTTTGGCTCAACACACGCATCAGCCCAGGAAATTGCTGACAATGGCGCGGATGAATTAGCCTCATACAAGCTTGAGCAGATATCCGTCACTGCCCAAAAAAAAGAAGAAAACCTACAGGACGTGCCCGAGAGCATATCGGTTATTTCCGCCCAAGACCTGGAAGACGCCCATGTCTCGGATACTACCGAGCTTTACCAGGTCGTGCCCAACTTTTTTTCAGCGAGTACGGGTAATCGCGCGTTCAGTTCATCGTTGTTCAAGATGCGCGGCATGGGCAACTTGTACGAAGGTGATTCAGCGGTCAGCATATATATCGATGACATGCCAGTTTTAGACTCCCACTTCTTTTCGTTTCCTTTAGATAACGTTGAGCGCATAGAAGTCCTGCGCGGGCCTCAGGGAAGCCTCTATGGGATGAATACCGAAGCTGGGGTCATAAACATTGTCACCAAACAACCTGGTAATGATTTGGCGGGGACGGCCGGCGTGGAGTACGGCAGCTATGATCGATACAAAAGCAACATATCAGCCAGTGGCCCCCTGGTTAAAGATCAATTATTCGCCGGGATTTCCTTGCTGGCCGAAGCGGCGAGCGGTGATTTTGACAACAAATTCAGCGGCAATGATCTGAACGGGTGGCGGACTTTCATGGGCGGCGCCAATCTGCGATGGATTGCCTCCGAGCGCATGGAGATCAGGTTTGGCGTCACGGCGGACCACAACGACGATGGCCAGTGGCTTTGGGCCGTCAAAGACAGAAACGCCTATAATTCCATATGGAAAACTGGCCTGGACAAGTATGACGTCTCCATTGACGATGAAGGTTTCGCTCGAAACCAGAGCGATAAGGAGTCCTTGCGTGTCAAGTACAGCACGCCTTGGGGCGCCATTACCTCCATAACCTCGCGCATGGCCAGGACGGATGATGTCGGCGGCGATCTTGATTGCACTTCGCTCGATTACATGTCTTTCACGCAAGCTCAAGAGACCCAGCAGTATTCACAGGAAGTCAGAGTAAACTCTCCCGACGATGAAACAAAATTCAGCTGGGTAGCCGGACTGTTTTTTGCCAAAAAAGATTCTGATTATGAGCAGATATTCGATTTTGGCAAGGACTATTTCATGAGTTACGATCAGATTACCAATGCGACATACGAAGACGAAACATATGCCGTATTTGGCCAATCTACCTATCGTTTAATCGGGGGAAAACTGGGCCTGACCGCCGGTTTGCGGTATGAACACGACACACGTTATATACAACGCAAGCGCGTCTATTCCCTTGGGGGAATGACCATGGCCCTCAACAATTCCCTGCTGGGTCGAATGGCGTCCCAATACAGTGGCGAATACGCCCTAGACACCAGCTTTGATTCCCTTTTGCCCAGATTCGCCTTGGATTACCGCGTCAATCCGGCGCTGATGATCTATTTCAGCGCGGCCTTGGGATACAAAGCCGGCGGTTTCAGCAGCATATCCAACGATCCAGACAAGTCGTCTTATGATCCGGAATACGCCTGGACATACGAGGTCGGTATCAAAAGCACTCTTTTGCAAGAAAGGATGATGCTCAACCTTAGCTGCTTTTACACCAAGGTTGACGATTACCAAGATCGCATAGTGGTGGACAATATTGTCACCATGAAGAACGCGGCCAAGGCCACAATATATGGCGGTGAGGCCGAGGTCCGTTACAAGCCGCTATCAGGACTTGATCTGATCGCATCATTGGGTCTGTTGCATGCGGAATACGACGACTACCGTGACATGTCCTCCGGTGTTGCTGTCAGTTTTGACGGCAACGCCATCGCTCTGACCCCAGACATGCAATATCATTTGGCCGCGCAATACAGGTTTGAATCAGGGCTCTATTTTAGGGCTGATGTAACTGGTGTAGGTGAACTATATTTCACCAGGGAGAATGCGGATAGGCTGAGCCAAGGGGCCTATGAAATCGTCAAGGCAAAGGTCGGTTACGAAACGGAATTGATGGATCTGTACGTTTTTGTTGATAACTTGTTGGATGAATATTATTTCACCCAATTGAACAATATCTCGGGCTACATGGTGCCCGGCGTGCATGAGGCCGGGTTCGTTGGCGCGCCGAGGATTTTCGGCGTCATCGGCAAGATTCGCTTCTAGCTTATCGTTATCAAATGTGGCAAGCCTTTGGCCTCTTGCCATCTCGCCGGAGGCCGCGCGAAAACATGGGCACGGCCACACACATCAAAGGAGTTCAAATGAAAAAGGCGTTTTCATGCTCAATCGCGGCGCTCATTGCCTTGTGCCTGGCCGGGCCGGCCATGTCCCATGGCCTTTGGGTGAACGCCTACCACAACAACATTCACGCTCCGGGTCACGTGCTGGCCTGCATCGGTTTCGGTCATTTGGCTCCCCTGGACGATCTTTTGACGACAAAGCACGGCGCCCTGTCACTTTCCTCTTATATTCTTGTCGATCCCAACAATGCGACAACCGAACTCCCCAAGCCCAAATGCGATATCTCGACCATCAAAACCAAGGCCGGGGTTGATGTGATAACCGGCGAGCTTGGCGTCTGCAAGATGGCCCTGAAAAAGGAGTCGCTGGAGGGAACCTATCAAGTGGCAGCCGCGGGCAAAGACGCTTTTTTTTCCATGTGGATCGGCGCCGATGGCAAGAGCGTCTCGGGGATGATTCCCATGGACGAAATCGAAAATCCGCGCAAAATACTCATGAGCATGCAATACAAATCCAATGCCAAAACATCGTTTGCTGTGGGTAAGTGGACAGGGCCGTCCAAGCTGGGTTACGACTTGGAGATAACGCCGGTGAGCGACCTTTCCCGCGTGAAGGTCGGCGATGTAGTGGAGTTCGAAGTCACCTTCATGGGCAAGCCTCTTTCAGCCGGCGTTGACGGCATGTTCTCCTTGACCGGCATAAGCGGCTCCTTTGGCGCTTCCGACAAGACCTTTCTGATGTCTTATCTGGAAAACGGGCGCTGCGCGTTCCGCATGCCGGCGGCCGGGCAATGGTTGATGCAGGCGCGCATGCAGGAGGACGTCGCCCGCCGGGCCGACTTGTCCGCGTTGAAGGGCAAATGCATGACGATACATTACGCCAGCAGCTACACTTTCCACGTGCAGCCCTGATCTTGCCCGGCTCGGCAAACCACGATCGCGGCGACGGCGTGGACCATCGATGGGCCACGTCGTCGCCACCGCCTCGACAACCCGTCGCGCCGTGGCCCCACGGGGCCAGCTCATGGGTCAGTGTCCCGGCCGGACAGGTTCTTGGTAAAATAATTTTGCAAGCCTAAATTTTTTAGGATATACAAGGAAACGAACGGCTGGCCGGCCACGACGGACGGCCAAGGCCGCCGAGAACGCCTGCGACACGGGGGAAACGAATGTTTTGGCGAACAATCGGCGCGGCGCTGATCGTGCTGTGCCTGGCCGGCGCGGCCCAGGCGCACACCCTGTTCATGACCGTCATCGACAACGGCGACGGCACCGTCAGCGCCCAGGGCATGTATTCAACCGGCGTGACCGCCCCGGCCACCGAAGTGCGCCTGGAGGACGACCAGGGACGGGTGTTGTTCAAGGGGCGCACCGACGACGAGGGCGAGATCACCTTTGACAAACCCAAGGGGCCCTATCGCATCGTCATGGACGGCGGGCCGGGCCACGTGGCCACGGCGGACGGGCCCAGATAACCAAAATCAGCGGGAGTTGAGGAGATGAAAAAAATCATCGCGACGCTGGCCATGGCCGCCGGCGTGTTGTGGACCCAGCCAGCCATGGCCCACAGCTTTTGGGTGCTGCTCAACGAGTCGTTGACCCATCCGCCGGGGCATGTCACCAGCCTGCTGGGCTTTGGCCACGTCCTGCCGCTGGATGATCTGCTGACCAGCGAGGCCGGCGTGATCAGGATCAAAAGCTACGTCCTGGTCGACCCCAAGGGCCAGAGCTCGGACCTGGGCCTGCCCGATCCGGCCGTGCCGCCGATCAAGCCCACGCCAACGGGCCTGACCGTGCAGCAGGGTGACCTGGGCCTGCGCAAGATCGCCCTCACCGACAAGGTCGGGCCGGGGACGTATCAGGTCGTGGCCGCCTCCGAGCCGCTTTTCTTCACCGTTTACCTCGACGACAAGGGCCAGCAGGCCATGGCCCCCAAACCCATGGACGCCATCGCCAACCTGGGCAAGGTCATCTCGTCGATCAAATATCAGTCCTACGCCAAGGCCTTCTTTGGCATCAAGAAATGGACCGAGCCCAAGGCCCTGGGCCACGAACTGGAGATCGTCCCCCTGGATGACCTCTCCAACGTGCGGAAAAACGACCTGGTGCGCTTCAAGGTGACCTACAAAGGCCAGCCCCTGACCGCCAGCCCCGCCGCCATCCCGACCCTGACCTGCGAAAGCAACGCCTTCGGCCAACCCGACAAATTCCATTTGGCCGCCTATGTCATCGACGGCGTGGCCCAGTTCCGCATGCCGGCGGCCGGCCAGTGGTTGGCCAACATCTATTATCACCAGCGCGTGGCGGACGGGCAAAAAGACCTGGCCGGCAAATGCACCGACGTCTACATCGCCGCCTCCGTGGGCTTCACCGTGAAACCGTAGCCATACCCGGGCCTTGGCCCTGGCCCCGGGCGACGCCGCCGGCGCTTGCCCCGGGGCCTTTTTTCGTGCCTGTCGCCGGCGAAAAAATAGCCGTGGGCTGGTTTTTTGACTTGCGCATTTCGGAGGATGGGCTATTTTTTAATCGTACCTAATTTAATAAGAAGCAACTAAATTAGCTGGACCCACCAACCCGAGGAGTAAACAATGGCAAAAGCCCTGATCGTCTTTGGCTCCACCACCGGCAACACCGAAAGCGTGGCCCACGTCATCGCCAAGGCCGTGGCCGAGAACAAAATAGAGGCCAAGGTCAAGAACGTGACCTCGGTGAGCAAAAGTGACTTTTCGGCCGCCTACGACGTGTTCATCCTGGGCAGCTCGACCTGGGGCGACGACGAAATCGAGTTGCAGGAAGACTTCGCCGAGTTTTACGAGACCATGGACGATCTGGACCTGGACGGCAAGAAGGTGGCCGTGTTCGGCTGCGGCGACAAGAGCTACGAGCATTTCTGCGGGGCGGTGGACGCCATCGAGGGCAAGTGCAAGTCCCTGGGGGCCGATGTCGTCGTCAGCGGCCTGAAGATCGACGGCGACCCCGACGACTACGCCGACGACGTCATCGACTGGGCCAACAGCGTGGCCAGCTCGCTCTAGGCCGCCAGCGGCCAGGCCAACCCATCACCATGATATAACGGGACATTATGTGCAGAGCCAAAAGAATCATCAACCTGCATCGCAGCGGCATGGCCGCCTGCCAGAGCGGCGACCTGGACGGGGCGCTGGGCAAGCTCAAGCAAGCCCTGGAGGAGGTCCGCCAGATCGGCCTGGAGTGCTATCAGGTCAAGATCATGAACAATCTTGGCATCGTCTTAGAACTGAAAGGTGATTGCCGCGCCGCCAGGGAGCACTACCGCGCCGCCCACGGCATGGCCCGGGGCAAGCTGGGGCCGAACTCGCGGCTGTGCCAGGTGGTGGGGACAAATCTGGCGCGGGTTTCCTGAAATTTCGGCGCGGCCGCGGCCGCCCGGATCAACACCGACGCCTCGCTTGGGCGGCCATGCCCGGCGGGGCGTTTGCTTTTTCGCCGGTTTGGGCTTGATTTCCCCGCCGCCATCTTGCAACCTGAAAGCAGATGGGGCCGCCCGCGCGGCCCACGCGCTTAACGCAAGGAGGCCGCCGATGAAACACGTGGCGCTGTTCACCGAGGGCAAATTCCGGCCCGAGGCCATGAGCAAGCTGCTGGTCCACGATTCGCCTCACTTCAAGATCATCAACTTCAACTTCGAGCCGGGCCAGGAACTGCCCGTGCACTCCCACGACATCGAGGGGCAACTGAGCATCGTCATCCTGGAGGGCCAGGGCGAGTTTCTGGCCAAGGACGGCGTGCTGCCCGCCGCGGCCGGCGACGTGCTGATCAGCGACATCGCCGAGCCCCACGGCCTGCGGGCCAAGACCCGCCTGCGCGCCCTGGTCACCATTGCCCCGCCCATCTGAGCCCGCGCCGCCGGCTGGTCTGTGGAAAAAGCGCAAGGCAAGCAAAAACTGGAGGTTTCGCAATGGCTTTTGATGTCTGCCCCAACGTGCGCTGGGTCGGCCAGATCGACTGGGAACTGCGCAAATTTCACGGCGAGGAGTACACCACCAAACGCGGTTCGACCTATAACTCCTATCTGGTGCGCGACGGCAAAACCGCCTTGATCGACACCGTATGGGGGCCCTTCGGCGATCAGTTCGTGGAAAACCTGCGCCGCGAGATCGACCTCAACGAGCTGGACTTTGTCGTCGCCAACCACGCCGAATCCGACCACAGCGGCGCGTTGCCCGCCCTGATGAAGCTCATCCCCGACAAGCCCGTTTATTGCACGGCCAACGCCGTCAAGTCGCTCAAGGGCCACTATCACGCCGATTGGAATTTCCAGGTGGTCAAGACCGGCCAGCGCCTGAGCCTGGGCCGGATGGAGCTGGTTTTCATCGAGGCCCCCATGCTGCACTGGCCCGACAGCATGTTCTGCTACCTGACCGAGGCCGGCGTGCTTTTCAGCAACGACGCCTTTGGTCAGCACGTGGCCGCCCAGCGGCCCTTCAACGACTTGGTCGATCAATGCGAACTTTATCAAGAGGCCATCAAGTACTACGCCAACATCCTCACGCCCTTCAGCAAGATGGTGGCCAAAAAGATCGAGGAAGTGGTGGGCTTCAACCTGCCGGTGAACATGATCTGCCCCAGCCACGGCGTGATCTGGCGTGACGACCCCTTGCAGATCGTCAATCAATACGCCAAGTGGGCCGCCGATTATCAGGAAAATCAAGTCACGGTGATCTACGACACCATGTGGAACGGCACCCGCCGCATGGCCGAGGCCATCGCCCAGGGCCTGAGCCAGGCCGACGAGCGGGTGACGGTCAAGGTCTGCAACTGCGCGCGGGGCGACTGGAACGACATCATCACCGAGGTCTTCCGCTCCAAGGCCATCGTCGTTGGTTCGCCGACGATGAACCGGGGCCTGCTGCACGCCGTGGCCGGCCTGCTGGAGATGATCCGCGGCTTGCAGTTCAAGAACAAAAAGGCCGCCGCTTTCGGGGCCTACGGTTGGAGCGGCGAGAGCGTCAAGCTGATCGCCGGCCGCCTGCAAGAGGCTGGCTTCGCGCTGGTCGACGATGGCCTGCGCGAGATGTGGAACCCGGACCAGCCGGCCCTGGAGCGCTGCCTGGACTACGGCCGGAGCCTGGCCGCCAAGTTCGACTGACCGGGCGTGACCCGGCGCGACGACGTCGCCCGCGGACGCAACCCCTTACGTGGAGCAAAGCCATGACCATTGCCGAGGAAACGCTGCGCCCGGGCGACGTGCTGCTTTATCGTGGCGAGGGCTTGATCTCGTGGGCCATCAGGCTCTTCGATAACTCCGAGGTCAACCACGCCGGGCTTTATCTGGGCCAGGCCACCGTCGGCGAGGCCTTGCCCCAGGGCTTGGCGCGCCAAGGCCTGGCCCAGAGCGTGGAGGGCAGCCAGATCTGGGTGCGGCGGCTGAGTTCGCGGCCGGAGACGATGGAGCCCGTGCTGGAAAAGGCCCGCGACTATCTGGACCAGGGCCAGCGCTACGCCTACGAGCAGATACTCATGCTGGCGCTGTTGTCCATCGTCAGAAACATCCCCCAGGCCCCGATCGTGGCGGAGCTGGTCGACGGGCTGTTGCGCAAGGGCTTGGCCTTGCTGGCCCGCTTGGTGGCCGGGCAGAGGGAGCCCATGATCTGCTCGGAGTTTGTTTTCCGCTGCCACGACGAGGCCGACCCGGCCCTGGAAGATCCCTACGTCATCGAGGTGGCCCAGCGTCGTCAGGCCGGCCCGGCGCCGATGGGCGCGCGGGGCCTGGGCTTGAAGGCCCCGACGCCGGTGGGCGGTGGGGCCCATCCGCGCAGCCTGCTGGCCCTGGCCCAGGCCGCGCCGGCCCGCTCTTGGCTGACCAAGGGCGTGAGCCAGGCGCGTTTCCTGGGCGACGAACCCGAGCCCACCGACGCCGAGCTGGGCCAGCTCCTGGGCCAGTACCAGCGTCAACTCGGCCACGACCCTGACGCGGCGTGGCGGGAGGCGCGGCCGACGGTGACCTTCGCCGATCTGGACGGGATCATGCACAAGTTCGGCGACAGGCTCCGCCGCGCCGTGGACCCGGCCCACGCGCCGGCCAGGGGGATGCCGCGCACCTCGGCCCTGGCCTGGCTGGGCCAATACGCCCAGGCCAACTTCGTCACGCCGGGCGATTTGCTCAAAAGCCCCAGCCTGTTCACGGTGCCGGATATCCCAGCCAGGTAGGCCAGGGGCGGCTTCGCGCATGAAAAAAGCCGGGGAGCGCGGCCGCGCTCCCCGGCTTTCGCCTCGCCCGCGCGGGCGCTCAGAAGATGAGCTTGAGCTGGGTGTAAACGTAGTCCTTGTTGTCGTATTGGCCAAAGAGCGTGTCGGCGTCGCCGTCGTAGAAGATCGTGCCCAGCGAGACCTCCGACCAGTTGTTGATCTTGTACGTGCCTTCCAGCAGGTTGCGATAGGTGTGGTTGGTGAAGTCGCAGACCAGCCAGTAGCGGAACTTCAGCTTGGAGTCGAACATGGAGTAGTGCGTCGAGAGGGTCATGCCGTGGGTGGCCTGGTCCTCGGTGAAGTAGTCTTCGTAGTCGAGGATATACTGGCCGACGTATTGTACGTTGACGTACAAGTGCCTGATGAACAAGTCGTTTTTGTCGACGCCGGCCACGTATTGCAGCTCTTGGGCCTCCTCGACGCCGCTGGGCCGCTTGAGCAGCAGGGTGGGGTCGTGGGCCCAGTCGATGTTGGCCTGATTGCCGTCGGCGAACCAGGCCAACTCGCCGCGAAAGACGAAATCGCCCAGGGCGCGCTCGAAATCCAGGCCGTACATGGTGGTGCGATAATACTTTGGCGAAACCTGGGTGGGGATGATCGGCAGACCGTAGAGCGGGTGCCGGGCCAGGGCGCTGACCTCGTAGGTGGGCATGTTGCTGTAGCCCTGATAGGCGTAGAGGCCAATGTCGAAGCGCTCCACCGAGAGCTTGAGCCGGCCGCCGGCCGAGGCCATGTCGCTGAAGCTGTCCGGGGCGATGGCCGAGCCCTCGCCAACGCCGGCGTCATGCAGGGCGCGCAGGGCGTGGGGCTCGAAATAGTCGCCCAGGTCGGGCGTCCACGATTTCTGGAAGTATGGCGACCAAAAGGCCTCGACGATGACGAAGCGGTTGATGGCCCAGTCGGCGAACAGGCCCAGCACGCCGGTCTTGCGCTCGTTTTTCAGGTAGAACAGATAGCTGGTCATGTCCTCGGGGTTGGCGATGTCCACCGGGCGGATCTCGTCGCCCTTGCCCCAATAGAGGATGCGCTTGCCGGCGGTCAGGTCCAGATAGTTGAACCAACTCGCTTGCAGGCGATATTGGCCGTAAAGCTCGCGGGGGTCGGCGCGGAAGTCGGGCTCTTGTTGCAGGTTCTGGTAGTCGAGCTTGAGCCGGCCCAGCAGCTTGAGCGCATCGAGTTGCTTTTCGGCCAGCAGATCGAGCCGGTTGGTGGTTTTCCACTCGTGCTCGCCGCCGTATTGATACCAGACATTGGCCCGCAACTCGCCCTCGAAGCGTACGCCCCAAGGCCCGCCGGACTCGTCTTGCCCCAGGCCGGCGGCGTCGGGCGCTTCGTTTAGCAACTCGCTCAAGTCCTCGTCGGCGGGCTCCTCGCCCTCGGCCCAGGCCGGCGCGGCCAGCAGGGCCAGAACCGTGGCGGCCACGGCCAGCAATGATAACAATGATTTCAGCAGCTTGGCCATGATATACCTCCGGGCGCTCGCCGGCTTAGAACGACTCGCTCCAGGCGTCGCCCATCTTTTCCTTATCGAAGAGCAACTCGTCCAGGCCGGTGTCGGTCTTGGCCTCCTTGACGCTGACGATGGTGCTGTGGTCGCGCAGCAAATCCTTGCCCACGGTGGTGAAGGGCAGATAAATCCCGCCGACCTTGCGCACGTCGCCGGCCACCAGCACCTTTTGCAGCTTGTTGTCCTTGTTGTAGACCTTGACCTGCAAGGGCACCAGGCTCTGCTGGTCGATCCAGGCCACGTACTTGGGATAGCGCGCGCCGCTGTCCTTGGCCGTGGCCACGATGACGTAGGTATTCACCTCGCGCAGCTTGGCGTCCTTGCGCCGCAGGTATGTGTAGTCGTCGATCTTGCGGCCGCCCAACTCCTCGTTGGTGAAGTCGGTGTCCTCGAAGTCGTTCTGACGGTCGGCGGTGGCCACCTGGCGGGGCCGGCCCATGGAGGGAATGTAGAGATATTGCTCGTTGTCGGCGTCCTTGTGCTCGATGGTCAGGAAGGTGGTGCCGCGCTTGAGCGAGTCGATGAAGCGGAACAACAGCCGCTGCACGTCGCCATAGGTCTTTTGCTTGATGATGATTTTGCGCGTGTCGCTGACGCTTTCGCCGGATTTGAGGGTCATCACGGCAAAGGAGATCAGGTCTTGCTTGGGCCGGTTGCGTTGGTCGACCTCGTCGGCGATCAGCCGGCCGTCAGTGGCTTCGTTGGCCTTGTCGTAGGCCGGGATCTCGGCGGCCAGGGCCTGGCCGCCGATCAGGCAGGCCAGGGCGCAAAGGGCGAAGATCAGCTTTTTCATGCCGTTACCCCTTTCGTGGCGGGCTCGGCGGCAGGTCGGCCAGAGCCCCGCTTGCGGTTGGCGATGGTCAGAAGCGCCGGGACCAGCGTCAGCGAGCCCAGCGCGGTGAGGATCATGGTCAGGGCGATGAGGATGCCCAGGTTGAACAGCGGCACGAACGAAGAAAACGTCAGCACCAAAAAGCCCGCCGCCACGGCCACGGCGTTGATGACGATGGCCTTGCCCGAGCCCTGGGCCGTCTCGTTGGCCGCGGCGAAGTGGTCCATGCCCTGCTGGCGGCAAAGGCGATAGCGGTTGAGGTAGTGGATGGAGTAATCCACGCCGATGCCCACGGCCACGCAGGCGGTGATGGCCGTGCCCGGGTCCAGGGCGATGCCCAGAAAACCCATCAGGCCGAAGTTGAAGATGATCGTGACGCTCAGCGGCAGGATCGACAGCAGCCCGTGGCCCATGGAGCGCATGGCCAGGGCCACCAGCACCAGCACTATGGCCATCGACGAGGCCACCGACCACATCTGGCCGCGGATGAGCAGGTCGGAGGCCTCTTTGTAGAGCGCGCCGATGCCGGTGACGCGGACCTTGACGCCCTTTTGGCGCAAGGTCTCGCCCAGGGGCCCGGCCAGCTTTTCGGCGATATAGTTGTTGATGCGGCTGCTGACCGAGCTGGAGGCCGTTTTCACCTGGATGCTAAGCACGGCCACGCGCTTTTGCTGGTCGATGAACGCCCGGCGGTCGGCCAGGCCGAACTTGTCGACGTAAAAGACGTATTGGCCAAGCAAGGCCTGGGCGTCGCGCGCGCCTTCCAGATCCTCGGGCCGGGGCAGGCGATAATGGGCCGGGTCGTTGTAATGGAAGGCCTGGTTCATTTTTTTGATCAGATCCACCACACTGATGACCTTGCCCACCTCGGGATTGTCGGCGGGGATGTCTTGGGCCAGGCGCTCCAGCACGCCCAGCAGCTCCGGGTCCAGCGCGCCGTTGTCGCGGCCGGTGTCGAAGACGGCGCGCAGGCCCACCGTGCCGGCCAGGTGCTGGTTGATGAAGTCGTTGTCCTGGCGCAGCTTGGCGTCGGGTTCGAAGAAATTCATGTTGTTCATCTCGACCGTCAGCCGCGAAAGCCCCACGCCCGAGGCCAAAAGCACCGCCGCGAAAAAGCCCGCGATCCACCACGGCCGGCGCAGGCAAAAGTCGGATAACCGGATAAAAAGCCCGCCGCCGCCCTCGTTGCCCGCGTCGGCCGGGCGGGCCGGCTTTTTGCCCGCGCCGAATTTGATCAAAAGCGCCGGGATCATGTACAGCGAGGTCAAAAGGGCCAGGGCCACGCCCACGGCGATGGCCAGGCCAAAGTCGCGCAGGGCGATGATGTCGTTGGCCCCCAGCGAGCCGAAACCGGCCACGGTGGTCAACCCGGCGATGAGCACGCCCAGGCCGGTGGTGTCGATGGCCCGGCGCACGACCTCCTCGCGCGAGAGGCCGTTGTTGCGCATCATGTTGAAATAATGCACGAAATGTATGCCATAGGCCGAACCGACCGCCACCAATAGCACCGGCAGCACCGTGCCCACGATCGACACCGGCAGCCCAACGAAACCCATGAAGCCCAGGCACCACAGCGTCGAGAGCAGCACCGTGGCCAGTGGATAGATCACCCCGGCCAGGCCGCGCAGGCTGAAATACAAAAATATCGCCACCACCGCCACCACGATGGGCAACAGCCGGGCGATGTCGCTGGCCATGTATTGTGAGATCTGGTGATCGACGATGGATTCGCCGGCCAGATAGACGCCGTAGTCGGTCTCGCCAAAGTCGCGCTCGATCAACTGCTTGACCATGACCAGCAATTCCTCGCGTGACTCCTTGGTCAGGTTGGGCGCGGTCTGGATCAGCAGCAGCGTGCTTTTGTCGTCGGCCGCGCGCAGCGCGCCCTTGAAAAAGCTCCACGACTTCAGGCGCAGCTCCAGCCGACGGCTCTGGGCCGCCTCGGGCGTGGCCTTGCCGTCCAGGTCGATCATCTTGGCCACGCGGATCTGCTTGGGCGCTTGGCGCATGGCCGCCAGCAAGGCCTGGGCCCGCTCCGGGCTCAGGGCCGCCGCCAGGGCCTCGACCGCCTCCGGCGAGGCGCCATCCCTAACCAGGCCATCCTTGTCGGCCAACAACGCCGCCAGGGCGGCCGGATCACTCACCCCGCGCTCCAGGGCGCTATCCAGCAGCGCCGCCAGGCCGGGGCTTGACGCCACGCCCCAGCCGGCCAGCAACTCCAGCAGCGGCTGGCGATCGACGAACTCGGGCCAGGCCGATTCGGTCTGGGTCAGGCCGACCACCCGATCGACCCAGCGGCTTTTTTCCTTGCCCCGGCGGTCGGTGGTTTGCTGGGCCACGGCCAGGATGGCCGCCGCCTTGCCGGCGTTGCGGGCCAGGATTTCAGCCGTGGCGCGCGCCAGTTCCTCGGGGTCGTCAACGCGCAAAAACGGCGGGGCGAAATCGCTCAGGCCCTCGGCCGTGGCGTCCTGGTCGGCCAGCATTTGGCCGAAATCGGCCGGCTCGAAGCTGGGGTCCGAGGCCAGGCTTTGCAGCCAGGCGGCCACCATCAGCGATTGATCCTCGCTCAAGGCCACCGCCGCGCGCAGTTTTTGGGCCAACAATCGCGTGTTCAGTTGCAGCGCCTGGCGGCTGAGGTCTTCCACCCGGCGCAGAAAATCGCCCTGATAAATGCCGCCCGGCGCGCCGAAGGCCACCACGATGCCTACCGAATCGCCAAAGTCTTCCTCGGCGTCCAGGAAGTCGATCTTGGCCTGGTTTTGTTCGGGCATCATGTACATCAGGTCGTTTTCGGTGACCAAGAGGCTCAGGCCGTAGGCGGAGGCCGCCGTGACAAGGGCGATGATGGCCATCACCAGCCAGAACCTGCGGGCCACGGGCATGACCAGGCCATGCAGCGACAGGGCCGAAACTTTGCGCGGAGGTGTTTGCTTTGCCATTGCCGTCACTTGCCTTGGTGGTTGCCGGGTTGGGCCTTGGACTCGGGCAGCAGGCCGTGCAAGATGAACCTGGCCATGCTGGCGGCCAGGCGGGGAATGTCGGGCGCGCCCTTTACTATCATGAAGTAAAACGAGCTTCGTTCAAACAAACTGATGAGAAAGACCGAGGCGTCCTCGATGTTTTCGTCGCGGATCAGGCCCTTGCCCACGGCCTCGGCCATGCGCGCCTGGACTATCTCGAGGAAATAGGCGTAAATCTCGGCGTGCAGCTCGGCGAAAACGCCGCCGTGGCCAAAGCCCTCGCGCCAGAGGATCTCGGCCGGGCCCAGGTTGCGCTGATGCACCAGCAGCACTTTTTCCAGAAAGGCGCTCAGGCTGGCCCGCACTTCCCGGCTGGTCTGGCCGTCGAAGATGTTGTCCACGTCGTCGAGGGCCTGGTTCATCTGCTCCATGAAGTCGCGCAACACCCGCCGCAGGATGTCTTCCTTCGACTTGAAGTAGAGATAGAACGTCCCCTGGGACAAGCCGCAACGGCCGACGATGTCCGAGACCCTGGCCTTGGCGTAGCCCACCTCCTGGAAGGTCTGGACGGCGGCCGCGAGCAGGGCGGCCTCGGTGTTTTCCTTGTTGCGTTTGATAACTGACATGTCAGTCATAATAGCGTCGAGGCGGCCGCCCGTCAAGGGGCGCGGCCAAAACAAGCGCACGGCGCGGTGGCCGCTGGTGGGTCTAAAAAGCGCCCAGCGCCCACGGCCTGTGGCATAATGATTACCAAGGCGCTTGGCGAGCCAGGCGATGGAAGGGGGGCGTCTCGTGGGCGGCGGAGCTGGCATGAAACGAATCGCGCTGTTCGGGGGCATCGGCCTGGCCATGGCCGCCGCCTTGGCCGTCGGCGTGGTCGGCGTCATGCCCAATGATTCCTCGTGGGAGTTGGTGCGCGATTCGGGTGTGATCCGCATCGGCTACGCGGTGGAGGCGCCCTACGCCTTTCTGGCCGCTGACGGCCAAGTCACCGGTGAATCGCCGGAAGTCGCCAAGTATGTGGCGGCGAAGTTGGGCCTGTGCCGCGTCAAGTGGCGGCAGGTGGAGTTCGCCTCGCTCATCGACGAACTGGAGGCCGGACGCATCGACGTCGTCGCCGCGGGCATGTTCGTCACGCCCCAGCGGGCGCGCCGGGTGAGTTTTTCCCTGCCCACCTTTCAGGTGCGCCCGGGCTTGTTGACGCCGCGGGGCAACCCGCGGGGGCTCCATTCATACAGGCAGGCCCTGGCGCTGGCCGACATCAGGATAGCCACCCTGGCCGGTTCGGTGGAGGAGCAGGCCCTGCGGCGCATGGGCGCGGCCCAGGCCCAGCTCGTTACCGTGCCCGACGCGCTCACCGGCCGGGCGGCCGTGGAGTCCGGCGCGGCCGACGCCTTGGCCCTTTCGTCGCCGGCGGTGCGCTGGCTGGCCATGACCGGCCCGACGGGCCGGACCGAGGCGGCCGAACCATTTCACGCACCCCGCGACGGCGAGACGGGTCTGGGCGCTTTCGCCTTTCGCAAAGCCGATCGTCGCCTGCTGGAGGCCTGGAACGCGGTGCTGGCGGACTACGTCGGCGGACCGCAACACCTGGCGCTGATGACCAGGTTCGGCTTCACCGATGCCGAACTGCCCCGCCACGCGTCGGATGGGGAGCAGCCAAGCCGATGAAAAGCGCCGCCGACAAAACCGGCCAGCGATCGGCCTCGGGCCGTCCGCGCCATTCGCCGCTGTGGATTTGGGGCGTATTCTTGCTGGCGTTTTTGATCTGCGCGGCCATCGCCTGGATGCACGCCCAAGGCCGCGAGACCATGCGCGCCGCCTTGGGGCGTTTCGAAAACATCCGCCAGGCGCGCATCGACCTGAGCAAGGGCTTTTTGCACCTCAGCCTGGGCGAGGAGCCCGGCGCGCCCTTTGGTCAGGCCGAGGGCGTGGCCCTGTTGCGCCAGGCCCTCGCCTCGTTCGAGGACGCCCTCCAGCGTCAGGCCGGCGTGGAAGGGCAAACGGCCGAGGAATTTCGCCACAAGGTGGACGCCTTCGACGCCAGCCTGGAGCGCTGGAAAAACGCCGGCCAGGCCAAGGCCGGCCAGGCCGTGGCCCTGCGCGTGGCCTTCAATGACCTGGAGCGGCGGGCCGACGCCATCGATCTGCAGGCCCAGCGCCACGTCATGGAGCTGTCGCGCCGGCTGGATTTGCAGTTTGGCCTGGCGGTGGTGGCGGCCACGTTGCTGCTGGGGCTGGTGGGCGTGGCCGTCTACCTGGCCGACCGCCGGCGCATCGCCCTGGAAGACGACCTGCGCCACAGCGAGACGCGCTTCCGCCTGGCCATGGAGGCCACCAGCGACGGCCTGTGGGATTGGAACGTGGCCAGCGGCGAGGTCTATTACAGCCCCGGCTATTGGCGCATGCTGGGCTACGACCCGGACCGCTCCGGCCAACGGATTCAGGATTGGTCCGATCTGTTGCATCCCGACGACCGCGCTCTGGCCACGCGGACCAATCAGGACTGCGTGGAAAACCGCGTCCCGGGCTTTGAGATCGAATTTCGCGCGCGCGCCGCCGATGGCGCCTGGCGCTGGATTTTGGGGCGGGGCAAGGCCGTGGAGCGCGCCGCCGACGGCCTTGCCCTGCGCATCATCGGCACCCACGTGGACATCACCGCCCGCAAACAGGCCGAAACCACCCTGCGCGACAGCGAAACCCGCTTCCGCTCGTTGGTGGATCAGGCCGCCGACGCCTTTTTTCTAACCGACGCGCAAGGGCGCATCCAGGACGTCAACCGCGCCGCCTGCGCCATTTTGGCCTACGAACGCGACGAACTGCTGGCCATGGCCATCGCCGATATCGACCCGGCCATGGCCGGCGGGCGTTACGAGGAGCTTTGGCGACGCCTGACCCCTGGCCACGGCCAACGCTTCGAGACGCGCCATCGCAAAAAAGACGGCTCGCTTTTGCCGGTGGAGCTGAGCGTGGGCCTGCTGGAGGTGGGCGGCCAGCGGCTGGCCCAGAGCCTGGCCCGCGACATCAGCGAGCGCAAGCTGGCCGAGGAGCGCATCCGCGAGAGCAGCCGGCGCATCACCGCCCTGTTCAACGCCACCTCCGATTCGGTGATCCTCCTGGACCCCGACTGCACGATCCTGGCCATCAACGAGCACGGGGCCAGACGCCGGGGCCTGCGGCCCGAGGACTTGGTGGGTCAGTCGCTGTGCGAGCGCCTGCCGCCGGAGACGGCCAGGATCCGTAGCGCCAAGGTCGAACACATCCTGAGGACCGGCCAGCCCACGGTTTTCGAGGAAGATCGCGACGGCCGTCATTACATGATCCGCATGTTCCCCGTGCCGGGCGCCGACGGCGAGGTGGCCCAGATCGCCAGCTTCTCGCGCGATATCACCGAGAGCAAGCAGGCCGAGGCCGAAAAGGTCAAGCTGGAAGGCCAGCTCATGCAGGCCCGCAAGATGGAGGCCATCGGCGTGATGGCCGGCGGCGTGGCCCACGACTTCAACAACATCCTTGGCGCGATTCTGGGCTACGCCGAAATGGCCCTGCAAGACGCCAAAACCAAGCGCGCCAATCCCGCCGACCTGGAGCAGATCGTCAAGGCCGGCGAACGAGGCAAGCAACTGGTGCGCCAGATCCTCACCTTCAGCCGCAAGGTCGAGGTGGACCTCAGGCCGTTGGACTTGAACCAGGCCGTCAGCCAGGCCGCCCAACTGCTGGAAAAAACCATCCCGCGCATGATCGGCCTGGAACTCGAGCTAATCCGGCGCTTGCGGCCCATCAACGCCGACGCCAACCAACTGGAGCAGATTCTGCTAAACCTGGGCGTCAACGCCGCCGACGCCATGCCCGACGGTGGGCTGCTGCGCATAAGGACCGAAAATGTCGTGGTGGAAAACCGGTCCTGTCTGGCCTGCGGCCGGACGTTCTCGGGCCAATACGTGTCCTTGAGCGTCTCCGACACTGGTCAGGGCATGGACCGCCAGACCATCGAACGCATCTTCGAGCCTTTCTTCACCACCAAGCCCAAGGGCAAGGGCACCGGCTTGGGCCTGGCCACGGTCTACGGCATTGTCCTGGGCCACGGCGGCCACATCGATTGCCACAGCGAGCTCGGCCAGGGCACGACCTTCACCGTGTTCTTTCCGGCCCTGCAAAGCCAGTCGACGCCGGCCGTCGAGGCCGACGCGCCCGCGCGGGCGGTCGTCGGCGGCCGCGAGCGTCTCTTGCTGGTCGACGACGAAGCGGCCATCCGCGACGTCACCGCGCGCATGCTCGAAAGCGCCGGCTACCAGGTGCGCGCCGTGGCCAGCGGCGAACTGGCCATTGAGGCCTACCGGCAAGACGAGGCGGGCTTTGACCTGGTGCTCATGGACATGAGCATGCCGGGCATGGGCGGGCGCAAGGCCATGCTGGCGATCATGGCCGGCGACCCGGCGGCCAGGGTGCTCATCGCCAGCGGCTACGCGGCCGACGGCCAGGTCCAGGCCGCCCTGGAAGGCGGGGCGGTAGGCTACGTGGCCAAACCCTTCCGCCGGACAGAGCTGCTGGCGGCGGTGCGGGCCGCCCTGGAAGGCGGCCAAACGGGCGTTTTCTGAGCCATCGACCCGCCGCCCGGCCCTATTCGCCCTCGGCCTTTTGGCCCAGCCGCTCCAACGCCCGCCGCGCCAACTGGTCGGAGTAATCGCGCCAGGGGTTGACCCCCTGCTTGTCTTCCAGCAATTGCACGAAAAAATGACAGTGATCGTCGCCGTGGGGGATCAGCTTGTCCACGACGGGCAGCGAACGCGGCAGGCCGGCGTCTTCCATGGCGTCCAGCATGCCTTCGACGAAATAGCGCTGCACGCGGCAGTCAAAGGCCGTGTACATGTCTTGGTGCGGGCACCACAATATGTCGAATTCATAACGCTTTTCGCCGGCGATCCACGGCCGCTCCAGGCTGGCGTAGAGCACGGTGTTGATGGCCGTGGTGACGAACGAGCCCAGTTCGGCCTCGCTGAGGCCCTCGGGGAAACTGGAGTTTTCCATCATCTCTTGGGCCGCCCGATAGCCGCTCTGGTTGATGGCCTGGCGCACGACATCCTGGCCCGCCGCGCCAAAAGCGCCCTCCACGGCCTTTAGCACATTGAGCACGGCCATGGCCTGCATCGTGCCCCAGACAAAAACCACCGCCGGGTCGAAATCGGCGCGGCCCTGGCAGGCGGCGCGGAAGTTGGCCACGGCCTTTTGATAAGGCAGGCCCAGATCGACTTTTTCGTAGGCGGCCTCGGCCCGGCGGCCTTCGGACCAGATGCCTTCGTTGGTTGGATATTGCGGCTCGGGCATGTCGATGGCTCCTTTTCCCGGTTTGGCGTTCATGGCGCGTCGCGCCGTTTGATGCCGTTCATCAGCAGATCCACGGCGGCGGCGATGGCCGCGCGTCCGTGGCCGCGCTTGTGGCGAAAAACCCGCGCCTCCTGGCCCTGAACCACGCCCATGGCCATGTTCCAGATCATGATCGCCGTGGCCAAGGCGTCCATGGGCGCGAAAAGGCCTTGCTCCACGCCCCGCCGCAGCAACGCCGCCAACACGTCCACGTTGGCGCGCATCAACTCGCGCAGGCGGTCGAAGCACTCGGCCGAAAGCAGCCGGCGATATTTTTGGGCGTGATAGCTGGTCAGCAGGTGGATCATGCCCGGCTTTTCCAGATAATAGCGGCCCGCTTCCAACAAGACCTCGGCAATGGCCCGGTCGGCCGGCGCGGCCTCGTCGGCGGCGATCTGCAGATTGCGCTGGTGGTGGGCCAGCAACTGCGGCTCCAGCAAGGCGAAGTAAAGTTCGTCCTTGCTCTTGAAGTAGATGTAAAGCGTGCCTGGGGCCAACTCGGCCCGGCGGGCGATCTGGGCCATGGTCGCGGCCTCGAAGCCCTTTTCGGCGAACAGGCCGGCCGCCGCGTCCAGGATGTGCTCCCGCCGGGCTTGCTTTTCGCGCTGTTTACGCTGGGTGGTGCTCATTCTTTGCTCGCCACAAAATGCATTCATTTAATGAACGCGTTCATTAAACACTGTTCAGCATCGCCCGTCAAGGCCGAAAATTGCCCTGAACGCGACGATTCTCGACCGGCCGCCGAAAGTGGATTGCGCCGCCTGGGCGCGCTAACGGCCGCGCGTGGCCGTGGGCGGAGGCGTCGCCCTCACCATGGCCATGCGCCGCCTGGGGCGCGCACCGCCCCGGCCCGCTCGAGGATGTCTATTATCGGCGCAAAATTCTTGCTTCCTTCAGGAAAGGCGAGTAGATCGAGCTCGGCGTGATCGAGGGCGGGGGAGATGAGGCGCGGGCCGCTGCGGGGCGTCTCACTTGGCAGGCCATGTCGGCGCGCCCGGCGGCCCACAACAAAAAACAGGCTAGGCGGTGAGCCTAGCCTGTCGGCGCGAATACTGGAGCCGGCGATGGGATTTGAACCCGCGACCTGCTGATTACGAATCAGCTGCTCTACCCCTGAGCTACGCCGGCTAAAATGTGAAATCTCATATACCTTGGGCGCTTGCGGCCGTCAAGGGCCATTTTGCATCCGAATCGGCCGCCTGGCCCAGCGCGTCGTGACGCCGCCGCGGGCGCAATGGTCTGGACTGGCTGATGGCCGCGTGGCATACTCCGGTGGCGTGCCGGCATGTTGGGCGGGCGGCGAGCCGGTGGTTTCGGACAGGGGGCAGGGAGTAGGCATGGATCACGCGCAACCTCCGCGGCGGTTGTTGCCATTGACGTCGCTGCGTTTTTTCGCGGCGATGCTGATCGTCATCCATCACGCCGCATGTTTTTTTGGCTTCAAGCCGCTGTGGAAATGCCCTTTGGACCAGGCGGTGTCTTTTTTCTTTGTGCTGTCCGGTTTCGTCATCACCTATGTCTATTATCGGCCCGATGGGCTCAAGGACGTCAAAAAGTTTTTGATGGCCAGATTTGCCCGGCTTTACCCAACGCATTTTTTGTGCAATGTGTTTTTGCTGGTCGTGGTCTGGGGCGTTTTTTCGCTGAGGCGCTATGATCCGCTGTCGCCGGTCGTGTTTCTCAATTTTATTTTCGCCCATGCCTTGTTTCCGCTGAAGGCGCTGAATTTTTCGTTGAACGGCCAGAGCTGGGCCATTTCGGCCGAGATGTGTTTTTATCTGGCGTTTATCGTTTTGGTGGTCAATTTCCATAAAAGATGGCCCGTGACGTTGGCCTTGTCTGCGGCCTTGACCGGCGTGATGATCTGGCTTGGCTGGCGGTATTGCGTGATGTCGCCTGGCCCCTTGTCGCGCGAGATAGCCTGGTCGCTGGGTTATATCAACCCGGCCGCGCGGCTGCTCGAGTTTGTTTTCGGCATGAGCCTGGCCTTGGCGTGGCGGCGGCTGCAAGGCGTGAAGCTCAATTTCTGGCTGGCGACCATCGCCGAGTTGTGCGCCGTGATCGCGGTGGTGACGGCGTTCGTTTATTTCTATGACGTATTTTGGGTGTTGAAAAAGGCGCTGGGCGGCCAGGAGTCTTACCTGCATGGCCTTCTCACGCGATGGTTTCGGCATTCCGGTATTTTTCCGCTTTTCGGCCTAGCGATTCTCGTCTTCGCCTTCCAAGCCGGCGCGCTGAGCAAGTTGCTCTCGCACAAGGTATTCCTGACCCTGGGCGAGGCCAGTTATTCGATTTTCATGTATCACGTCATCATTCGTTTCTTTTTCGAAAAGCACATCACCCCGACCAACGGCATGGCCTTGTTTTATGCCTACGCCTTGTTGGTGGTGGCCATATCGGTGTTCATGACCAAGAAGTTCGAGGAACCCATGCGCGCCCGCATCATGCGTTGGCACGCCAAGCGCGCGGCGGCCAGGGCGGCGGCCTGAGCCAGCGCGCGCGTTGAATCGACAAAGCCCCGGCGGCCGTGGCGAGCGGCTGTCGGGGCTTTGTCGTGTTGGCCGCCGGCGGCGGGTCAGCGCAGGGCGTTTTCCTGGACGATGCGGTCCATCTCGGCCACGGCCTGGTTGATCTCCTCGATACCCTGGGCCTGCTGATGGGAGGCCACGGCGATGCGGTCCAGCAAGGCGCTGGCGCCGCCCACGGTCTGGGCCACCTGGCCCACGGCCTGATTTGTCCGCGAAACGAGCTCGGAGCCGGCGCGGATTTTTTGCACCGTGCCCTCCAATAGGCCGGCGGTGTTCTTGGCCGCCTCGGTGGCCCGCTGGGCCAGGTTGCGCACCTCGTCGGCCACCACGGCGAAGCCCACGCCGGCCTCGCCGGCTCGGGCTGCCTCCACGGCGGCGTTGAGGGCAAGGAGGTTTGTCTGGAAGGCGATTTCGTCGATGGTCTTGATGATCTTGACCGTCTGGGCGCTAGCCTTGGTGATCTCGTCCATGGACAGGGTGAGCTGGTCCATGGATTGGCTGGCTGCTTGGACTATTTGCCCGGAATTTTTCATCATTTGGTCGGCTTGTTCGGCGCTGGCGGCGTTTTGGCGGGTCATGGACGCCATTTCCTTCAGGGTGTTGGTGGCCAGGCGGTTGGTGGTCTCGCCGACTTTTTCAAAGATGGCGGCCAGGTTGGCGTTTAGCTGCTCCAACTGGACGGCGGCCTGTTCCTGCTCGCGGCGGGCGGCGCTCTGGGCCTCCAAGGCCTGGCCCTGGATGCCGAAGGCGAACTGGAAGCCCTTGATATTGAAGTACATGGTGATGGCGATGGCCAGCAGGGGGCCCATGACGTTGGCGATGAGGGCCTGGGTGGCCTGGGCCTCGGTCAGATGAATGGTGGGCAAGGGGATGCCGGCCTTGTCGATGGCGATGAACAGAATCATCTCGGCGATCATGGCCAGCGACCAAAACATGAAGCTGCGCATGCCCATGAAGGTGGCCACCAGGGCCGGCATGATCAGGTTCCAGGTCAGGGCGCTGGAATGAATGCCGCCGGTGAAATAGGGCAGGATGGCGAAGTGCCAGCCCAGGGCCAGAAAGATGAGGTTGCCCATGGCCGCGAAGGATTTGGTCAGGCGCAGCACCAACGGCACCAGCGTCACCACCAGGCCCACGATGGCCATGGACACGGCCAGGGTCGCGCTGCCCAGGTTGAACCATTTGATGACGTTGTAGATAAAAAATAGCGGCGCGATCATGGTGAAGGTGACCAGTTGGCGGGCGCGCCTGTAGAGATCGACGTCGGTCTTGATTTGCTCGGGAATGGCCCATTCGATGTAGCGGCTGAAAATGCTCATGAAGCCCCCTAACCGGCAAGAGCGCCAACGCGGCGTGGGAAAATCATAGGAAATCGGCGCGCGCGGTGTCAACGAGGGCGACTGGGCTCGGGCGATAATTATTCACTGTCGTGACAACAAAAGCCCGGACCAGCCGTGACGGCTTGGCGTGGCGATGGGCTTCAGGCCGGCCGATGTGAAAATTTGGGCAATGCTTTCGACGGCTTCGTCGCGAAAACCGCTGAGGGCCACGAAGCCGCCGTCGGCGACCAACGCGGCGATCTGGTCGCCGATGGCCAGCAGCAGCCCCGTGGGCAGGTTGGCCGCCACCACGGCGAAGCGGCCGCCCACGGCGTCGCCACGGGCCTGCACGAAATGAACCCGGCCGCCAGCCAACGGGTTGAGGGCGATGTTGCGCAGACAGGCCCGGCGCGCGGCCGGCTCGGGATCGACGGCCAATACGCTCAGGCCCCCCACCAGGGCCATGGCCAGGGCCAACACGCCCGTGCCCGCGCCGATGTCGGCGGCCCAAACACCGGCCGGCGGCGGCGGGCCGAACTGGCCGGACAGCAGTCGGCACAAAAGCTCCAGGTTGAGCGCCGTGCTGGGATGATCGCCAGCGCCAAAGGCGGTCAGGGCGTCGATGATCAAAAGCCCCGGACCGGCGCGCAGGCCGCTGTCGGCCCCGGCCAGGGCCAGGCCCGGGCCCATGGGCCGGGCTTGCGGCGCGGACCAGGCGGCCAGCGCGTCGACGGCGCGAAAGGCGCGCAGGCTGGCCGGCGGGTCCAACTCGCCCAGCCAGGCCAGGGCCTGACGGCTGGCTTGATCGTCGGGCCAGACGGACCACAGCTCCAAACCCTTTTGGAGCAAATGCCGCGCGCCGCCGCGTTTCAAGCGCCGCGCGAAGCGCCTGGCCTGCTGGCTGTCGGGGCAACTCAGCCGCACTTCCACCCAAGCGTTATCGGACATCGGCATGATTCCTATCTTTTCGGCCGATTTGCATCGGCCAGGTTGATGCTATATCCTAGTTGAAGGATACAGCAAGTGCGCCCGCCGGACAGGAGGGGCGGGCTGGCCGCGAAAAAATTCGCGGCGGGGTTGCAAATGACGGCATAAAGCCTATCTTTTTAGTATGAATTGCGGCGGCGAAGGCCGGCCAGGCCAGGAAGGCCGCCACGGAAAGGTAAGGATATCATGGTTGAAGTGACCGAGAGCGCCAGCAAGGCCATCAAGGCCTTCATGAGCGAGCGCAGTCTGGCGTCGCCGTTGCGGGTTTACCTGCAATCTGGCGGCTGAGGCGGGCCGTCGCTGCGATTGGTTCTGGACGAACCAAAAGACACTGACGACAGCTACGACATCGACGGTTTGACTTATCTGATCGACAAGGATTTGGCGCAAAAGAGCGGCGACGTGAAGGTGGATTTCGTCGACAACGGCTGGCAGCAAGGCTTCATGGTCAGCTCGGCGATGCCCCTGGACGGCGGCGGCGGATGCTCCGGCGGATGTGATTCGGGCGGGAGCTGCTCTTGCTGAGGGCGACAAAACGCCGCTAGGCGATTGCCATGGCGTTGGTTGTCGCGATATAACTTATAGGCAAAACCAACATGAGCGCGTCATCGGGCCGCGGCCCGGCGGCCGGCGCGAGAAAGGATCGACGCCATGGTGCAGGTAACCCCCAGCGCGAGCAAGGCAGTTCGCGACTTCATGCAGGAGAAGAACCTGGTTTCTCCCCTGCGCGTGTTCTTGAACCAAAGCTCCTGCTGCGGGCCTTCGCTGGGCCTGCGGGTCGACGAGGAGACGCTGGAAACCGACGACCAGGTGGTGGTCGACGGCCAGACTTATCTGATCGACAAGGGCTTGGGCGTGATGACCGGGGGCGTGACCCTGGATTTCATCGACGACAACGGCCAGCAGGGCTTTACGCTGACCACCGCCCGGCCCATGGGCGGCGGAAGTTGCGATTGCAGCTCGGGCTCTTGCGGCAGCGGCGGCTGCTGCTAGGCCAGGTCGCGGCCAAAGGCGGGGGCGGGCGTCGGCCCGCTCCCGCTCATTTTTTGCGAAAGGCCTCGATGCGCAGCAAAAAGCTCTGGGCCAGGGGCGCGCGGGCCTTTTCCAGCCCATCGGCGATGGCCGCCAGACAGGCCCGGCGCACCGGCTCCAACGGCCGGCTGCGGCGCAGGTGGGCGGCCAGGCAGGCCGTGTCCGAGGCCAGATCGATGTCCTCCACCGGGCCCAGCCCCAGGTCGCCGGCGGCGGCGATCTCGGCCAGCAACGAGGTCAGGTCGTCCTGGCCGCTGGCGGCGGCGCTGGCCCCTTGCAGCAAATTGCGGCCGGCCGGGGTCAGGCGCACGGCCCCGCTCAGCGAGACCATCTCCAGCAGGCCGCCGGTCATCAGGCTCACCGACAGATCTTCGGCGTCCTGGCGTTGCAGGCCCATTTCCTGGGCCACGACCTTGGCGCTGGCCCCATCGCCGGCCTGGGCCAGGCGCTTCAAAAACTCCATGCGGATGGTTTCATCCATCGGGTTGGTCCTCCCTTGGCCTGGCCGCCGGCGGCGCGGGCGCGTTTTGTTTTCAAACATACACCCCGCGTCGGGCGGGTCAAGGCCGGCGTGGCCGACGGGGCCGGGCTGTGGTATTTTGTTGACGCGAAGACCCTTTGGCCCCAAGCGAAAGCGGCGCCCTTGAGCTGGCCCATCGAAAAACAACACAGGCTGATCCTGGCCGCCGAGCGCGGCGCGCGGATCAAAGACCCCGGCGGTCGGCTGCGGGTGGCCTTGCTTTATCCCAACACCTACCAGGTGGGCATGGCCAACCTGGGTCTGCAAACGGTCTATCGCCTGATCAACGACCGGCACGACGCCCTGTGCGAGCGCGCCTTTCTGCCCGACCGCCAATTGGCCGGGCTCTACGCCAAGGGCGGCGCGCCGCTTTTGAGCCTGGAAACCAGCCGGCCGGTGGCCCAGTTCGACCTGATTCTGGCCACGATATCTTTTGAAAACGACGCGCCCAACCTGGCGGCCATGCTGAGGTTGGCCGGGCTCGATCCCCTGGCCGCGAGGCGGGATGGCCCCTTGGTCGTGGCCGGCGGGGTCATGGCCATGTTAAATCCCGAGCCCTTGGCGGCGATCGTCGACGCTTTCGCCTTGGGCGAGGCCGAGGTGATCCTGCATCCGCTGCTGGATGGCTTCATCGAGCACGCCGGCCGGCCCAAGCCCGAGCTTTTGGCCCACCTGGCCCGCCAGGCGCCGGGGTTCTACGCGCCCTCGCTCTACGCGGCCCACTACGGCCCGGACGGCCTTTTGAGCGCCTTCGAGCCCCTGGCCGACGCCCCGGCCCGGGTGGCCGCGCCCAAATACGCCGGCCCGCCGTCGGGCCTGGCCCACAGCGTGACCATGGCTCAAGGGCCAGAATTCGGCGACATGACGCTGATCGAGGTGGGCCGGGGCTGCGCCCACGGCTGTCGTTTCTGCGCGGCCGGCCACGTCTATCGCCCGCCGCGCCTGGGTTGCGGGGCCGATTTTCAGGCCCTGGCCGGGGCGGCGGCCGAGGGCGGCGGCCGGGTGGGCCTGGTTTCGGCGGCGGTCAGCGATCTGCCCGGTGTGGACGAGCTGGCCGGGGCGGTGCTGACGGCCGGCGGTCGGCTGTCGGTCAGCAGCGTGCGCGCCGACCGCCTGGGCGACGATCTGGCCCAAGCTCTGGCCGCCAGCCGGCACCAGACCGTGGCCCTGGCCCCCGAGGCCGGCAGCCAACGTCTGCGCCGGGTGATCAACAAGCACCTGGACGAGGCCGACATGTTCGCCGCCGTCGAGCGGCTGATCCAGGCCGGGGTGCCCAACTTGCGGCTATATTTCATGGTGGGCCTGCCCGGCGAGACCGACGACGACGTTTTGGCCATCGCCAAGCTGACCGCCCAGGTGCGGCAACAATTCGTCAGCCACTCGCGGGGGCGAGGCCATCTGGGCCAGATCACCGCCAGCGTCAGCGCTTTCGTGCCCAAGCCCTGGACGCCCTTTCAGTGGGAGCCCATGGCCCCGGTGGCCGAGATCAAGCGCCGGCTCAAGCTCGTCGCCGGCGGGCTCTCTGGCCTGGCCAACGTCAAACTGGCCCACGAGACGCCCAAGTACGCCCGCCTGCAAGCCGTCCTGGCCCGAGGCGACCGTCGCCTGGACGGGCTGATCCTGGCCCTGGCCGCCGGCCAGAACCCCGAGGCCGCCTACAAAAGCGCCGGCGTCGACCCTGATTTTTACGCCGGCCGCGCCCGTCGGCGCCAGGAGCTTTTGCCCTGGAGCTTCATTGACCACGGCATCCAGGCCGATTATCTTTGGTCCGAGCGCCAGCGGGCGTTCGAGGAAAAACAATCCCCGCCATGCCAGCCGTCGACCTGCCGGCGTTGCGGCGTCTGCGGCCGGGAGAGCGCCGATGAATGATCAGGCCAACGTCCAGCGTTTGCTGGAAAATCCCCGCGAAATCCTGGGCCTGGAGGCCCGCGACCCGCGTCGGGCCGAGGCGTTTTGGCACGGCCTGAGCCGCGCCGAGCGCCTGCGCGCCGTGTTGGCCTGCCAGGGCTCCGAGCGCCTGCGCCTGATCGTCCTGGCCCAGGACGCCGATACGCTGGTGCGCCAACTGCCGCCCGACGAGTTTCTGGCCACCACCCTGGACGTGGGCCCAGACGCCGCCGACGCCCTCGTCGCCGCCAGCACCGACGATCAACTGGCCTATCTGCTCGACATCACCGGCTGGCAAGGCGAGCGCCTCTGGCCCCAGCGCTATCAGCTCTGGCTGCCGGCCATCGTCGAGGCCGGGGCCGAGCGCATCGCCCGCTGGCTGGCGCAGACCGACGTCGAGGTGCTGGCGCTGTTGTTCGCCCATTGGTTCCGGGTGGTCAAGTTTTTGACCAGCCACGACGAGCAGGAGCCGCCCGACGATCTGCCCGGCTTCACGCTCGATGGCGTCTATTTCATCGAGTTTCGCCAAAAGGACATGCAAGACTACGCCAGCCAGGTCTTGGTGGTGCTCAAGAGCCAGACGCCCGATCGCTACACGCAAATCCTGGAGGCCATGCTCTGGGAGTCGGCCATCGGCATGGCCGAGGACGCCCTGATCCTGCGCGCCGGCCGTCTGGCCGACCTGGGCATGCCCAGCCGCGCCGAGGCCCTGGAGCTATGGGCCGCGCCGCCGCCCAAGGAGGCCGCTTGGCGCGCCCTGCCCACCAAGGGCGAGACGGGCTTTCTGGCCGATGCGCCGCCGCGCTCCGACGCGGCGCTCAACCTGCTGCCCCGTGATCACGCCCTGCCGGCCCTGGCCCGCGCCCTGCCCCAGGGCGCGCGCGACCGCCTGCGGGCCGAGCTGGCCTACGTGGCCAACTGCGGGGTGATGGCCCTGGACGTCGATCCCACCGATCTGGAAGCCGTGGCCAGGGCCGGCCGTGAGGCCGTGGGCCTGGTCAACCTGGGCCTGGAGCTGTTGTCCGACGGCGACCGGTCCGTGGCCGGGCAGATCCTCGAACGCCTGGGCTTGGCCGCCCTGGCCCGGCAAGGGGCCCAGGCCATCCGCCAACTCAACGCCCGCGCTTGGCGCCTGGTCAACGAGGGCTGGCTGGCCCAGGCCCCCGGCGGCCTGCATATCCTCGACGAGCCCTTGGATCGTTGGCTGGCCGGGCTGCTCTTCCCGCACCCCCGCTGCTATGATCAACTGATGGGCGATGGCCGCGAATATCGCGGTTTTCGCGATCAGGCCGACCTGGAGCACGCCCGCCGCGGCCTGGATCTGGCCGAGTTCTGGGGCGAGTTGCTGGGTTTGATGGGCGTGGCGATCGACCAACTGGCCCAACTCAGCCCCGAACTGGCCAGGGGCCACCAACCGCTGGAGCTCAAGCTCACCGCCGTTGTCGGCACGTTTTTGGCGCGCGGCGAACTGGGCTTGAGCGGCCTGTGGCCCATCCCGGCCGCGCTGGCCCCCCGGGCCGTGGCCGCCCTGCAACGGGGCCTGGCCCAGTGGCGCGAGCGGCGGGCCGCCGAGTCGGTGGAGGCCCTGGCCGATCCGGCCAAGGCCGAGATGGCCGGGCAGTTGCTGCGCGGCGTGTTGGGGCGCATCCAACGCGATTTGGCCGCCGTCGACGCCAGCAAGGTCGATCCGCGCTTCATCGCCAGCTTGGTGGTGGAAAAATGAGAGACCCGTCCGCCCAGATCAAACAGGTCAAGGGCATCTTCAGCCGCGTGGCCCCGGTCTATGATCTGCTAAACCACGTGCTTAGCCTGGGTGAGGACATCCGCTGGCGGCGTTTCGTGGCCCGGGCCCTGCGCCTGGGGCCCACCGGCCGCGTGCTCGACGTGGCCACCGGCACCGGCGACCTGGCCCTGGCCGTGGCCAAACGGCCCGAGCGACCGCTGGTGGTGGGCCTGGACCTGACTCCGGCCATGCTGGGCCCGGCCCGGCGCAAGTGCGCCGCCAGCGGGGCCAGGGTGGCGCTTTTGGCCGGCGATGGCACGCTGTTGCCCTTTGCCGACCAGAGCTTCGACGCCGTGACCTGCGCCTTTGGCGTGCGCAACATCCCCGATCGCCGGCAGGCCATGGCCGAGATGGGGCGGGTGCTGGTCCCTGGCGGGCGGGTCTACATCCTGGAGTTCACCACGCCCCAGAGCGCCTGGGTGCGGCGGGTCTATCTGCGTTATCTGCGCCATCTGCTGCCGCGCGTCGGCGGGCTGATCTCGGGCGACGAGGCCAGCTATCGCTATCTGGCCGAGACGATCATGGAGTTTCCCAGCCCGGCCGAATTTCGGGGCGAAATGGCCGCCGCCGGCCTGATCGCCGCCCGCTCCCACGCCCTGACCGCCGGCGTGGCCTGGGTCCACGTGGCCGAACGCCCCTTGGCCAACATCCCGCGATGACGCCGAAATGTCATGCCGCCGCGCCGGCGGCGCAACATTGGCCCGCTAAATAATGGGCCGAGCGGGGTGGCCAAGCCGGCCGCCCGGCGTCGTCAGCAAGTTGCCAGCCGAGGAGAAAATCATGCGCCAAAAGCGCCAGGTGCGGATTTCGGCCACGTTGCGCGGGGTGCTCACCGCCGTGGGCGACGGACTCTTGATCCGCACGCCCTATTGCTCCTACCCCGTGCGCGGCGAGGATCTGGAGCGCCACGTGGGCGGCCAGGTGGAGATAAACGGGCTGCTGGCCGACGAAATGGGCCGCAAACCCGTGTTGCAGGTGGAGTCGTGCCAGCCCATCTAGGCTGAAAAGCTCAACCGCCCGACCGGCGGCGGGCGATGCTTCACCAGCCGCCCGGCGGCCGCAGCGGCTCCATGTCAAAGAAATTGTTCATCCCCCGCCAGAGATGCTCGTCGCGCACATCCAGCGAGCGAATGTTTTCGGCCACCATCAGCGCGCGCAGCTCCACCGGCCGCAGGCGCGGCGCGCGGATGACGCTGATCTCGCGCCAGCCCAGCCGGGTCGCGGCCAGCCAATGCTCCACGCCGGCCAAAATAAGACCGTCATCGGTGATCAATAGCGGCTGAAAACGGCCGCCATCGGCCATGCGTCGGGCCAACTCGGTCAGCTCGTCGTCGCTCAGCGGCACAAAAAGCCGTTGATGCTCGGGATGGGGGCGCAGCCCGCCGATGAACGCCTGCTCGAAATGCATCATGCCGCCTCGCCGTTTGGGGGGAGGTCATGTCCGGGGCTTGCCTTGACGAGGGCAATCTTAGTAAGCTCGTGGCGATTGCGCAAGTGACTTGGATCGGCGGTGGACGGGGTGACGGTTGCTGGCTATATAATAGTTATATTATAGCCAAGAAGCGGCCCGGACACGGCAAAGCGGCGCGGCGCGACGATTTCTGATAAATAAGGAACAGGCGCCGCCAATCAGCCGGGCCCGAAACAACCAACGCCAAGGGGGCAGGGGGCAGATGCCGCAAGACAAGCAACCAGCAGCCGGATCGTCCGCGCCGCGACCGCAGGCCAAGTTCGAGGTCTATGGCGAGGAGATGATCGAAAAGACGGTCAAGCCCAGCGGCAACTCGGGGCGGGTCTATCTGCCGCCGGAGTGGATCGGCAAAAACGTCAAGATCATCCGGATCGACTGAACACCAGCGGGAAGGTTCACGTGAAGCTGCGTCAGATGACTAACGAAGACTTGGCCGGCGTGGTCGAGATTCAACGGCAGATTCTGCGTCGCGAGCCGGGCGAGGCCTGGCGGCGCATGCTGGCCAACCACGTGGGCGGCGCGGAGCGTTCGGCTTTCGTGGCCGAGGACGACGGCCTGGTGCTGGGCTTCATCCTGGTCGAGGTCAAGGCCGGCGGTTTCGGGGCCGAACTCACCGGCTGGATCGAGGTGATCGGCGTGCGGCCCGACCACATGGGCGGCGGCGTGGGCAGCGCCCTGGTGGGCCAGGCGCTGGAGCACTTCGCGGCGGCCGGCGTGGCCGACGTCTGCACGGCCGTGCGCTGGGACAGCGGCGATCTGCTGGCCTTTTTCAAGAACCTGGGTTTCGACCGCAGCCCCTTTATCAATCTGCAAAAAAACAGCGGCTGAACGGCCTTGGACTGCGCGACGGCGACCACGGCCCGCCTGACGGCCCAGGGTTGGCGAAGGCGTCTGACGGCCGCGGGGCCGCGCCTCGACGAGGCGGTGGCCGAATATCGCCTCCTGGGCTTCGAGGTGCGCCTGGAGCCGGTGGACCCGGCCGCCAGCGACGACGGCCAGTGCGCGGCCTGCCTGGGCGATCCGCGAGCGGCCGAGGCCTTGCGCGTCATTTTCACCCGCCGACCCCAGCCAAAAGATTGACGGTGGCACGATTTCGACGATGCGCCCCGCGTCTAGTGCGCAGCGCGCTTCACGGCGGCGTGCAGACGGCGTCACGGCCGGTCATGGGCAATATTTTCCCAACCATCTGAAAAAACACATGCTTTCCATCGCCGGGCCCTGTTCTTTTTTGCCGGGGCGTTAGGCCCATCTGTGCCACTTGCGCGGACTTGATGGGCTAATATGCCGTTATCACGATAAGTTTTTTGTGATCAAAAAGATGGCCCCTGGTTTGCATTGACCCAGGTCAACGAAAACCAAGGAGCCCGCGATGGAAGCTCACGCCATAAATGGATTGACCAAGGTTATCTTCGAGGAAATGGCCTCGGCTTCGATGCACGCGCCCGACCCCGACGCCCTGTGGACGCCCGAGAACTTCGGCCGCCTGCGCGACGATCTTCGCCAGCGCCTGGCCCCCGAAGGCCGTGGCCGGGCCTTTTTCGAGGCCATGTTCGAGATGTCCTACGCCGAGGCCCGCGGCTTGATGGAGCAGGTTCTGGCCATGGCCGCCATCGAGCCCCAGGCCCGACCCGCCCGTTTCGCCACCGCCTGACCCCGTCTTGCCGCCCGTCCCTTCAGCCAGGCCGGGACGGCTGATTTTGCCCCGGCCTGTTGCCAAGAGCGCCAGGCCGGGCTACCATGTCGGCATGAAGCTTTTGGCCCAAAGCGCATGTCTTTTGCTGATCGTCGCGGCCTTGGCCTGGCCGGCCCTGGCCCAGGAGCCGGCGGCCCCGCGCTGGAAAATCCTGGCCGAGGGGCTGGAATTCGCCAAGCTCGACGCCGGCGGCGCGGCCCGCGTGGGCAGCGATCTGATCAGCATCCTGCGGGTCGATCCCCAGCGCTATCGTTTCACCGTGCTGGCCACCGCCAACGAGGACGACGAATGGACCGCCGGCCAGTGGCGGGCGCAAAGCGGCGCCTTGGCCGTGTTCAACGCCGGGCAATACGCCGAGGATCATTCGTATCTGGGTTTTTTGGCCCAGGACGGCCAGATTCTGGGCCGCATGGTCGGCCACCTGGAGGCGCTTTTCCTGGCCGAGCCCAACGACCCGGCCCTGCCGCCGGCCCGCATCCTCGACCTGCGCTACACCGCCTTCGACCCCAGGGCCAACCCCTATCGCCAAGCCGCCCAGTCGCTGATGCTTTTGGACCGTTTCGGGCAGATTCGCGTGCGGCGTTCGCCACGGGTGGCCCACCGCACGGCCGTGGCCGCCGATGCGCGGGGGCGCATCCTGGTCATCGTCACCGAGGGGGCCCATACGCTGTGGGAGTTGGCCCAGTTTCTGGCCGGGGCCGGGCTTGACCTGCGCGAGGTGATGCTCATGGACGGCGGCGGCGAATCGCAGATCGACGTCAAGGTCGGCGATTTCCGCTACCAGCAATACGGCGGGCCCAGCTCCACGCCCGATCTGCCCTGGCCACGCCAGGCCCTGCCGGTGGCCCTGGCCGTCTTTCCACGCTGACGCGGCGGCCGCCGCGCCTGTCGCGCAAAAAAACAAAGCCCGCGCCGGGGATCGATGATGGGCCAGGCGCATCCCCGGTAGCGCCTGGCCCGTTGCAGCAAAGGCTTGGATGGTCGCGGCCCGGGATTTGGCCGGTCCGCGCCGCCTTGTGCTCTTGTCAGTCGGCTTGACGCCGCAGGAACGTGGGCACGTCCAGGTCGGAGACGTCGCGCATGGGGTTGCCACGGTCGGCGCGGCCGACGCCCTGGGCCTGGCGGGCCTGGGTGGTGCGCACGTAGCGCGGCACGTTGAATTCGCCGATCTCGGTGGGGTCGGTGTCGCCGCCCACGGCCGCGGCCAGGCGCATGGGCTCGGCGTTGACGCGGGTGGCGCTGTCGCCGATGCCGGTGGCGATGACGGTCACGCGCATGCGGTCGCCCATGGTGTCGTCGATGACCGTGCCCCAGATGATGTTGGCCTCGTCGTGGGCGGCCTCTTGGATGAACTGGCTGGCCTCGCTGACCTCGTCGATGGTGATGTCGCTGGAGGCGGTGATGTTGACCAACACTCCCCGCGCGCCGTCGATGGTGATGTCCTCCAGCAGGGGGTTGTTGATGGCGCGGTTGGCCGCCTGCATGGCCCTATCGTCGCCGCTGGCCTCGCCGGTGCCCATCAGGGCCACGCCCATCTCGGACATGATCGTGCGCACGTCGGCGAAGTCCAGGTTGATCAGGCCGGGGGTCATGATCAGGTCGCTGATGCCGCGCACGGCGTAGAGCAGCACCTCGTCGGCCTTTTTGAGCATCTCGGCGAAGCGGGCGTTTTTGGGGGCCAGGCTGCGCAGACGCGTGTTGGGGATGACGATCAGCGTGTCGACGACCCTTTTGAGCTCCTCAATGCCCTCGTCGGCCTGGATCATGCGCTTTTTGCCCTCGAAGTCGAAGGGCTTGGTGACGATGGCCACCGTCAGCGCGCCCAGCTCCTTGGCCACCTCGGCCACCACCGGGGCCGCGCCGGTGCCGGTGCCGCCGCCCAGGCCGGCGGTGACGAAGACCATGTCGCTGCCGGAGAGCATTTCCTTGATTTTGTCGCGGTCTTCCAGGGCGGCTTGGCGGCCCACTTCGGGATCGGCGCCGGCGCCCAGGCCGCGGGTCAGGTTGCGGCCGATCTGCAGGTGGACCCTGGCCCGGCTTTTTTCCAGGGCCTGGAGGTCGGTGTTGGCGGAGATGAACTCCACCCCGGCCAGGCCGGCCTCGATCATGTTGTTGAGGGCGTTGCCGCCGCCGCCGCCGATGCCCACCACCCGCAGTTTAGCGCCGGCGTTCAAGCTCTCGACCATTTCGATTTCCATAGTCATTTCAACCTCCCGGGGAAAAGGCGAAGTTACATTATCTTATTGAACCATCTCCGCATGCGGCCGGTTATCCGGTTGAAGATATTGGCGTCGCGGATGCGGAATTTTTCCTCGTTCTTGTTGCGCGCGCCGTAGAGCACCAGGCCCACGGCGGTGGAGTACTTGGGGTTGCTGACCACGTCGGCCAGGCCCAGCACGCCGGCTGGGCTGCCCATGCGCGCGGGCATGTTGAAGACTTGTTCGCTCATCTCGACCAGGCCGTCGAGCTGGGCCGAACCGCCGGTGAGCACCACGCCGCCGGCGATCTGATTCTTGAAGCCCGACCGCTCGATCTCCATCTGCAGCAGGGTCAGCAGCTCCTCGACCCTGGGCTCGAGGATCTCGCCCAGGATGCGCCGCTGGGCCTTGCGCGGTTGGCGGCCGCCCACGCCCGGCACGTTGATCATTTCGTCCTTGCCGGCCAGGCCGACCATGGCGCAGCCAAAGGCGGTCTTGAGCTTTTCGGCTTCGGCCATGGGCGTGCGCAGGCCCACGGCCAGGTCGGTGGTCAGGTTGATGCCGCCCAGGGCCAGTCCGGCGGTGTGCTTGATGGCGTCGTTGCCGAAGATGGCCAGGTCGGTGGTGCCGCCGCCAAAATCCACCAGGGCCGCGCCCAGGCTCATCTCCTCGGCGGTCAGCACCGCCTCGGCGCTGGCCAGCGACTGCAAGACGATGTCGGCCACGTCCAGGCCGGCCTGGTTGCAGCACTTGATCAGGTTGTGGGCGCTGGCCACCGCGCCGGTGACCATGTGCACCTTGGCCTCCAGGCGCACGCCGCTCATGCCCACCGGGTCTTGGATGCCCTTTTGCCCGTCGAGGATGAACTCCTGGGGCAGGATGTGGATCACCTCGCGGTCGGTGGGGATGGCCACGGCCCGGGCCGCGTCGACGACGCGCTCTTTGTCCTTGGCCGTGACCTCGCGGCCGCGCACGGCCAGCACGCCGTGGGAGCTGAAGCCCTTGATGTGGCCGCCGGCGATGCCGGTGATGACGCTGGTGACCTCGCAGCTAGACATCAGCTCGGCCTCGGCCACGGCCTTTTTGATGCTTTCCACCGTGGCTTCGATGTTGACGACCACGCCCTTGCGCAGGCCCTCGGACGGGTGGCTGCCCATGCCCAGGATCTCCACGCTCTTGTCCTTGATCATGCCCACCACCGCGCAGATCTTGGTGGTGCCGATGTCCAGCCCGACGATGATGTCACCCTTGTTGCTCATGCCGCCTCCCGCGCTAGCCGCACCACCACGCGATAATCGTGGTCCAGGTCGATGAGTGTGGCGCGCTCCAGTTCGCCGCGCCGCTCCAGGTCGGCGCCGACGCCGACCAGGCGCCGCAGCTTGGGGCCGAAGTTGTCGAAGCCCAGCCGCACCGTGGGCGTGAAGCCGTCGAAGACCAGGCTCAACCCCCAGATGCGGTCGATGTTTATTTCCGAAAGCCTCTTGCGCCCCGGCAGGCCCTCGGCCGGCAGCAGCAGCAACACCTGACGGGCCGCGGCGATCAACTTTTCCACGTCGGCGTCGGGCTCGAGGATGTCGGCCTTGTTCAGGCCGGTGAGCACCGGCAGGTCGATGGGCTTCTGGCCGTCCAGGGCGGCGAAGGGGCGCATGCGCTGGTCCAGGCAGTAGATGTGCCCGCCGGCCAGGGCCAGCAGATGGGGCCGGCGCTCCTCGATGCGGATGCGCACCGTGTGCGGCGGCCGCCGCGCCACGCCGACGTCGTTGATCCAGGGCAGTTGGGCCACCCGCTGGGCGATGCGCTCCACGTTGAGGGCCAACAGGTTGCTGTGGGCGCCCACGCCGGCGGCGCGCAGCACGTCCAGGCTGCTGAGGTGGGCGTTGCCCTCGACCACGGCCCGGCGCACGGCAAAGGCCTTGCTGGTCGAGGCCACGGCCCAGCCGCCCAGCAGAATCACGCTGATCAGGGCCACGACCAGGGCCTTTTTGATCAACGTCGCCGCCAGCCAGGCGATGCCGCCCAGCACTTCAGCGGCTTGCCGCCGTCGCTTGGGCCCGCGGTTGACGTGCTGATCGCGCAGGCGCGCGCCGACGCTGCGGCCCATGGTCGGGCTGGCCGCGCTTTTGCGCCCGTTGCCGCGTCGTTGCCTAATCACCGACTCGCTCCACTTCGGGCTCCAGGCGCACGCCGTGGGCCCGCCCAACGCCTTCGCGCACCAGCTCCATCAGCTCGGCGATCTGGGCCGCCGTGGCTCCGCCGATGTTTTCGATGAAATTGGCGTGGACCTGGCTGACCATGGCCCGACCCACGCGCCGGCCCTTGAGCCCGGCGGTTTCGATCAAACGCCCGGCGAAATCGCCGGCCGGATTTTTGAACACGCTGCCGGCGGTGCGGGCGCTCATGGGCTGGCTGGCCTTGCGCCGCCGCAGGTGTTGTTCGCGCCGGGCCAGCACGGCCGAGGCCGCCTCGGGTCGCAGGGCCAACTGGGCCTCCAGGATCACCGCGCCGGCCGGTAGGTCGGTGCGGCGATAGCCCCAGGCCAATTCGGCGGCGGCCATGTGGCGCAGGTCGCCGCTGGGCAACAGCAGGGTCATGCGTCGGCACAGGGTCATCATCTCCCCGCCGGCCGCCCCGGCGTTGCCGGCCAGGGCCCCGCCCACCGTGGCCGGAATGCCCACGGCCCACTCCAGGCCGGCCAGGCCCCGTTCGCCGGCCCGGCGCACGGCCTTGGCCAGCGAGGCCCCGCCGCCGCAGACCATGGCCGTCGCCCCGAACTGGATGCGGGCCAAATCGCCGCGCAGCAAGACGATCAGCCCGGCGAAGCCGGCGTCGGCGACCAGCAGGTTGGAGCCCCGGCCGACGATCTTCAACGGCGCGCCGGCTTGGGCGGCCATCTGGATCAGCCAGGCCAGTTCGGCCGCGCTATCCACCCGACAGAAGCACCAGGCCGGCCCGCCCACGCCCCAGGTGGTGTGGCGGCTCATCGGCTCGCCGAACAGGGCCCGGCGGCCCAGGCGACGGGCGATCTCGCGGCGCAGGGCCTCCATCAGCGTCCGCCCTCCTTGGTCAGCTCCGCCCCCAGCTTCCAGACGTCGCCGGCGCCCATGGTGAAAAACACGTCGTCCGGGCCCAGCATTTTTTCCAAGCGCTCGCGGGCCGCCTCCTGGCCGCCCACGTACTCCACCCGCCGGTGGCCGTGGGCGCGGATGGCCTCGGCCAGCTTTTCGGCGCTGACGGCCGGGTCTTTTTTCTCGCTGGCCGCGTAAATGTCCAAAAGCAAAAGCTCGTCGGCCACGTAAAAGGCGGTGGCGAACTCCTCGAACAGATCGCGGGTGCGGCTGTAGCGATGGGGCTGGAAGCAGACCACCAGCCGCTTGTCGGGCCAGCAGTCGCGGGCCGCCTGCAAGGTGGCGCGGATCTCGGTGGGGTGGTGGGCGTAGTCGTCGACCACCAGCGCGCCGGCGGCGCTTTGGCCCTTTTGCTCCATGCGTCGGCCCACTCCGCCAAAGCCGGCGCAGGCGCTCATGGCCACGGGCATGGCCACGCCCAACTCCTTGGCCACGGCCAGGGCGGCCAGGGTGTTTAGCACGTTGTGCCGGCCGGGCAGAGGAACCTGGACTCGGCCCAGGTTTTGGCCCTGGGCGAACAGGCTGAAGCTGGTGCGCATGCCCTGATGGCTGACCTCGCGGGCCTCGAAATCGGCCTGGCCGCTCTGGCCATAGGTGATGACGCGCTTGCGCACCCTGGGGATCAGGGCGGCCACGCGCGGATCGTCCAGGCAGATGATCGCCGCGCCATAAAAAGGCACCTTGTTCATGAACTCGACAAAGGCCTCGTCCAGGGCCTGGTCGGAGCCGTAGTGATCCATGTGCTCGCGGTCGATGTTGGTGACCACCACCACCACCGGGCTCAGGCGGTTGAACGAGCCGTCGCTTTCGTCGGCCTCGGCCACCAGAAATTCGCCCCGGCCCAACACGGCGTTGGTGCCCAGCGCCCCCAGCTTTCCGCCCACCACCACCGTGGGATCCAGGCCGCCGGCGGCCAGGAGCGTGGCCACCAGCGATGTGCAGGTGGTCTTGCCGTGGGCCCCGGCCACGGCCACGCCGTATTTCAGGCGCATCAGCTCGGCCAGCATTTCGGCACGGGGGATGACCGGAATCTGCAACTCGATGGCCGCGGCCACCTCGGGGTTGTCCTTGTCCACCGCCGAACTGACCACCACCACATCGGCCCCGCGCACCTGCTCGGGGTGATGGCCCAGATGGACCCTGGCCCCCAGGCCGCGCAGGCGCTCGGTGATGGCCGATTGGCGCAGGTCGCTGCCGCTGACGCGCTGGCCCAGGTTGATCAGCACCTCGGCGATGCCGCTCATGCCGATGCCGCCGATACCCACGAAATGTATGTTCTGCGGCCGGTTATACATGATCGGCTTCTCCCATGATCTCCAGGCACTGCCTGGCTATTTCGGCGGCGGCCCCGGGCCGGGCCAGGGCCAGGGCCCGGCGTTCGAACTGGGCGCGGGCCGGCTCGTCGTCGATCATCTCGGCGATGACCCTGGCCGCGGCGGCGGCGTCGAAGTCGTGATCGGCGATCAATCGCGCGGCCCCGGCGGCGACCAGGGCGCGGGCGTTTTTGGTCTGGTGATCGGCGGCGGCGTGGGGGTAGGGCACGCACACGGCGGCTCGGCCGCAGGCCAGCGCCTCGGTGAGGGTGCCCGCGCCGGCCCGGCAGATCACCAGGTGGGCCCAGCCATAGAGCCTGCCCACGTCGCCAAAAAACGCCGCTGCCTGGCCCCGCGCGCCGGCGTCTTGATAGGCCTTTTGGACCCACTGCTCGTCGGCCTGGCCGGTCTGGTGGATAAAGGCCAGGCGCGGCAGGCGCTGGGCCAGCAAGGCCAGCGCGCCGGTGACGGCCTTGTTGATGCTGCGCGCGCCCTGGGAGCCGCCCAGCACCAGCACGCGAAACTCCTCGGCGGCCGGCGGGCGCTGGGCGGCGGCCGCCTGGGCCTGGGCCAGCAGCTCGGCGCGCACGGGGTTGCCCACCATGCGGCATTTGGCCGCGGGCAGTTGCTCCTCGGCCCCGGGGAAGGAAGTGAACACCACCTGGGCCAGGCGGGCCAAGACGCGGTTGGTCAGACCGGGGGCGGCGTTTTGCTCCTGCACCGCCAGCGGCGCGCCGCGCAGCCAGGCGGCCAGGCCCAGGGGCAGGGCGGCGTATCCGCCCACCGCCAGCACCAGCCCCGGCCGCCGCCGGCTGATGATCGCCGAGGCCTTGGCCACGGCCAGGGGCACCTTGGCCAGGGCCTTGAAGCGGCCCACCAGGCCGCCGCCGACAAAGGCGCTGGCCGGCAGCGACTCCAGGGGCAGGCCGGCCTCGCGCAGCAGGCGGCTTTCCAGGGCCTTGCCGGCGCTGACAAAGGCCAGCTCCAGGCCGGGGCTCTGGCGTTTGAGTTCGTTGGCCACGGCCACGCCGGGGAACAAGTGCCCGCCCGTGCCGCCGCCGGCTATGAGCACCGAGCGTTTCACGCGGCCCTCTTGTTGTGGGCGGCCACCGAAAGCAGCAGGCCCACGCAGGTGAAACTGGTCATCATCGACGAACCGCCCGCGCTGATGAACGGCAGCGTCAGCCCCGTGGTGGGCAACAGACCCATCACCACCCCGGCGTTGACAAAGGCCTGGATGCCGATGACGGCCGTGGCCCCGGCGGCCAGGAAGGTGCCGAAGATGTCGCGAGCCGCCAGGGAGATTTTTACGCCCCGCCAGATCAGCGTCAAAAACAGGCCCAACACCAGCGTCACCCCCCACAGGCCCAACTCTTCGCCGATGACGCTGAAGATGAAGTCGGTGTGGGGCTCGGGCAAATAAAAGAGCTTTTGCGTCGACGAGCCCAGGCCCACGCCGCCCAGCCCGCCCGAGCCGAAGGCCAAAAAGCTGTGAATGACCTGGAAGCCCGAGCTTTGGCGATAGCGCCAAGGGTCCAGGAAGGCGATCACACGCGCGAAGCGATAGGGGAAATTGACGATCAGCACCCAGATCACCGGCGCGGCCGCCAGCACCATCCCGCCCAGGAAGCTCAGGCGCACCCCGGCCACGAAGAGCATGGCGAAGGTGATGGCGAAAAGCATGATGCACATGCCCAGGTCCGGCTCCAGCAGCACCGGCAGGATCAGGGCCAGGGCCAGGGCCATGTGGAAAACGAAGCCGCGCCAGAAGCGGCGGATGCGGTCGTGGTTGAGCGACAGGGCGTGGGCCAGGCAGAGGACCAGGGCCGGCTTGGCCAGCTCGGCCGGCTGGATCGAAAAGCCGCCCGGCCGCAGCCAGCGCGCCGCGCCGCCGGAGGTGTGGCCCACGCCGGGGATGAGCACCAGCACCAGCATCGCCAGGACGAGGAAGTAGATCGGCATGGCCCAGCGCCGCAGGCGGTCGTAGTCGATGTAGGCCAAAACGATCATCAGCGGCAGGCACAGGCCCACGTTGGCCAACTGCCGCCACAGGAAATAGGCCGATTGGCCGTGGCGCTTGATGGCCAGCGAGCTGCTGGCCGAATAGACCATCACCACCCCGATGGCCACCAGGGCCAGGACGCACAGCAGCAGCCAAGGGTCGGCCACGATCAGGCCCCAGGCCCTCGGGCGCTCGTTGGCGTTGGCGGCGGCTTGGGCCATCAGTTCAACTCCGCCACCAGGCGGCGGAAATGATCGCCGCGCATGGCGTAACCGGCATAGGCGTCAAAGCTGGCGCAGCCGGGCGAAAGCAGCACGACATCGCCGGGCTTGGCCTCTTGGGCGGCCAGGGTCACCGCCGCCGGCAGATCGGCCACCACCTGGCGCTCGGCCAGGCCCTCGATCTGGCCGGCGATGCTCGCTCCGGCCTCGCCGAAGCAGATCACCAGGCGCGCCCAGGCGGCCAGTTGCGGGGCCAGTAGGGCGAAACGGCCATCCTTGTCGCGGCCGCCCAAAAGCAGCACCGCCGGCCGGGCCAAGGCCTCCAGGGCCGCCTGCACCGCGCCGACGTTGGTGCCCTTGCTGTCGTCGTACCAGGCCACGCCGTCGCGCTCGGCCACTAGGGCCAGACGGTGGCCCAGGGGCTGAAATTCGTCGATGGCCCTTTGCATGGCCTGGGCCGAAACGCCGCAGGCCGCCGCGGCCAGGCCGGCGGCCAGGATGTTGAGCTTGTTGAAACCGCCCCACAGCCGCGACCGCGAGGCGTCGAGCTTGATCAGGCGGCGGCCGGGCAGCTCCAGGGCCAGGCGTTGGTTCTCCAGGCGGCCGCCGGGGCGGTGATCGTTGGCCGCGCCGTAGAGCCAGACGCTGGCCGGGGCCAGGCCCAGGCGGGCGGCCACTTCGGGGTCGTCGGCGCAGAGCACGGCCACGTCGCCCTCGGCCTGGTTGGCCAGCAGGCGAAACTTGCTTTGGGCGTATTGCTCGAAACTGTCGTAGCGGTCCAGATGGTCGTCGGTGATGTTGAGGATCACGCCGACCTTGGGCCGCAGGCTGACGGCGGTGTCGGTCTGGAAGGAGCTGACCTCCAGCACGGCCCAGTCGTCGTCTTGCGCGCCGGCCACGTAGGCGCACAGGGGCGTGCCCAGGTTGCCGCCGGCAAAGGCGCGCAGGCCCTCGGCCTCCAGCATGGCCGCGATCAAGCTGGTTACGGTGCTCTTGCCGTTGGTGCCGGTGATCATCACCGCTGGCGGTCTCAGGAAGCGGAAGCCAAGCTCCATCTCGCCGATGACCTCGGCGCCGTTTCGGGCGGCGGCGGCGACTTCGGGCAGGCGGTGGTCCACGCCGGGGCTGAGCACGATCAGTTCGGCCCACAGGAAGTCGGCCGGGTCGTGGCCACCCAGGCGCGGCGTCGCGCCCAACTCGGCCAGGCCGGCCGCCGCTGGCGGGGCGGTCGCTTTGTCGGTGAAGCGCACCTCCGCGCCCCGGGCCAGGCACAGCCGCGCCGCCGCCGCGCCCGAGGCGCCCATGCCCACCACCAAAACTTTTTTGCCCGCCAAGACCATGGCCCTCACCTCAATTTCAGCGTGCTAAGGGCCAGCAGGCCCAGGATGATCGAGATGATCCAGAAGCGCACGATCACCTTGGGCTCGGGCCAGCCCTTGAGCTCGAAGTGATGGTGCAACGGGGCCATGCGAAAGATGCGCTTGCCGCCGGTGAGCTTGAAAAAACCCACCTGCATGATCACGCTCAGGGCCTCGACCACGAACAGGCCGCCCACCAGCGCCAGCAGGATCTCATGCTTGGTGCAAAGGGCCACCACGCCCAGCGCTCCGCCCAGCGACAGCGAGCCCGTGTCGCCCATGAAGACCTGGGCCGGATAGGCGTTGTACCACAGAAAACCCAACACCGCCCCGACCACCGCCCCGCAGAACACCGCCAGCTCGCCCACGCCATGCACGTAGAATATTTGCAGATATTCGGCGCTTTTGATGTTGCCGGCCAGATAGCTGAGGATCAGGTAGGTGCCCATGGCGATCAGCACCGGGCCGGCGGCCAAGCCGTCCAGGCCGTCGGTGAGGTTGACGGCGTTGGATGCGCCAACCAAGATGAACATGGCCAGCGGCACGTAGCCCCAGCCCAGATCGGGCACCACGAACTTCAAAAACGGCACGGCCAGTTTGGTGCTGTAGCCGGGGTGGAGGTAAAGGGCCACGGCGGCCACGGCGGCCACGGCGGTCAGCGCCAGGAACTTGGTGCGCGAACTCAGGCCGCCCTCGTTGCTCTTGCGCACTTTTTTCAGGTAATCATCGGCAAAGCCCACCGCGCCGAAGCCGTAGGTCACCAGCAGGGCCATCCACAAGAAGAAATTGCCCAGATCGCCCCACAGCAGCACCGAGACCGCCACCGAAAACAAGATCAGCACCCCGCCCATGGTCGGCGTGCCGGCCTTGGCCTGATGGCTTTCGGGGCCCAGCTTGCGGATATGCTGGCCGATCTGCATCTGTTGCAGCTTGGCGATGATCCACGGGCCCAGCGCCCAGGCGATGACCAGGGCGGTGATGGCCGCGTAGATGGTGCGGAAAGTGATGTAGCGGAAGACGTTGAAGCCGACGAAGACGTCCCGCAGGGGATATAGCAGGTGGTATAGCATCAGGCGTTCTCCCAGTCGACTTCCTGCAGGCGCTGGATGACGCGCTCCATGCGCGCGGCCCGTGAGCCCTTGACCAGCACCGTCCAGCCCTCGCCGATGACGCGCGGGCTGGCGTCGATCAATTGGTCGACCTCGGCGAAGGCCAGGGCCTTGGGCGCGGCCAGGCCGGCCTCACGGGCCCCGGCCACGACCTCGTCGGCCATTTGCCCCACCGCCAGCACGAACTTGCAGCCAAACTCCACGGCCTGGCGGCCCACCTGGCGATGCAGGCGCGGGGCCTCGGGGCCAAGCTCGCCCATATCGCCCATGATCAAGCCATGGCCTTTGCCCCACTTGGACAGGGCGGCCAAGGACTGGAGCCCGGCGGCCACCGAGGCCGGGTTGGCGTTGTAGGTGTCGTCGATGAGCAGCGGTCCGCCTTTGGTGAAGACGTTCTCCAGCCGGCCCTTGGTCGGGGTGAAGGCCTCCACGCCGTCCTTGATCTGCCAGGCTTCCAAACCCAGGCCCGCGCCCACGGCGGCGGCGGCCAGGGCGTTACGCACGTTGTGCAGGCCCGGCGCGGCTAGGCGCACCCGTTCGGCCGGTTGGTCGCCGATCTCCATGGTGAAGGCCTGGCGGCTGCCAAAGGCCGAAACATCGCGAGCCCGCGCCTGGGCCTTGGGATCCAGCCCGAAGGTGATCACGCGGCAGGGCAGTTTGTCGGCCCAGGGGGCCAGCAGGGGGTCGTCCAGGTTGACGGCGGCCACGGCCTCGGGCCCCAGGGCCTGGAACAGCTCGGCCTTGGCCGCAGCCACGGCCTCGATGGAGCCCAAGGGCCCCAGGTGGGCCGGGCCGACGTTGGTGATCACGGCCACGTCGGGCCGGGCGATGGCGGCCAGATAGGCGATCTCGCCGGGGGCGTTCATGCCCATCTCGGCCACGCAGACCTGGTGCTCGGGCCGCAGGGCCAGCAGGGTCAGCGGCAGGCCGATGTGGTTGTTCAGGTTGCCCTTGGTCTTGTGGACCTCGAAGCGCTGGCCCAGCACCTGGGCGATCATTTCCTTGGTGCTGGTCTTGCCGTTGGAGCCGGTGACGGCCACGATCCGCGCCGGCAGGGCCGCGCGCCAGGCGGCGGCCAAGCGGCCCAGGGCCTTGGTGGTGTCGTCGACGCGCAGCAGGCATTGGCCGGCGGCGGTCGGGTTGAAGCCGCGCTCGACCAGGGCGGCGGCCGCGCCGGCTTGCAAGGCCTTTTCCACGAAATCGTGGCCATCGAAGTTTTCGCCCTTCAGGGCGACAAAAAGCTGGCCGGGGGCGATGGTCCGGCTGTCGGTGCAGACGCCGGCCATGGCCTGGGCCGGCGCTTGGCCGGTCAATTCCGCCCCGGTGGCGGCGATGACGAATTGTGCGTCCAGCGCGGGCACTATTGTTCTCCCAGGCGCGCGGCCTTGGCGGTCATGGCCGTCAAGGCTTGTTCGCGGTCGTCGAAATGCCGCTTGACGCGGCCGATAATCTGGTAATCCTCGTGTCCCTTGCCGGCGATGAGCACCACGTCCGCTGGCCCGGCCGCCTGGATGGCCATGGCGATGGCCGCGGCGCGGTCGGCTTCGACGGCGTAGGCCCTCTGGCCGGCGGCGGGATTGTCGCACCGCCGGGCCTCGCTTTCAACTAGCCCGGCCTCGACCATGTCGATTATGGCCATGGGGTCTTCGGTGCGCGGGTTGTCGCTGGTCAACACGCAGAAGTCGGCGGCCTGCCCGGCGGCGCGGCCCATCAGGGGCCGCTTGCCCTTGTCGCGGTCGCCACCGGCCCCGAAGACGCAGATCAAGCGGCCGGCGCAGAGCGGCCGCAACACGGCCAGGGCCGCGGCGATGGCCTCGGGCGAGTGGGCGTAGTCGACAAAAACCGCCGGCGAACGGTCAGGCCCAGGGACGCGTTGCAGCCGGCCAGGCACGCCGGCCACGCCCTCCAGGCCGGCCTTGATTTCCTCGGGCGAAAGCCCCAGAGCCAGGCCCACCGCCGCCGCGCCGACGATGTTTTGCAGATTGTAGCGGCCCACCAGGCGCGAGTGAAACTCCAGCGACCCGCCGGGGTGATCGATGCGCACCGTCATGCCGTCGACCCCGCCGGCCAGCACGCGGCCGCCCACGTCCGCGCCGGGGGCCAGGCCGTAGGTCAGCAGGGCCAGCCCCGTGCCCCTGGCCTGATCGGCCAGCACGCGGCCGTGATCATCGTCGAGGCAGATCACCGAGACCGGCCGCTTGCCCTGGCGGGCCGACCAGGGCAGAAGCTCGGTGAACAACAGGCGCTTGGCCCGGAAATAGTCGGCCATGTCGGGGTGATAGTCCAGGTGGTCGCGGCTGAGGTTGGTGAACAGCCCCACGTCGAAGCGGCAGTGATCGGCCCGGTGTTGATCCAGGGCGTGGCTGCTGACCTCCATGGCCGCCGCCTCCACGCCGTTGGCCAGCATCTCGGCCAGGGTCTTTTGCAGGGTCACGGCGTCGGGGGTGGTCATGGCCGCGGGCCGGCGCACCTGGGCGAAGCAGGTCTCGACGGTGCCGATCATGCCCGTGGGCCAACGCTGGGCCATGATCGCCCTGGCCAGGTGGCAGATGGTCGTCTTGCCGTTGGTGCCGGTGACGCCCACCAGCTTGAGGCGTTGGCTGGGCCGGCCGGCGAACTCGTCGGCCAGGGCCGAGAGGGCCAGCCGGCTGTCGGGGACGACGATTTGGGCGATGTCGGCCTCCACTGGCCGCTGGACCACGGCCGCCGTCGCCCCGGCCGCCGCCGCCGCCGCCACATAGGCGTGGCCATCGGCGCTGTGGCCGACGACGGCCACGAAGACCATGCCCGGCCCGGCCTGGCGCGAATCGCAGCAGACGCCGGTCAGTTCGGCCGTCGGCGCATGGCCCAGGAGCGATTCGGGCCCGATCAGGCGCGTCAGTTGGTCAAAATGCATCACGCGCCTCCATGGGTCGGGGCCAATTGGACGCTCAGGCCGCCGGGCGAGAGCTTTGCGCCGGGCGTGGGTGACTGCCGCACGACCCGGCCCCAACCCTGGGCCGTGACCGGGCAGTGGGCGTCGGCGGCCAGGCGCAGCACCTGGCGCAGGCTCAGCCCGCCCAGATCGGGCGTGGCGCCCTGGGCCAGGGCCTGGCGGGCCTGGGCCAGCGAGGCTGGCCGGGCCGGCGGCGGACTCTGGGCGAACTGGGCCGGGCCCTTGGCCTGCGGGGCGTTGGGCTGGCCCTGGGCGGCCATCTCGAAGACGCCCATCTCGCTGAGGGCCACGCGGGCGATCCGCGAAAAGGCCGGCCCGGCCACCACGCCGCCGTAATATTGGCCGCGCGGCGTGTCCAGCAGGACCATGACCACGGCCTTGGGGTCTTCGGCCGGGGCGAAACCGATGAAACTGGACATGTAGTCGGTTTTGGAATAGCCGCCGCCGGGGTTGACCTTCTGGGCCGTGCCGGTCTTGCCGGCCACGGCGAAGGGCCCCACCCGGGCCAGGGTGCCGGTGCCGCCGTCCTCGGTCACTGACATGAGCATGCGCGTCAGTTCGCGGGCCTCGTCCTGGCTCATGACCCGGCGCACCATCTGGGGCCTGGTCTCGCGCACGACCTGGTGGTGCTTGTCCAGCACGGCCTGAATCACGTGGGGCCGCATCATCACCCCGCCGTTGGCCACGGCGGCGAAGGCCTGGACCATCTGGATGGCCGTCACCGACACGCCTTGGCCAAAGGCGATGTTGGCCATCTCCACCGGCCGCCACGTGCGGGCCGGCCGCAGCACGCCACGGGCCTCGCCGGGCAGGTCGACGCCGGTGGGCTGGCCGAAGCCGAAGTTGCGCAACATCGCGTACATGCCCTCGGCGCCGATGGCCTGGGCCACCTTGGCCGCGCCGATGTTGGAGGAGACCTTGACGATCTCGGCCAGGCGCAGCATGCCGTAGGGATGGGTGTCGTGGATGATCCGGCCGCCAATGCGCCACTGACCGTGTTCGCAGTCGAAAGTCTGACTCAGGCTGACGCGGTGGCTGGCCAGGGCCGCGGCGGCCACGAAGGCCTTGAAGGTCGAGCCCGGTTCGTACAAGTCGGTGATGGCCCGGTTGCGATAGGCGTCCTTGGCGTATTTGTCGAAGGCGTTGGGATTGAAGGCCGGGGTCGAGGCCATGGCCAGGATTTCGCCGGTCTGGGGCGACATGACGATGGCTTGGCCGGCCTTGGCCCGATGCTTGGTCACGGCCTCGGCCAGATAGCGCTCGGTGGCGTATTGAATCTGCTTGTCCAGGGTCAGGATCAGATGATTGCCCTCGGGCGGGTTGAGCAGGGCCTCGGGGGTCAGGTGGATGGTTCGGCCCAGGGCGTCGCGCACGCTGGTCAGGCTCTTGGCCTGGCCGCGCAGGATCTGATCTTGGCTGCGCTCCAGGCCCTCCAGGCCTCTGGCGTCCAGGCCCGAAAAGCCCAGCACGTGGCAGGCCAGGTCGGAATAGGGATAAATCCGTTTGGGTTCGCGGAGGATGTAGATTTCGTCCAGACCAAGCTGGCGTGTTTTTTCGGCCACTTCGGGGCTGACGCGGCGGGCCAGCCAGACAAAGGCCCGCTCGGCGCCCAGGCGTTTGGCCAGCTCGCCGGCCGGCTGACCGAGGACAGGGGCCAGCAACCGGGCGTGACGCGCGGGGTCGGCGATGCCCAGGGGGTTGGCGTAGATGCTGTCGGTGTCGATGCTGACGGCCAGTTCCTCGTGGTTGCGGTCGAAAATGATGCCCCGGCGGGGTGACAGGTCGACCTGGCGAATCGATTCGCGCTCGGCGATGTCGCGCAGGCGTTGGCGCTCGAACAACTGTAGGTCAACGGCCCGGGCCACCAGCGCCAAGAAAACCACCAGGAAGAATACGCCCAGCGCCACCAGGCGCACGCGCAGCCAACTGGAGTAGTTGGTTTGCCTGGGCCTCATGGCAGCTCCCGCATCTGGCTGGGCAGGGGCGGATTGAGCGCGGCGCGCTGGGCGGCCTGCTCCAGGCGCTGGGGCGAGCGCAGGTTGCCAAGCTCCACGCGCAGGCGGCGGCCGACCTCGCGCAGTTCGCGCTGCTGTTCCAGGGCCCGGCTGAGGCGGTAGGATGTCTCCAGCGAACGGGCCGAGGCATAGGCGTAGAAGATCGCCGCGCAGGTGCCCAGGACCAGCATGAACAGCGCCGGCCGCAACAGAATATTGCGTGCCGGGGCCTTGTCGGGCCGGCGCAGGTTGTTTTTGCGCACGCTGATGCTCATGTCGTCGCCTCGGTGCGCACGGCCACGCGCAGGCGCGCCGAACGGGATCGGGGGTTTTGCGCCACTTCGACGGCCGACGGCGTGATGGCCTTGTGGCTGGGCAGGTCGAACAGGGGCCGGCGGCCGCAGACGCAACGCGGCAGGTCGGGCGGGCAGGTGCAGGGGTTGGCCGCCGCGCGCAGGCTGCGTTTGACCCGGCGATCCTCCAGCGAATGATAGCTGATCACCGCCAGCACGCCACCGGGGTTGAGCCAGGCCGGCGCGCCGGCCAGGAAGCGCTCCAGGCGGCCCAGTTCGTCGTTGACGGCCAGGCGCAGGGCCTGGAAGACCCTGGTGGCCGGATGGATCTTGCTTTTGCGGCGCACGGCCGCCGGCGTGCTGGCCTCGATGACGGCGGCCAAACGGCCGGTGCTGACGATGGGCCCCTGACGGCGGGCCTCGATGACGGCCTGGGCGTAGCGTCGGGCCAAGGGCTCCTCGCCCAGGTCGCGGAAGATGGCCGTCAGGCGGTTCTGATCGGAGTCGGCCACCAATTCGGCGGCGCCCGGGCCGCTTTGGCCCATGCGCATGTCCAGTGGGCCGTCGTGCATGAAGGAAAACCCCCGCTGGCCTTGATCCAACTGCATGGAGCTGACTCCCAAATCCAGCAAGATTCCGTCGCAGGCCGCCACGCCCCAGGCGCTCAGGCATTGGCCGATTTCGTCGAAACTAGCCTGGGTCAGGCGCAGCCGCGCTTGGTCGAAACCGGCCAGGTTGGCCGTGGCCAGGGCCAGGGCCTGGGCGTCGCGGTCCAGGCCCAGCAGCCGGCCGGTGGGGCCGCAGGCCTCGAGGATGGCCGCGGCGTGCCCGCCGGCCCCCAGGGTGCCGTCGACGTAGATTCCGCCGGGTTTTGGTTGCATGGCCCGCAAGGTCTCGGCCAGCAACACCGGCCGATGCCCGGCGGTCATGCTAAACCCCCAACTCCGCCATGGCCGCGCCGATGTCGGCGGCCGCCAGGCGCCGCTCCTCCTGCTCCCAGCGCTCCTCGTCCCAAACCTCGAAATAGCTTTGCGCCCCCACCAGCACGGCCTTGGATTCCAGGCCGGCCTTTTGGCGCAGCCGAGGCGGGATCAGGATGCGGCCTTGCTTGTCCAGCGGGCACTCGTTGGCGTTGCCGAAAAAGCGCCGCTTGATGGCCTGGACGCTGGGGTTGAGTTCGGGTAGGCGGGAGATCTTGTCGGCCAGGTTGCGCCAGTCCTCGACGGGATAGCAGACCAGGTAGTGATCGGCGTTGGGCAGGGTGGTCAAGATCAGCTTGTCGTCGCCGCTGACGCTCAAGGCGTCGCGGAAGCCGGCCGGGATGGCCAGCCTGCCTTTGGCGTCGATGCTGTGTGTTGACGAGCCGGTGAACATGTCGGAGGCGCTCCCTTTTTCCCCACCAATCCCCACTATCTACCACTGGAGCCCACTATAATGTTAACCAGAGCCGCATGTCAATAAAAAAACTCGATTTTTTGCCGCATCGCCGCCGTGCGCGGGCGCTTTCACTTCTGTGATTTGCCATGACCGGCGCATTGGTGATATTTATAGTTATGTATTTGTAATTATTAATTAATTTGCTATATGGTCGATTTTGCGCCGCCGCCTGAAAAAAGGCCTCATTTCCGTGGGCCTGTGAAGCTTGGCCAGTGGTGGCGAAAAGTGGGGAAAGCCTTGGCGCAATGGAGGCAAATCTGCTTTTTGTACTGTTGACGGGCCGTTTTCGCGGGTGCTATGCTTCTGTGCAATTCGCGCCAGCGTTCGTGAAGTTTTGTCAGACGTGCCTCCGCCAAGGGTAATCGAGTCGTGACGGGTGGCGGCGTGACGATCAAGACGGGCGATTTGCGCCTTGGCGTGGCCCCGTCGCAGGGGCGCTGCGGATGTCTTTTTCAAAACAATCAAGAATCCTAATGACCTAAGGAGGAGGCATGGCTGGGAAACCGATGACCAAGGCGGAGATGATCGACAAGATCGCCAGCAAGGCCGACATTTCCAAGCGTGCGGCCAAGGACGCTTTGGAAGCTTTTGTCGAGATCTGCCGCGACGAGGTCATGGCCGGCGGCACGATCCGCGTGGCCGGGCTTGGCACTTTCAGCCTCAAAGAGTCCGCTCCTCGGCAGGGCGTGAACCCGGCGACGCGCAAGCCCATCGAGATCACGGCCAAAAAGCGCATGGCTTTCAAGATGAGCGCTCAAGTTCGCGACATGCTCAACTAACGCGCCTGGGCCGAGCCGGTTTGGGCGCGGCGATTTCGGCCATTGGCCACCGATGGTTCTTGACGCGACAACGCCACGGCTTCAACCGCCGGGGCGTTGTCGTATTTTTGGGGCGTGGCTCCGGCCCCGGCCCGTTGAAATCGGCCATGACGCATAAGTGCTTTTGCCGGCGGGCCGTTTTGTATGATAATCTACAACTGTGCGGATACGGTCGCCTTTGGTTCGTCGCCGCTTGGCGCTATCCCCCAGCCCTCGCCGGGGCTTGGGAAGGCGAGGCGGCGGGCCTGGCCCCGATGAGCCCCTGACGCGCATCCGCGCTGGCGCCCACCGCGCCAGCGGCGTCATCGCAAATCATCAGCTCGAACGATTTAAGTCTTTCGCGTGCTTGTTGGAGGTGTCGCGGCATGTCCGGGCATAACGAAGTGATCGGCTCCCTCCTCGACGAAATGGCCTCCGAAGTGATGATCCTCGAAGCCGGGGATCTGATGGCCTATGGCGAATTCCTCTCTCACCTGGAGCGGCTGGAGATCGTCTGCGAAGGCGGCGGCGACTCGGCCCTGACGCGCTTGGTCGGCGCGCTCAAGGCCCACATGGAGGGCATGATCCTGGGCGAGGTCGCCGATCAGGAAGGCGGCCTGGAGTTGGCCCGCCAAGGCGTCAGCGTGGCCCAGGGCCTGCTGCGCGGCGAGGCCGCCGACGCCGAGGTCGGCGCCTACATGGCCAGCCCCTGCCTGGCCGCCAGGGCCAGGTCCGCCGACGCGCCGCCGGTCGCCGCGCCACCCGCCGCCGCGCCGCCGGCCCCGGCCCAGCCCGAGGAAGCCGGCCTGGGCGAGCCGCCCGATCTGGCCGACGACGACATAGAATTCCTGCCCGACGCCCCCGACCTGGGCCCCACCGCCGAGCCCGAGCCCCAGTTGATCAACGACGAGGACATGGAGCTGCTGACGGGCTTTGTCAACGAAGCCCTGGAGCACCTGGAGTCCATCGAGGTCAACGCCCTGGTGCTGGAGGATTCGCCCCAGGACGTCGAGGCCCTCAACGCGGTGTTTCGGCCCTTCCACACCATCAAGGGCGTCAGCGGCTTTTTGAACCTCACCGACATCAACCACCTGGCCCACGCCCTGGAAAACCTGCTGGACAAGGCCCGGGCCATGGAGCTTGTCGTCGACAGCGTGGCCATCGACGTCATATTGGGCGGCGTGGATTTCCTGCGCCAGATGATCGAGGAGTCGCTGGCGGCGGCCAACGAGCGCCGCGCCAGGCGGGCCTTTGACACCTCGGAGCTGGAGGCCCGCGTCGAGGCGTTGCTTTCCGGCCAGGCCCCGGCCCCGGCCCCGGCCGCCGCGCCGGCCCCCGAGCCCGAACCGGTCGAGCCGCTCAAGCTGGGCGAGGTGTTGGTGGGCAAACGCGTGGTCAGCCCCGAGGACATGGACGAGGCCCTGGAGACCCAGCGTCAGAAAAAGCCCGACAAGCACCTGGGCGAGATCCTGGTGGCGCAGGGCAAGGCCCAGCCCGACCAGGTGGCCGAGGGCCTGCGCGCCCAGAAGGCCATGACCCAGGGCGCCCAGGTCATGGCCGCCCAGGAAGTCAAGATCGACACGCAAAAGCTCGACAACCTCCTGGACATGGTTGGCGAGCTGGTCATCGCCCAATCGATGGTCCAGGCCAATCCCCACGTCCAGGCCATCAGCGATCGCAAGCTGCACACCGACCTGGGCCAGTTGGCGCGCATCACCACCGAGCTGCAAAAATCGACCATGAGCATGCGCATGATCCCCATCCGCCAGACGTTTCAGAAGATGGTGCGGGTGGTGCGCGACACGGCCAAGAAACGCGGCAAGAAGGTGCGCCTGGAGCTGGTCAACGAAGACACCGAGATCGACCGCAACATGGTCGAGAAATTCTATGATCCGCTGATGCACATGGTGCGCAACTCGGTCGATCACGGCATCGAAGACCCCGAGGAGCGCCAGAAGATCGGCAAGCCCGAGGAGGGCGCGGTCCGCTTGAGCGCCTATCACAAGGGCGGCAGCGTTTGCATCGAGATCGCCGACGACGGTCGCGGCCTGGACCGCGACAAGATCGCCCGCAAGGCCGTCGAGCGGGGTCTGATCGCCTCCGACGACGACATGACCGACCAGGAGGTTTACGCCCTGATCATGCGGGCGGGCTTTTCCACCGCCGAGCAGATCACCGACATCTCCGGCCGTGGCGTGGGCATGGACGTGGTCCAGCGCACCATCGATGAACTGCGCGGCAAGATCGAGATCCAATCGACCCTGGGCGAGGGCACCATCCTCACCATCGCCCTGCCGCTGACGCTGGCCATCATCGACGGCATGGTGGTCAAGGTCGGTCCCGAGCGCTTCATTTTGCCCACCATCAGCGTGGCCGAATCCCTGCGGCCCGCCCGCGCCGACTACACCACCGTCCAGGGCAAGGGCGAGATGATCATCATTCGCGGCAACCTGCTGCCGCTGGTGCGCCTGCACGAGATCGTGGGCATCGAGCCCGATCACCGCCAGCCCTGGGAGGGCCTGGTGGTGGTGGTCGAGCACCACGGCCATCGCCGCTGCCTGATGGTCGACCAGTTGGTGGGCCGCCAGGAGGTGGTCATCAAGTCGTTGGGCGAGAGCCTCAAGGACGTCAAGGTGGCCGCCGGCGGGGCGATCATGGGCGACGGCCGGGTCAGCCTGATTTTGGACGTGGAAGGGGTCTTCAAGAGCCACGAGGGCCGGCGGGCCTGAGGGCGGCGCGAGCGACGGAGAGACTGGCGGCATGGAAACACAAAACGCCCAGAGCGGCGAGCACCAGGGCCAACTGGCCCATCTGGCCGGAAAATACCTGACCTTCCGGGTCGACGACGAGGAATACGGCGTCCAGATCAACAAGGTCCGCGAGATCATTGGCGTCTTGGACGTGACGCCAGTGCCCCAGACCGCCGACCACGTGCTGGGGGTGATCAACCTGCGCGGCAAGGTCATCCCGGTGATCGACCTGCGCCTGAAGTTCGGCATGGCCTATCGCCAGCCCGACGATCGCACCTGCATCGTGGTGGTGGAGGTGCTGGGCGAGATGGGCGTGACGCTTCTGATGGGCGTGGTCGTCGACGCCGTGCGCGAGGTGATCAACGTGGCCGCCGCCGACCTGGAGCCGGCCCCGACCTTCGGCGTGGAGCTGGACATGTCTTATCTGCTGGGCATGGCCAAGGTCGACGGCAAGGTGAAAACCATCCTCGACATCGATAAGGTGTTGGGCGACCGACACGCGGTGTTATAATCGTTAAAGAGAATACGCAATATCGGCGATTGGTTGACACGGTTGAAGCCAGGGGGCCGCGATCGGTGGGTTTGAGCGATCACCTGAACATCATCAGAGGGGCCAAGGCCGAGGCCAAGCCAGCCGGGCCGCCGGCCGCAGCCAACCTGGAGCCGTTGCGCATCGCCATAACCGACGCCCAATACGCCAAGTTGGCCAAGCTGGTCTACAGCCTTTCGGGCATCAACCTGGGCGACAGCAAAAAAGAGTTGCTCAAGGCCCGCCTGGCCAAGCGCATGCGCACCACCGGTTGCCGCGATGTCTCCGAGTTCATCTGCCGGCTGGAGGAAGACCAGACCGGTCAGGAACTGGTCGGCTTCCTGGATTGCATCACCACCAACAAGACCGACTTTTTTCGCGAATCCCAACACTTCGACTTTCTGGCCACGGAAGTGCTGCGTCAGCTCGACAAGCTTTGCGGGCCATCGGAGCCGCTTCGCGTCTGGTCGGCGGCTTGCTCCACCGGCGAGGAGCCCTACACCCTGGCCATGGTCCTGCAAGAAAACCGTGACCTCTGGGCGCGGCGCGGCGCGGTGATCCTGGCCTCGGACATCGACACCCAGGTTTTGCAACACGGCCAGCGGGGCATCTATCAGCAGGAGCGGGCGGCCTGCATCCCGCGCAACATTTTGGTGCGCTATTTCCAGAAGGGCGGCAACGCCTGGGCCGGCCATGTGCGGGTCAAGCCCGAGCTGCGCAAGCTCGTGGAATTCCGCAAGATCAACCTCATGGACCAGTTTTGCTTCGACCGGCCCATGCATGTGATATTCTGCCGCAACGTGATGATCTACTTCGACAAGCCAACTCAGCAGCGGCTGGTGCAAAAATTTCACGATTGCCTTGGCAAGGGTGGTTACCTGTTCGTTGGCCACTCCGAGAGCCTGACGGGGATCAAACACGGCCTGAGTTTCGTGCGCCCAGCCGTTTACCGCAAGGAGTCTTGAGTTGGCCGGCAGGATTGCAGTCGGGGTCGGCGACCTGGCCGTCTCTGGCGACGCCAAGGACGAACTGGTCACCTTCTCGCTTGGTTCTTGCATCGCCGTGATCATCCACGACGCCAAGGCCGGGGTGGGGGGCCTGTTGCACCTGATGCTGCCCGACTCCGCCCTCAACCCCCAGCGGGCCTCCAGCCAGCCGGCGGTGTTCGCCGACACGGGCCTGCCCAAGCTGTTTCGCGGGGCCTACGAACTTGGCGCGATCAAGGGCCGGCTGAAGGTGGCCTTGATCGGCGGCAGCCAGGTGCTCGACGAGGGCGGGCATTTCAACATCGGCAAACGTAATTACGCGGCGGTGCGCAAGATCCTCTACCGCAACAACGTGATGGTCGAAAAGGAAGACGTCGGCGGCACGGTCAACCGCACCGTGGGCCTCAGCGTGGCCACCGGCGAAATTTGGCTCAAAACCAATGGCGCCAATCTGAGGAAGCTGTGAGTCTGGTCAAGGAAATACTGGCCAAGGCGGAAAAACTGCCCGCGGTGCCGGCGGTGGTGCAGCAGGTTCTGGCCCTGGTGCAAAACCCGGAGTTTTCGTTTTCCAAGCTCATCGACACGGTGCGCCTGGACCCGGGCATCACCGCCCACGTGCTGCGCATGGCCAATTCGCCGTTCTACGGCCTGCGCCAGAAGATATCCTCGCTGGAGCAGGCCTTGGCCCTTTTGGGCACGCGCAACCTGGTCGAGATCGTCCTGAGCACCCAGGTTGTCAAGTATTTCCAGGTCGACCAGGGCGGTTATCGGCTGGAGCGAGGCGAGTTGTGGCGTCACTGCATGGCCACGGCCCTGCTGGCCCACCGCATGGGCGACATGCTCAAGTATCAAGATACGGCCACGCTGTTCACCGCCGCGCTGCTGCACGACGTGGGCAAGCTGATCCTCAGCCAATATGTCGGTGAAAGATATCACAAAATCGAGCGGATGGTCGGGGAGGACGGCAAGAGTTTCGTCGAGGCCGAGCGCGAGGTGCTGGGCGTGGACCACGCCCTGTTGGGCGGCCTGGTGGCCCGCCACTGGAACTTCCCCGAGTCCATCGTGACGGCCATCGCCTTCCACCACGCGCCCGAGCGGGCGGCCAAATACGGCCAGCTCACGGCGCTGGTGGCCCTGGCCAACGTGCTGACCCTGAGCATGGGGTTCAGCGGCGGGGCGGCCGGCTTGGCCGTGCCCATGCCCGAGGGCCTGGCGGCCATGGCCGGTTTCGGCCCGCGCGAGATGGACAAGATCGCCCTCGAAGTCAAGGATATCAACGACAAGGCCACGGAATTGCTCAATTTGGCCGGCTGATAAAGGGGGGAGAGGTGTGAAATGGCTCTAAGGGTTCTGATCGTCGACGATTCGGCGGCCATGCGGGCCATGGTCAAAAAAACCTTGAAAGCCGCCGGCTTTTCGTTGGACAAATGCTACGAGGGCGCCAACGGCCTGGAGGCCCTGGATGTTTTGCGCCAAAACGAAGTGGACGTGGTGCTCAGCGACCTGCACATGCCCGAGATGGACGGCCTGCAACTGCTGGAGGCCCTGCAAAACGAAGGCCGCGTGCCCAAATGCTTCATTTTGGTGACCACCGAGGGCCGCAAGGAAAAGCTGCGCCAGGCCCTGGCCTTTGGCGCGCGGGGATACGTGCTCAAGCCGTTCCAGCCCGAAGGATTGCGCAAGATATTGAAATTGTTCGTGGGAGAGCCAGATGAGCAAGAGCTGGAGCACAGCCCTGAAGGACTCGATTTCTGAGGTTTTCAGCACATCGTTTTTTCTGGTGCCCGAAAGCTACGCCGAGCCCATCGAGGTGGCCCACGCCTTGGCGGCCAAGGGTTGGTACGAGGGCTTTCTCGATTTCGTGCGCCAGGATGAAGGCGTGCGCATCTGGGTCTGGTCGCCGGAGCGCATCGCCCTGGAGTTGGCGGCCAACATTTTCGCCTGCGACGTGGGCGATCTGAGCCCGGATCAGATCCTGGACGCCTACCGCGAGATGATCAACATGGTCAGCGGCAACGTCCTGACCAGCGTCGATGTGGATAGCGCCTGGCGCATGGGCCTGCCCAAGGCCGCGCGCATCGCTCAGGGCACGGTGGGCCAGGTCACCGCCCGCACGCAGAACCAGCTCATTTTCGAGGTGGAGGGTCAACCGGTCTTGGCCGGCTGGCGCGCTTTCCGGCTCAAGCAGTGACGCCAGGCGCCCCACCCGCGGCGGCGTCAACGAGGAGAACCATGGCCCTGACCAACGGACGGCCCATCAAGCTGCTGATCGTCGATGATTCGGCGGTTGTCCGTCAGGTGCTGAGCAAATCGCTGGCCGACGTGCCCGATATCGAGGTCGTCGGCACGGCCACCGACCCCTATGTGGCCCGAGACAAGATCGTCAAGCTCGAACCCGACGTGATCACCCTCGACATCGAAATGCCGCGCATGGACGGCATCACCTTCCTGCGCAAGCTCATGCAATACAAGCCCATGCCGGTGATCATCATCTCGTCGCTGACCCAAAAGGGCGGAACCCTGGCCCTGGAGGCCATCGAGGCCGGCGCGGTGGAGGTGCTCTGCAAGCCCGGCGGTTCGTTCTCGGTGGGCGAGATGGCCGAGCAACTGGCCGAGAAGATCCGCGCGGCGGCCCGCTCGCGGCCGCGCCAGGCCCAGGCCCAGGCAGCCAACCAGGCCGCGCCGGCCCCGCGCCTGGCCCCCACCGACATGGACCTGACCCAGAAAATCCTGGCCATCGGTGCCTCCACCGGCGGCACCGAGGCCCTCAAGGAAGTGCTGACCCGCCTGCCGGGCACGGTGCCGGGCATCGTCATCGTCCAGCACATGCCGCCCAAATTCACCACCGCCTTCGCCGCCCGGCTCAACGGCCTGTGTCAGTTCGAAGTCAAGGAGGCCGAGGACGGCGATTCGGTTTTTCCCGGCCGCTGCCTGATCGCCCCGGGCAATTTTCACATGCTGCTGCGTCGTTCGGGCGCGCGCTACCACGTCAACGTCATGACCGGCCCCATGGTCCACCACCAACGGCCCAGCGTGGACGTGCTGTTCAAATCGGTGGCCAAGTCCGCCGGCCGCAACGCCGTGGGCGTCATCCTCACGGGCATGGGCGCCGACGGGGCCGACGGCCTCAAGCTCATGCGCGAAGCGGGCAGCCCCACCTTCGGCCAGAACGAGGCCACCTGCGTGGTCTACGGCATGCCCAAGGCCGCTTTCGAGTCCGGGGCGGTGGAAAAAGAGCTTCCCCTCGACGACATCGCCGGGGCGGTCATGCGCACCCTGGGCGCGATGAAGGTCTAGGCCGGCCGGCATGAAAGCCAAGCAAAAAATCGTCGTGGTGGCCGGGGCCAGGCCCAACTTCATGAAGGTCGGCCCGCTGTTCTGGGAGCTGGCGCGCCTGCGGGCGGCCGGCGCGGACAACTTGCCGGAAATGATGCTCATCCACACCGGCCAGCATTATTCCGACAACATGTCCGAAGCTTTTTTCCGCGACCTGGGCATCCCTGAGCCCGACGAAAACCTGGAAGTGGGCTCCGACTCCCACGCCCGCCAGACGGCGGCGATCATGGTCGGCTTCGAGCGGGTCTGGCTGCGCGAGCGGCCCGATTGGGTGGTCGTGGTCGGCGACGTCAACTCCACTGCCGCCTGCGCCCTGACGGTAAGCAAGCTCGGTGGCCGCCTGGCCCATGTCGAGGCCGGTCTGCGCAGCCGCGATCGCTCCATGCCCGAGGAGATCAATCGCCTGGTCACCGACGTCCTGGCCGACCGGCTCTACACCACCGACGTTCTGGCCGATCAAAACCTGCTGGCCGAAGGCGTCGATCAAGCCAAAATCCGCCTGGTCGGCAACATCATGATCGACTCGTTGGCGCGGGGCCTGCCCAAGGCCCGCTCCCTGGCCGTGGCCGCCGAGTTGGGACTGGCGCCCGGCGCCTACGCCGTGGTCACCCTGCACCGGCCCTCCAACGTCGACGCCGAGCCCAGCCTGCGGGCCATGTGGCTGATGCTGGGCGAACTGCAACGGCGGCTGCCGGTGGTCTTTCCCGTGCATCCGCGGACCATGGCCCGGCTGGCGGATTTCGGCCTGTTGGGCCTGGCCAAGGGCTGGCCGGGGCTGCGGTTGGTCGAACCCATGGGGTATTTACGTTTTTTGGGCCTGGTGGCCGACAGCCGCCTGGTGTTGACCGACAGCGGCGGCCTGCAAGAGGAAACCTGCTACCTGGGCCTGCCCTGCCTGACGCTGCGCCAAAACACCGAACGGCCGGTGACCATCGCCGCCGGCACCAACCACTTGGTGGGCCTGGAGCCGGCCGACATCCTGGCCAAGGTCGATCAACTGCTGGCCGCGACAAAGCCAGCGCCCAACCCGCCGCCGCTGTGGGACGGCCATACGGCCCGGCGGATCATGGCCGATCTGCTGGCCGGCTGAGGGCGCCGCTGGCCTGGGCGTCAAAAAGATGAACCGGCGGTCGGAGTAGTCTCCGCCGCCGGTTTGGCGTTTTGGGGTAGCGCCTGGCTCAGGCCGCCGTGGGCTGGCCCGAGGGCAGGACGTGCTCGGCGTACCATTGGTAGAGGCCGTGCAGCCCTTCGTCCAGCGAAGTGACCGGGTCGTAGCCGATGAGCTTGCGGGCCTTGGTGATGTCGGCGAAGGTGTAGGGCACGTCGGCCTTCATCATGGGCGCGTCTTGCAGGTTGGCTTTTTTGCCGCTGAGAGCCTCCAGCTTGGCGATGAACTCGGCCAGCAGGATCGGCTCGCCACGACCGATGTTGAGGGCCTCGAAGCCCAGGGGCGTGTCGGCGGCCAGGATGGTGCCGGCGGTGATGTCGCCGATGAAGGTCCAGTCGCGATGCATCTGGCCTTTGTTGAACAAGACGACCTGGCGGCCGAAGTGGATGTTGTCGAGCACCTTCAGGGCCATCATGTCGGGCCGGCCCCAGGGGCCGTAAACCGTGAAATAGCGTAGCGCCGTGCAGTTCAGGCCGTGCAGGTGACGATAGCTGTAGGCCAAAAGCTCGGTGGCCCGCTTGCTGGCGGCGTAGGGGGCCAGGGGCCGGTCACAGGTGTCGGTTTCGACAAAGGGCATGATCTTGGTGTCGCCATAGACCGAGGAGGTGGAGGCGAAGACGAAGTTGCCCAGGCGCGCGCGCCGGGCTTCTTCCAACAGGTTGAGCGTGCCGGTGAGGTTGACGTCCCAATAGAGGTGGGGCTGGTCGATGGAGGCGCGCACGCCGGCCATGGCCGCCAGGTGGATGGCCGCGTCGAAGCCGTTTTGGTCGAACAATTTGGCCAGCAGCTCGCGGTCGCGGATGTCGCCGTGGACGAAGCGCCAGCGCCCGCTGTCGGCGTGGGCCCGCTCGATGAGGGCGAGGTTGTTTTTTTTCAGCCGAGGGTCATAGTAGTCGTTGAGGTTGTCGATGCCCACGACCCTGTCGCCCCTGGCCAGGAGCGCCCTGACGCAGTGGCTGCCGATGAATCCGGCCGCGCCGGTGACCAGAATGGTTTTAGACAATCCGAGCCCCTAGTTTGTTTGAAACCGAAACATATTATTGTAAATCTTATCCGGCCAAAGCCGGCGCAAGTCAAGGGTGGGCAATGATTGTAACCTAAATCGGCCAAAACGCCATGGCCGACGCGGCCGATGATCGACCATCGACCGAGGATGGCTGGCGGCCATGTTTGCCTGTTTGGAATTATGATGACCCCGGCGCGCGGGTGGCGCGCCTGGCGAAAAACGCATCGGCGGCGGGATGAATTTGGCCCAAACCATCACTGATCTTTGGCGGCGCGCGCGCCGGGCCTGGGCAGGCCTGATCCTGGGGCCGTGGAGCGCCCTGGTCCTGGTCTGCCTGTTGGCGGCGGCGGCTTGGCTGGGCGCGCCGGCCAAGGCCGTGGCCCTGGCCGCCCTGGCCGGCCTGGCCCTGTGGAGCCATCGCTCGGGCCTGGGCGGGCTGTGCCTGCTATTGTTCCTGGCCCCGTTTTTTTTGGGCGAAGCCTATCGGCCGTGGCATTTTCTGTTTGGCCTGCTGGCCGTGACTTGGCTGGTTTGCGCCAGCCTGGGCTTGCGTCGACGCGGGGCCTGGCCGGATTTTTCCCTGGTCTGGCCGCTGATTTTGCTGCTGATTTCGGCGATGGTCAGCCTGCCGCTGATGGCCCGCGAGATGTTCTGGGCAGTCTGGGCCCAGCCGCTGGAGATCACCCTGCGCCAGTTGGCCGCGCCGTCCCACGTCTATCCGCTGTTCGGCCCGAGCCATCTGCTGGATCTGGGCCTGATCGTGGCGGCCCTGCCGGTGATGACGGCCGTCCTCGATCAGGCCGATCAGGCCCAGCGCCGCCAGGCCCGTGACGCCGGCGCGGCTTTTGTCTTGCTCTATTGCCTGGGGGCGCTCCTGCTCTACGCGCTTCAGCCCGGCGGCAGCTATCTGGGGGCCTCGCTGGCCGGCCAGATGCAGGGAGCCATCGCCGGCTTCACCTACAACCGGGCCTATTTCGGCACCTGGTTGGTCTGGTGCCTGCCGCTTCTGGCCTGGATTTTTTGGCCCAAGGAGCGCTGGGGCGGCGGGGCCTGGCTGGCGGCGGCGGCTCTGTTGGTCGCCCTTGGCTGCCTGGGCCTCAATGGCCAGCGCTCCAACCTGCTGGCCGTCATGGGCCTGACCCTGGCGGCGGTGGCGCTGCGGGCCGAACTCAAGTGGCCGGTCAAGGCGGCCATCGTGGCCGCGCCGCCGGCGGCGTTGCTGTGCATCGACGTGTTTTTCCTGCACGGTTTTTTGTGGGAGAAGATCGTCGATTTTTCGCCCGGCCAAAGCCCCTATGCTCACATCTGGCGTTTCGCCGTGGGGCTGTGGCGCATCGAGCCGATTTTGGGCGTGGGGGTGGGCTCCCACGCCTGGTGGTACGACTGGCCCGAGGCGGTGGTCGGCGGTCCGGCCCCGCATACCCTGGGCAACGCCCACAGCCAATATCTGCAAGTGTTGGGCGAGCAGGGCCTGCTGGGCCTGGCCTGCCTGTTTACGGCGCTGGCCTATTATTGGGCCTGCGCCTGGCGCGGCTGGCGGGCCGGCGGCGGGGCGTTGGCCCGTACGGCGCTGCTGGGGCTTACGGTCACCACCATCGTGGCCGCCACCCAGACGTTCGCGCACCTGCGGGCCTTTGGCCTGTTGTGGTGCTTCTATCTGGCCCTGGCCCTGGCCGCGCGGCCGTCGGCCGAGCGCTGGCGGTTGGGCCGCCGGGCTTGGCTGATCGTGCTGCTGACGGCGGCGTTGCTGCTGGGCGGGCGGGCGGTTTACGTTTTCAGTCGGCCGCCCATGGCCGATTTTCGGGCGGGCTTTTACGCGCCGGAGCGCTTTGACGGCGGCCGCGTGGGCAGTTGGATGGGCCGGCGGGCGGTGTGGTTCGCCCCGCCGGAACTGCGCGGGCGATGGTTGCGCCTGGAGGTGGCCGCGCTGTTGCCGGGGCTGGACCGGCGGCCGCAAGGGCTGGAGGTCCGCGTGGCTGGCGACAAGCGCGCGTTTGTCCCCTTGCCCGACCCCGCGTGGCGCTCGCTGACGCTGGAGCTGCCGCCGGGCCATGAACCGCTGCGGGTGGAGTTTCGCACGGACCATGCCGCCTGCCCGGCTCGCGACGGCTGGTCGGGCGATACGCGCTGGCTGGGGGTGATCGTGGCCTGGCCGCCGCCCCCTCCTCCTCCGGCCTATCGACCCTGAGCCGCCGCCTGGGCGTAGAGCGCGGCATGGGCCGCGGCCACGGCCTCCACGCCGTGGCGGGCCAAGACCCAATCGCGCGAGATGGCCGACCGTCCCGGCGCGGCGCGGGCCAGCATTTCAGCCATGGCCCGGGCCAGGGCCGCCGCGTCGCCCGGCGGGCAAAGGCGGCCTTCCGGCGGCACGGCTCCACGCAGGCCGGGCACGTCGCTGGCCGCCACCGCCGCGCCGGCGGCCAGGGCCTCCAGCAGGGTCATCGGCGCGCCCTCGGCGATGGGCGAGGTGATGGCCAATAAATCCAAGCAGTTGTAAAAATCGTTCATGGCCGCCCACTGGCCCAGGGCGCACAGGCGCCCGCCCAGGCCAAAGGGCGTGGCCAACTCGCGCCACTGGGGGTTGTCGTCCTGGCAGCCACGGCCGCAGACCAGCACGGCCAGCTTGGGCTGGCGGCGGGCCAGCACGGCCGCCGCCTCCAGAAAAACCGCATGGCCCTTGTCGGCCGCCAAGCGGGCGGCCAGGCCGATGACCGGCTGATCGTCCGTCAGGCCCAGGCTGGCGCGCAGGCGGGCCCTGGCGGCTGGATCGATGAAAAACTCGCGGCCGTCCACGGCGTTTGGCAGCACCAGGCCCTTGGCCACGGCGTAGCCCTGGCGCTGATGGTTTTGTCGGACATGTTCGGCGCAATAAACGATGCGCCAGGGAATCAGACCCGACATGGCCGCGCACAGGCCACTGACGGCCATGGTCGAGCCCTTCAACTGGCTGGCCAGGCCACTGTTGTGCAGGCCCCAGACGACCTTGGCCCCGCCGAGCCGCGCCGCCGCGCACAAGGCGTTGGCGTGATACATCCAGCCGTGAACCAGCGCCGGCCGTAGGCGGGCCGCCAGCCGGGCCAGGGCCAGGGGCGCTCCGGCCAGGCCCAGCCGGCCGCCGGCCAGCCGATGGAGCTTCACGTGGGGGCCGATGTCATAAAAAGGCGCGCCGTCGATGAACGTGGCGATGTGGTGTTCCTGGCCCGGCGCGGGGTGATTGACCAAAAGCGCCAGCATTTTTTCCGCGCCGCCCTGGCCCAGCGATGGGATGACGTGCAGAATCTTCACGGCCGGCCCAGGCGTTCGGGCGCGCCGGCGTACCAGCGGGCCGTGCGCCGCAGGCCCTCGTCCAGGTCGCACGGCGGCCGCCAGCCCAGCTCATGGCGCAGGCGTCGGTCGTCGACGCACAGGCCCTCGGTCAGTCGCCGGAGTTGTTCGGCCTTGCCCACGACGCGGGCGGCCAGGCCAAGGGCCGGCAGGGGCACGGGCCACAACCGGGCCGGCCGGCCCATGGCCAGGCCCAGGCGGGTCAGCAACTCGGCCACGCCCACATCCTGGCCGTCGCGCAGCAGATAGGCCCCCTCGGCGGCGGGATGCTCCAGGGCCAGGATGATCGCCGAAGTCAGGTTTTCCACGTAGAGCAGGCTGCGCGGGGCGCGGGCCAGGGCCAGGGGCAGGGGCCAACGGCCGTGCACGGCCCTCAGCAGCAGGCGAAAGTTGGCCCCCACGCCGGGGCCATGGACCAGCGGCGGCCGCAGGCTCACCAACCGGAACCCGCCCTGGGCGGCGATGGCGGTCAGGGCCTGTTCGGCCAGATGCTTGCTCCGGGCGTAGGGGCCCTGGGGCCGGGGCGTCTGGCTTTCGACAAAGGGCCGACCAGGCGGCGTGCTCTCGCCGTGGACCTTGACGGTGCTGAGGAAAACCAGGCGCGCCACCCGACCGGCGGCGGCCAGGGCCAAGGCCTCGGTGGCCTTCAGGTTGACGCGCATGTGCTCGGCGGCCCCGGCGGCGTGGCGGCCCATCTGGTGGACCACCGCCGCCAAATGGACGATGGCTTCCACCCCGGCCAGGGCCTTGGGCCAATCGATGGCCTGGCCAAGGTCGCCGATCACCGCCGGTCCCGCGCCCATGGCCGCCAGGCGGGCCGCCTGTTCGGGCCGACGCACCAGGGGCCGCACGTCGTGGCCGGCCGCCAACAGCGCCTGGCACAGGGCCACGCCCACGAAGCCGGCCGCGCCGCTGACCAGCACTAGGGCCATGGCAGCATGCTCTGATAGATCTCCATGGTCTGGCGGGCGATAAGCTCCTGGCCGAACTCGGCCTCGGCGACCTGGCGGGCCCGTTGGCCCATGCGCAGGCGCATCTGGCGGTCCTGGGCCAGGCTGGCGATGGCCTTGGCCAGGGCCTTGGCGTCGCGGGGCGGGGCCAGCAGGCCGGTCTCGCCGTGGCGGACGACATCGCGGCAACCGGGCACGTCGGCGGCGACCATGGGCCGGCCGCAGGCGGCGGCCTCCAACAGGGCCTTGGGCAGGCCTTCGCGGTAGGATGGCAAACAGGCGATGTGCGCCTTGGCGATCGCCGCGGGCATGTCGGCCTGCCAGCCCAGCCAGTTGACCGCGCCTTCCTTGTGCCAGCGCTCGACTTGGCTGCGGGGAAAAGACGCCGGATTGGCCAGATCGACATCGCCGGCCAACAGGAATTCGATATCCAGGCCCTGGCCGCGCAACATGCGCGAGGCCGCGACGTATTCGGCCACGCCCTTGTCCTTGAGCAGCCGCGAGGCCAGAAGCACCGCCACCCGGCCCTCGGGCTCGGGGCTGGGACGAAAGGCTTGCAGGTCGACGCCCGAGCCGCGAATGATGCGAATGTTTTCGCGCCGCACGCCCATGGAGTCGCGCACCAACTGGATGTCGTCGGTATTTTGCAGGATCAGGCGGTAGTTTTTGCCCGAGAGCAGATAGCGCATGGCCAGCTTGATCGGCGGCCGCAGCAGGCGGGCCTCCAGGCTGTGCGAAACAAAGATGTAGCCCAGCCCGGCCAGGGCGTTGACCACCGCCGGCACGCCGGTGAGCTTGGCGGCCAACGAGCCGTAGATCACCGGTTTGACCGCCACGTGGTGGGCGATGTCCGGGGCTTCCTGGCGGTAGATTTCGATCAGCCGGCGGATGATGGACAATTCGTGGCGGGGGTTTTCGCCGGCGCGGAAAAAGTCCAGCGGGATGACCCGCACGCCCTTGTCGGCCAGAATCTGGCCCGAACGATCGGGCCGGGTGATCAGCGCCACCTCGAAGCCAAGCTCCATGGCGGCCAGGGCCAGCGGCAGGCGATGCGAGAGGAAATACCAGCCTTCCGAGACGAAAAACAGCAGTTTGGGCCGCTTGCCGGCCGTGTTCAGCACCGTCATGACTGGCGTCTCCGACGGCCATGACGGCCGGGCGATGGCGCTGGGCATGTTTTCTGGCTGGGCGTGGCCGCGCAACTGCTCATAACTCACGCAGTCTGGTTGGTCTGTTTTTATTGGGTCAATCGGCGGGCTCGGTGGTCTCGCCGGGTTGATGGCTCAGTTGCAGGCTGACGTAGACTCTGCGCCCGTTTTCCACGAAATAGGCCCCGGCGTGGGGCGGGAAGGTGCGGGCGCGCAGGATGTCGATCAGCTCGCGCGCGTTGTATGATTTGTCCAGGTCGATGTGGTCTATTTTTTTCACATCGCGGGCGCGGTGGCAAGAGCCTTGGCTTTTGTCCTGGGGCAGGCGAGGGGCCTGGCCGGCGGCGATGAGCGGCCAGGTCTCGGCCAAAAGGGCCAGGGCCGCCAACTCCAGTTTGTGGTAGAGGCTCTTGCCTGTGTCGATGGGCTCGACGTCCACCTGGCGGCGGGCGATGATGTCGCCGGTGTCCAGGCCGCGGTCGATGTAGTGGATGGTCACGCCGGCCGGGGTGCGCTCGACGATGGACCAGACGTTGGCGTAGACGCCCCGGTTGTGCGGCAGATAGGCCGGATGGATGTTGACGCTCTCGCGGGGGAACAGGCCCAAAAAGGCCGGACGCAGCACGTAGGCGAAAAGCACCGACAAGGCCATGTCGGCCTTTAGCGCGGCGATGCGTTTCAGCACCGCCGGGTCTTCGAGGGTGTCGGCCAGAAAAACGCGCTCGGGCGCCAAGTCGGCGGCGGCGATGATCTCCTCGCCGTAGCCGCGCCGTTCGGGCGGGTGAATCACCAGCCCGGCCAACTCCACGCCCCATGATTTGAGCAGCAGCAGGCTCTGCCAACCCAGCCAGTTGTTGGCCATGTAGAGGATGCGCACCGGTTCGCCTCGTCGCCTATCAGGATGAACGGCTTGCCGCGCGCCGCGTCAAGCCGCTTTGGTCGTTTGTCCGATGGGAGCAAGTATACATTGTTCGCGCGCCGATGGTAGAACGATTATGGGCCGCGCGCGGCCGGCGAAAAGCGCAAAGTGTAAAGTTGACGCTTGACAATTTTGCGTTTGGTCGACTAACCTGAACCCGTACCCCAAGGCGGCGAGACCATGCCAGAGAAAACCGCAAAACCCGGCCTGGCCATGCGCCAACTGGTGCTGGCCAGCGGCGCGCCCAAGTCGACGATCCTGCATTACGTGGACAAGGGCCTGCTGCCCCGGCCCGTCAAGACCAGCCCCAACGTGGCCTATTACGACCCGCAATGCGTGGAGCGTCTGCGCCTGATCAAATCGTTGCAGATGGAGCACGGTCTGAGCCTGGAGCACATCGGCAAGATTCTGGCCGCCTGGGACCGGGGCCAGGACATCACGCCGCTGGTGGAGCTCAACAAGACCGTCTTCGGCCCGCTGGACGAGGAAGTGGTCGGGCTCAAGGAGTTTTGCCGGCGCACCGGCCTGAGCGCCGAGCGGGTAGCGGCCCTGCGGGAGGCCGGGCTGCTGTTGCCCCTGCGCGAGGGCCGCTTTGATGGCCGCGACCTGATGCTGGGCGCGGCCATCGCCCGCGCCCTGGGCCAGGGCCTGGAGATCGCCGACCTGACGTTTTACGCCGAGTTGGGCCGCCAGATCGTCAACCACGAGGTGCGCTTGCGGCAAAAGCTCACCCACGATCTGCCCTTTGACCAGGACGTGGAGCTCACAAAAGAAATGGTTTTGCAGGCCCGGCTGTTGCGGGGCTATGTCATCGACCGCCACTTCCAGTTGCGCATCGCCCGGGCGCGGGGGCTCAAGCATCTGGAAGTGGAATGAACGCAAGCGGAGAGGACGATCATGGCGCGAAAAAAAGTGGTGGCCATCAATGGTTCGCCCCACGTGGGCATCGGCAACACCGATCAGATGATCCAGATGCTGGCCGCCGGCCTGGAGGCCAGGGGCGTCGATCTGGAGCAGATCCATCTGGCCGGCAAGAACATCGGTTATTGCATCGGCTGCGCCCTGTGCCTGGACAAGGGCAAGTGCTGGCAAAACGACGACTACAACCCGATCATCGAAAAGATCCTGGCCGCCGACGGCGTGATCCTGGCCAGCCCGGTGTACGTGATGCAGGTCACCGGCCAGATGAAGACCTTCCTCGACCGTTCGCTGCCCTATGGCCACAAGCCCCGCGATTCCTGGAAGCCGGGGCTTACGCTGAGCGTCTCGGCGGGCATGGCCGAGACCGAGGTGGCCGACTATCTCTCGCGCTGTCTGCGCATCTTCGGGGCCTTTCCGGTGGGGGCCTTCACGGCCATCGCCGTGACGCCGGGGGCGTTCATGGGCAAGGACGCCGTGACCCAGCGGGCCGACGACCTGGCCCGCGACCTGGCCCAGGCCATCGAACGGGGACAGCGCTATCCGGCCACCGACCGCGACCTGTTTTTCTGGCAGTTCATGGGCCGGCTGGTGCGCGAAAGCCGCGAGGTGATGAACGACGACTTCGAACATTGGAACAAGCTGGGCCTTTACGAGGGCTTCGAATCTTACGTCAAGCAGAGCGCGGCCCCACCGCTGGCCGACGCCAAGACGCGCCGCCAGTGGATGTCGGCCGTGATCGCCGAGCATAAACGCGCAACCGTCAAGGGAGGTTAGATAGAAAAAGCAAGCTACATCGTGGGGATGGCCCGGGAGCACCAACGCGCCCGGGCCGTTTTTTTGGGGGGGCGCGCGGCTAGCGGGCCGGCAGCGCTTCGAGCGCCGCATGGGCCGGCGCGGCCAGACCGCTGAAAAGGGCCGCCGGCTCCAAGCCGGGGCAGGCCTTGGCCAGGCGCGGGCCAGCGGCGGCGAGGGCCTTGGCCAGGCGTTCGACCAGCGTTGCTGGCGCGTCGGCCCTGGTCACCAGGGTGGCCCGCACGGCCCAGGCCCGGCCGGCCGGGGCGCGGCAAAAAGCCGGCGGGATGGTCATGCGGGCCAGGCAGGGCTCATAGCCCACGACCCTGGCCATCTGGCCGGGCTCCAGCACCACGAAACGGGCCAGCAGGCGGCCGTCGGCGGCGCGCTCGATGAGGGCGGCCGGCCGGGGCGGCGGTGGTTCGTTGGGCCCCGCGCCGGCCGAAATGGCCGGAAAGGCCACGGCCCGCCGCAGGCGCAGGCCTTTGTCGTCGGGGCCCAGCAGATCGGCCTGGGCGCGGTCGATGAAATATTCCTGGGCGGCCAGGCCGCAGACGGCCCGCAGGCCGGTTTGGGGCTCGCCGCGCCAATAGCCCTGGCCGGCCACGGCCTGACACAGCTTGTCCGAGCCGACCACGGCGAAATCCAGGTTGCCCTCGGCCAGCATCTCGATGGCCGTTTCGTCGTTGAATCCTTCGGCCAGGCGCAGTGCCAGCCCGGCCCGGCTCGCGGCCTCCACCACGGCCCGACCCATGACGAACGACGCGCCGCCGGGCTCGCCCACGCCCACCTCCAAGGGGCGCGCGGCGGCGGCTTGGGCCGCGCAGGCGGTCAGGATGATCAAAGAGGCCATCAGCGAGACGATTTTGCTGGCGCGTGGCATGTCCATCCTCCCCGGAAACGACATGACCCGATGGTAAACAATCCAACCGGCCCAGCACAAGCCCGCCGTTGGCAAAAATCAAAGCAGATGCCTGTACTTGCGATACAGGCCGCGAAACTGGTTGTAGCCCAGGCCCAAAAGCTCGGCCGCGCGGCGCTGGTTGTGCCGGGCTTGGGCCAGGGCCTGGCCCAGCAAGGCCAGTTCCAGGCGGCGGACTTGTTCGGGCAGACTTGGGCCCAGGGCCGGGGCGGCTGGCGGCTCTGGCCGCGCCGACTGGGGCGATGGCGTCGGTGGCGCGGTGGCCAGGCCGGCGAAAGGGTCCAACTCCACGCGCTCGATCAGGCTTTGGTCGCTGCGATAAACTGCCCGTTCGACGACGTTTTTTAGCTGTCGCACGTTGCCGGGCCAAGGGTGGGCCTCCAGGGCGGCGGCGGCGGAGTCGCTGAACTGGGCGATCTCGTGGCGGCCCAGCTCGAAGGCCATGCGCGCGGCGAAGTGGTTGGCCAAAAGCATGACGTCGCCGCGCCGTTGACGTAGCGGGGGCAGAACCAGCGCCTCGAAGGACAGCCGGTCGAGCAGGTCGGCCTTGAAGCGGCCGGCGCGGACCAGCCCGGGCAGATCGGCGTTGGTGGCCCCGACGATGCGCACGTCCGCGGCGATGGGCTCGCTGCCGCCCACGCGCTCGAACAGGCCGTACTCCACCACGCGCAGCAGTTTTTCCTGGGCCTCCAGGGGCATGGCCCCGATTTCGTCGAGAAAGAGCGTGCCGCCGTCGGCGGCCTCGAAGCGGCCGGCCCGGCGGCGGGTGGCGCCGGTGAAGGCCCCGGCCTCGTGGCCGAACAACTCGGCCTCGATGAGCGTGGGGGCCATGGCCGCGCAGTTGAGGGTGATCATGGGCCCCTGCCAGCGACCGGAGAGATAATGCAGGCGGGCGGCGGCCAGCTCCTTGCCCGTGCCGCGCTCGCCCAAAAGCAGCACGGGCCGCTCCACCGGCGCGACGCGGGAGAGGGCCTCCTGGAAGGCGACAAAGGCCTCGGACTGGCCGATGGCCTCGGGCACTTTGTCGTTTTGGCGGCGCGCGTTCATGGCTATATTTTACAAATAATGGCAAATTTTACCAACATTTATTAATAAACATCACGACGCCACGGGCCACCGCTGACCATCGCCACGGCTATCTCGGCGCAATCACGTCCAAATCGCGCCTCGTGCCTTTTTGGCCCGACTTTTGCCAATAACCACGGCAGCAACCCAAGCCAAGGAGAGACTCATGGGCGTCTTTAGCAGAGCCAGAGATATCGTCAGCGCCAACCTCAACGCCATGCTCGACCGGGCCGAAGACCCGGAAAAGCTGATAAAATTGATGATCCAGGAGATGGAGGACACCCTGGTGGAGATCAAGGCCTCGTGCGCCGGGGCCATGGCCGCCGAAAAGCGCGCCCGCCGCGCCTTTGAGATGTGCCGCGACAAGGCCGGCCTCTGGGCCCAGCGCGCCGAAATGGCCGTGGCCAAGGAGCGCGAGGATTTGGCCCGCGAGGCCCTGGCCGAAAAGCGCGATCTGCTCGACCAGGCCGTCGCCCTGGAGCGCGAGGCCGGCCAGACCGCCGAGTTGGTCGGCCAATACCAGGCCGAGATCCGCCAGTTGGAGGAGAAGCTTGCCTCCGCCCGCGAAAAGCGCCGCCTGCTCTTGCAGCGCCACCTGGCCGCCCAGGACAAGATCAGGGTGCGCAAGGAAATCCGTCGTTTCGAAACCGCCGACGCCATGCTACGCTTTGACAAGCTGGAGGGGCGCATCGAGCGCATGGAGGCCGACGCCGAGCTGGTCGACTACGGCCGCAAGCCCACCCTGGAACAGCAGTTTGAGCGCCTGGCCTACGACGAGGGCGTCGAGCGCGAGCTGGCCGAGCTCAAGGCCAAGGCCGCGGCGGAAAAGGAGTGACCCTTGTGGACGAAACGTCGCATAATCATGCGCCGGAGCAGGTGCTGGGGGAAGCATGCATATGATGTTCACGGCCGTGACTCTGGCCTTGGCCATTCCGCTGATGGCGGTGATCGGGTTTTTCGTGATCTGGGCCCTGAAGATTCGCGCCGGGCAGGCCGGCGCCGAGCACGAGCGGCGCGATTCCGAGGAGACGGCCCTGATCCAGGAGATCTATCAGGGTTTGGAGCGCATGGAAAAACGCATCGAGGCTTTGGAGACTTTGGTTTTCGATCAGGAGAGCAAAGGAAAAAGCTGATGCGCGCCTTTGAAAACATGCGATTTTCCGGGTTGTATCGTTCGCGTCAGGGCTTGATCTTCGGCGTGTGCAAGGGCCTGGCCAGGCACTACGATTTTTCGCTTTTCTGGGTGCGCTTCCTGACGGTGCTGGTCGCGCTGTTCACCGGCGTCTGGCCGGTGGCCCTGCTCTACGTGGCCGCGGCCCTGCTGATGAAGCCCGCGCCGGTGATCCCCCTGGAAAACGACGCCGAACAAGAGTTCTACAATTCCTATTCGGCCGGCCGCACGGCGGCCGTGGGCCGGCTCAAGCGCACCTTCGATGGCCTGGAGCGCCGTTTGCGCCGTCTGGAAGACAGCGTCACCGCCCGCGAATACGACTGGCAACGCCGCTTCAACGAGGGTGACTGAACGCCGCGATTGGGGGGACAATCATTTGAAACTGCTGCTTAACGCCACCACGTGGCGCAGCGACATGGATATCGTGGGCCAGGACTGGTCCGTCGGCCGCCGGCTGATGGACCAGTTCGGCTTTGACGGCTTCGAGATCTACCCCACGCCGGGCTACCCGCTGGAGACGATCCCGCCCGACCTGGCGCGGGGCCTGCACTTGCGCTTTTTCGTGATGCTGTGGGACTTGTGGCGCGGCGACCTGGAGGGCCTACGGGCCACTTTCGGCGACCTGGAGACGGCGCGGCTGTTTTACGGCGGGCTGGAGCGCCAGGCGGTGGTGGACTGCTACGCCGGCCAATTGGCCTGGGGCCGCCAGGTCGGGGCCGAGTACGCCGTGTTCCACGCCGCCCAGGCTGACTTGCGGGGCCTGATGGACTGGCGCTTTCCCTGGACGTGGCAAGAGACCATCGATATGTCGGCCGAGATCGTCAATCAAGCTTGCGCCGGGCGCGCGCCGGGCATGCCGATTCTGTTCGAGAACCTCTGGTGGCCGGGCGGCCTGCGTCTGTTGGAGCGGGCCGAGGTCGAGCGCCTGGCCGAGCGGCTGACCATCGACGACTGGGGCCTGGCGCTGGACACCGGCCACCTGCTAAACACCAATCCGGACTTGGCCGACGAGGCCCAGGGCGTGGACTACATCGTCAAGGTGGTGCGCGATCTGGGCCCCCTGGCTCGGCGCATCCGGGCGGTGCACCTGACGCGCAGCCTCTCGGGCCACTACGTGCGCCAGTGCCAGAGCGGCCAGGTCGCCCCGCCGCCGGCCGAGGGCGATTTCTGGGACCGCATGGCCGCCGCCCAGATCCACGTGGGCCGCATCGATCAGCACGAGGCCTTCGAGACCGCCGAGATCGGCCGCCTTTTTGAGCTGATCGAGCCCGATTGGGTCGTCTTCGAGTTCACCTACCACAGCCTGGACCATTGGCGCGGCAAGATCGCCCGGCAGTGCGCGGCCACGGCCGGCCTGTTTGACGGGCGGCCCCGCGTCGGCAAAAACTGACCACCCGCGCCGCCACGGCGCTATAATTCAGGCATGAACGGTGAAGTTTCGCCATTCGCGCCCGAGGCGGCCGAACTGCTGCGGCGGCGCTATCTGGCCGTGGGGCCCGACGGACGCCACGAGAGCCCCGAACGGATGCTCTGGCGGGTGGCCCGGGCCGTGGCCGCGGCCGAGGAGCGTTGGGACGGCGCGGCCTCGGCCGCGGCCATGGCCGGGCGTTTTTTCGAGCTGATGGCGGGGGGGCTGTTTTTGCCCAACTCGCCCACGCTGATCAACGCCGGCCGGCGGCTGGGCCAGTTGTCGGCCTGCTTCGTGCTGCCGGTGGAAGACTCGCTGGAGTCGATCTTCGAGGCGCTCAAGCAGGCGGCGTTGATCCACAAATCCGGCGGTGGCACGGGCTTTGACTTTTCGCGACTGCGGCCCAGGGGCGATGACGTGGCCTCGACCAGGGGCGTCAGCTCCGGGCCGCTGAGCTTCATGCACGTATTTGACGTGGCCACCGAGGCCGTGCGCCAGGGCGGGGTGCGGCGGGGGGCCAACATGGCCTCGCTGGCGGCCTGGCACCCCGATATCCTGGAGTTCGTGACGGCCAAACAGACGCCGGGCAGGCTGGAGAACTTCAACCTTTCGCTGTGGGCCGACGACGCCTTCATGGACGCGGCGGCCCAGGGCCGGGGTTGGGCGCTGCGCAACCCCCGCCACGGTCGGACCGTGGCCACCTTGGAGGCGGCCGAGCTGCTGGAGGTCGTGGCCCGAGCCGCCCACGCCTCGGGTGAGCCGGGGATGCTCTTTGGCGGGGCCATCAACCGGGCCAACCCCACGCCGGCCCTGGGGGCCATCGAGGCGGTCAACCCCTGCGGCGAACAACCCCTTCTGCCTTATGAATCGTGCGTGCTGGGCTCTTTGGCCCTGCCGCGCTTCGTGCGCGGCGGCGATATGGACTGGCCGGCCCTGGAAGAGGCCGCCGCCCTGGCCACGCGCTTTCTCGATGACGTTTTGGAGATAAACCGCCAGCCCCTGCCCCAGGTGGCGGAGGCCAGCCTGCGCACGCGCAAGATCGGCCTGGGTCTGCTGGGCCTGGCCGACGCCCTGATCATGCTGGGCCTGGCCTACGACAGCCAGCCCGCCCGCGATCTGGCCGGCCGAGTCATGGCCCGCGTCACGGCCGCCGCCAGGGAGCAGAGCGCCGCCCTGGCCCGGCGACGCGGCGATTTTCCAGCCTTTGCCAATAGCGCCCCGCGCGCCGCCGGCGCCAAAAACATGCGCAACGCCACCGTCAGCACCATCGCCCCCACCGGCGCGCTCTCGTTGCTGCTGGGCTGGTCATCGGGCATCGAGCCACTGTTTGCCCTGCATTATCACCGCCATATGCAAGACGGCCAGGTGCTGGAGCTGACCTGCCGGCCGTTCTTGCAGCGGCTGCGCGCCCTTGGCCTGGACAGTCCGGCCAACCTGGCCGCCCTGCGCGCCCAGGGCCGGGCCAGCGCCGTGCAGGGCCTGCCCGCCGCCGAAGCACGCTTGTTCGCCACCGCCCACCAGATCGCCCCCCATGATCATCTGGCCATGCAGGCGGCCTGCCAGCGACACGTGGACAACGGCGTCAGCAAGACGATTAACCTGCCGAGCGCGGCCACGGTCGGGCAGGTGCGCGAGATATTTCTGCAAGCCCACGCGCTGAACCTCAAGGGCGTGACGGTTTTTCGCCACGGCTGCCGAATGGAGCAGGTTTTGCGGTTGAGCCCGGCGGCCGAGGGCGCTAGAGTGGAAGCAAGTGGGGGTTGCGAAACGCCGCCGTCATGCGGCTTCAGCCCGGCCAGCCGCGCCTGCGGCGGCGGTTGCTGCGACTGATGGCCGGCGACACTTGAACGGAGACCAAAATGCCAACGGTTAAGAGCCTGCGCCTGATGGCCAAGACCCTGGGTATGGAAAACTTTGCCAAGCTGCGCAAAACAGAGCTGATCCGGGCCATCCAGGTGGCCGAAGGCAACGCGCCCTGTTTCGCCACCATCGGCGATTGCGGCCAAGGCGACTGCCTTTTCCGCGACGACTGCCAAGAGGCCATGATGCAGATGGCCGCCGCCGGCTAGGCCGGCCAAGGCCGCAAAAAAGCGCCGGCCGGCCCCGCGCCCGGCTGGTTATGGATTTTCATGCTCCGCGAGCACGCGCCGCCGCCTAGGCGGTTGGGCGTGCTTTTGATTTTCGTGGCCAGCGCGCGCCACCAGCGCTCGCGCGCCGAAGTTTATATCCACGACAAATTCCGTCGCAAAAACTTACCAAGATAATCAAAACGCGCCGCATTACACGCTTATCGATTGAAAAACAACGTTTACATTGAGTATCATTCGGAAAGGATCGGGTCGAGCCATGCCTGGCCAGGCCTCGACCACGGCGTCAACCACCCGCAGCCAACCGCGCCGCCACCCCGGCCGCGCGCCTTCCGAAAGGTGACGACCACATGCCAGCCAATCCCTTGGAAACCATCCTGGCCCCCAAGTCCATCGCCGTCTTGGGCGCCAGCAGCCATCCCACCAAGATGGGCACCATGCAGATGCTCAATATCGTGGCCAGCGGCTTTCCCGGCCAGGTGCTGCCCGTCCACCCCACCGAGAAGGAAATCTTCGGCCACAAGGTCTACCCGACCATTGCCGATCTGCCCTTTGCCCCGGACCTGGCCCTGCTGGTGGTGCCCACCAAGCTGGTGCCGCAAATGATCGACGATCTGGGCAAGCTGGGCACGCGCCACGCGGTGGTCGTCACCGCCGGCTTCAAGGAGACCGGCCCCGACGGCCAGGATCTGGAGTGGCAGGTTGTTGATATAGCCAACAAACACGGCCTGCGCTTCGTGGGGCCCAACTGCATGGGCGTGGTCAACGCCCACCTGCCGCTCAACACCGCCGTTTCGCCGCTGTGCGCCCCGCCGGGCGGGCTGTCGCTGGTCAGCCAGAGCGGGACATACGTCACCCAGACCAACTATTATCTGGGCCAGCGCGGCGTGCGCATCAGCAAAGGCGTCAGCGTGGGCAACGAGGCCAGCATCGATTTGGTCGATTGCCTGGAATATCTGGGCGACGACCCCCAGACCACGGCCATCGGGCTCTACATCGAGTGCATCCGCCGGCCCAAGGAGTTTCTGGCCGTGGCCAGCCGGATCAGCCGCGATAAGCCCATCGTGGCCCAATACGTGGGCGGCAACGAGTTTGGCGCGCGCAGCGGCTCCAGCCACACCGGGGCCCTGGCCGGGCCGGACTTCATCTACGACGGCCTGTTCGCCCAGGCCGGCGTCATCCGCGTGCCGACCATCGAGGATGTCTATCGCCTGGGCGACGCCCTGGCCCATCAGCCGGCCATGAAGGGCCGCCGCGTGGCGGTGCTGACCAACAGCGGCGGGCCGGGCTCGGGCATGGCCACCACCCTGCAAGCCGAAGGCATGGAAATGCCGTCGCTTTCGCCCGAGACCCAGGCCAAGCTGCGTCAGCACATGCCGCCCCACGCGCCGGTGGGCAACCCCGTGGACCTGACCTTCCACGTGGACATGAGCACGATGACCAAGACCTTGCCGCGCATTTTGTTCGAAGACCCGCAGATCGACGGCGTCTTGCTGCACGGCATCATGGACACCGGCTGGGCGGCCATGGCCCACCAGGTGTTCAGCAAGTTCATCGACATCTCGCGCCAGGAACTGGACCAGATGATGCTGGCCGACCTGAGCGAGCTGACGCCCATGCCCTGGGCCCACGGCAAGCCGCTGTTGACCTCGTCGTTTTTCGATCGCGCCGACCACGCCGTGGACAGCCTGCTGGCGGCCCAGATCCCGGTGTTCGATTCGCCCGAACGGGCGGCGCGGACCATGGCCCTGATGCACCGCGCCCACCAGATCGCCACGCGGCCCGCCGCCGAAGCGCCGCCCACGCCGCCGGTGGCCGCCCGGGCCAGCGAATTGCTGGCCGCGCCGACCCTCGACGAACACCAGGCTAAACAGGTGCTGGCGGCCTATGGCCTGCCGGTCTGCCGCGAGGAGTTCTGCGCCGACGTGGACCAGGCCGTGGCGGCGGCCCGGCGGCTGGGCTGGCCGGTGGCGGTCAAGGGCTGCCTGGCCAGCGTCCAGCACAAGACCGAGCTGGGCCTGGTGCATCTGAATCTGGCCGACGCCGACGCCGTGGCCCAGGCCTGCCGGAAAATTCGCCAGGCCGCGCCCGCCGCCGGCTTGCTGGTGGCCGAGATGCTGCCGACCGGCCGCGAGCTGATCGCCGGCGTGACGCGCTTCCCCAGTTTCCCGCCGCTGGTGCTCTGCGGCCTGGGCGGCGTCTTGGCCGAGGCCCTGCGCGACACGGCCCTGCGCCTGGCCCCCCTGGCGGCCGTTGACGGCCTGGCCATGCTGGAGAGCCTGCGTGGCCGGGCCATTTTGGGTGATTTCCGGGGCATGGGCGCGGTGGACCTGGCGGCGGTGGCCGATCTGCTGGTCCGGCTGGGCCAGGTGGCCCTCAACCACCCCGAGATCGCCGAGATGGACTTGAACCCGATCTTGTTCGTTGACGGCCAGCCCAGGATCGTCGACGCCCTGATCGTCAAGGCCGGCCGGAACTAGGCCGGCCAGGCTCGACGTTCACGCCCGGCGGGAGCGCGCCTTCCGCCGGGCGTTTCATTTGGCGTCCGAGGCCTCTTGCGCGCACTGGGCCAGGAGGCGCTCGGCCTCGGCCAGCTCTTCCTCGGCCCGCTCCAGGCGTTCGAGCTGCCAGGGCCGGGCCGAATGAAAGGGCATGGCCGCCCGGGCCTCGGCCAGCTCCTGGGCGCATTGTTCGCGCCGGGCCAGCAGCGTTTGTCGATCCATCGTCATTTTGCCGCCTTTTGGCGCGCCGGCATGGGCGCGGCCGATAATCCGGGGTTATACTCTGTTTAAAGATACACCTTCGCGGAGCGGAGCATGAACTTTCAGATCGACCCCGAGGCCCGGCAATGGATCATCGAGCGTGGCGGCAGCCTGATCGTCGACCCCACGCGGGGCGGCGGCTGAGGCCGCAATCCCGGGGCGCAGGCTGCGCCCGGACCGCCGCCGGCCGACTGGAAAAGCCGTTATTTGAAATCCGTTGAGGACGGGTTGGAGATCTACGCCCACATGGGCCTGCTGCAAGTGGGGCCGGCGGCGCGCGTTTCGTTGGGCGGCTTTTGGCGGCTGCGCTGGCTGAAGGTCCATGGCGTGTCCGGCCATTCGGCCTGCGCGCTTTAGCGGTCGGTGTCCAGCAGGCGGCCGAGTTGGCGTTTGAGGCGCTCCTTGGCCGGCATGGCCTGGCGGTAGATCTCGCCGGCCTTGAAAAATTCCATCACCCGCACGCCGGCCACGTCCACGTCGATGTAGACGTCGGGCCGGCGCACGCGCATTTTCTGGCGCACGATGCTCTTTTGCATGATCTGGTAGGTGTTGAACAGATAGTCGAGCATGCCCGGCTTTTCCTTGCCGGGGTGGGGCCGGCTGCCCATGACGTCGATGGCGATGGTGATGTCGCACTCGCCCTGCAACAGGTCGTAGGGCAGGGGGTTGACCGCTCCGCCGTCGATGAGCAGCAACTCGCCCATGCGCACCGGCTGGAACAGCCAGGGTATGGCCATGCTGGCCCTGATGGCCGGGCCCAGCGGGCCGGACCCGAAGACGACCTCCTCGCGGCTCCAGAAATCGGCGGCGACGACCTTCAGCGGCAGTTCCAGGTCCTCGAAATAATCGGCGGGGATGTTTTCCATGAGATAGGCCATGAAATTTTCGCCGCGCAACACGCCGCCGCCCTTGAGGGCCGGCTCGAAAAACTCCAGCAACCGGCGGCCGTCGCGGGTGAAGATCAGCTCGCGCAGGCGCACGCCGTCCTTGGAGAGCAGTTCGTCGACCGCCTCGCGGATGCGGCCCACGCCCACGCCCGAGGCGTAGGCCGCGCCGAAGACCGCGCCGATGCTGGCCCCGGCAATGCAGGCCGGCTTGAGGCCCATTTCATCCAGGGCTTCCAGCATCAGCAGGTGGGCCAGGCCCTTGGCCCCGCCGCCGCCCAGAGCCAAACCGATTTTTTTCATGCGCGTCTCCGTCGATTGTAGCCGTCGTGGGCAATCGTATAAGTCAATTGCCGCCCGCGCAATACGCCAAGGCCCTTGCCAGGCGGCGCATGGAAAAGGTAGTTAATAAATAAGGGGCAAAAACTGGGCTTTCGCGCGGCGGCCGACGCTGGGAGGCGGAAAATCATGAAGGTCAGAAACTGGATGACCCCGGACCCGATCACGGTCGGCCCGGAAACGCTTCTGATGGAAGCGCGGGAGCTGATGGACGACAACCGCATCCGCCGCCTGCCGGTGGTGGACAAAAAAGGCCGGCTGGTGGGCATGGTCACCTTGCGGCGCATCCTGGAGGCCATGCCCTCCGAGGCCACCTCGCTGAGCGTCCAGGAACGCAACTATCTGCTCTCGCGCCTGCGCGTGGGCGACATCATGCAAAAAGACCCGGTGTTCGTCTCGCCCGAGGATTTCGTCATGGATGTCATCCGCCTGGGCCAGGAGCGGGGCATCGGGGCCTTTCCGGTGGTGGACAACGGCCGTTTGGTGGGCATCGCCACCGAGACCGAGATCTTCAACGCCACCATGCATGTCATCGGCGCGCGGGCCGGCCAGTCGGTGGTGGTGCTGGAGGGCGTCGACATCCAAAACGACCTGGGGGCCATGAGCCGGATAGCGCGCATCGTGGAAAGCCACGGCGCGCCGGTGGAGGCCATCTTCAGCCTGCCCCACCGGGCCAGCCAGGGGCACAGGGTCTATATCAGGGCCAAGACCGAGCAGGCCCAAGGCCTGAAGCGCGACCTGGCCGCCGCCGGCTACAAGGTGGAGCAGTGAGCCAATCAGCATGATCCAAGACAGACCAGCCTTGTTGTTGGCCGCCCACGGGGCCGGCCGGCCCCAGGCCATGGCCGGCGTCGACAACGTCGTGGCCCTGGCCCGCGCCGCCTTTCCCCACGCCGAGGCGCGCCTGTGCCTGACCGCCGAGGCCGTGCGACGGGCCTTGGCCAAAAGCACGGGCGCCGAACCGCCGCCGGGGCCGCTGCTGGCCCTGGCCCAACTGCGCGAGGAAGGCTTCCGCGAGGTGGTCGTCCAGCCGCTGCACATCTTCGCCGGCTCGGAGTTCATGGACCTGACGGCCTTGTGCCAGGGCCTGGCCGGCGTGCAAACCCTGGACCCGGCCCATCGTCCCTTTGACCTCCTGGTCGTGGGCCGGCCCGCCTTGGGCCAGCCCGGTCCGCGTCATCCCTACCTGGAAGACATCGAACGGGCGGCCCAGGCCCTGGCCGGCGACGTGGAGATGGCCCGCGCCGAGGGCGCGGCGCTGTGCTACGCCGGCCACGGCAACAAACGCTTCTCCACCGGCGTCTACCAAGAGCTGCAAGCGCTGATGGGCCGGCTCTACCCCGAAACGCCGTGCCTGGTGGGCGCGCTGGATGGCCTGCTGGGCCTGGATCACGTGCGGCGTGGCCTGGCCGGGCTGGGCGCGGGCAAGGTGTTGCTCGTCCCGCTGCTGCTGGTGGCCGGCGGACACGCGGTGCGCGACATCTGTGGCCAGGGCGTGGATTCGTGGGCCGGGGCCCTGGCCGCCGATGGCCTGACGGTGCGTTGCCTGAGCCGTGGCCTGGGCGAGGTCGACGCCTTTGCCCGGCTCTTTATCGATCACGCCCGCGACGCCGCCCAAGACGCCGGCTTTGCGCTCTGAAGCGGGCGCATATCGGTTAGCTTTCGCCGATTAACCGAAACCGGCCGCCGCCGGTTGGCCGTTCTATTGTCTATCACGCTGCAATCAAAGGATAAAACGCCAAAGGCCCCCGTGGCTCGCAACTTGCCATGCCCTTGCCGCCAAAAGGAGGCGGCGCATGGCCAAGCAACACGTGGTGCTCATCAACAAGCCCGGCTCTCCGCTGGGCCGAGCCATCGATCAAACCCTGCACAACGACCTGGGCCTGGTGGTCTGGCAGGTCAGCCAGCCGCCGCTGCCCAAGGCGGCCGAACAGCAATCATGGGCCCTGTGGGATATCAGCGGCTATGGCCCCGACGACGCCCGCGACCTGGCCCCGGCCCTGGCCCAGGCCCAAACGCCGGTGATCCTGTTGTGCGCCAAGGTCGATCAGGCCGCCTGCGAGCTGCTGGCGACCCTGCGCGAGCCGACCCCGGACGAGCCCCGGATCATCGGCCTGGTCCACGCGCCGGAAAACTGGGCCGATTTGACCACCCTGCTGCGCCCGTCGCTGGACCATCTGGCGCTGCTGCGCGAAAAAGAGGCCGAGATAGAGCGCCTGCGCCAGGAGTTGCAAGACCGCCGCGTCATCGAGCGGGCCAAGTACGCCCTGATGGTCGCCCGCGGCGTCGACGAGGAACAGGCCTACGCCATGATCCGCCTGCACAGCCGCAACACCAACCAGCGCATGGTCGATGTGGCCAACAAGATTTTGCAGTTGAACGACAAGCTGGCTGGCCGGGGCGATTGAGCGTCGACCCGGCCCACGGCCCTTGACCGCGCCGCGCCGCGCCTTTATGCTTGAAGCGGCGAGCGAGTCGATTTTGCTTGGCGTGGAGGCGCGCCGGGAGCGGGCGAATTGGGCGACGGACAACGCATGCAAGGCCGGCCGGAATGCCATGGCCGGTTGGATGTGGTCTTTCCCGTGGGGGCCGATGGCCTGCGCGAGGTGGCGGCCGGTTGTTGGGATTGCCAGAGCCGCGTGGACTGCTTGCGCTTGGCCGTGGCCGCCGACCGCGACCAGGGCCGGCCCGATCGCCTGACGCCGGCCGGGCAAGCCAGCGAAAACAATGAACAAGCCGGAGTGGGCGGTTTTTTGCGGCGCTGGTCGCGGCTGAAAAGCCAGGCCGCAACGCGGGAGCGCGGCTGATGGCCGGGTGCTGCGCCTTTTGCGGGGCCCAGGTCGACCCCACGGCCGCGCCGGGCTCTTTGCCGGGCACGATCGTCTGCCACGTCTGCGGCCGCGAGATCGACGCGCCGGGCCAAGGGCCCACGACGGCCCCGCCGCCGTCTTCGCCGCTGGCCGCTCCCGCCACCGGGCCGTCCGGCCCAGGCCCTTGCCAGGGGCCGGCCCCGGCCTGGGAGGGCCAAGGTCCGTTGTGGCGGCGTTTGGCGCGCACCACCAGCCAGATGCTTTTTCATCCCGGCCAGACCCTGGCCACGCCGCCGCCGCCGGGCTACGCCGGGCCCCTGGGCTATGGCCTGATCCTGGGCACCTTTGGCATGGCCATGCAAGGCCTGTGGGGCCGGCTGCAAGGCGAGGCCCTGTGGGCCTCGACGGCGGGGCTGTGGCTGCTGGCCTTGGCGCCGCTGGTGGTTTTGGCCGCTTTGTTCGTGGGCGCGTGGATTTTGCACTTTGGCCTGTGGATGGTCGGCGGCGATCGTCGAGGCCTGGCCGCCACCTTCCGCTACTGCGCCTACAGCCAGGCCTCGGGCGTCTTTTACCTGCTGCCGCTGATCGGCCCACTGCTTGGCGGGGCGTGGTCGTTGGTGATCTTGCTGGTGGGCCTGGCCCGGGCTCACGATATCGCCAAGCGCCAGGTCTTTTCGGCGCTGCTGGTGATCATGTGCCTGCTTGGCGCGTTGGCCGGCGTCGTCGTCGCCGGCCTTTCGGCGCTCAAGCTGGGCCAGATGACCGGACCGCGCTTCTGATCGGGCCGCCTCTCCGCGCTATCTGTCAGTTAATATGCCGAAATCATTTGCTATTTGTCCTGGTCGCGTTGGCTTGCCATCATTGCCCTAATAATCATAAATATTAATAAGCTTGGTTGCATATCGCGGTGGCGTTCAGGCACAATGGTGCAATCGTGATCGGCGCTGCCCAACGCCGGCTGTTCATCCACCCTTGCCTTGGCAGCCTCTCCGGCGAAGTGAGACTTCACCACCAGCGGAGGACAGTTAGGTGGAACAACGCATTTGGCACAAACAGTATCGGCCCGAGACGCCAGCGGAGCTCGACCTGGAGCCGGTGACCATGCCCGAATTGCTCGCCCGGCAGGCCAAACGGATCCCCAAAAGCGACGCCATGCTCTACATGGGCAAGCATATCACTTATGAAGAATTGGATTATCTGGCCGGGCGCTTCGCCGCCGGCATGGCCGCCCTGGGCGTCGGCCGGGGCGACAGGGTGGCCGTCGCCCTGCCCAATACGCCCCAGACGGTCATCGCCCACTTCGGCCTGTGGCGCTTGGGGGCGGTGCCGGTGGCCTGCAACCCGCTCTACACCGACGCCGAGATGGAACACCAGTTCAAGTTGGCCGGGGTCGGCGCGGCGGTGGCCCTGGATCTGCTATGCCCGCGCCTGCTGGCCCTGCGGGCCAAAACCGACCTGCGCCTGCTGGTCTGTTGCCACATCAACGACTATCTGCCCTTTCCGCTGCGCCAGCTCTACCCGCTGCTCAAGCGCCAGATGTATCGCCGCTACGAGCGCCAGGCCGGCTATTGGCCCTTCATGGAAGTCATCGCCAACGCGCCCGGCGCGCACACCGGCCCGCCGCCCAAATGGGACGACCTGGCCTTGATCCCCTTCACCGGCGGCACCACCGGCGTCTCCAAGGGCGTGATGATCACCCACGCCAACGCCTCGTCCATCGTGCAGATCCTGCGGGCCTGGTTTTTCGACCTGGCCTCCCAGCCGGGCAGCGAACTCGGCGTTTTTCCGATCTTTCACATCTCGGGCTTCACGGGGGTCTTGAACACCTGCGTGATCAACGGCTGGAGCAACATCCTGGTGCCCAAGCCCGAGCCGGCCACGGCCCTGCAAATGATCATCAAATATCGCCCGGACCTGGTGCCGGCCGTGCCCACCCTCTACGTGGGCATCATGGCCCAGCCCGAGTTCGCCAAGGCCGATCTGTCGTTCGTCAAGGGCTTTTTCTCGGGGGCCGCGCCGCTGGCCGTCGACACCATCCACGACCTCAAGGCAGCCACCGGCGGCGACATCATGGAGGTCTACGGCATGACCGAGTCGTGCGCCCTGATCACCGCCACGCCCTGGCGCGGCAAGCTCAAGCCCGGCAGCGTGGGCGTGCCGCTGCCCAACACCGACGTCAAACTGGTGGACATGGAAGACGGCAAGACCATCGTGCCCGTGGGCGAACCGGGCGAGATCGCCTTCCGGGGGCCCCAGATGTGCGCCGGCTACTACAACATGCCCGCCGAGACGGCCCACGCCATCCGCGACGGCTGGTTCCACACCGGCGACGTGGCCAAGATGGACGAGGACGGCTTCCTTTTCATCGTCGATCGCACCAAGGACATGATCGTGGCCTCGGGCTTCAACATCTATCCCCGCGAGATCGACGAGGTGCTTTTCGAGCATCCGGCGGTGCTGGAGGCCTGTGCGGTGGGCGTGCCCGACGACTATCGCGGCGAAACGGTCAAGGCCTTCGTGGTGCTCAACCGCGGCATGAAGGCCACGCCCGAGGAACTGGACCAGTGGTGTCGCCAGCGCCTGACGCCCTACAAGGCGCCCAAGCTCTACGAGTTCGTCGAGAGCCTGCCCAAGAGCGCCGTGGGTAAGATCCTGCGCCGCGAGCTGCGCGACCGCGAATGGGCCAAGTCCGGCCGCCAACGCAACGTTTGAACGAGGCCGCGCGCCCAAAAAAATCCGGGCCCACCAAGGGCCCGGATTTTTTTGGGCGCGCTGGGCGGTTAGAAGTCGGCGAAATCGTCCTCGTCGTCCTTGGCCGGCTTGGCCGGCTGGGCCGGCTGGGCCGGCGTGGGCAAGCGGGGCGCGTCGCTGACCGGCAGGGCGGCGGGGGCGGACGGCGCGGACGGCGCGGCGGCCTGGATGCGCCGTTGGGCTTGGGCCGGGCGCTGGCCCTGGTCGCCGCCGACCATGCGGGCCAGTCCGTCGATCAGTTCGAGCATGGAGTTGGATTGGGCGGCGAGTTGCTCGGAGGCGGCGGCCGACTGCTCGGCGCTGGCCGCGTTGTGCTGGGTGATGCGGTCCATGGAGCTGATGGCCGAGTTGACCTGGCCGATGCCCTGGGATTGTTCCTTGGAGGCGGCGGCCACCTCGGCCACCAGGTGGGCCACCTTCTGGGCGATGCCCTCCACGCTGGCGAAGGCGCTCTCGGTGTCGACCATGAGGGAGGCGCCCCTCTTGATGTTGTTGATGTTGCCCTCGATGAGGGTCTGGGTGTTTTTGGCCGCCTCGGCGGCGCGCATGGCCAGGTTGCGCACTTCCTCGGCCACCACGGCGAAGCCGGCGCCGGCCTCGCCGGCCCGGGCGGCCTCCACCGCGGCGTTCAAGGCCAGCAGGTTGGTCTGGAAGGCGATCTCGTCGATGGTCTTGATGATCTTGACGGTCTGGTCGGAGGCCTGGTTGATCTGGTCGATGGCCCCCTTGAGCTGGGCCACGTAGCCATTGGCGTTGCTGATGAGCTGGGCGGCCTGGGCCATGAGCGTGTCGGTCTCTTGGGCGTGCTCGGCGTTCTGGTCGGTCATGGAGGCCATTTGCTCCATGGCCGCGCTGGTTTCCTCGATGCTGGAGGCCTGATGGGAAGCGCCCTCGGCCAGGGATTGGCTGGCGTTGTTGACCTCGGAGGCGGCGGCGGTGACCTGGGTCGCGCCCTCGCTGAGGCCGGTGATGGCCTTGCGGATGGGCCCGGCGATGCCGCGGGTCAGCAGCCAGGCCAGGATCAGGCCCACGGCCACGCCGACAACGGCGGTGACGATGATCATCACCACGGCCCTTGTCATGGAATTATATAGTTCTTCAGTGTACTTAGCCTGGACGGGATAGACTTTGGCGTCTACTTCCGCGGCCACCTTGCTGATGTGCTGCTCAATGCCTTGCTGGCGTTCGGTGAATTTGGTCAGCTCGACAAAGGCGTCTTCGTAGCCCTGCAGGGCGCTGTCGAACTGGTCGATGACCGCCAGATCCTCGGGCGCGGTGAGGGCCTGGCGCAGGTTGGCGATGTCGGCCTTGATCTTTTGGAAGTCGTTGTAGTGGGCGTCCTTGAGCGCGGCGGTGGGCGTGAGGATGTAGCTTTTTTCGAGCTGGCGCGAATCCATCAGCAGCAGGATCATGTCGTTGGCTAGGCCGGCGGTCTGCCATTTTTTGTTCAGCAATTCCACCGATTCCTTCTGGATGCGCTCCATGCGGTCGATGTCGATGCTCAGGATGGCGTCGGCCATGTCGGCGGTGGCGGCGTCGTTGGCCTTTTGCAACTGCTCCTTTTGCATGGCCACGATCTTTTGGCAAAAATCAACGGCCTGGGCCGCCTTGTCGTCCATGGAGCGCTGGGCGGCTTTCTTTTTGCGCGCCAGATCAAGGTAGGTCTGCAAATCGGTCTTGATGGCGGCCAACTCCTTGCTGGCCCACTCGATCATGCCCAGGGTCTCCTGGTCGGTGAAGGCCTCGCGGCCCTGGCTGACGCCGCGGTCGATGTTTTCGTAATAACGGGCGGCCTTTTCGATCTGAGCCTCATCGCCGGAGATCATGAAGCGCTTGTGATGCAAGTCCAGGCCCACCGCGCCCGTGGCCAGCGAGATCATCGAGCCGGTTTTTTGGAGGATGCCGCCCGCGCCGATGATGGCCGTCAAACCAACCACGGCCACCACGCACAAGATGGCGATCAGGAGGCCAAAGCCGCTGAACATCTTGCCTGTCAACTTCATGTGCTTGAACATTGTCTTCTCCTTGCGATCAAGCAGTGCTGTGTTGCCCTCTAATTTAATGAAGACAGCCATCGAACAAGCGCGGCGGTGGGGCGGCCGGCTGGCGGGCGGCGAGGCGTCCGTTGACCGAAATTACGCGCGTAATAACGAACTTAGCTATACTAATTAAGGCAGGAAAGAAAAGTCAAACGTGAAATCGGCCAAAATTCAGAACAATGAACACACGTTACCAATTGGGTACGATATCTGCCTACCGCCATTTATAGTATAGCAGAGGACGGAGGCGTCGCCAAAGGCCTTGCGAACGTTTGTTCAGTTTTGTGATGGTGGTTCGGCCTGACGCCCGGCGAAAAAACGCGCCACGTCGGCCAGGTCACTGGTCAGGGGGGCCGGCGCCAGGGCCTTGAGGAAACGTCGGCCGTAGGGTTTGGTCAGCAGGCGGTTGTCCAGGACGGCCAGCACGCCGCGGTCGTGGGGCGTGCGCAGCAGGCGGCCCAGGCCCTGTTTGAGGCCGAGGATGGCTTCCGGCACCATCAGGTGGGCGAAGCCGTTGTGGCCGCGCGACTCCAAAAGGGCCATGCGCGCGGCCACCAGCGGGTCGTCGGGCGGGGCAAAGGGCAGCTTGTCGACGATCACCGCGCTCAGGGCCGGGCCGGGCACGTCCACCCCTTGCCAAAAGCTGGCGGTGGCGAAAAGCACGCTGGGCGAAAGCTCGACAAAGCGCCGCAACAGCTCCAGACGCGGGGCCTGGCCTTGCACCAGGCAGGCGTACTCCAACTCGGGCGTGAGCATGGCGCTGACCGCCTCCATGTTGCGGTGGCTGGTGAACAGCACGAAGGCCCGGCCCCGGCTCAGGCGCAGGATGGCGCGCACCTGCTCGGCCACGGCCGAGGTGAAGGCCGAGTCGGCCGGCATGGGCATGCGGCGGGGCACGTAGAGGATCGACTGCCTGGCCTGGTCGAAGGGAGATCCGACGATGTGCCGCCGGGTCTCCTCCGGCAGGCCCAGGCGGCGGATCATCGGGCCCAGGTCGTCGCCGGCGGCCATGGTGGCGCTGGTGAAGACCAGGCGGCCGATTTCCTGATACAGGGCGTGCTCCAGGTGGGGGCCCACCTCCACCGGCGATAGATTGATGGCCACGCCCCGGCCGCGCCGCTCGATCCAGGCCACGGTGTGGCCCGGCGCGGGGGCGACGGCCGCTTGCAGATCCATGGCCACGGCCCCGGCCCGAGCGGCGATGGACTTGGCCTCCTCGCCCTCCAGGCGACTCACGGCCTGGGCCAGTTCCTCCAGCGCCGCGCCCAGGGCCCCGGCCAGCGGCGCGATGCGCGCCAGTTCATCGGGCCCCAGGCCACGGTGCCCGCTGGGGCCGGCCAGAGCCCGCAGCGCGCCGAAGAACTCCCGGCCCTCTTGCTCCACCGCGCGGGCCGCCTGGTCCATCCGCTGGTCGGGGCCGACCTCGCGGGTCATGTCCTTGAGCAGCACGCTCAGGCGGCGTTCGGAGACGCCCACCCCGAAGATGGCCGTGGCCACCTCGGGCAGCATGTGGGCCTCGTCGAAGATCACGGCCTGATAGCGGGGCAGGGCCTCGCCGCGCCCCTCGGCCTTCAGGCGCAGGTCGGCCAGGAACAGATGGTGGTTGACCACCACGATGTCGGCCTCGGCGGCGCGGCGGCGGGCTTCCATCAGCGGGCAGTCTTCGCGATGCTCGCAACGGCCACCCAGGCATTGCTCGGCGTTGGCGGTTATCTCGGCCAGCAGGGCCTCGCCGACGGCCTCGCCGCGCACTTCATCCAGATCGCCGCTTTGGCTGCGCCGCCGCCAGGACTCCAAGGCGGCCAGACCCGAAAGCGCGCCGGGCAGCCCCAGGTCGGGCTGGGCGGCAAAGGCCAGATAACGTCGCGGACAGAGATAATTGCCCCGGCCCTTGAGCACCGCCCAGCGCAGGCCAGGGGCCACGACGCGGCCCAGCAGGGGCAGTTCCTTTTGCGCCACCTGGTCTTGCAGGGTTTTGGTGCCGGTGCTGACAACGGTCTTGAGGCCGCTGGCCACCACCGGCGTCAGATAAGCCAGGGTTTTGCCCGTGCCCGTGCCGGCCTCGACCATCAGAGGCGTTTGCTCGGTCAGGGCCTGGGCCACGGCCTGGGCCATGATCAGTTGGCCTTGGCGCGGCGCGAAGTCTTCCAAGGCGGCCGCCAAGGGGCCGGTGGAGCCCAACGCAAGGGCGCTGGCCCGCTGGAGATCTGGTTTTGTTCCTTCATTCACAGGGTTAGGCCCCGGCCGGCTGTGCGGAAACGACTTGTAAAATCTTGGCGGGAATTGTATCTTGAGCACTTAATGAGCACAAGCCTTGCCTGGCCCGGACAAGGCGACCGGAAGTGCCCTCAGCCAAGGCCCGGAAGGGCCGCCCCCGGAGGAATGCGCATGCTGGTAAAGGAGTGGATGACCCACGACCCCCTGACCGTCACCCCCGACACCTCGGTCATGCGCGCCTCGCAGATGATGAAGGAAAACACCATTCGCCGCCTGCCGGTCACCGACGACCAGGGCCGCCTGGTGGGCATCATCACCGAAACCGACCTCAAGGACGCCAGCCCATCCAAGGCCACCACCCTCGACGTGCACGAACTTTACTATCTGCTGGCCGAACTCAAGGTCAAAGACATCATGACCCGCGAGGTCATCACCATCGGCGTGGGCGAAACGGTCGAAAAAGCCGCCGTCAAGATGCTCGAACATCGCATCACGGGCCTGCCGGTCATGGATGGCGGCAAGCTGGTGGGCGTCATCAGCCAGGGCGATGTTTTCCGCCTGCTGACCACCATCACCGGCGTCTATCGTGGCGGCATTCAGATGGCCTTCAACCTGGCCGATCAGGCCATGGCCGTCCAAGACGTCACCGACTTCATCCGCAACCACGGCGCGGCGATCATCAGTGTGCTGAGCTCCTACGAGATGACCGGCGAAGGCCGCCGCAACGTCTACTTCCGCATCGAGGACATGCCCGCCGAGGCCCTGGAGGCCTTGGTGGACGAATTGCGCCAGCACTTCAACGTGCTCTTCGTCGTCCGCGACGACCTCAGCGACATCTAACCGGTAGCCTCGCGGCCTCGCCTTGGCGCGGCCCTCAGTTGGCGAAGGTCTCGTCCTGCAAAAATTCGGTGGGGACTTGCTCTTCCAGCACATCGGGCTGGTTGGCCGGCATGACCGTGGGCTCGGTGCCGGCGCGGAAGGCCTCGAAAAAGCCGCCGGCGGCGTTTGGCGGCAGGAGCGCGCCGCTCTGGCGATCGACACGGCAGAAGACCACGCCGTCGGGCACGGTGAATTCCTTGGGCGGTTGGCCCTCCAGGGCCCTGGTCATGAACTGCCGCCAGATCGGCCCGGCCGCCCGCGCGCCGGTTTCGCGGCGGCCCAGGGGCGTGTTGTCGTCCTGGCCCACCCACACGCCGCAGGCCAGGTCGGGGGTGAAACCCATGAACCAGGCGTCGCGCAGGTCGTTGGTGGTGCCGGTCTTGCCGGCCATGACGTAGCCCGGCACGCGCACGCCCGCGCCGGTGCCTTCCTCCATGACCCCGCGCATGAGGTGGGTGGTCAAAAAGGCGGTTTGCGGCGAGAGCACCTGCTCGGGGCTGGACTCGTTCTGGAACAGGACGTTGCCGTTGCGGTCGAGCACGCGTTCGACCATCACCGGCTGGACCAGGTAACCGCCGTTGGCGAAGACGCAGTAGGCCCGCGTCAGCTCCAGGAGGTTGACGCCGCTGGTGCCCAGGGCCAGCGAGAGATTGGGCTCCAAACGGCTGGTGATGCCCAGGCGTTGGGCGAAATTGACTACCTTGCGCAGGCCGACCTCGGCCAGCAGCTTGACGGTGACGACGTTGCGCGAATGCTCCAGGGCCTGGCGCAGGGTGGTGGGGCCATAAAAGCGATTTTCGTAGTTTTTGGGTTTCCACTTTTGGCCGGGCATGGAAACGTCGTCGTAGACCACCGGCGCGTCGATGATCACCGAAACCGGGGTGTAGACGGGATTGTCGTTGTCGAGGGCGGCGGCGTAGATGAAGGGTTTGAAGGCGCTGCCCGGTTGGCGGCTGGCCTGCAACGAGCGGTTGAACTGACTCTTGGAAAAATCGCGGCCGCCGATGGCCACGCGCACCCGGCCGTTGTGGGGGTCCATGGCCAGCAGGGCGGCCTGGGCGAAGGGATCCTGGCGCAGGATCAGCCGCCACCAACCGTCCTGTTGCCGATCCAGTCGGACCTTGACCTTGTCGCCGGGGCTGAGCACGTCTTCGATGCGGCCCACGCCGCCAGCGCTGCGCTCCAGGTCGGTGACGCGGCGGTGGGCCCAGGTCACGTCCTCCAAGGCCAGGCGGCCGCGGTCTCCGCCGAAGCGCAACTCGGCCCAGTGGCCCATGGGGTCGAGCCGGGTGACGATGGCCGTCACGTCGTCGCCGGCGGCCAATCCGCTGGGGCGATAGGGCCGGTTGGCCGCCTCGCGCAGGCTGGTCGCGTCGACCCGGCCCAAGGGGCCGCCGTAGCCTTGGCGTTTGGTCAGCTCCAGCAAGCCGTCGCTGACGGCCTGGACGCCGGCGGCGGTCAGGGCGGGGTCACAGGCCGTTTCGACGACCAAGCCGCCGTCGTAGAGGGCGTCCTCGCCGTAACGCTCCATGAGCCATTGGCGCACGGCCTCGGCGTAATAGGGCGCTTCGACCTCCACCTCACGGTGGACGCTGACTTCCATTTGCGCGCGCCGGGCCTGCTGGGCCTGCTCGGCGGTGATGAAGCCGTCGGCCTCCAGGCGGCCGATGACGTAGATCTGGCGATTGCGGGCCCGTTTGGGTTCGCGGATGGGGCTGTAGCGGCTGGGGGCCTGGACCAGGCCGGCGATCAGCGCCGCCTCGGCCACGCTGAGCTTTTGGGCGGGCTTGCCAAAATAGACCCGCGCCGCCGCCTCGACGCCATAGGCCCCGTGGCCCAGGTAGATGTGGTTCACATATAGATTGAGGATCTGGCGCTTGCTGAGGTAGTGCTCCATGCGCCGGGCCAGGATCATTTCTTTGATCTTGCGCACGAAGGTGCGCTGGGGCGTCAGCAGCATGGCCTTGGCCACCTGCTGGGTGATGGTGCTGCCGCCCTGCACCACCCGGCCGGCCTTGAAATTGGCCAGGGCCGCGCGCATGATGCCGGCCAGGTCCACGCCCTCGTGGCGATAAAAATCGCCGTCCTCGGCGGCCACGAAGGCGTTGGTGACATAGTCGGGCAAGGAGTCGATGGAGACGACGTAGCGCCGCTGACGATAAAATTCGGCCATGAGCCGGCCGTCGTGGCTAAGCACCTTGGTCACGGTGGGCGGGGCGTAATTACTGAGCGTCTCGACGCTGGGCAGATCGCGGCTGAGCCAGAACCAGGCCCCCACCAGCAGCCCCGCGCCCAAGGCGCCGGCCGAAAGCGCGGCGATGACCAGCCACAGCAGCAAGCGCAACCAGATGCTCTTTTTTCTGGGTTTGGGCCCGGCTTGGCTGGGGTCGGGCCCTTTGTAGTCGACGGGCGATATCAAGTGGGGCTCTCCTTGGTTCGGCCAAAAATATTAGCAGACGCGGTCGTCAAACGCCAGAAGGCAATCACGGCCGCCCTTGACCCGGCTGGCGGCGCGGTGCTAAATTTCTTTTATAAATAATAATTCTCAAGATGAGGCCGCCGTGCATGAACTTTCAATCGCCCAGTCGATGCTGGGCATAGTGTTGCAGGAAGCCGCCCGCCACGGGGCCGAAAAGGTGCAGAAGGTCGTCGTGCGGGTGGGGGCCTATTCGGGGGTCGTGCCCCATTCGCTGCGCTTTTGTTTCGATCTGATCAAAAAAGACACCCCGGCCGCCGAGGCCGAGCTGGAGGTCAACCAGGCGCCGATCACCGCCACCTGCGCCGCCTGCGGCCGCCAGTCCCTGTTGGACGAACCGACCATCATCTGCCCCCTGTGCCAGGCCGATCAGCTCAGCCTGGAAGGCGGGCGCGAGCTTTTCGTGGAATACATCGAGGCCCAGTGACCAGGCCCGGAGAAAAATCATGTCCCAACTAGAAGTATCGCGGCCCATCCTGGAGGCCAACGACCAATTGGCCCAGCAAAACCGCCGCCTGTTCCGCCAGGCCGGCGTCAAGGTGGTCAACATCATCTCCAGCCCCGGCGCGGGCAAGACCTCGCTGCTGGAAAAAACCCTGGTCAAGCTCAAGGACCGCCTGCGCCTGGCCGTCATAGAAGGCGACATCCAGACCACCGAGGACGCCCAGCGCGTGGCCGCCTGCGGGGTCAAGGCCGTACAGATCGAGACGCGCGGGGCCTGTCACCTGGACGGGGCCATGCTGGCCGACGCCCTGGCCGCCTTCGACCTGAACGAGCTGGACCTGCTGATCGTCGAAAACGTGGGCAACCTGGTCTGCCCGGTGGAGTTCGATCTGGGCGAGGACATGAAGATCGCCGTGCTCAGCGTCACCGAGGGCGACGACAAGCCCAGCAAATATCCCCAGCTCTTCAGCCAAGCCGGGGTGCTCATCATCAACAAGATCGACCTGCTGCCCTTCATCGACTGCGATATCCAGCGCATCCGCCACACCTGCCGCCAGCTCAACCCCGACCAGGTCGTTTTCGAGCTTTCCTGTCGCAGCGGCGAGGGGCTCGACGCCTGGGCCGACTGGCTGGAGCGCTGGGTGCGTAGTTGAGCCCAGGGCCTGGCGGCGGCGCGCGCCAGCGGCAAAGGGCCCTGCTGCGCGGCGTGGTGCAGGGCGTGGGCTTTCGGCCCTTCGCGCACAACCTGGCCCTGCGCCTGGGCCTGACCGGCATGGTGGCCAACAGCGCCGCCGGCGTGGAACTGGTCGTGCAGGGCGGCGCGGGCGCGGTCGATGAATTTTTCGCGCGCCTGCTGGCCGAGGCGCCGCCGCTAGCGCGCATCGATGAAATCACGCGCCTTGACGCGCCCCTGGCCCAGGGCGAAACGGCCTTTGTCATCGCCGACTCGCGGGGCGGCCGGCGCGGGGCTCTGATCAGCCCCGACGTGGCCACCTGCGAGGCCTGCCTGGCCGAGATGCGCGACCCAACCAACCGCCGCCACGGCTACGCCTTCATCAACTGCACCCATTGCGGCCCCCGCTACAGCATCATCGAGGATTTGCCCTACGATCGGCCGCAAACGACCATGGCCGGCTTTGCCATGTGCCCCGATTGCCTGGCCGAATATCACGACCCCGCCGATCGCCGCTTTCACGCCCAGCCCAACGCCTGCCCGGTCTGCGGGCCGCGTCTCTGGTTGGCCGATCCGGCCGGCCGGGAGTTGGCCGTCGCCGATCCTCTGGCGCGCGCGGTGCGGGCCCTGGCCGAGGGCCTGATCGTGGCCGTCAAAGGCCTGGGCGGCTTTCACCTGGCGGCCAACGCCCACGACGCCGGGGCCGTGGCGCGTCTGCGCGCCGGTAAGCGCCGCCTGGCCAAGCCCTTGGCCCTGATGGTCGCCGACCTGGAGGCCGCCCACGGCCTGGCCTGGCTCGACGCCGAGGAAGCCCGCCTGCTGGCCAGCCGCCAGCGGCCCATCGTGCTCGTCCGCGTCCGCGATGGCGTCGACCTGGCCCCAGGGATCGCCCCCGGCCTCAAGCGCGTTGGCCTGATGTTGCCCTACACGCCGCTGCATCATTTAATCATGGACCGCGCCCAAAGCCAGCACGGCCTGCGCGCCCTGGTCATGACCTCGGGCAACCCCAGCGACGAGCCGATCTGCCAGGACGCGGCCCAGGCCGTGGCCCGCCTGGGCGCGGGTGCGGCGTCGGGCCCGCTGTGCCAATTGATGCTCCTGCACGATCGGCCCATCCACCTGCGCGTGGACGACTCGGTGACCATGGTCGCCGGCGGCCAGGCCAGGCTGCTGCGCCGGGCGCGGGGCTACGCGCCCATGCCGCTTTTGCTGGCCGAGGCGCTGGCCCCGGCCGATTGCCCGCCGATTCTGGCCGTGGGCGCTCAGCTCAAAAACGCCCTTTGCCTGCTGCGCGGCCGCCAGGCCTTTGTCAGCCAGCACATCGGCGATCTGGCCAGCCCCGAGGGCCTGGACTTTTTCGCGGCCACGGCCGAGCATCTGGCGGCCATCCTCGACGCGCCGCCGGCCATCGTCGCCCGCGACAAACACCCCGACTACCAAAGCTCCCGCTGGGCCGACGAGCTGGGCCTGCCGGTCTGCGCCGTGCAGCATCACCACGCCCACGCCGTGGCCGTCATGGCCGAGCATGGCCTGAGCGGCCCCGTCCTGGCCCTGTGCCTGGACGGCGCGGGCCTGGGCGACGACGGGACGATCTGGGGCGGCGAGATGCTGCTGGGCGATCTGGCCGATTTTCAACGCCTGGGACGTCTGCGGCCCTTTGCCTTGGCCGGCGGCGACACGGCCGCGCGCCAGCCTTGGCGCATCGGCCTGGCGTTGCTGTTGGCCAGCCTGGGCCGCCTGGCCACGGTCGCCTTGCCGCTGGAGCTCATTGCCCGCCACGGCCAGCGTTTGGCCCTGATCGAGGCCATGATCGCCAGGGGCTTGAACGCGCCGGAATCGAGCGGCCTGGGCCGGCTTTTCGATGGCGTGGCCGCCATATGCGGCCTGCGTGACGAGGTGCTTTACGAGGGCCAGGCGGCCATGGAGCTGGAGCAGGCCATGGACGGGCAACCCTCGGCGGAGGCCGGCTACGCCTTTGCCTTGACCCGCCGCGAGGGCCTGTGGGAGCTGGACTGGCGGCCGATGATCCGGGCGCTGGCGGCCGATGCGGCGGCCGGGGCCGGCCCGGCGCTGTTGGCGGGGCGCTTTCACGCCGGATTGGTCCGCGCCCTGGCCGCCTGGGCCCTGGCCGGCGCTGGCGAGCACGGCCTGGGCGCGGTGGTTTTGGGCGGCGGCTGCCTGGCCAACGGCTTTTTGCTGACGGGGCTGACGGCTTTGCTTGAGCGGGCCGGGCTCCGGGTTTATACTCCCTCAGCCATGCCCGCCGGCGACGGCGGCCTGTGCCTGGGTCAGGCGGTTGTCGCCGCGGCTCGCTGGCGGCTGGGCCTTGTGGAGGTTGGCGCGCCATGAAACATGTCGACCCATACCGCGATCCGGCCCTTTGCCGCGAACTGGCCCAGGCCATCGCCAAACTCTGCCGGCGGCCGGTGCGCTTCATGGAGCTTTGCGGCACCCACACCATGGCCATCGCCCGGCATGGCTTGGCCTCGCTGCTGCCGCCGACGCTGGAGTTCGTCTCGGGGCCGGGCTGCCCGGTCTGCGTGACCAGCGCCGGCCAGATCGACCAGGCCGTGGCCCTGGCGGGCCTCGATGGCGTGAGCGTGGCCACCTTCGGCGATATGCTGCGCGTGCCTGGCGGCCAGGGCTCGCTGGCCCAAGCCCGCTCGCGGGGGGGTGACGTGCGGGTGGTCTATTCGGCGATGGACGCGGTGGATCTGGCCCAGGCCATGCCAGGGCGGCGGGTGGCCTTTCTGGGCATCGGCTTCGAGACCACCGCGCCGACCACGGCTGCGGCGATCTTGCGGGCCCAGGCCCTGGGGCTGGATAATTTCAGCGTGTTGTGCCTGCACAAGCTGATGCCGCCGGCCCTGGCCGCCCTGCTGGACGGACCCGACCTGGGCCTCGACGGTTTTTTGTGCCCAGGCCACGTCAGCACGGTGATCGGGGCCGCGCCCTATCAAATCGCCGCCGAGCGGGGCCTAGCCTGCGTGATCTGCGGCTTCGAGCCGGTGGACATCCTGGCCGGGGCGCTGATGCTCTTGCGCCAGCTTGACGAGGGCCGGCCAAGGGTGGAAATTCAATACGCCCGAGCGGTCGAGGCCCAGGGCAATCCCCGGGCGCGAGCGGTGATGAACCAGGTCTTCGCGGCCGTGGACGCGCCATGGCGGGGCCTGGGCTGGATCGCCGCCAGCGGCCTGGCCGCGCGGCCGGAGTTCGCGTCCTTTGACGCGGCCAAGGTCTTTGGGCTGGATTTGTCCGAGCCGCCCGAGCCGCCGGGCTGCCTGTGCGGCCAGGTGCTGCGCGGGCTGGCGCGGCCGCCGCAGTGCGCGCTTTTTGGCCGGGCCTGCACGCCGGAAAGCCCGGTGGGACCGTGCATGGTCAGCTCCGAGGGCGCTTGCGCGGCGTGGCGCAGTTATCGCCGGGAGGACTAGCCGTGGCCCAAAACGAGACCATCCAACTCGATCACGGGGCCGGCGGCCTGGCCAGCCGGCGGTTGTTGGAGCGCGTTTTCGCCAAGCACCTGGCCAACGACGTGCTGGCCCAGATGGACGACGCGGCGGTGTTGGCGGCCCCGGGCGGGCGGCTGGTGGTCAGCACCGACAGCTTCGTGGTCGATCCGCTGTTTTTCCCCGGCGGCGACATCGGCTGCCTGGCCGTGCACGGCACGGTCAACGACGTGGCCATGCGCGGCGGCCGGCCGCTGTATCTGACGGCCGGCTTTGTCCTCGAGGAAGGCCTGGCCCTGGCCGATCTGGAGCGCGTGGTCGCCTCGATGGGCCGGGCGGCGGCCCAGGCCGGGGTCAAGGTCATCGCCGGCGACACCAAGGTCGTCGGTCGCGGCCAGGCCGACAAATTATTCATCAACACCGCCGGCATCGGCGTGTTGGCCGATGGCCTGGAACTGGGCGCGAGCCGGGCGCGGGCGGGCGATGCGGTGTTGGTCTCGGGGACGCTGGGCGATCACGGCGTGACGATCATGGCCGCCCGGCAGGGCCTGGGCCTGGATCTGTCAACCCGCAGCGACACGGCCCCCTTGGCCGATTTGGTGGCCGACGTGCTGGCGGCCTGCCCCGGCGCGCGGCTTTTCCGCGACCCCACGCGGGGCGGCCTGGCCACGGCGCTGAAAGAAATCGCCGAGGCCAGCGGCGTGGCGATGGAGCTGGACGAGGCGGCCATCCCCATCGCCGGGGCGGTGGCCGGGGCCTGCGAGCTGCTGGGCCTGGATCCGCTCTATCTGGCCAACGAGGGCAAATTGATCTGCGTCGCGCCGGCCGAACAGGCCCAGGCGGCGCTGGCGGCCATGAGGGGCCACCGGTTGGGCGACCGGGCGGCGATCATCGGCCGGGCCGTGGCCGAAAAGCCCGGCCGGGTGTGGCTGAACACGGCCGTGGGCGGCCGTCGTTTGCTGGAGATGCTTTCGGGCGAACCATTGCCACGGATATGCTAATCTGATTGCAGGCTGCGGTTGCGCGGCCGCGCGCCGCGGATGGGTTGGACGGCGCGCGTTGGGCGCTTGGCCGCGGCGCATTGTGGGAGGAAGCTGGTTTGTCTGCTGAAGCCGAAAACGGTTCCGGGCAGCTTTTGGGCGCGCTGCCACCGGAGCCGAATCAACTTTTTCGCTTGCACCGGCTGTGCGTGCGCCTTTTCAGCCAGTTGACCAAAGACCTGGCCGCGCAGGTCGAGGCCCTGGTCGAGGCGGCCGGCGGCACGTGGCGCAAGCAGCGGCAGGCCCTGGCCCAGGTGCTGGAGGCCGAGCTGCCGATCCTGATCCTTTTGCGCGTGCTCGACGGCCTGGAAAAGGACGATCGTCTGGATCAACCAGGTCTGCTGGACCTGCTGCGCGGGCTGTTGCTGCCGCTTTTTTCGATCTGTTTCGCGCGTTATCACGATCACCCCTCGGCCCAACTGACGCGCGTGCTTTCGCGCATCGACTGGTACCTGGATTTCGGTTCGGACGATCCGGTGGAAGCCTTCGCGGCCTACTGCGCCGCCGAGTCCGGCCCGGCGCTGAAGGACCGCGCGGCCCTGGTGACGTGGTTGCGCGAAAAATTCATGCCCGAGGTGGATCTGCGCCTGCGCAACACCGTGCGCCAGGAGTTTGTCTGAGTCTGGAAGGAGGCCGCCGGCCGATGGCGCGTGCCGGCGGCCCTGTGGTGACGGGCTGACGGGCGGGGTGATGGGCGGATGAACCGGGGTCGCGAGGCCTCGGTTTTCGCGCGTTTACGACTGGTCGAGCAGGGCCAGGCCGGCGGCGGGCAGTTGCAGCATGGCCTGGGTGATGTCGGGGTCGGGGTCGGCGTGCTCGCCGCTGGCCCCGATCTGGTGGGCCGACAGATTTAGTTCGACGTTTTCGATGGCCTGGATGTCGCCGTTGGCGGCGGCCGACTCCAAATTGGCGAAGGCCGCGGCCAGCGGCCCGGCGGTGAGGCGGGCGCACCAGCAGGCCAGGGCCAGATAGCGCGACTTGACCTGCTCGGCGCGGGCGATCTGCTCGGGGCTGGCGGCGGCGTGGGCGGCGATGAGCGTGGCCATGTCGTTCTGGCCGCGCGCCCATTGCAGCCAGAAGGGCGGATAGCGCTCGTCGGTGCGGCTGGGGTCGGCCGCGCGCACGGCGGCGTGCTCGGGCGGCGTGAGCCTGGAGATGAACTCCTCGGCCTGGCGGGCCAATTCCAGGCGCTTGGCGCACGCCGCGGCGGCGATGGCGGCGGCTTGACCTTGGGCCGGCTTGGCCGCGAACGCGCCGTCCACGTAGAAGTGGCTGTCGCGGTCAAAGCCGGCTTGATCCTCGACCCTGGTCAGGCCGGCAACGGCGGCCTGGGCCTCCTGCTCGGGGCTGGCGGCGGCCATCATGCTGACGATAGCGCCCGTGGCGTCGACAAAATAGATCATCCTTCACCCTCCTAACGGGCCATTCCGCTCGGGATATGAATGTTTTTCAAGATGATGCGCAGCCAATTGGCCGTGCCTTCGCTGGCCAACACGCTCATCAGGGCCGTGCCGTCGGAGGACCACATCAAGCATTGGCCGATGGCCTTGCTGGCGGTCGAGCCGTTGTGGTGGCTACTCAAGAGTGTTTCGTAGTTGCACCAAAAGCCCACGTTGCCGCCTGGGGCGGCGACGCCCACGGTGAAATCGCCGTATGTCCTGCCGGACAGGATCGGCAGGCAGATGTTGACGTTGGTGTTGGATGTGGGCGGGCTGGTGGTGTCCAGGACGGTCAGGCCCAGGCCCAGGCGATACATGCCGCCAACCGTGGCGTAATTGGTCAGCGCGCCGTTGGCCGAAGGATAAAGGCCGATGACACGGTGGGCCGTGTTGTCGGTGATATACCAGCCGCCGTTGCGCCAGCTCAGCCGAACGAGGCCATCGAGTGTGGTGTAAAAGTTGTGGAAGTTGTCGGCGCTGAGCGTATCGCCGCTGGCGGGCGGGGTCACGGTCAGGGCGCGCCAGACCAGGTTGACGCCGTTGACGCAGCCGGGGGAGATCGTGGTGTCCTCGGGCAGATAATAGATTCCGCCGCCTATCTCCACCGCCCCGGCCCGCACCAACAGCCTGGCGTCGTCCTGCTTGCTGGCCTGCAGGCCGCTGATGAAGCCCAGGGCCTTGAACGCCGGCGCCGAGGGCCGCGCCACCAGCACCGAAGAGCCGTTGGCCCGATAATACAGGCAGGTGTCGGCGCCGTCGGCCTTGGCGTAGAGCACGCCCTCGCCGCTGGCCGGGCCGGGGATGGTTGTCTGCTCTTTCAGGAATCGCGCCTTGCCGTGGCCGTCGATGTCGGTTTCGACCAAGGCCAGGCGGTTGAGGGTGTCGCTTTTGGTGGGGTGGTTGGCCCCGACCATCTCCTCGGTGTATTGGATGCGCTGGTCGCTCATCAAAAGGCTCCTTTAGAATGCGCGTCGGTCGCGGTCGCCACCGGCTTTGACCACGCCGTCGGCCGGGCGTGACCCGTCGGCGCGGCAGGCCAGTGTTTTGAAATAGCCGGTGTCCATCAGGCATAGCCTGGTCAGGCGACGGTCCATCTGGGGCTCCACCGAAAGCACCCGCGTCACCTGGTTGACCAGGGGCAGGCCTTGATCGTCGTGGAGCCAAGGCAGGCTGAACAGGGCCGCGTCACCCTTTTCCAGGCCAATGTGCGCAAGGCCGCCTTCCTCGCAATCGATCATGCGCCGGGGCACGCCCAACACCTCCACCAGCCGCCGGCTGATGGCTCGGGCCGTGGCCTGGGCGCGCACCCAGTTCAGCTCCAGCGACAGCGCCCGCCGGCCATAGAGGCTGATCGACGCCTGGTTTTGGGTCTGGCGGCCGTCAAAGGCGGCCAGATACTCGCCACTGGCCGGGTTGAGGCAATACAGGGCGTCGGCCCGGTTGACCACGTCGGCCAGGCTGGCGCTGACCTCCACCTGGCGCAAGGCCGGCCGGCCGATGGCGCAACTCAGTTCGCTTTCGTCCAGGGCCCCCGAGCCGATATCGATCAGCAGCTTGAGCCGGCCCCGGCCGTCGAGCCACCACGAGCCCAGAAATTCGCCCATCAACGCGGTGAGGATGGCCGCCAGGCTCTGGGGCCGGTCGATAACCCCGGCGGCGGTCAACCCCGCGCCGTGGGCGGCGGCCCTGGCCCGGCCGTAGGCCGAAAGGTCCAAAGTTTGGGCCGGATCTTGGCCGGCAAAGGCCAACAGGTCGGCGGCGATCTCCAGCGGGTTTTCCAACAGCGCGCCGTCCGCGTTCATCTTGCCCTTGCCGCGCGCCAGCACCTGGCCGCCGGCGGGCTGCTGGCTCAGGCGCGCCAGGCAGATCACGCCCTTGCCCAGATAGTTTTCGGCGCCGCAACTGATCGGCGCAATGGCCTGGCCGTCGGCGTCATGGAGGCTCACCGGGCCCTTCATGGGGTGGCCGGCCACGGCGTAGACCAGGTTGGCGGCGTCGAGGCAGACCGCCGGCCAAAGGCCGCCCGCGCCGCCCAGGCTCATGTCGCCGTAGACCAGGGGCAGGGCCGCGCCGGGTTGTTCGGGGTTTGGGTAGTCCCAGGCGCGGAGCATCTCGATTTCGGCGTCGTAGCTGAACATTCAGGCCGCCTTCAGGCACAGGCGCAGGGCCGTGGCCGATAGGGTGTAGGAAACGACCTGGCCATGGAAGCGCACCATGTGCTCGCGGGCGGGCGCGTCCGCGAAGCCGACGATCAACTCGCCCACCGCGCCCAGCAGGTTTTCGCGGGCCTCGATGCGGCTCATGGGGCGCTGGTCGTCGGGGCCGTCGTTGGCCAGGGTCACGGTGATGCTGGCCGGCTCCTCCTGGCCCAGGCTGGCCAGGAAGTCACCGCTCTGGGGGGCGAGGGTCTCGCGCAGGCGGCCCAGGGAGAGCACGCGTGGGGCCATCTCCAACAGGCTGAACGAGCCCTCGCCGGCCCGTTGAGAGCCGTCGGCCAGGGCCGCGCCGTCGGCCATCAACGGGTCGGTCAGGCCGCTGTGCCTCAGGGGCAGGGCGCGGTCGGCCCAATAGCGCACGCCAAAGGACGTGGTCAGGCGCAGGGCCAGGATCGGCGTGCGTCCCTCGCTGACGGCGCGGCTGAAGGCTTGGCTGAGGCTATACATCGCTTCGCGTCACCTCGCTCAGGCGCAGCAGGCTCGACCAACGGCCCAGGCCCCGCGCCCGCAACTCCAGTTCGGCCTCGGGCAGGCAATAAAAGGTCTCGGCCGGCGCGTCGTCGCTGGGCGTGAAGAAAAACGGCCGCAGCCGGCCGCTGGCCACGTCGTGAACTTGGTTGAAGACCGCCTCCAGCCCGGCGCGGTCGCCGGCGTCGAGGCCGTTGAAGGGCAGGCTGAAGGCCCGGCCCAAGGACGTGGTCGTGCCGGTCATGCGGCCGGCGTCGTTGTAGGAGATGACCCGACCGGCGCTGAGGGTCTGGTCATGGCTGGCGCTGAAATTGCGCGCGGGCCGGAAAACGGCGCAGAGATGGAGCATGCTGGCCCGGATATGGCCGTCGGGGTTGGTGGGGTCTTGCATGATCAGCCGCCAGTGCCGCCTGGTCTGTTCGAAAAACAGCGTCAGGTGCGGCCGGGTGACGGCGACGGCCTGGCGGAAGGCGGGCGCGGTCCAGTTGGGACCATCGTCGCCCAGCAGGGTCACCACGGCCTGGTCGGTCAGGTTGTGGTCGGCCAGGATCATCGCCTGGGCCAAGGCCGGCGCGCCCAGGTCGGCGGTGAGGTGTTCGTTGGCGCAGCCGGTGGCGCGCCAGGCCGTGTCGCGGTCGCCGTCCAGGAGCTTGGTCGGCCCCTGATTGGCCGAGGCCAGGATCGTCCAGGCGTCGCCCATCTCGAAATCCGGCGTGACGTTGCCCAGCCACCTGAACTTCACGCCGTCGGCCAGGGTGCGCCAGTTGGTCGAGGTGACCAGGCCGGCGGCCTCCCACGAAGCGCTGGAGGCCCGCCGCCAGCGAAAAGTGGCCCGACCCACCCGGTTGCCGGCGCTGACCGAGTCTATCTCGACGAAAAAGGCCTGATCCTGGGCCGCGGTGTGTTCGCCCGCGGCCTGGGCCAGGGCCGACCCGTTGGCCTGGGCCGCCGGCATGCCCACCACGCCCGGCGCGGCTGAACTGACGGTGAGCATGGTCGCCTCGGCGATCAGATTGGCCCGCATGAACCTGCATCCGCCCATGAGAAATCAACCTCCGCGTGAAAAAACCGTTACCTTGGCGGCAATTTTTATCGGGCCGGGCGGCGGCGGTCTTGGGCTGGGCGGCGCGAAGATGCGGCGGCGAAAGGGCTCCGCCACGGGCCCCGGCGGCGATTGACGGCCAACCCCACGAGCGCTACACTAGACTAGGCCATTGGCTGGCCCGGATGGGCTAGGTAGGGCAACATGTTGTATCTACAGGCTGTTTTTGCGATTTGCGCGCGGGCGGCCCCGGTTCGCGGCCCTTGGTCACAAGCGGAGCAAAGCCATGACGCCCAAACGAGAAGTGGTGATATTTCACATGCCGGGCTGCGCCAGTTGCCGGGCGGCCGGCCATTTTTTCAGCACGCGGGGCTTCGAGGTGCGCTGGCATGACGTCAGCCAATCCATGGCGGCCAAGCGCGAGATGCTGGCCAAGGCCCCAGGCAACCGAAGCGTGCCGGTGATCTGTTTCGGCGAGCTGATCAAAATCGGCTGGCAGCCCGAGTTTTGGCGCGGCCTGTTGGAGGAGAATCGATGAAGCCTCGCGTGGCCGTGACCCTGGGCGATCCGGCCGGCGTGGGCCCGGAGGTGGTGGCCCGGGCCTGTTGGGACGAAGATGTCCTGGCCGCCGCCGAACTGGTGGTGGTGGGCCAGCGCCGTTTCCTCGAACGCGCGGCCGAGGCCTGCGGGCTCAAGCCGCCGTCGGTGACGGTGCTGGAGGTCGGTTCGGCCGCGGCCGTGCCCTTGGGCGGACCCAGCGCGGCCGGCGGGCGTTTGGCCGGGGCTTTCATCGAGATGGCCACCGAGATGTGTCAGAGCGGGGCGGCGGCGGCCATGGCCACCGCGCCCATCAGCAAGGAGGCCCTGCAGGCGGCCGGCTACCCCGAGACCGGCCACACCACCCTGTTGGGCCGGTTGACCGGCGTGCCCCGGCCGGTGATGATGTTGGCCGGCGAGCGGCTGCGCGTGGTGCTGGTGACCATCCACTGCGCCCTGGCCGACGTGCCCCGGCTGTTGACGACCCAGGCCATCGTCGAGACGGCCATCGTCACCGACGCGGCCCTGCGCGAACTGCTGGGCCTGGCCCGGCCGCGCCTGGCCGTGGCCGCGCTCAACCCCCACGCCGGCGAGGGCGGCATGTTCGGCGACGAGGAGCGCCGCGTCATCGCCCCGGCGGTGGAGGCCCTGCGGGCCATGGGCGTGGAGGCCTCGGGGCCCCATCCGCCCGACACCGTGTTTTGGCGGGCGATGCACGATCAGTTCGACGTGGTCGTCTGCATGTATCATGACCAGGGGCTTATACCGCTGAAGCTATTGCACTTTTACGATGGCGTCAACGTGACCTTGGGCCTGCCGATCATCCGCGCCAGCGTCGACCACGGCACGGCCTACGATCTGGCCGGCACGGGCCGGGCCAGCGCGGCCAGCATGAAGCAGGCCATCCTCTGGGCCGCGCGCATGGCCAAGGCCAAGGCCCGGACGGCCAAAGGCCAAATCATCTAACCCACCGCGAGGAGGCCGTCGTGCGCCCTTGGATCGTCGTTGTCATCATGGCCCTGGCCTTGGCCGCCACCGGCTGCGCCAAACCCGTCGTGCCGGTCGAGCTGGCCCAGCAGGCCTCACTCGAACTGACCCTGGCCCAGGTCAAGGCCGAGCCCGCGCAAGCCACGGGCAAGCTGGTGCTGTGGGGCGGTCGCATCGTGCGCACGGTGTTGCAAGAGCGCGGCACCCTGCTGGAGGTGGCCCAGTTCCCGCTGGATTCGTCCCAACGTCCGCTGATCGACGGCCGCTCCCAGGGCCGGTTCATCGTGGCCATGACGGGCTATCTGGAGCCTTTTGAATATTACGCCGGCCGCGAGGTCACCGTGGTTGGCCAGGTCGTGGCGGTGGAGTCGCTGCCCTACGGCAAGGTCAAGATGCCCTACGCCATTCTGCGCGGCAAGGAGGTCTACGCCTGGCCGCCGCGCCCCGTGCCCAACTACCCCACGCCCGAAGCGGGCTTTGGCCTGGGCGTGGGCGACCCCTTCTGGTGGGACGGCCCTTTCATGTGGTGGTAGGCCGCCGCCCGCGCCAACATCTTTCAGACGAGCGAGCATGCTGAACGAGATCATCGTCCGCGGAGCGCGGCAACACAACCTGAAGAACATCGACGTGCGCATCCCCCGCGACAAGCTGGTGGTCATCACCGGTCTGTCGGGTTCGGGCAAGTCCACCCTGGCCTTCGACACCATCTACGCCGAGGGCCAGCGGCGCTACGTGGAGTCTTTGTCGTCCTACGCCCGGCAGTTTCTGGAGCGCATGGACAAGCCCGATGTGGAGGCCATTGAGGGCCTGAGCCCGGCCATCGCCATCGAGCAGAAGACCACCTCGAAAAACCCGCGTTCCACCGTGGCCACCGTCACCGAGATCTACGACTATCTGCGCCTGCTCTACGCCCGGGCCGGCACGCCCCACTGCCCGGAGTGCGGCCGGCCGATCCGCGCCCGTTCACCCCAAGAGATCGTCGATCAACTTGAGGCCCTGGGCGCGGGCGCGCGGCTGAGCCTGCTGGCCCCGCTGATCACCCAGCGCAAGGGCGAACACAAGGCCGTGCTGACCCGCCTGCAAAAGGAAGGCTTCGTGCGGGCGCGCATCGACGGCCGGCTGGTCGAACTGGCCGAGGCCCCCGAGCTGGAGAAAAACAAAAAGCACACCATCGAGGTGGTGGTCGACCGCATCGTCATCAAGGATGGCGTGGGCCGGCGTTTGACCGACAGCGTGGAGTTGGCCCTGCGCCTGGGCGAAGGCCTGCTGCTGGCCCTGATCCACGGCCAAGGCGAGGCCCCCGACCGCGAGGAGCTTTTCAGCGAACGCCTCAGTTGCGATCACTGCGGGGTCAGCCTACCCGAACTCAGCCCCCAGATGTTCAGCTTCAACTCGCCCCTGGGGGCCTGCCCGACCTGCGACGGCCTGGGCGTGCGAGTTTTTTTCGACCCCGAACTGGTCGTGCCCGACAAGACGCTCTCGCCGCGCGATGGCGCGGTGGCCCCCTGGGGCGATAGCGAGAGCTCCTATCGCCTGCAAACCCTCGAGGCCCTGGCCGGCCATCTGGGCTTCGATCCGGCCACGCCCTGGCGGGATCTGCCCGAGGACGTGCGCCAGCAGCTTTTGCACGGCTCGCGCGAGGAAGTCGAGTTTTATCTGGAGCGCGAAAACCGCCGGCATTATTACAAGCGCCGTTGGGAAGGCTTTATCCCGCTGCTGGAGCGCCGCCACCGCGAGACCACCAGCCAGGCCATGCGCGAGGAATACGAGCGCTTCATGAGCAGCCAGCCCTGCCCGGAGTGCGGTGGCGCGCGCCTGAAAAAGACCTCGCTGGCCGTCACCGTGGGCGGGCTCGACATCTGGTCGTTCACCAGGATGAGCGTGCGCCAGGCCCTGGCTTTCGTGGACGGCCTGAGCCTGGGCCGGCGCGAGGCCCAGATCGCCGACAAGGTGCTGCGCGAAATCAGCCAGCGCCTGGGTTTCATGGCCGACGTGGGTCTGGACTATCTGACCCTGGACCGCGCCGCGGGCACGCTTTCGGGCGGCGAGGGCCAGCGCATCCGCCTGGCCACCCAGATCGGCTCGGCGTTGGTCGGCGTGCTCTACGTGCTCGACGAGCCCAGCATCGGCCTGCACCAGCGCGACAACCAGCGCCTGCTAGACGCCCTGGCCAAGATGCGCGACCTGGGCAACACGGTCCTTGTGGTGGAGCACGACGAAGACACCATCCGCCAGGCCGATTACGTCGTCGACATGGGCCCCGGCGCGGGCCGCCACGGCGGCGAGGTCGTTTTTGCCGGCACGCCGGCCGCGCTGTTGCAAAGCGAGGCCAGCCTCACCGGCCAATATCTCTCGGGGCGCAAGGCCATCCCCCTGCCCGAGCGCCGCCGTCAGCCCGGCCCGGCCTGGCTGGAGATGCTCGACTGCCGCGAGCACAACCTCAAGGGCGTCGACGTCAAGATTCCCATCGGCCTGCTGACCTGCGTCACCGGCGTCAGCGGCTCGGGCAAGTCCAGCCTGGTGCTCGACACCCTGCACAAGGCCGTGGCCCACAAGCTTTACCGCACCAAGGAGCGCCCCGGCCTGCACGGCCAGATCAAGGGCGTCAAGCGCCTCGACAAGGTCATCGACATCGACCAGAGCCCCATCGGCCGCACGCCGCGCTCCAACCCGGCCACCTACACCGGCCTGTTCACCCACATCCGCGAGCTTTTCGCCCAGACGCCCGAGGCCCGGGCCCGGGGCTACAAGTCGGGGCGTTTTTCGTTCAACGTGCGCGGCGGCCGCTGCCCGGCCTGCGATGGCGACGGCATCATCAAGATCGAGATGCACTTTCTGCCCGACGTCTATGTGCGCTGCGAGGTCTGCCAGGGCCGGCGCTACAACCGCGACACCCTGGAGATCGCCTACAAGGGGGCCAACATCGCCGAAGTACTGGACATGACGTGCAATCAGGCGCTGGAATTCTTTGACGCCGTGCCGGTCATCCGCCAAAAGCTCAGCACCCTGGTGGCCGTGGGTCTGGGCTACATCCGCCTGGGCCAGCCGGCCACCACCCTCAGCGGCGGTGAGGCCCAGCGGGTCAAGCTCAGCCGCGAGCTGGCCAAGCGCGGCACCGGTCGCACGCTCTACATCCTCGACGAGCCCACCACCGGCCTGCACTTCGACGACATCAACAAGCTCTTGAACGTCTTGCACACTCTGGTGGACCTGGGCAACACGGTGGTGGTCATCGAGCACAATCTGGACGTGATCAAGACGGCCGATTGGCTTATCGACTTGGGGCCGGAGGGTGGCGACCGGGGCGGCCAGGTGCTGGCCAGCGGCCCGCCGGAACTGATCGCGGCCACGCCGCACAGCCATACCGGGCGCTATCTGGCGCGGGTGTTGGGCTTGGCTTGATATTCGCGCGTCAGGCCGAGGTCAGGTGGTAGGCCAGGTTGTCCAGCTTGACCGAGAAGTCGACGTTTTCGACCTTGCAGCCCTTGGGGGCCTGGATCTGGGTGGGCGCGAAGTTGAGAATGCCCTTGATCGCGGCCTCGACAAAGCGGTTGGCGATTTCCTGGGCCACGGCGGCCGGGGTGCAGATGACGCCGATTTCGGCGCCGGTTTCACGACAGAGGCGGGGCAGGTCGCTGACAGCGTTGATGGGCATGCCGTTGGCCAGCTTGAGGCCGATCTTCATGGGGTCGGCGTCGAAGGCTGCCACGAAGCGATAGCCTTGCTTGAGGAAGTTTTCGTGGGCCATCAGGGCGCAGCCCAGGTTGCCCATGCCGACGATGGCCAGGCTCCATTCCTTGTTCAGGCCAAGGATCTTCTTGATGTCAAAGAGCAGCTCCTTGACATAATAACCCACGCCGCGCACGCCGAACTGGCCGAAGTAGGCCAAGTCTTTTCTGATCTGCGCCGGGTTCACTCCGCAGAGCTCGGCGAGCCTCTTGCTGGAGACCACGGGCGCGCCCTCGTTGATCAGCCCTTCCAGGGCCCGGGAGTAGATGGACAGGCGCGTGATGGTGGCGGCTGGGATCTTCATGAATTTCATCGGCTGCTCAAACCATTGTGAGGTCGGTCACATGGGCGTTGAATTGAAGGGCCGGGCGCGAGGCCCGGCCCAGGCAGTCGGGAATTAGCCGGCGATGATGGTCTTCACCACGGCCACGTGGTCGTTGGCGAACAGCAGGATGAGGCTGACGACCAGGGCGTAGATGCACAGAGACTCGATCATGGCCAGACCGATGAGCATGGTCACCTGGATCTTGCCGGAGGCCTCGGGGTTGCGCGCGGTGCCCTCGACGGCGCCCTTGATGGCCATGCCCTGGGCGATGCCGGTGCCGAAGGCGGCGATGCCCAGGCCGAAGCCGGCGGCGGTGACGGAGGCGGCGAAGACCTTGGCCAGCTCGGCGGCCACGGTGGGATCGGCGGCCATGGCCACGGCGGACAGACCCAGAACGAACAGGCCGGTCAGGGCGGCGATCAGCGAGAACTTTTTCATTGCATTTCTCCTAAAACTGGTTGTTATGCGCCTTCTTCCTTGGGGGAAGCTTTATTTCTAGTGGGCTTCTTCCAGCGCGCCGGCCAGGTAGAGCATGGTCAGCAGCGAGAAGATGAAGGCCTGCACGAAGCAGGTGAACAGGCCCAGCATCATCATCGGCAGCGGGGCCAGGAACGAGCCGGCCAGGAAGAACAGGATGATCATGACCAGATCCTCGCCCATGACGTTGCCGAAAAGACGCAGCGTCAGGCTGATGACCCGGGCCAGGAAGCCGATGATCTCGATGGGCAGCATCAACGGGGCCAGCCACCAGAAGGGGCCGGTGAAGTGCTTGATATAATGAAGGCCGTGGGATTTGACGCCCACGAAGACGGTGATGACAAACACCGCCAGGGCCATCGACAGCGGGGTGTTGACGTTGCTGGTGGGGCTGAGCATGCCCGGCACCAGGCCGATCCAGTTCATGATCAGGATGTACAAAAACAGCGTGGCGACGATGGGGAAATAGGGCCGCCCGTGTTCGCCCATGACGTCGATGGAGAAGTTCTCGAACCCGCCCAGGACGGCCTCGAAGAAGTTCTGCCCGCCGGTGGGGACCATTTTGATCGTGCGAGTGGCCAGCTTGGCCACGACGATCAGGATGAGCATCACCAGCCACGAATAGATCACGTGGGGATAGGCGTGGGCGAAGTTGCCCAGGCCGATCTTTTCCAACAGCACCGTCAAGAGCAGAAGAGGGTGTTCCATGCCCGGGTGGCCTCCTTAACCGAGTTTGCGGACACTGATGACCCCCCAGGTGGTGATGGTTATGACCACCACCGAGAGGCCCAGCAACAGACCCACCGGCTCGACCATGTTCTGGCTGACCAAGACGCCAAGCACCAGGACCGTAGCCGCGAATCTGAGGTAATACTTGAGTAGCATCGAGCTCATGGCCAAGCCCTTGCGGACGTGGGGCCTGAGCGTTTTGACGATGGCTCGTTGCATCAGCTTGAAGTTGGCCAGGGCGATGAGCCCGCCCACGGCCACGCCGAGCGCCGAGGATTTCGAGCCCCAGATCAACGCGCCGGCCAGCAGCAAGGCGAAAACCACGCCGTTGCAGACCCAGAGCCCCTTGACGAACTCTGTTTCCTTGCCGCCCATGATCGCCGAATCCTGGCTCAAATCACTTGTCTCCCAGCTTCTGGGCGCGTTTGCCCAGGATATAGAGGTTGCGGAAGGCGGCGATGATGCCCATCAGCAGGCCCACCAGCAGGCCCCAAGGGCCGGTGCCCCAGGTTTTGTCCACCCAGTAGCCCAAGGCCGTGCCGAAGACAATGGCCAAAACCATGGCCAGACCGATGGAGCTGGCCTGGGCCAGCAGCATCAGCACCGGGCGGTTTTCTTTATTAAAGAACCGGCCCATGCTCACCACCCGACGGCCAGCGACGACCGCGCCCAACCGCGTCATCGCGCCACAATCCAAAAAAACGCCGCGCGATCGATGGGTTGGCCTAGAGGATAATCGCCGGGTTCCGCCTGTGCCAAACGGCACTTACCGTCGGTTCTAGCTATCACGCCAAAAGCGGCAAGTCAAGCAATTTTGCCGCACGGCAGCCGGCCTGGCGCGTCGCGCTCCACGGCCGCGACCGCTGGCGGCGTCATTCTGATATAATGGCACGATCGGCCGCGCCCCAGGCGGCGTTACATGATCGCCATTAACGGATATGATGTCAATAATGTTGAGCCAATTATTGCAAGAACTGGAGCGCGCCCGCCAGTTGGCCGACCAGGCCTTCGCCCGCGTTTCCGCCGAGCACCCGGCCCAGGTGGCTTGCCGGCCCGGTTGCGACGACTGTTGTCACGCCATGTTCGACGTCTCGCCCATCGAGGCCGTGGGCCTGGCGTTGGCCTTTGCCGATTTGCCGCGCAATCAGCGCCGCGAGGTGTTGCGCCGCGGCGAAAAGGCGGCCAAGGCCTTTGACGCCGCCGTGGCTCAGAGCCTGGCTCTGGACGACCAGGGCCGCGCCCGGCTGTTCAGCGCCACGCGCATCCCTTGCCCGCTGCTGGAAGGCGGCCGCTGTCTGCTCTACGCCCAGCGGCCCATCACCTGCCGGCTCTACGGCGTGCCCGTGGCCGCCCAGGGCCGGGGACGCATCTGCCCCCGGGCCGGTTTTCAGCCGGGCCAGACCTACCCCACCGTGCACTACGACAAGATCCTCGAACGCTTGGCCGGCCTGAGCCGACAGGCCCAAAACGATCTGCCGGCCCTGGGCCTGGCCCGGCGCGACGTGCATCGCGCGCTGCTCCTGGCCCAAAATCACGGCCAGAGGCTGCGGGAGCTGGCGGGCCAAGACGCCGCCAACCCCGGCACGGGAGTGTCAATTGCCGGATAAGCCGACGATTTTTCTGCTGGACGCCAGCGGCTACATCCACCGCGCCTTCCATGCCGTCAAGGGTCTCGCCACCAGCGACGGCGTGCCCACCGGCGCGGTGTTCGGCTTTGTCAACATGCTGCTAAAGGTGCTGGCCGAGGCCAGGCCCAGCCATCTGGCCGTGGTCTACGACGCCAAGGGCCCCACCTTCCGCCACCAGATCTTCCCGGCTTACAAGGCCAACCGCCCGCCCATGGACCCGGCGCTCAAGGCCCAGTTGCCCCTGGTGCGCCAGTTGGTCACGGCGCTGTGCCTGCCGGCGGTGGAGATGGAAGGCTTCGAGGCCGACGACCTGATGGCCACCCTGGCCCGCCAGGCCCGCGAGCAGGGCTTCGAGGTGGTTTTGGTCAGCGCCGACAAAGACCTGCTTCAGCTCGTCGGTCCCGGCGTGAGCCTCTGGGACACCATGAAAGACCTGCGCCTGGGCCCCGAGGAGGTGCGTCAAAAGACCGGCCTGCCGCCGGAGTTGCAGGTGGACATGCAGGCCCTGACCGGCGACGCCTCCGATAACGTGCCTGGCGTGCCCGGCGTGGGCCCCAAAACGGCGGTGAAGCTTCTGGCCGAGCACCCCGGCCTGGAGGCCGTGCTGGCCGCCGCGCCGGCCATGAAAAAGTCAAAGCTGCGCGAAAGTCTCATCGAAAACAAAGATATGGCCCTGCTCAGCCGGCGGTTGGTGCGCCTGCGCGACGACGCGCCGCTGCGCTTCGAGCCGGCGGCCTTTCGGGTCGTCGAGCCCGACCGCGACGTGCTCCTGCCCCTGCTGACCCGCCTGGAGTTCAACAAACTCATCAAGGACTTCGCCGCCGCCGGCCCCAGGCCCCAGGCCGATTATCGCCGCCTGACCGATCTGGATGAGCTGGCCCGCGTCCTGGAACAGGCCAAGGCGGCCGGCCAACTGGCCATCGACACCGAGACGACCTCCCTCGATCCCATCCGGGCCGATCTGGTGGGCTTTTCGCTGTGCGTCAGCCCCGGCCTGGCCTACTACGCGCCCCTGGCCCACGATTGGCCCGCCGACGAACCCCAGGCGCCCCGCCGTCAGGCCCTGGATCTGCTGGGCCAGGCCCTGGCCGACCCAGGGCTGCTCAAGATCGGCCAGAACCTCAAATACGACCTCAACGTATTGCGGCGCGCCGGCCTGAGCGTGGCCGGCCCCTTGTTCGACACCATGGTCGCCGATTATCTGCTCAACCCGGCCAAGGCCAGCCACGGCCTGGAGGCCATCGCCGCCGAGCACCTGGGCCGGGGGGTGATCGGCTTCGAGGAGGCCGTGGGCGGCAAGGGCAAGGGCTTTGCCCAGGCCCCGCCCGAGCGGGCCGTGCCCTATGCCGCCGAGGACGCCGACGTGGCCCTGCAAGCGGCCCAGGCCCTGGGCCCAAAGCTCGATGAGGCCGATCTGCGCCGCTTGTTCGACGAACTGGAGATGCCGCTGACGCCCCTGCTGGCCAAGATGGAGCGCTACGGCGTGCTCATCGACGCCGAGGAACTGGGCCGGCTTTCAGCCGAGTTGGACCAGGCCCTGGCCGCGGGCGAACAAAAAATTTACGCCCTGGCCGGCCACGAGTTCAACATCAACTCGACCCAGCAACTGGGCCAGGTGCTCTTTGACGAGTTGGGCCTGAGCCAGGTCAAAAAGACCAAAAAGCGCACGGCCTATTCCACCGACATGAGCGTGCTCGCCATCCTGGCCGCCCAGCACCCCCTGCCGGCCGAGGTGTTGGCCTACCGCGCCAACGCCAAGCTCAAAAGCACTTACGTCGACGCCTTGCCCGCGCTGATCAACCCGGACACTGGCCGCGTGCACACCAGTTTCAATCAGTGCGTCACCGCCACCGGCCGGCTTTCGTCGTCGGACCCGAATCTGCAAAACATCCCCGTGCGCGGTGAACTGGGCCGGCGCATGCGGGGCTGCTTCGTGCCCGCGCCGGGGCGGCTTCTGGTCAGCGCCGATTATTCGCAGATCGAACTGCGCGTGCTGGCCCACCTGTCCCAAGACCCGCTGATGCTCCAGGACATGGCCGAAGGCCTGGACGTGCACACACAGACGGCCGCGCGCATCTTCGACGTCATGCCCGGCCTGGTCACCCGCGAGATGCGCGTCCGGGCCAAGACGGTCAACTTCGGCGTGCTCTACGGCATGAGCGCCTTTCGCCTGGCCCGCGAGCAGGGCGTCAGCCGGGCCGAGGCCGAGGATATCATCGCCCGCTATCTGGGGCGTTACCAGGGCGTGGCCCGGTTCCAGCAGCAAAACCTCAGCCAGTGCCGCCAGCGGGGCTACGTCACCACGATCCTGGGCCGGCGGCGTTTTTTGCCGGCCATCAACTCCAGCGACCGCCAGGCCCGCGAGGCCGCCGAACGCGTGGCTCTCAACACGCCCATCCAGGGTTCGGCGGCCGACATCATCAAGCTGGCCATGCTGCGCGTCGACGAGATGCTCACGCGCCATTACCCCGATTCGCCGATGATCCTCCAGGTGCACGACGAGCTGGTCTTCGAGACGCCCGAGGGCGGCGTGGAGCAATTCGCCCAGGCCGTGCGCCGCTGCATGGAGGACGTGCTCAAGCTCGACGTCGAGCTGAAGGTGGATGTGGGCTGGGGCCGCGACTGGGCCCAGGCCCACTGAGCCGGGGCCGACAAGCCAAAGGCCGCGGGCCCGCCGTGCGTGGCGGGCCCGCGGCCTGGTTTTTTGTCGCTGGCGGCTAGAAGTCCTGGAAGTCCTTTTCGTCGTCAAAGGGGATCACGTCCTCGGGCCGGGGCTGGCCGACGGCCTTGGCGGGCGTGGCCGGATTGGTCGGCTTGACCGTGGCCGAGGATTTGGCGGCGATGGACTTGGCCGCCGGCTTGGCGGCCTGGGGCTTGTGCTGCAACAACGTCGCCGGGCCGACCCGGCGGCTGGCGGCGGCCGAAGGCTGTTGGGCCGGCTTGGGCGCGGCGGCCTGGGCGCGGGGCTGGTCCTCGGCCGCGCCCAGGATCAGGGCCGCCAATTCGGCCACGAAGTCTTTCATGCTCTCGGCCTGGGCGTTCATCTGTTCGGACGAGGCGGCCGATTCCTCGGCGTTGGCCGCATTGCTCTGGGTGAGCTTGTCCATCTGCGAAATAGCCTGGTTGACCTGGTCGATGCCCTGGGATTGTTCCTTGCTGGCGGCGGCGATTTCGCCAACCAACTCACCGACCTTGTTGGTGTTTTCGCTTACTTGTCCGAAATTTTTGGCCGTGCGGTCGACCAGGGCCGTGCCGTCCTTGACCTTTTGCACCGTGCCCTCGATGAGGTCGGCGGTGGTCTTGGCCGCCTCGGCGGCGCGCATGGCCAGGTTGCGCACCTCGTCGGCCACCACGGCAAATCCCGCTCCGGCCTCGCCGGCCCGGGCGGCCTCCACGGCGGCGTTCAAGGCCAGCAGGTTTGTCTGGAAGGCGATCTCGTCGATGGTCTTGATGATTTTCGACGTGCTTTCACTGGCGGCGGATATCTCGCCCATGGCCGTGGTCAGTTCGTTCATGGCGGTGTTGGCCCCGGCCACGTATTGGTTGGTTTCGCGCATGAGGCTGTCGGCCTGCTGGGCGCTGTCGGCGTTCTGGCGGGTCATGGCGGCCATCTGCTCCAGCGAGGCCGAGCTTTCCTCCAACGACGAGGCCTGTTCGGAGCTGCCCTCGGCCAACTGCTGCGAGGCCGTGGCCATCTGGGCCGCGGCGTGGGAGACTTGCGTGGCCCCGTCGCTGAGGCCGTCGGCGATGTCCTTGAGCCTGGCGGCGATGCGCGTGGCGATAAAGAAAATTATCGCCCCCACCACGCCGATACACACCACGGCCACGATCAGGTTGACCCAGCCCACTCGTTTGGCCGCCGTCAGCAGCTCGTCGGTGCCCACGCCCACGCCCACCGTCCAGCCCAGGCCGTCGACCTTCTGGAAGGCCACGGTCTTTTCGACGCCGTTTTGCTCGTAGATGATCGCGCCCGAGCCCATGGTCATCATATCGCGGCCATAGTCGAAATCATTGACATTGACCTTGAGCAGCCATGATTTGTCGGGGTGGCTGATAAAGCGGCCTTTTTGGTCGTATATGTAGGCGTAGCCGGTCTGGCCCAGCTCCAGGCTTTCGATCATGGTTTTGTTGAAATAGGCCAGGTCGACCACGCCGGCCAGCACGCCGATGATTTCGTCGCGCTGCTTGACCGGCGCGGCGATGATGAAGGTGGGCTGGCCGGTGGTGCGGCTGAGCACCACCTCGGAGGTGTTGATGGTCCCCTTGATGGCCTCGCTGAAATAGGGCCGGTCGGCCAGGTTGATGTCCTTGACGTCGTCGTAGCGCGAACTGGCCACGATGACGCCGTCGGCCTTGCAGAGGTTGATGCTCTCGTAATATTTGTAGTCGTGGGCCAGGGCCTGGAGGGTCTCGTTGGCCTCCTTGCGGGCGGCCTTGCCCATGAAGGATTCTTGCAGGGCGGTGCCGTAGAGCTTTTGCGCGCTCCAGTTGGCCAGGTCGTTCTGGCGGTCTTTGATCCACCAGTCGAGCATCTTGGCCGAGAGGGTGGCTATCTGGGCGATCTCGCGGCTGGCTGTGCGCTCCAGGGCGCTGCTGGCGCTGAGGTAGGAAACCAGCGATGACGTGCAAAAGCCGACCAACACCATGATGACGGTGGGTAGGAGGAATCTGTTTCTAAGGCTGAGTTTCATGACGACCCCCTCAAAGTTGTTTGCGCAATCGGCAAATGGATCGATTCGACGCCATCGGCGGCCACGTCGCTGGGCGCGCCCGCCGGTGAAACGGCTTTCGCGCAATGGTCGCCCCTGGGCCGCCCGCGCGCAACCGGTTTTGTCGCGGCTGCCGCGCCAAACATCGAACGCCTTACGCTAAACGTCGTTCCGATATTAGGGTTTTACAAAATATCGGCGCAATATTTCAACACAAATATCCATTCGCCGCAGCCGGGCAAGACCTTGCCAGCCGCGTGTTTTGGGGCAGGGTATGGGGCGGGCTTGACTTGAGGCGGGCGCGCCCGGGCCGCGTGTGTGGCCGGTCGGGCGCGCCCGATTGTCTGGTCAGTCCACTTTTTCGAAAAACTGCTTTTCCGAACCGCACTTGGGGCAGACCCAATCCTCGGGCAGTTCCTCGAAGGGCGTGCCCGGGGCCACGCCGTGCTCATAGTCGCCTTCGGCCGGGTCGTACACATAGCCGCAAGGGCATTCCCATTTTTCCATGTTTCCTCCTTGGCTGAACGCGTCGGTGTTTTGCCCGTGCGTCTTACCAAATAGGCTGAAGCGTCTGGGAATGGTTTGCAACCAAAAAACGCGCCGCGCTTACGCTCCTTGGGCCTGGCCGTAGCCGATGGAGCGCAGAGCCGCGCCGATCTCGTCCAGGGCCGCCGGATCCTCGATGGTCGATGGCGGCGTGGCGGCGCGGCCGTCGGCGATCTTGCGCATGACGCCGCGCAGGATCTTGCCCGAGCGCGTCTTGGGCAGGCGGGCCACCACCACCGCCTCCTTGAAGCTGGCCACCGGCCCGATCTGCTCGCGGACCATGCGCACCAGGTCGTCCTTGATTTGCTCCGGGGCGGTCTTGGCCCCGGCCTTGAGCACGACCATGGCCACGGGCAACTGGCCCTTGAAAGAGTCGGCCGCTCCGATCACCGCGCATTCGGCCACATCCGGGTGCTGGGCCACCACCTCCTCCATGGCCCCGGTGGAGAGCCGGTGGCCGGCCACGTTGATCACGTCGTCGACGCGGCCCATGATGAACAGATAGCCGTCGTCATCGACGTAGCCCTCGTCGCCGGTGAAGTAATAGCCAGGGAAAGCAGTTAGATACGTCTCGCGGAAGCGCTCGGGGGCGTTCCACAGCGTGGGCAGCGAGCCCGGCGGCAAGGGCAGGCGCACCACCACCACCCCGGCCTCCAGGGGCGCGGCCTCCGAGCCGTCCTCGCGCAGGATGCGCACGTCCCAGCCCGGCGCGGCCTTGGTCGGCGAGCCGGGCTTGATCGGCAGCATCTCCAGGCCCACGCAGTTGGCGGCGATGGCCCAGCCGGTCTCGGTCTGCCACCAGTGATCCACCACCGGCCGTTGCAAGAGCTGGCCGGCCCAGTGCAGGGTGTCGGGGTCGGTGCGCTCGCCGGCCAAAAACAGCGTCTGGAAGCGGCCCAGGTCGTGGGCCTTGAACAGGCGGCCCTCGGGGTCTTCGCGCTTGATGGCCCGGAAGGCCGTGGGCGCGGTGAACAGGGCCTTGACGCCGTGCTCGGCGATGACCCGCCAGAAGGCCCCGGCGTCGGGCGTGCCCACGGGCTTGCCCTCGTAAAGCACGCTGGTGCAGCCGTGGATCAGCGGCGCGTAGACGATGTAGGAGTGCCCCACCACCCAGCCCACGTCCGAGGCCGCCCAGAAGACCTCGCCGGGCTCCAGGCCATAGATGTTTTTCATCGTCCAGGCCAGGGCCACGGCGTGGCCGCCGTTGTCGCGGACGATGCCTTTGGGGCTGCCGGTGGTGCCCGAGGTGTAGAGAATGTAAAGCGGATCGGTGGCGGCCACGCTGACGCAAGGGGCCGGGTCGGCCGTGGCCAGGGCTTGATCCCAGTCGTGGTCGCGGCCGGCCGTCAGGGCCGCCGTGGCCTGGGGTCGTTGCAGGATCAGGCAGCTTTCGGGCTTGTGGACGGCCATGTCGATGGCCTTGTCCAGCAGCGGCTTGTACTCGATGACGCGGTTGATCTCGATGCCGCACGAGGCGCTGATGACCACCTTGGGCTTGGCGTCGTCGATGCGCACGGCCAACTCCTTGGCCGCGAACCCGCCAAAGACCACCGAATGCGCCGCCCCGATGCGCGCGCAGGCCAGCATGGCCACCACCGCCTGGGGCGCCATGGGCATGTAGATGATGGCCGTGTCGCCCTTGGCCAGGCCCAGCCTGACCAGGGCCCCGGCGCATTTGGCCGTCAGCTCCAGCAGTTGCTCGTAGCTGAACACCTGCTTGACGCCGGTGACCGGGCTGTCGTAGATCAACGCCGCCTGCTTGGCCCGACCGCCGGCCACGTGGCGGTCCAGGGCGTTGTGGCAGGTGTTTAGCATGCCGCCGCTGAACCAGCGATAAAACGGCGCGTTGGAGTCGTCGAGCACCTTGTCCCACCGGCGGTCCCAGTCGATGGCCTGGGCCGCCTGGCCCCAAAAAACTTCCGGGTCTTCGATGCTTTGCCGAAACGCCTTCTCATAAGCCCCCATGAACCAACCCCCTTTCCGATGATGCGCATGACGCCCCCGTCGGGTTGCCGACCGGCGACGGGCTGGGATCATTGTATCGGAATAAAGTCCATGGAATCTAGGGCGATTAAACGTAAGGCGCTGAATTGAATTCAGCGGGAGAAGGCGATTTTTTCGAGGCCGTGGATATCGAGGATCAGGCTGACCCTGCCGTCGCCGAGGATGGTGGCGCCAGCCACGCCCTCGATCTTGTGATAATTGTGTTCCAGGCTCTTGATCACCGCCTGCTGTTCGCCCAAAATGTCGTCGACCAAGATGCCGAAGCGCCTGGAAACGCTCTCGATGATCACCACCAGGGCCTTGGTGGGGTCGGTGCGTTCGGTGGGCAGGTCCAGCACGTGGTGCAGACGCACCAGCGGCAGATACTCGCCGCGCACGCTGACCAGCTCGCCCTGGCCCTCCAGGGTCTTTAGCTCGCTGGCCTTGGGCCGCAGCGACTCCAAAATGCTCAGCACCGGCAGCGTCAGGATCTCGTGGCCCACCCGCACCATCATGCCCTCGATGATCGCCAGCGTCAGCGGCAGCTTGATGCGAAAGATCGTGCCCCGGCCCGGCGTGGACTCCACCTCCACCGAGCCGCGCAACGACTCGATGTTCTGCCGCACCACGTCCAGGCCCACCCCCCGGCCCGAGACCTCCGTCACCTGTTTGGCCGTGGAGAACCCGGCCTGGAACATGAAGCCGAAGACCTCGGCGTCGCTGAGGCTCACGCCCGGCGCGGCCAGGCCCCGCTCGATGGCCTTGGCCAAGACGGCCTCGCGGTCGATGCCCCGGCCGTCGTCGATGACCTCGATGATGATGCGGCCCTCTTGCTGATAGGCCCGCAGGTGGATCAGGCCCGCTTCGGGCTTGCCGGCGCGCAGCCGCTCGTCGGGCTGCTCCAGGCCGTGGTCGGCGCTGTTGCGCACCAGATGCTTGAGCGGGTCGGCGATCTGCTCGATGACGTTTTTGTCCAGTTCGGTCTCGGTGCCGCTCATGCGCAGGGTGATCTGCTTGCCCAACTCCGAGGCCAGGTCGCGCACCACCCGCTGGAAACGGTTGAAGGTGGCCTCCACCGGCACCATGCGCACGCGCATGACCTGCTCCTGCAGGTCGCGGCTGATGTGCTCCAGGGCGTCCACCGCCGCCGAAAGCTCGGGCATGGCGTCGTCGCCGGCGATCTGCATCACCCGCGCCACCCCGATCACAAGCTCGCCAACAAGGTTGACAAGCTTGTCCAGCTTGTCGGTGTCCACGCGGATCGTCGGCGCCGGCTGCATCGCCGCGGGAGGGTTGGCGGCCGGGCCGCGTTGCAAGGCGTTGGCTGCTGGGGATGTCGAAAGATTGGCCACGGCGGCTCCTGCTTGGGCGCGAAGAGTTGATTCACGCCCAATTATGATCGTTTAGCGTGGCCGGTTCAAATCATAATCGCCTATTGAGGCTGCTGCACGGTGAAACATAACAAATGTTGTAAAAACAGATGGTAACCTGTGAAACATGAATTTCACCGTGCGGCGGCCGAAGCGCGCCATGGACGGCGCGCCAAATCGCGAGCCTGATTAGGCGAGCGATTTGCGAGGCTTGGCAAAACCGCGCTTTTGCCAAGCCGATGCTGCACGGGGTAGGACGCCCCCGTGCAGCACTCTCCTATTCTGTCGCGGGCGGCTGGATCACCAGCAGCTCTTGGCGCAACAGCGCCGGGTCGTCGCTCCAGCCGGCCCACAGCAGGGCCGCGCCGGCCAGGTTCAGGCAGGCCGCGCCCTGACGTGGGCCCAGGTCCGAGCGCAACTGGCCGGCGGCCAACCGCGCCCAAAAGGTCTCGGCGGCCAGGCGCGCGTCCTTGAAGTGATGGTCGGGGTCTTGGCGATCGGCCAGGGCCGGGCCGCTGACGTGGGCCTCCCAGAAAAGCACCGCCCCGCGCGGCCGCATGCCCTCCTGCCAACGTCGCCAGTCCAGGTAAAACGGCGGGGCGGGGTGGCCACGGCCCAGGCTGTCCGAGACGCGATGCAGCAGATAGACAAGCTGATGAAGGCCGAGCACGGCCAGTTGCGCGCCTTTTTGGGTCAGGCTGGAGCGCTCGCGTTCGCCCAGGCGCACCAGGTTCTGGATCGAAAAATCGTCAGTTTCCACTGGTAGATACAGCGGGCAATCCAGGCCCAGGGCCACGGCCATGCCCTCGGTGATATCGTCGACCAGGCTCTCGACCAGATCGTCGATGCTGGTGTTGGCATGGGTCGGCGCGAAACCGTCGCTCACTCGCCTGGCCCAGGCGAAGCCGGTGCGCGCGCTGCGCGCCGAGCCCACGTCGCAGGCGTAGACAGCCAAAGAAAACATTGTTGGCCTCTGGTTGCGTTAACTTTAGTTGGTCGATCTGGATTCGAGGTAATACAGGGTTCCGGCCACGGCCGCAAGGGGCAAAAACAACAAATTGAGCAGTGGGATCAACCCCAGCGCCATCAGCGCCCCGCCCAGGCCCAGCCAGCCCGGCGTGGTTCGCCAGACGGCGGCGATCTTGCCGCCCAGGCCCAGGCCACGGCGCTCCAGCGGGTAATCCATAAACTCCAGCGCCAGGAAAAAGGCCGTCAGCAGCCAGCCCAGCGCCGCCGAGGCCGCCCCGCCCAGCAGGGGCGCGAGCAGGCCCAGAAAAGTCAGCGCCAGCGTCAGCGCGGCGTAGAGCAAAAGCTTCAGCGCCTCTTGCCGCAGGACGCGGGCCACGGTGGCCAGGGGGCCGGGGCCGGGCGGCGCGGGCGCGCCGGAGACCACGACCTCCACCCGCCGCGCCAGGACGTCCAGAAACGGCGCGGCCAGCACCCGGCCCAGGCTGGCCAGCAGCAACAATCCCACGCCCAGCGCCAACAACCCGGCCACGACCAGCGCCAGATAATACAGCCAGGCCCACCACCAGCCTTCGCCGCGCGGCAGCCAGGCCTCGAGCCAGCCGGGCAGGTGGGTGAACAGGCCGAAGACGAACGCCCCCAGCAAAACAACGTTGATCAGCGTGGGAAGCAGGCAGAGCGGCCACAGCGCCGGTTGGCGCGCGAGCAACCTGAAGGCCCGCCACGGCGCGGACACCCCGGCCCACAGGGCCGAGGGGCCGGCCCACTGATCGACGCTCATCGCTGGCCGGCCGCCGGATTGAAGATGTATTGCACTCGCGGTTTCTGAAGGTTGTCGGCGATGGCCCGCACGGCCGTCGAGACCTGCTCCTGCACCAGGTTGCCCAGCCACGAGCTTTCTTCGTCGGCGGGCCAGATCAGCTCGGGCTGGCCGTCGATATGGGCCAGTTCGGCGGCCAGGTCCACGGCGTCGTTGAAGTTGCCGGTCTCGTCGACCAGGCCGAGGCCCACCGCCGCCTCGCCCAGGATCACCCGGCCGTCGGCCACGGCGCGCAGCTTGGCTTTGTCGAGCTTGCGGGCGCTGGCCACGTCGTCGATAAACTGGCGGTGGGAAAGGTCGATGATCTGTTGGAGCATGTCGCGTTCGTCGGGGCTGAGTGGTCGGCCCGGCGCGCCGGCCCCCTTGAGCTTGCCGGCCTGGACGTATTGCATCCGCACGCCCAGTTTGCCAAAGAGGTCGGTCACATCGGGCACCGAGGCGATCACGCCGATGGAGCCGGTGATGGTGCCGGGACTGGCCATGATCTTGGTGCAGGGCGCGGCCACGTAGTAGCCGCCGCTGGCCGCCACCTCGCCCATCGAGCAGACCACCGGCTTGACCTCGGCCGTGCGCGCCACCTCGCGGAAGATCTCCTGGCTGGCGGCCACGCCGCCGCCCGGCGAATCGACGCGCAGCACGATGGCCTTGATCGAGTCGTCCTCACGGAAGTCCTGCAGGTCGAAAATGACGGGCGCGGCCGAGGTGATGGTTCCGCTCACCTCGACCACGCCCACTTTTTTGCCCCTCAAGCCGACGAGCTTGAAGCCGTCTCCCCGGTCCAGCAACAACATCGCGCCGGCCAAACCGGCGGCCATGACCAGGCTGATGACCACGGCCACCAGCAGGGAGCGCTTTTGCATCGTCAATGCTCTCGAGGGTTGTTACTCTTGGTTCTCGGCCTCTTTTTGGGCCAGGCCCTCTTTGAGCAGCTCGCCCAGGTTGCTGGTGGCCGACTGGGTGTTGTTCATGTACTCGCTGTAAGTGGAGCGGGGCTCCTCGTCCAGGCGGCGCATGGACAGGCCGATCTTGCGATCCTTGCGCGAGATGGAGGTCACCTTGGCGGTGATGGTGTCGCCGATCTCGAACATGCCCACGGGCGTCTTGATCTTGTCGCCGCTGATCTCGCTGACGTGGATCAGGCCCTCGACGCCTTCCTCCAGCTCGACGAAGACGCCAAAGTCGGTGACGTTGGTGACCACGCCGCTGACCTTGGTGCCCTGGGCGTAGCTCTCGGGCACGCGGTCCCACGGATCGCCCTCGAGTTGCTTGATGCCCAGGCTGAAGCGCTCGTTCTCGCGGTCGATATTGAGCACCACCGCCCGCACTTCATCGCCCTTTTTGTAGATCTCGCCGGGGTGCTTGATGCGCTTGGACCACGAGATGTCGCTGACGTGGACCAGGCCGTCGATGCCCTCGTCGATGCCGATGAACAGGCCGAAGTCGGTGACGTTCTTGACGCGGCCCTCGATGGTGGTGCCCACGGGGTATTTCTCGGCGATCAGATCCCACGGGTTGGGCTCGACCTGCTTCATGCCCAGGCTGATGCGCTTGGACTCGGGGTTGAGCGACAACACCACCGCCTCGACCTCGTCGCCGACGTTGACGATCTTGGAGGGATGGCGCACCTTGCGCGTCCAAGACATCTCGCTGACGTGGATCAGGCCCTCGATGCCCTCGTCCACCTCGACGAAGGCGCCGTAATCGGCCAGGCTCACCACCTTGCCGCGCACCTTGGTGCCCACGGCGAAGTTCTCGGCGGCGTTGTTCCACGGGTCGTCCTTGAGCTGCTTGAGGCCCAGGCTGACGCGCTCGCGGTCGCGGTCGAAGTTGAGCACCTTGACGGTGATCTCGTCGCCGATGTGGAACATGTCGGAGGGATGGCCCACCCGGCCCCAGCTCATGTCGGTGATGTGCAACAGGCCGTCGATGCCGCCCAGGTCGACAAAGACGCCGTAGTCGGTGATATTCTTGACCACGCCGCGCATGACGGCGTTTTCCTCGAGCACCTTGAGCGTCTCGGACTTCTTGCTCTCGCGCTCTTCCTCCAGCAGCACCCGGCGGCTCAGCACGATGTTGGAGCGCTTCTTGTTGAACTTGAGGATGCGGAAGTCCAGCGTCTGGTTGATCAGGCTGTCCAGGTTGCGCACCGGGCGCAGGTCCACCTGGGAGCCCGGCAAAAAGGCCGGCACGCCGATGTCGACGCTCATGCCGCCCTTGACCCGGCCCACGACCACGCCGCGGATGACGCCGTTGTTGGCGTAGACCTTGCTGATCTCGTCCCAAACCTTGATCTTGGCGGCCTTTTCCTTGGAGAGGATGATCGTGCCGTCCTCGTCCTCGGTCCACTCCAGCAAGACGTCGATCTCCTGGCCCACCTCGGCGTTGACGTTGCCGTCGGGGTCGGTGAATTCGCGAATGTCGATCTGACCCTCGGACTTGTAGCCGATGTCGACAACAACGTAGTCTTTTTCCACCGCGATGATGCGGCCACGGGCCACTTCGCCCTCTTGGACGGTTTTCAGCGACTGGTCGTAGAGCGCCTCGAGCTCCTCGGGGCTGAGATCCTCGTCGTACTCGAAAGTCTGGTCGGTCGCTTCGGCTTGGTCTTTGGTCAGTTCGGTGTTATCCATGGTTAACGTTTCCTAATCGCAGTGCTGTCTGGCGGCTGAGGTTGGCGTTGGGCGGGTCGGCCAACAGGGCGCAGTTACCCCAGGCCCCCGCAAAATACTATTTTTACCAGAAGCGGCCGCGATCAACAACCTGTTTTGCGCTGGGGATTAGTCGCCCTTGCGCAGTTGGCGCACGCGCCCGACCATCTGGGCCGTGACCTGGGCCGGGCTCAGCTCGCTGGCGTCGATGATCACGGCGTCGGCGGCCGGCTTGAGGGGGCTTTGGCTGCGCGAGCTGTCGCGCTGGTCACGGCTGGTGATCTCCGCCAGCACCCGCTCCAGGGTCAGGGTGGGGTCGCCGGGCCGCAATTCGGCCAGGCGGCGGGCGGCCCGCACCTCGGGCCGGGCGGTCAGAAAAAACTTGGCCTGGGCCGCCGGGAAGACCACCGTGCCCATGTCGCGGCCCTCGCAGACCAGATCGCCGGCCAGGGCGGCGCGGCGTTGCAGTTCCAGGAGTTTTTGCCGCACCGCCGCCTGGGCCGAGAGCTTGCTGGCCCACGCGCCCATTTCCTCGGTGCGGATCAATGGCTCCACGTCGCGGCCGTCGTGCAGCACCACGAAGGCCCCGCCTTGGGGCCGCGCGTCGATGGCCAGCCCCGGCAGCCAGGCGGCCACGGCGGCCTGGTCGTCGGCGTCGACGCCGGCCAGGCGCGCGGCCAGGCCCACCGCGCGGTAGAGCGCGCCGGTGTCGAGCCGGGCAAAGCCCAGCTCGTCGGCCACGGCCTTGGAGACGGTGGTCTTGCCCGCGCCCGAGGGGCCGTCGATGGTCACGATCACGCCGCGCCCCCGCCCAGGATGTCGCTCAGTTCGCCGATGAAGCGGGCGTTTTCCTCGGGCAGGCCCACGCTGATGCGCAGATACTCGGGCAGGTGGTACGAGTGCATTTTGCGCACGATCACCCCCCGCCGCAGCAGCAGGTCAAAGACCTCGCCGGCCCGTGGGCCGACGCGCGTCAGCACGAAGTTGGCCTGGCTGGGCGCGTACCACAGGCCCAGCCGCTCGAAGCAGGCGTAGAAGTCCCTGAGCCCCCGCCAGGTGATTTCCTTGGAGCGCCGCAAAAAATCCTCGTCGGCCAGGGCGGCCAGGGCCCCTTCCTGGGCCGGGATCGAGGTGTTGAAGGCCTGGCGCACCCGGTTGAACACGGCCACGATCGGGGCCGGAGCCAGGCCGTAGCCGATGCGCAGCCCGGCCAGGCCATAGGCCTTGGAAAAAGTGCGCATGACCACCACCGGCTTGGCGTGGCCCAGAAACTCCAGGCCATTGAGGGCCTCGGGGTCGGAGGCGAAATCCACGTAGGCCTCATCGACCACCACCACCACCCCGCCGGGCAGGCGCTCCAGAAACGCGGCGAACTGGGCCCGCGTCACCGCCGTGCCGGCCGGGTTGTGGGGCGAGTTGACAAAAACCAGCCTGGTGCGCGGCCCGACGGCCGCCAGCATGGCCTCCAGGTCGATGCGAAAGTCGTCTAGCGCCACCTCGCGCAAGACGCCGCCGGCCACGGCCACCAGCTTTTCGTACATCGAAAAAGCGTATTGAGCGGCCACGGCGTCGTCGCCGGGCCGGATGAAGGCGCGGCACAAAAACTCGATGATCTCGTTGCTGCCGTTGGCCAGGCAGACGTTGTCGATTTGCAGGCCAAAGCGCGCGGCCAGGGCCTGGCGCAGCTCGAAGCCGGCGCCGTCGGGGTAGCGGTGCAGGCGGCCCGCGCCACGGCGCACGGCCTCCATGGCCTTGGGCGAGGGGCCCAGGGGATTTTCGTTGCTGGCCAGCTTGATGGCCCCGCTGATGCCCAACTCGCGCTCCAACTCCTCGATGGGCTTGCCCGGCTCGTAGGGCGTCAGCGCCGCGATCTCGGGCGGGATGGGGGGCAGGTTGCTAGTGTCGGTCATGTTGTCTCCCAAAAAAAAGCCCCAGCCGTCGCGGGCCGTTGCCTGGCAAAAAAATCACGGCCACGGCAAGATCGAGGCGCTTCATTGCGGAGGCCTCCGCATCGAGCTTGGCCACGGGCTCCAGGATGTCCGCGCGACGATCAATGGCCTGGACGGCGCGCTTGACCTCGGCCAATCAGGCGTCCTTCAGGGCGGGATGCAACGCGCCTTGGCTGGCTCGAAGCGATTTTTGCCCGCCCCGGCGCGGCGGACGTGGCTAATCCATGTTGACGTAGTTGGCCTTCAGCGCCCCTTCCATCATCCGCAGATCGTGGACCTCGATGTAGAGCACGGCGATGTCCTGTTCGGCCAGCAGGCCCTCCAGGTGCGGATAGCGGATGGAAAACAACCGCTTGATCGAGCCGGCCCGGCCGGGGTCTTCCAGGGGGAAGCACTCGCCGTGGATGGTCAGGGCTTTCACTTCGCCCAAGCCGATCTGCCCGCCGCCGGCGATGCTGGCCCGGTCGTCGATGAGCAGGCTGACCTTGGGGTTTTTTAATATACTCTGATACTTCTTGGTGTTGATTTTGGAGACCACGTAGATGAAGCGGCAGTCGTCCTCCACCAGGTAGCTCATCAAAGAGCAGTGGGGGCTGTCGCCATCGACGGTGGCCATGACGCAGTTTCGGCGGCTGCGTATGAATTTGCGCATCTCGTCCAACATGGCTTGTCAAGCCTCCTCGAAGTTAAAGGGCGCGTCGTCGTTTTTATCATAGGGCCTGTCGGTCAATTCCACAAACACAAGCGGCTGGCTGGCCCAAATGCGGTGGGCCACGCCCGGCGGCAGCCAGACCAGGTCGCCCACGCCCAACTCCAGGCGCGTTTTCTCGCCGCTGAGCGCGCAGACGGCCTCCAGCACGGCCGCGCCCTGGGCCACGTAAAAGCCCTCGGTCTTGCGGTTATGCACATGCCCCCCGCGAAAGCCCTTGCCCGGCTCCAGCGTCAACAGGCAGACCCGGCGCAGGGGCCTGTCGTCGACGATGAGGTGGGCCATGCCCCGGGCGTCGGGGTGACGCTTGGCGGTGGCGAACTCCGTGGTCTCGGGCAGATGCTCCACCTTCAGGCGCTGGGCCAGGGGCGGCGGCGGCGCTTGAACGGCGGCGTCGCGGCGCAGGCCGTAGCTTCGGCCCAACTCGGTCAGCCGGTCCAGATCATGCTGGGCCAGGGGCCGGGCCCCACCCAGTTGTTCGGCGGCCAAAAGGGTGATGGCGGCGTGTTCGAGCTTTTCGGTCAGGGCCCAGGCCCGCTCCAGGTTGGCGGCCATGGTCAGCGAGCCGTGGTGGGCCAGAAGCATGGCGTTGCAGCCGGCCACGTAGGGTTTGACCGCCGCCGGCAGGTCGGCGGTGGTGGGCGTGGCGTAGGGCGCGGTGGGCGCCGCCCCCAGGTGGATCATCAACTCGGGCAGCGCGCGGCAGTCCAAATGGCGGCCGGCCAGGCTGAAGGCGGTGGCCGTGGGCGGATGGGCGTGGACCACGGCGGCCACGTCGGGGCGCTCTTTATATACTAGATAGTGCAGTTGGCCCTCGCTGCTGGGTTTGCCTTGGCCGCTGATCACCCCGCCCTCCAGGTCGACGCAGAGGATGTCCTCGGGCTGGATGAAGGCCTTGCTGCGGCCGCTGGGGGTGATCAAGACGTTGCCGTCGTCCAGGCGCAGCGAGACGTTGCCGTCGCTGGCGGCCATGTAGCCTCGCTGATAGGCCAGGCGGCAGACCTGCACCAGTTGCTCACGCGGGTTCAATTTGTTCTCCCGGGTCGTCGCCCGGCCGGTCCAGGCGGTTTTGGGCGTCCAACTCGTCCAGCTCGTCCAGGGCCGCCTCCAACAGGTCGCGGCGCTCGGACGGCGATTTGAGGCGGTCGATGAACAGGTAATAATCGCCGCGAAACCAGCACAGGCCGCTTTTGAGCATCAGCCCGGCGTAACTGAGGCGCTCGTAGGCCACGCGCACGCCGCGACCCTTGACCTCGCGCTCCAACTCGGCCAGATAATCCTTGGACGCTCGGCGTTTGACCACGTCAGTCTTCCTTGGCGCGCGCCAGCTCCTCGAGGAACTGGCGCACGGCCGGCCGCAGATAGACGCCTTCGAGATCCAGGCCCAGCAGGGCCCGGCCCAGTTGGCGGCAACGGCCGTTTTCGTCGGCTCTTTTGTCGATGAAGGCTACCATCCTGGTCCCCAAACGGCAAACGCCGGAGCGCACCTGATACTGCTCGCCGCCATCGAGGGCGTCGAGGCGCACCTCCAGGCCCAGTTGCTCGGCCGCCGCGCGCAACAGGCTCCAGAGGCCGGCCCGCTCCACGACCGGCCCCCTAGCGCGCGCGCACGCTGAAGGGCGTGTCGGAAAGCCCCTGGGCTTTCAGCTCCTTGGCCGCCTTGAGCGAATCGGCCAGGCTTTCGTGGCCGCCCACGCAGACGCGCCACCACTGCCGGCCCTTGACCTGGGCCTCGTGCACCTGGGCCTGGACGCCCTGTTGGGCCAGGCGTTCGACGTGGGCCTTGGCCTCCTTGGCGCTGGGGAAGCTGGCCAGGCAGACGGTCCAGGCGCCGGTGGCGGCCGGTTGCGCGGTGGGCGATGGCTCTGGCGCGGTGGTCGGCGCGGGCGTGGGCTCCGGGTCGGCTGAGGTGGGTTGGCTTGGCGCGGCGGTCGGCGGCGTCGCCGCCGGCGCTACGGGGCCGGCCGGCTCCGGCGTGGGTTGGGGCGGTTGGCTCAGGGCGATGGCCATGGCTTCGGCCCGTTTGGCCGCATCCTGATCGGCGGGCGATCCGGGCGCGGGCGGTTGATCCAGCAGAAAATCCGTTTGCTGGGCGGGCGTCATGGGCTGCGGTTCGGGCTGGGCCGTGGGTTGAGGCTCGGGCCGCGGTTCGGCTTGGGGTAGGTCCTGGCCTGGCTCCTCCGGCGCTTGGGCCGGGGGCTCGACCTGGGCGGGGGCGGCCGTTTCCTGACGCCAATCGGCCGCCGTCTCGGGCGCGGCGGCGGCGAAGCTGTCCAACGGGCTTTTAGGGGTCGGCTCGTCGGGCGGGGCCTGGGTCGCCGTCAGGACGCTGACGGCCACGAAGGCCGCGCCGCAGAGGCAGCACAACGCCCCGAAAACGAAAAAGCGGTTGCGGTCGCCTCGCCAGAGGCGCGGCAACTGTGGAAACAGAACCTTGCGCTCCAGGTAGCGATACAGGCAGATCAGCCCGCCGAGCAGGCATAGGGCCGTCGCCCCCAACAAGGTCATCAGCAATATGGCGTTCATGGGCCAACTATCCCGCGAAGTTAACGGCTTAGGCTAGCACGTCGCGGCGGCCATGGCAAGCCCTCCGGCAAAAGTGGGGCATTTTGGCATTGTCTGTGCATAATGGATGGCCACATCGCCTTCACTCGGCTTGAGCAGGAGACCAAATGCAGCCATCAGCGCGCGACAAACTCAGAAGATTCTACCAAGAGGCCATGCTCTGCCCCGAACTGCTTTGCCTCAGTTGCCAGCGTAGCGCCTGGAACAGTTCGCGGCCGCCGTGCTCCCAGAGCCGCCGCGAGGATTGCGCTCTTTTCGTGGAGGACATGGCCGGCCGATTGGCGGCCGAGCCGCCCAAAGCGCCCGGACGGCGCCCCGCCCAACATCCACGCTGACGAATTAGCTCAAGTTTCATGCGGGGTTGGCCGATAAGGGGGACAGGAGGAAACCCCATGTTGGTCGATCTGAACATCGGCGGACTGCTCAAGACGCCCGAAAAGCCCAGGGATCAAGCGGCTGATCGGCGGGTCAAGCGTCAGTCCGGCAAGGTTCAGCCCAGCCGCCGCATCGAGCCCCTGGGCCGCCATGGCCAGGAGGGTGAATCGCCCCAGCCCGACGAGCGGGGACTGAGCCGTTACGCCTGAAAAATTTTCCCGTTCGCGGACGCCGCGTCAAAATTTGCCGGGCGCGGCCGTCAAGGAGTTGACGAACCGCGCATCAGGAAAAGTAGCGGCGGATTTTGATCCGGCGATGCAGATACATGCCCCAGACAAAGGCGGCCAAGCCGACCACCTCGGCGATCAGGGCCAGCACCCAGGCCCCGCCGCCACCGGTGAACAGGCCGCCGGGATTGTCGGCCATGATCACCCCGGTCATCATCAGGCCCAGGCCCATGATGATCAACAACACCGAAGTGACTCGCCATAGGCCAAGCTTCCAGTCGGACAAAAGACCCTCCTCGCGTCATGGCGAGTTGTAGCGCCGCTGATCATCAGGCTAAAGAAATTCGCGCGCCGTGACAAGCCCGTTTCCGGACCAATACGTTGTTTTGTCCAGTTTGCCGGGCTGAAAGGCCGCTAGACGATCTCCGCGCCGCTGAGCACCATCACCAGCCGTTTGAACACCCGCTGATCAAAGGCGCCCTCCATGTCGTCGCGCATTATTTGCAACGCCTCGAAAGGCGTGATCTTTTTGGCGTATGGCCGATCGGAGGTCAGGGCGTCGTAGACATCGCAGACCGAGAGCACGCGCACCGGCAGGGGGATGTCTTCGCCCTGCATGCCCGCCGGATAGCCACCGCCGTCCATGCGCTCGTGGTGGAAAAGGATGGCGTTGTAGGCCTGGCGGCTCAGCGGCGCTTGGGCGGTCATGGCCACGCCGTGCAGGGGGTGCTGATTGATGATCTGGCGTTCGTCCTTGGTCAGGGGGCCTGGCTTGGTGATGATGCGCCGAGGGATGCGCGCCTTGCCCAGGTCGTGCAGCATGGCCCCCAACCCGCACTGGATGATCTCGTCCCTGGGCATTTCGTAGGTGTGCAGCACGGCGGTGGTGAAGACGAAGACCTGCACGCAGTGGCTGTAGGTCTGGTAGTCGTGGTTGATCAACGAGGCCATGCTCTTGAGCGAGCCGTCCTTGGCCAGAAAGCCGATGCCCTGCTCGACGAAGTGGGCGATGCGGTCGAAATGACGCCGATCCAGGCAGGTGGGCAGGCGCTCCTCGAAGGTCTGCTTGATGATGTCCACCGACGACTTGTAGAGCACCTTGGCCCGCTCGGTCATGGGCAGGTTTTCGTTGTGCAGGATCTCGCCCAGGTTGCGCTCGACGTATTGCTCGTAGGCCGATTTCTGATCGGTGAGGATGTAAATCTCGTCGACGCCGTGATCGTAGAGCCGCTGGCGGTGGCCTTCGGTAAAGGTCGTGCTGGCGTTGGAATAGAGCACGAAATTGTTTTTTATCTTTAGGTATACGCTGAAATCACCCTGTGTCCTGGGAAAGATCATCAAGGGCGAAGTGGCGAAAAAGTCTTTTTCCCGCAGGGGGGTGTCTCGCGCCAGGATGCCCATCAACGCCTCTGTTCACGAGCCTCGCGGCCGGTTTGCGTCAACGTTTTCATCGGTCTTCACACAATAAATAATTTTGGCGGCAAAAAGGCCGCTTCGTCCACCGCGAAAATGCGTGGGATAAAAAGATAGCCCCAACCACGCCGGCCGTCGACCTGGAACCAGGGCCCGGCGTTCTTTTGGCCGCGCCGGACGGAGGCGTTTGTTTGGCGCGTCCAGACGTTGGCGGCCGCGGGCCAGGCGTCAGGCCAAGGGCGGGCGTTGTTTTCTGAGGTATGTATGATCGCAATGATCGTCGCCGGCGCCGATCTGATGGCTGCGCTGAAAATCCCAGGCCGAAGCGTGCCTTTTGGCGATTTGCCAGTCGCCGTCGCAGATGTATGGATTGACCTGGGCCAGCCCCAACGCCCTGAAGGCTTCGCAGTGAGGGCAGTTGCGATAATTGAAAACGATGCGGTCGGAGTCTTGATAGACGACGGAGACATCGTAAAGCGGCCGGAGAAACGCCGCGTTGCGGGTTATTTTCGCGCGGAATTCGTCGAACTTGTCGGGATCGTCCACCCTGGGGATGAGGATGAACTCGGCCGTCCTGGTGATCAGGGCCGAGGCCACCGGCCCGAATATCTCCACGGCCCTGTCCTTGCCCGTGAAAAGCGCGCACAGATGGATGAGCGCATGGAAAGGCAGGGCGGTCATCAGACCGACGGTTGTCCTCAGCAGCCGTTTCATGCTTTATCCTCCCTGGGTGGCCACGTCGTCGACGCCCCCCGTGACCGGCGGCCGCGTCGAGGTTGCCGCCAGCAATCGCCGCGAGCGTCATGGATAAAGACTTATTCTAGAGTTGTTACCGGGTGGTGTCGCCTGAAATATTATGACGATCGCGTGACGACCGCCGCGCGGTCCGAGGCTAGACCCGGCGCTGGCTCGCTCTGCCGTCGACCTGGAACCAGGGCCCGGCGATCTTTTGACCGCGGCAGCGGGGGCATCTGCCCGGCGCGCTCAGGCGCTTGCGCTCAGTGAATCGATAGCCGCAGGCCAGGCAGCGGGCCGGCGTCAGGCGCAGCCGGCCGCCCATGCTCCGGCCGATGTGTTCCAGGTGCTCCTCGACTTCGGCCGGGCGCAACAGCAGCGCCTCGGCCAGTTGACGGGCGCTATGCGGCCGGCCCTCCAGGGCCTCGACGATGGCTTGGCGGATGGTCTTTTCCATAAAAGGGCCACGGAAAAACGCGGCGGCGGGAAGGGCCCTGGGCGTGGCTGGAACGATCCGCGACACGAACCGCATTGCTTACCGCTGCTTCCTTCCGGACCTGACGGGGTTCACGACCGTCCGTTGCGCGGTGTCCAACTCGCCCAGAGCCCATCGCGCCGCCGCGGCGGGCTTGCCAAACAACTTCACCCCGCCGCGATTTACAGCGGGGTGAGCGGCTTATGTCACCGAGGCGGCCGGGCCGCCGTCGGCTATTTGCCGTCGACGCGATCCTTGAGCTCTTTGCCCACCTTGAAGAAGGGCAGTTTTTTCTGGCCCACCTGGATTATTTCGCCAGTCTTGGGGTTGCGCCCTTGATAGCCATCGTAATTTTTTACCTTGAAGCTACCGAAACCTCGGATCTCGACGCGGTCGCCCTGGACCAGGGCCTCCTCGATGGCGCCGAACAGTGTGTTGACGACCATCTCCGCCTTTTTGATCGTGAGGTTTTCGGCCTTCGCCAGGGCCTCAATCAGCTGCGACTTGTTCATATACGGGCGCTCCTCACGTGCCACCCCGCCAGGGTCGTGCGCAAAGTGCAGTTAACGACCTGTTTATATGAAATTTCGGTTGCTATGTCAAGGGCCTATCTTAGCCCAATTTTCCGAATATGCTATCGCTTAATTGACGGCCTGGCCGCTTGCGCCGCCGGGGGGGGCGGAAAAGGCTCGACTTGCCCCCCTGCTCGGGCTATATTCCAGCAGCCTTGGAGGGTAACGCAAGCATGAATTTCTACCAAGCCATATTTTTAGGCGCTGTCCAGGGGTTGACCGAATTTCTGCCCGTGAGTTCATCGGGCCATCTGGTTCTGGGCCAGCATCTGCTGGGCCTGCGCGAGCCCCAGTTGATGTTCGACGTGGCCGTGCACGTGGGCACGCTGGCGGCGGTGCTGATCGTCTTTCGCGACGACCTGCTGGCCATGATTCGCGGCCTGTGGGCCGGCGATGATCGTGGCCGCGAGGGCCGTCGGCTGATCATGCTGGTGGCCGTGGGCAGCGTGCCCACGGCGCTGATGGGCTTTTTGCTCAAGGATTTTTTCGAGTCGCTGTTCGCCTCGGTGGCGGCGGTGGGCGCGGCGCTACTCTTCACCGGGTGCCTGCTGATGCTCACCCGCCTGGCTTCGGGGCGCGGCCTGGGCCTGTCGGAGGTCGGCCCCGGCCGGGCGCTGCTGATCGGCCTGGCCCAGGGCGTGGCCATCACGCCGGGCGTGAGCCGCTCGGGTTCAACCATCGCCGTGGGCCTGTTGTTGGGCCTGGAGCGCCAACTGGCCGCGCGGCTTTCGTTTTTGCTGTTCATCCCGGCTATCTCGGGCGCGCTGCTGTTGCAACTGTTGGACGCCGAGGCCTCGGCCGCGCCGGAGACGTCGATCCTTTTGGCCGGCGCGCTGACGGCGGGGCTGGTGGGATACGTCTGCCTGCGCCTGCTGCTGCGGGTGGTCAATCAGGGCAAGATCAGCTATTTTGCCTATTATTGCTGGGCGCTGGGCCTCGCGGCCCTGGCTTGGACCACTTTTGGGAACTGATTCCATGAAGCTATACGCCGTGGTCATGGCCGGCGGCAGCGGCACGCGCTTTTGGCCGGCCAGCCGTCAGCGCCGGCCCAAACAACTCTTGGCCCTCACCGGCGGCCGCAGCCTTTTGCAGCAGACCATCGACCGCGTCGCGCCGTTGATTCCGGCCGAGCGGGTGCTGGTGGTCACCGGGGCCGGCCACGCCGCCGAGGTGGCGGCTCAACTGCCCCATCTGGCCCCCGGCCAGATCCTGGCCGAGCCCCTGGCCCGCAACACCGCCGCCGCCGCCGCCGTGGGCGCGCTGTGGGTGGCCGGCCAAGACCAGGATGGCGTCTGCGTGGTCTTGCCGGCCGACCATTTGATCACCGACGAGAGCCTTTTTCTGCAAACCCTGGCAAAGGCCGGCCAAGTGGCCCACGCCCAGGGCCAGTTGGTCACCCTGGGCCTGACGCCGCGTTATCCGGCCACCGGCTTCGGCTACATCGAGGCCGGCGCGCTCGTCGATGGGCAAGCGCCCCAAGTCAGCCAGGTGGCGGCTTTTCACGAAAAACCGGCCCTGGCCAAGGCCGAGGAGTATTTGCATAGCGGTCGGCATTTCTGGAATTCTGGCATGTTCGCCTGGTCGGCCGGCGTGTTTTTGGCGGAGGTCGAGCGGCTGCTGCCCGAGCTGGCCCAAGGCCTGGCCCGCCTGGCCCCCCACTTGGCCGGGGACGGGCGCGACGAGTGGCTGGCCCGGATTTATCCGGCGTTGCCGTCGATCAGCGTCGATTACGGCGTTTTGGAGAAAACCAGCCGCCTGCGGGTGGTGCGGGCCGATTTCGGCTGGTCGGACGTGGGCTCGTGGGAGGCCATGGGCGAGCTGTGGCCGGCCGACGCGGCTGGCAACGTCTGCCAGGACGGCCGCATTCTGGCCATCGAGTCCTCGGGCAACGTGGTGGCGGCCGGCGGCCGGCTGGGCGCGCTGTTGGGCGTCAACGACCTCGTGGCCGTGGTCACCGACGACGTGCTGATGATCGTGCCCCGTGACCGCTGCCAGGACGTGCGCCAGATCATCGACCAACTGCGCGCGGCCGGCCTGGACGAACACCTATAAACATCGATCGCCGATCAAGGCGGCCTTCAGCGGAATCCGAACGAAATCATGCCTAACAAATATCGCGACGCCTTCATGGCCAGCCCCGGACCAAACACCTGGCGTCAGGCCGGGTTGTTGTGGCTCAAGGGCCTGTGCATGGGCGTGGCCGACATCATTCCCGGCGTTTCCGGCGGGACCATGGCCTTCATCACCGGCATCTACGGCGATCTGCTAGAGGCCATCACCTCCTTTGGCGGGCGGTTCTTCGGCCGTTTGCTGCGCTTGGATCTGGTCGGGGCCCTGCGCGAGGTTCATCTGCGGTTTTTGCTGCCGCTTATGCTGGGCGTGGGCGTGGCCCTTGTCTCCATGGCCCGGCTGATGCACTATCTGCTGGAATATCACCCGGTGCCGGTGTGGGCGCTGTTTTTCGGGCTGATCGCCGCCTCGATCGTGGTGATCGGCCGGCGGGCCGAGCGGCGTGGGGCGGACTGGTGGCTGAGCCTGGCCCTGGGCGCGGCGGCCGGTTTCGTCGTCGTGGGTTTGATCCCGGTGACCACGCCAGATGAACTCTGGTTCATTTTCCTGGCGGCGATGGTGGCCATCTGCGCGATGATTTTGCCGGGCATCTCCGGGGCGTTCATCCTGCTTTTGCTGGGCAAATATGTCTATGTCACCAGCGCCCTGCGCGATCCCTTCGACCCGCGCAACATGCTCATCATCGTGGTGTTCGCCTGTGGCGCGGCCCTGGGCCTGGCCGGCTTTTCGCGGGTGCTCAAGTGGCTGCTGGCCCGTTGGCACGACCTGACCGTCGCCGCCCTGACCGGGTTCATGATCGGGGCCATGCGCAAGATCTGGCCGTGGAAAGAGGTTGTGGAGAGCCGGGTGGTTTCGGGTAAAGTGTATGTCGTCCAGGAGCAAAATGTCTGGCCGCCCGACTTTGACGGCGAGTTTTGGCTGGCCGTGGCCATGGCGCTGGTGGGCCTGATCGCCGTGCTGATCCTGGAGCGTGTTTCCTCGCGCCGGGCCGCTTTGCACCCGGAGCGTTAGCTTTTTTGGGAGAATCCATGGACGGCGCGTTGCGTCCGTTGTTGTTGCGGCCGGTTTTTCTGCCCAAGGTCTGGGGCGTGGCCAGTCTGCCGCCAGGCCTGGCCGAGCTGTTCGCCGAGGCGCCGACCGGCGTGGGCGAGATCTGGCTGGCCTCCGCCCGCCATCACGTCACCACCGTCATCGGCGGGCCTTTCGAGGGCCTGGGGCTCGATGAAGTGGCCAGCCGTCGTCCGGCCGAGTTGCTGGGCCAAGGGGCGACGGGGCATTTCCCGCTGTTGGCCAAGATCCTCTGCGTGGGCCAGTGGCTCAGCGTCCAGGTCCACCCCGACGACGAGACCGCCCGCCGCCTGGAGGGCGAGCCCTGGGGCAAGTCCGAGGTTTGGCGCGTGCTGGAGGCCGCGCCCGAGGCCCAGATCATCCACGGCCTCGGCCACCCGGCTGGGCCCGATGAACTGCGCCGCGCCCTGGCCCAAGGGACGTTGGCCGGGCTGCTGGCCCGTGTGCCGGCCGCCACGGGCCAGACCTTCGCCATCCCGGCGGGCACGATCCACGCCACCGGCCCGGGGCTGACCATCTTCGAAGTCCAACAGGCCTCGGACGTGACCTATCGATTTTATGACTGGGACCGCCCCGGCGACGACGGTCGGCCCCGCGCCCTGCACGTGGACAAGGCCCTGGAGGCCTTGCGGCCCAGCGGCCCCGGTCGGCCCGAGCCCGTGGCCCAGGTCGTCGAGCGGCCTGGCTGCGTCTCGGAAATGCTGGCGCGCATGCCGGCCTTCAGCCTGTGGCGGCGGCGGGTGGCGCAATTGTTCATTCCGCCGGCGGAGGGCCGGCCCAGGGTCTGGTTCGTGCTGGCCGGCCGGGGTCATCTGGAGGCCGACGGCCCGCCCAGGCCAGTGGAGCCGGGCCAGTGTTGGGTCTTGCCGGCGCTGGGCCCCCGGCCGGTGTTACGGGCCATGGCCGAAAACGAATTGATCATCCTGGAGTCGGCGGCCCACTGAGGCCGGCGGGGCTCCATCTTTTTTGGGAGAACCGATGCAGCGCAACATCTTCCGCGAGTATGACATCCGCGCCGTGGTCGATAAAGAGATCACCGACGGCGACGTATCGTTGCTGGGCCGGGCCATGGGCGCGCACTTTCTGGCCAACGGCGTGGAGCGTCTCACCCTGGGCCGCGACGTGCGCCTCAGCTCCGACCGCTACCGCGACCTGCTGCTGGAGGGCCTGCTGTCCACCGGCCTGACGGTGATCGACTGCGGCGTCTGCACCACGCCGATCTTGTATTTTTCGGTGTTTCACCTGAACGCCGGCGGCGGCGTGATGATCACCGCCAGCCATAATCCGCCGGAATATAACGGCTTCAAGGTGGTGCTGGGCAAATCGACCATCCACGGCGCGCAGATCCAGCGCATCCACGACCTGGCCCAGGCCGGCCAATTCCCCTCGGGCCGAGGCAAGGTCAGCCAGCACGACATCATCACCGACTACATGGACCACGTCGCCAACAATATCCGCCTCGCAAGACGCCTGCGCATCGGGCTCGACTGCGGCAACGCCACCGGCGGCCTGGTGGCCCCCCAACTGTTGGCGCGCATGGGCGTGGAAGTCGCGCCGCTCTATTGCCAGGTGGACGGCGCCTTTCCCAACCACGAGCCCGACCCCACGGTGATGAAAAATCTGGTCGACCTGCAAAAGCTGGTGGTCGCGCAAGGCCTGGAGGCCGGCGTCGCCTTTGACGGCGACTGCGACCGGGTGGGCGTGGTCGATGAAAAGGGCCGGCCCATTTTTGGCGACATGCTGCTGGCCATCCTGGCCCGCGACGTGCTGCGCCAACAACCGGGGGCCACGATCATCGGCGAGGTCAAGTGCAGCAAAAACCTCTACGACGACATCGCCGCCCACGGCGGCCGGCCCATCATGTGGAAGGCCGGCCACAGCCTGATCAAGCAGAAAATGGCCGAGACCGGCGCGGCCCTGGCCGGCGAGATGAGCGGGCATATCTTTTTCAAACACCGCTGGTTCGGCTTTGACGACGGGCTCTACGCGGCGCTACGCCTGCTGGAGCTGATGTCCCGGACCGACAAGCCGCTTTCGACCTGGCTCGACGGCCTGCCGCCGGTGGTCAACACGCCCGAGATCCGCGTCGACTGCCCCGACGAACACAAGTTCGCCGTGGTGGCGGCCGTGGCCCGGCGCATGGCCGGCCACGACGTGGTCGATGTCGACGGCGTGCGGGTCAACTTCGCCGACGGCTGGGGCCTGGCGCGGGCCAGCAACACCCAGCCGGCGCTGGTGCTGCGCTTCGAGGCCACCAGCCAGGAGGGCCTGGAGCGCATCCGCGAGCTCATCGAGGGGGCGGTGGAGCGGGCCAAGAAAGAAGTCGGGGCCTAGACGCGGAATTCCTCCACGTCGCCGGCCCCTTCGCGGATGATCTGGGGCTCGTCGCCGATCAGGCCGATCACGCTGGAGAGCAGACCCGGCGCGGGCCCGCCGTCGACAACCAGGTCCAGGGCGTGGCCCAGCTCCGATTCGATCTCCCAGGGCGTGTTGAGCGCCCGGCCCTGGCCGTCCATGGCCGTGGTGCTGGCGATGGGGTGGCCCAGTTCCTGGACGATGGCCAGGCAGACGGGGTGATCGGGCACGCGGATGCCCACGGTCTTGCGCTTGGTCAGGACCATCTTGGGCGCGTGGCGGCTGCCCTCGAGCACGAACGTATATGGCCCCGGCAGCAGGCGGCGCAGGGTCTTGTAGGCGTAATTGGTCACGTTGGCGTAGGTCGAAAGGTCTTTCAGGTCCGGGCAGATGAACGAAAAGGGCTTGCTCTCGGGCTGGGCCTTGATCTGATGCAGGCGGCGCAGGGCCTTTTGGCTGAAGATGTCGCAACCCAGGCCGTATGACGTGTCGGTGGGGTAGGCCACCACGCCGCCTTCGCGCAGGGCGGCCGTGACTTGGGCTATCTTGCGCGGCTGGATGCGCTGGGGGTCGATCTCGATTATCATGGCCGTTCTCCGGCTTGGGCGCATAAAATAATTGTAGCCCCGCCGGCCGGGTGACGGCCAGCGTCGCGGCCATCAAATATATCCCATCGGGCCGTGGGCCTGTTTATATTTTAGGTGAACATGGAAAAACCGAGCCTGTCAGCGGCGGCCCGGCGCGTGGCCCAACTCAGCGAGGAACTGCGGCGGTGGTCGCGCGTATATTATAACGAGGGCCGGCAAGAGGTGGCCGACGCGCTCTACGACCAACGTTTCGCCGAGTTGGAGGAGCTGGAGCGGCTGTTTCCCATGCTGCGCCTGGCCGATTCGCCCACCAGGCGCGTCGGCGCGCCGCCCCAGTCCAGCTTCGCGGCGGTCAGCCATTTCCGGCCCATGCTCTCGCTGGAGTCGCGGGGCGATTTCGGCCTGGTGGGCGATCTGCTGCGCCGCCTGGCCGATGCCGGCCAACCCGAGGCCGCGATCTTGGCCCAGCCCAAGATCGACGGGCTATCCATCGAGTTAGTCTACGAAAACAACCTGTTGCGCACCGCCAGCACCCGTGGCGACGGCGTGGTCGGCGATGACGTCACGACCAACGCCAGGGTCGTGGGCGGCATACCCCACGCCCTGGAAGGCCTGGCGCCGGCCCTGGTGGTCGTGCGCGGCGAGGTCTACATGGACCGCGCCGGATTTTTGGACCTCAACCGCCAACTGGTGGCCCAGGGCCAGGACGGCTTCGCCAACCCGCGCAACGCCGCCGCCGGCAGTCTGCGCCAGCAAGACCCTTTCGTCACCGCCGGTCGGCCTTTGCGCTTTTTCGTCTTCGAGCTGGTCAACGCCGACGATCTGGGCCTGGCCAGCGACAGCGACGCCCTGCGCCTGCTAGGCCAATGGGGTTTTCCGCTGACCGACGATCATCTGCGCCTGGGCCGAGGGGCCGAGTTCGTCCGCCAGGCCCACGCCGACTATCTGGCTCGCCGCGCGGAGCTGCCCTTTGACATCGATGGCGTGGCGCTCAAGGTCGACGACCTGGCCTTGCGCGGCGTTCTGGGCCAGCGCAGCCGCACGCCGCGCTGGGCCGTGGCCTGGAAGTTTCCGCCGCGCCAAGAGGTGACGCCGGTGCTGGACGTGGTGGTGCAGGTGGGCCGCACGGGTAAGCTCACGCCCGTGGCCCTGCTGGAGCCGGTGGACATCGGCGGGGTGACCGTGGCCCGGGCCACGCTGCACAATTTCGAGGAAGTGGCCCGCCTGGACCTGCGGGTGGGCGATTTGGCGCGTATGGAGCGGGCCGGCGACGTGATCCCCCGGGTGGCCGGCGTGGCGCGTCAGGCCCCGCCCGAGCGGCGCGGGCCGGCCATCGTGGCGCCGACCCATTGCCCGGTCTGCGGCGCGACCATAGTCCGCGACGAAGGCGGGGTCAACCACCGCTGCCCAAACAGCCTGGGCTGTCCGGCCCAGCAGAAGGCGGCGCTACGTCACTTTGCCTCGCGGGCGGCCATGGACGTGGAGGGCCTGGGCGGCAAGAACGTCGAGGCCTTGTGGGAGCGGGGCTTCCTGAGCGATCTGCCCTCGCTCTACGCCCTGGCCGCGCGCCGCGACGAACTGGCGGGCCTGCGCGGCTGGGGCGAGCTGTCGGCGGACAATCTCTTGCGGGCCATCGCGGCCACCAAGGGCGCGGCCCTGGACCGCTTCATCTTCGCCCTGGGCATCCCCGGCGTGGGCCAAGAGACCGCCAAGCTGCTGGCCCAGCGCCTGGGCTCGCTGGAGGCCCTGGTCGCCGCCGCCGACGGCTGGCGCAAGCCGGCCAAGGATCGGCCCGCGGGGCTTTACCTCGACGATATCGCCGGCGTGGGGCCCAAGACCGCCGAGGATATCCAGCGATTTTTTCAAACGCCCCAGACCCGCCAGACGGCCCTCAAGCTGGCCGAACTGGTCGGGCCGACCTGGGCCGAGTCGCCGACCCCGCGGGCTGGGGCGCCGCTGGCCGGCAAGACCATCGTCTTCACCGGCCGCCTGGAGGGCCTCAGCCGGCCGCAAGCCAAGGCCCTGGCCGAGGCCGCCGGGGCCAAGGTGGCCGGCCAGGTCAGCCGCTCCACCGACTGGCTGGTGCTGGGCGAAAACCCTGGCGGCAAGCTGGGCGAGGCGCGCAAACTGGGCGTGCCGACCATGACGCTGGCCGAGTTTCTGACCTTGGCCGCCGACCGGCCTGCCGCTGTTTGACGCGGGAGGATGAGCCATGGAGGAAGTCAGGGCGCTGGTGTTGATCCGCGGCCGGGTGCAGGGCGTGGCGTTTCGGCACTATACCAAGCGCATGGCCGACGGCCTTGGCCTGAAGGGCTACGTGCGCAATCTGCCTTTGCGCCGGGTGGAGGCCTTGTTTCAGGGGCCGCGGCCGTTGGTCGAGCAAGCCATTGGCTGGTGCCGCCAGGGTCCGGCCCTGGCCAGGGTCGACGACCTGGATCTGCGTTGGCAAGATCCGGCCGACGATCTGGAGGGCTTTGAGATACGCCAATAGGCCGTCCAACTCGCGATTTGTTTACTTTTGTCGGCGCAGAGGCCATAATCTGGCCATTGACGGCTGAAAAACGTAAAAACGTTTCATGGAGTTTGTTCTGATGAAAAGCGCGCTGATGCGGCCGATTCTGTTGTTGGTCGTGGTCATGCTGATGGCCTCGGGCTGCGTGGTCAAGGAAAAGGTCGACGAGTTCATGGACGCCAAGGACGGCAATCTGCGCAAGCGGGTGGCTGTCGCGCCCTTCACCAGCGGCTTGGCCAGCCTGGACAAATCGTCCGCCAAGATCGGCGCGGCCGTGGAGGCCGATCTGAAGACCCACGGCGGCATCGTGGTGGTGGAGTTCGCCAAGGTCGAGGAGGCCATGGCGGCGGTGGACCCGGCGGTGCGCGATCAGCGCGAGCGGGTGGTCCTGGCTTGCCGCCAGTTGGGCGTTTCGTGCATGGTCATCGGCACGCTGACCGACCTGAGCGTGCAGAGCCAAAAAACCGGCATCTATGGTTTCCGCGAGAATACGCCGTTTTTGGCCATGGAGCTCGACCTGCAGTTGATCGACGTTTCCACCGGCTCGGTCATGGCCGACAAGGCCTTGCAATCGAGCCAGGAACTCAGCGATATCGACGCCACCAATCTGCGCATGGGCCAGGCGCCGTCCAAGGCCCTGGAGGCCCAACTCGAGGCCGACCTTGTCGCGCCGGCCATGAAATGGACATGGTCCAACATCTCGGCCATGCGCTGGAGCGGCTTCGTGCTGTCGGTGGACGGCCCGCGCCTGGAGGTCACCATCGGCCGCGACACCGGCATGACCGTCGGCGACGAGGTCGTCGTCTACACCAAGGGCGAAAAGATCGTCACCGGTTCGGGCAACGTGGTCTATCTGCTGGGCCGGCCGGCCGGCGTGGTGCGGCTGGTGGAGCTTGGTCCGCGCACTTCCTGGGCCACGCCGATGCAGCCCGAGGAGGGTGAACAAGCGCCCGGCCCCTTCGAGCCGGGCCAGGTGGTGTTGACCGAATAAACCGCGACGCCCCGCCCCCCGCGCCAAGAGGGGGACGGGGCGTTTAGGGCCTAGCCCCAGGCGGCCAGGCCCAGCGAATACTTCGAGCCCAGGCCGGCGTGATAAGGCGCCAGGCGCACGCGCAGGCCCATGCGGCCGGTGGCGTCGCAGGCAAAGGAGCCTTTGAACAGCCACAGTCCGGGTTCGATTTCGCTCTCGGGTTGCATGCCGAAGGTGCGGCGGTCGGTGAACAGGCCGAAAGGCCCCAACTGGCCGGTGTAGATGTCGCAGACCACGTCGCTTGGCGTGAGTTGGCCCAGGCGCACCTTGGCCCGCACCTCCACCTCCTGGCCCCAGGTCAACGGGCCCTGGATGGGGCTGGTCACATCTTGCACCTGCACCTGGCTCCAGTTTTCCATGACCATCGAGACCCAACCGCCCAACTCCCTGGCCCCGGCGAAATCATCGCGCGACAACTGGGCGTAGCGCAGGCCGCCGGGCAGGTAGGCCATTTCGACGTAATCCTCGACCATGCGGTGGCTGTTGAAGGCCGGGCAGACCACGCGCAGGCAGTTTTTCATGTGCTTGATCCACTCGCGGGGCAGGCCCTGGTCGTCGCGATAGTAGAACATCGAGGGCACGTCGTTTTCGAGCAGACGATAGAGCGCCCCGGCCTCGAGCATGTTCTGCACGCCTTCGTCTTCGTACTCCTCGCCCTGGCCGATCTGCCAGCCGATGCCAGGCTGGAAGGCCTCGGCCCACCAGCCGTCGAGCACGCTGAGGTTGAGCGCGCCGTTGGCGGCGGCCTTCATGCCGCTGGTGCCGCAGGCCTCCAAGGGCCGGCGGGGGTTGTTGAGCCAGACGTCGGCCCCCTGGACCAGATAGCGGGCCAGGCCCATGTCGTAGTCCTCGACAAAGACGATCTTGCCGCGGAAACGCTCGTCGTGGGTCAGGTTGACGATGCGGCGAATGAACTCCTTGCCCTCGTTGTCCTTGGGGTGGGCCTTGCCGGCGAAGATGAACTGCACGGGCCGCTCGGGGTGGTTGACGATGGCGGCCAGGCGGTCGATGTCGTAGAGCAAGAGCACGGCGCGCTTGTAGGTGGCGAAACGCCGGGCAAAGACGATGGTCAGCCGGTCGGGGCGCAAAGATTCGGCGCAGACGGCCAGTTCGCGGGCCGAGCCGCCACGGCGTTTGAACTGCCGGACCAGGCGCTGGCGCACTTCCGAGACCATCTGGGCCCGGCGGCGTTCGTGCATCTGCCACAGCTCGCTGTCGGGGATCTGGTCCACGCCCTGCCAGACGGCGTCGGAGTCGGGGTCTTCCATCCAGCCGGGGCCCAGATAGCGGTTGTAGAGGTAGGCGATGTCGGGGTTGATCCAGGTGGAGGTGTGCACGCCGTTGGTGATGTGGCCGATGGGCACGTCCTCCTCGGGGAAGTGGGGCCAGACGTCTTTCCACATCTGGCGGCTGACCTGGCCATGCAACTCGCTGACGCCGTTGTTGAAGGCGCTCAGGCGCAGGGCCAGCACGGTCATGCACAGGGGTTCGTTCTGATCGGTGGGGTGCACCCGGCCATAGCCCAGAAGCACCGGCATCGAGATGCCCAACTCGCCCACGTAGCCCTGGAAATGACGGCGCACCAAGTCGGTGTCGAAGTAGTCGTTGCCGGCGGGCACCGGGGTGTGGGTGGTGAAGCAGCCGGTGGCCCGGACGATCTCGCGGGCCTGGTCGAAGTTGAGGCCGTGCTTTTGGCGCAGCAGACGGATGCGCTCCAGGGCGGCGAAGGCGCTGTGGCCCTCGTTCATGTGGATGACGCTGTAGGTTATGCCCAGCTTGTCCAAAAGCCGCACGCCGCCGATGCCCAGCAGGATCTCCTGGCGGATGCGCATCTGGGTGTCGCCGCCGTAGAGCTGGAAGGTGATGTCGCGCAGATCCGGCGGGTTTTCCTCGATGCCCGAATCGAGCAGATACAGCGGCACGCGGCCCACGTCGATGCGCCAGGCCCGGGCGATCAGCGGCCGGCCCTCGATGTCGACGCTGATGCGGATCTCCTGGCCCTGGTCGTCGTGCAGCAACTTCATGGGCATGTTCCAGAAGTCGTTGGCCGCGTATTCTTCCTGCTGCCAGCCGTCGTGGTCGAGGTATTGGGTGAAATAGCCCTGGCGATAAGCCAGGCCCACGCCGACCAGGGGGATGTTGAGGTCGCTGGCGCTTTTGAGGTGATCGCCGCTGAGCATGCCCAGGCCGCCGGAATAGATGGGCAGGCAGTTGGCCATGCCGTATTCGGCCGAAAAATAGGCCACCGTGAAGTTTTCCGGCGCGCGGCCGCCCAGGAAGGGGCAGTAGTCGGTGGACATGTATTGTGAAAGCTGCGAGGCCGCCCGCTCCATCTGGGCGATGAAGCCGCCGTCCTCGGCCAGGCTGGCCAAGCGCTCCTGGTGCACCTGGTTGAGCAGGGCCACCGGGTTGTAGCGCGATTTGCGCCACAGGTCGACATCGATGCGTTGCCACAGCTCTTGGGCTTCGGGGTTCCAAACAAACCACAGGTTGGAGGCCAATTTCTTCAGCGGCTCCAGGGCCGGCGGCAGCTTGGGTCGCACTTCAAAGCTAATGGTGGGTCGCACTTGAATTCTCTCGTCTAGAGGTTGGCTTGACATGATCAAAGTTTGAACCGGCCAGGCCCCGGATGCAAGCAATATCGCCCGGCGGCCGGTGGGCGGAGCGTGACTTATTTGATCGTGATCGTGGCCAAAACGACTTCCTTGGCCCCATTGCCCTGACCTTCGATGACGCGGGCGCCCTTGCCGGTGAAGCGCGGATCCCACAGGCCCACCACCAGCCTGTATTGGCCGGGCTTGGCGTCGGTGGGGATGCTGAGTTGATAGTCCTCGCGCACGACCTGGCCGGGGGTCAGGCTGGTCATGTCCACCCGGCCGTGGTCGAGCAGGTGGTCGAAGTTGATGATGCGGCCTTCGCCCTCCAGGTGGACGAAGATGAAAAAGTTGGTCGGCGGCCTGCTCCACGCCCGCCAATAATAATTGACGTCGAGCTGGCCACCCGGGCTAACCTCGGCCTTGGGCAGGTCGTAGCCCAGCAGGGTCAGGCCGCCCTCGAAACGGCTTTCGAACTTTAGCGATGGCCGCAGATAGGCCAGGCTCTTTTCGACTCTGGCCGCGTCGTCGGCCAGGCGCAGCGCCAGGTAAAGCTCACGCAGTTGGGCCAGAATGTCGGGCTGGGCGGTGAAGGTTTTTTCGGCCAGGCGGGCGATATGGGCGGCGCGTTCGGCCTGGCCGGCGTCGCTCAGGGCCCTGGCCAGGGGCAGTTGGACGCGGTCGAAGCCGGGGTCGCTGGCCAAGGCGGCCTCGAAGGCCTCCACGGCCTGGGCGTAGCGGCCCTCGCCCAGGGCCAGGCGGCCCTTGGCGTCGTGATACCAGCGCAAGACGCCGGCGATATGGCCGGCCAGGTCCACGCCCACGCGCAGGCGTTGCAGGGTCGGCTCGCCGCCGTGGCCCTCCAGCCTGATTTCCAGCGATTGGCCGATCTTGGGGCAGACAAAACTCAGGCGCATGGATTTGCCCCGGGCCACGGTCCGGGCGTCGACGCCATGTTGGGCCAGCAACCGCGAGCCCTCGGGCCCGTGGCCCCAGACCTGGGCCCGGCCCGCCCAACCCTCGGGCGCGGAGCGATCCTCGGCGAAGTCCAGCCACACCTCGCCGTGGCCGGCGGGCATGGGTTGGTCCAGCCAGATCTTCAGCTCGCCGCCGCCGGGCGTGCGACGCAACACGCCGCTGAAGCCGGGGCCGCTGAAGGGCGCTTCACGCTCCTTGGGCAGGCAGGGCGGCCCGTCGATCTGGTAGGCGTGGCCCAGTGACTCCAGCAGCAGGGCGGGGTCGTAGCCGGTCAGACGGCGCAATTTTTCCAGCCAGGCCGCGTCGGGCTTTCGGCTGGCCAACTCGATGAAGTCCTTGGCCGGCCCGCCGTCTTCGCCGTCGAGGGCGTCCATGACCTTGCGGGCCTGGTCCAACAGGCCCAACTCCGTCAGCGCGCCGGCCAACAGCGCGCCGGCGTCGAAGCTGCCCGGCTGCTGGGCCAGGGCCTTGGCCAGAAAACGCCGGGCGTCGTCGAGGTCTTCGCGCTCCAGGGCGCGGCGGCCGATGATCAACGGATCCCAGTCGATGCGGGCCAGCACCGCGTCGCCGCGCAGCAGCCGCGCCTTGACCGGATAGACGCCGCCGGACATGGGCGGCCACGCCTTGGCCTCCACGATCAATTCTTCGTCCTGGCCGGGGAAGACGCCAAACACCCGGCCCAGGCCGGGGCCCTGGCGCACCTCGACAAGGGCCAGATCGGCGCCCATGTTGCGCAGGTGCACGGCGATGCTGTCCAGCGGCCCCGGCCCGCGCAAGACCCGCTCGCGCCAGGTGTGGCCACGCAGCAGCATGGTCTGCGAGTTCTGGCCGTAGGTGGCGTTGCCGACGTAGATCATGTCGTAGTCGCGCTGGACGTCGGCCGAGGGGCGGAACAGGGCCAACGGTCTGGTCACGGCGGCGGCGCGGGCCGGGCCGTAGATCTCCATCACGGGGTTGATCCAGCGCGGATTGGCCGCGCCGGGCGCGGCCGCCATGGGCGACCAGCGGTCGCTGAGCGCGAAGGAGGCCACCCGCTGCAAGCCGGGCGGCGGAGCTTGGGCGTCGGCCGCCTGTCGGTTCCAGAGCAGATAGGCCCCGTTTTCGATCAGGCGCTCGGCGGCCAGGCCCTTGGCCGCCGGCTCGGCCTGTTGAAAAATCGTCGGCGGGCAACCCGGCCCGGCCAACAGAGGGGCGTCGGCGGGCAGATTGTCGGCCAGCCACGTCTTGGCGGCGGCCACGGTGTCGGTCTGCCAGAAGATATAGGCCAAGCCCAGCGAGCGCCACAGGGGCGTCAGGCACAGCAACAGCCCCAGGGCCAGCGCCGCGGCCACTTGCAGGTTGTAGCGAGGCAACCGCCGGCAGATCAGCGCCAGCGGCCAGCCGGCGCTGGCCGTCGCCAACGGCGTCCAGCAAACGGCCACGCTTTCGATGGACATGTTTTGAGCGGCCAGGCCGGCGGCCAGAAAAGGCAAGGGGGCCGTCACGATCAGCAGGGCCAGGGGCCTGTCGCGGCCCAGGCTCAGCGCGGCCGCCGCCAACCAGAGCCCGGTGATCTCCAGCCCGCCCATCTCCGCGAGAAGCTCCCACAGCTGGCCGCCGCGCCGGGCAAGGTGGGCCCACCAGCCTTCGGGCGGCTGGCTGATGGCCCAAAGCGCCCACGGACCCCGGCCCTGGGCGTCGTCGGGCCAGACCAACCATGGGCTGCCGACGATCACCCCGGCCGCCAGGCCCAGGGCGAACACCGCCGGCCAATAGGCCAGCAGCCGTCTGGGCGCGGCCACGCGTCGCCATAAGCCCAAGGCCAGGGCCAGGGCCGGATAGGCCAAGGCCCAGACGCCCATGGGCTCGGTGGTGACGGTCAGGCCGCAGGCCAGGCCGGCCACGGCGCAGGAACGCGCCCCCGGCCGCTTGGCCAAGTCGTGGGCGGCCAGAAGGCAGAGCATGATCATCGTGGCCAGCGGCGTGGCCAGGGAGAAGAAATGGCTCTGGGTCACCAGCAAGGGGCTGACGGCGATCATGGCCGCCGCCAGGAGGCCGGCGCCCACGCTGCCAAAGGCCCCACGGGCCAGCGAATAGGCCAGCGGCGCTTGAGCCGCGCCGAAAAGGGCCACCAAAAAGCGGCCGGCCATCAGCGAGGGAACCACGCCTTCGGCCACGAAACGCGCCTCGCCCAGCAGAAGCTTGGCCGATCCGGCCACGATCTCCGCCAGGCCCTTGCCCAGGGCGGCCAGCGAATAGAAAAATTGGTTGAACAGGCCGGCGTAGGCGGGTTGGCTCGGCGAGAGGCTCTCAAGGATGCGCCAAGCCCATTCGTCGGGGTGCGGGCTGGCGGCCTCGCCCCGGCCCCAGGCCAGGCCCCACAGGCGCAGGCACAGCCCCAGCACGAAAAGGGCCAGCAAGATCAAGCGGCGGGGAGCCATCGAGAAGATCATGCCCATGAACCAACACACTCCGCGGTACTCAGGGGCATCTTACACGATATCGGCCGACTTTGGCGGGCCGGCGCGTAAAAACCGCCGCCGCTTCGCCATAAAACAACGGCAAGTCACAGGTGTTTATCGGGAGTTGTTGCCAAGCGCCTGGCGACAAGTTTAAGCTGATGATATGAAAATCGCCCACCATACGGAGCCTGGCCATGGCCGAAGTGGTTGACGAGAAAATCGAGCGGATGGTGGGGGGCGCGTCTGGTGAGCCGCGCCAAGGCAACGGGGCCGAGCGCCTCACGGGCGGGATCTTGCGCATGGCCCGGCAGATGCCCATCCTGCTGTTGGGCTTCGGGCTGGACGGCCTGGTGACTTTCTGGAACGACGAATGCGCGCGCGTCACCGGCTACGACGCCGTCGAAGCCATGGCCAACCGCGACATGGCGGCCCGGCTCTGCCCGGAAGGTCACGACCGCCAGCGTCTGCGCGAGATCCTCGTCACTCCCGAGGACGATTTTCACGAGCGCGAGTTTTCGCTGAAAACCAAAGACGGCGCGTTGAAGACCATCGCCTGGTCCAACATCTCGCGGAGCTTTCCGGTGGAAGGCTGGGCCTCGTGGGTGGTCGGCGTCGACGTCAGCGGGCGGCGGGCGGCCGAGACGGCCCTGAGGATCTCCGAGGAGAAGTTTCACACCCTGGTCGACAGCGCGGTGGAAGGCATCAACGTGGCCCAGGAGGGCCGCCTGTGCTATCTGAACAAATCCATGGCCGCCATGCTTGGCTACGAGCCCGAGGAGCTTCTGGGCCACGGCTTTCACGAACTGATCCACCCGGCCGACCTGCCCATTGTCCTGGAGCGCCACTATTCGCGTCTGCGCGGCGGTTCGCCGCCCAACGTCTATCCCTTCCGGCTGGTGGCCAAGGACAACCGGGTGCGCTGGGCCGAGTTGAAAACCGTCATCATCGACTGGGAAGGCCGTCCGGCCACCCTCAACCTGATGCGCGACATCACCGACCGGCGCAACATCGAACAGGCCCTGCGCGACGGCGAGCGGCGCTATCAGGCCCTGGCCGACGCCACCTTCGAGTCGGTTTTGATTGTCGAGCGCGGCCGCTGCGTCGAGGCCAACAAGACGGCCCTGGCCATGTTTGGCTACGACCACGATCAACTGCTCGAGCGTGATTTCTGCGATCTGTTCGCCGACACCGCCTGCCAGGAAATCCGCCGCTTCATGCAAAGCGGCTCGGCCGAGCCCATGGAGGCCGAGGCCAGGCGTGGCGACGGCGGTTTTTTCTGGGCCGAGGTCTGCTGCCGCCAGGCCAGTTATCAGGGCCAGGCGGTGACTGTCTGCGCCGTGCGCGACGTCACCGCCAACAAGACGGCCCAGATCGAGTTGCGCCGCAGCGAGGCCACCATCCGCGGCATCCTCAACGCCGCGCCCATCGCCATCGGCATCATGGTCGGCGCCGAACGGGTCTTGGGCTGGTCCAACAAGATGATGTCGGAGATGACCGGCTTTTCCGTCGAGGAGTTGGAAGGCATGCCCGCCAGCGGGCTCTACCCCGACAGCCAGGAATACGAGCGCGTCGGCCGCCTGCGCCGGGAACTGCTGCCCGCCACCGGCCTGGGTTCGGGCGAGACGGTCTGGCGGCGCAAGGACGGCGCGCTGATCGACGTGCTTTTAAGCGGCGCCCTTTTGAACCCCGACGACATGGCCGACGGCCTGGTCTACACCGCCCTGGACATCACCCAGCGCAAAAAGACCGAGCAGGCCCTCAAGGACAACGAAGAGCGCCTGCGCAAGATCGTCGAGGGCCTGCCCCTGGGCGCGGTGCTGCGCGATGGCGATCGGCTCTACGCCAACAAGGCCGTCGAGGACATCACCGGCTGGGCCAGGGCTGATCTGGCCACGGTCGCGGATTGCTTCGCCCGGATCTTTGTCGAGGAGCCCGAACGCTTTGCCGCGCTCTATGACAAATTCAGGAGCAGCGACGGGCCGTCCAAGATGGTCGTCAACATCACGCGCCGGGATGGCCAGCGCCGCGCGGTGGAGTTCTCCTCCAGCAAGGAGGGCGAAAACGAGCTGTGGCTGCTGCGCGACGTGACCGAGGAAACAAAGGCCGCCGAGGAGAAGGCCCGTCTGGAAAGCCAACTCCGCCACGCCCAGAAAATGGAGGCCCTGGGCACCCTGGCCGGCGGCATCGCCCACGATTTCAACAATATTTTGGCCGCGATCATCGGCTTTACCGAACTGGCCGTGGAGGGCCATCAAGAGGGCCAGGTCAATCCGGCCGACCTGAAGCAGGTGCTGCGCTCGGCCGAGCGAGCCCGTGAACTGGTGCGTCAGATCCTGGCCTTCAGTCGCCAGACCGAGGCCGAACTGCGCCCCATGGACCTGAACAAGCAACTGGGCCAGACCGTTGAGCTGCTCAAGTGCACCCTGCCCAAGATGATCAGCGTCGAGACGATCCTGTCCGGCGATGCGCCCCTGGTGCTGGCCAACAACAACCAGATCGAGCAACTGCTTTTGAACCTGGCCAACAACGCCCGCGACGCCATGCCCGAGGGCGGCCGCCTGATCTTCGAGACCGAAAGCGCCATGCTCGACGACGAATTCTGCCAGCATCACGTTGGGCTGGAGCCTGGGGCCTACGTGCTGTTGAAGGTCTCGGACACTGGCCACGGCATGGACGCCAAGACGCTTTCGCGCATGTACGACCCGTTTTTTTCGACCAAGGAAGTCGGCAGGGGCACGGGCCTGGGCATGTCCACGGTCTACGGCATCGTCAAGGGCCACCGTGGCCACATCAGTTGCTACAGCGAACCGGGACGGGGCACGATCTTCCGTGTCTACCTGCCGGTCAGCCCGGCCGGCCAGGAGGGCGCGTCCGGCGAGCTGCCAACCCAAATCAACGGCCCCGGCGGCACGGAGACGATCCTGCTGGTCGACGACGAACCGGCCCTGCGCGAGATCGGCGCCAAGATGCTGGCGCGCCGAGGTTATCACGTGACCAGGGCCGCCAGCGGCGAGGAGGCCCTGGAGATTTTCGACGCCGATCCCTCGGCCATCGATCTGGTCATCCTCGATGTGAGCATGCCCGGCATGGGCGGCCACGCCTGCCTGCGCAAGCTGCGCGAAGCCGATCCCCAGGTCAAGGTGATCATCGCCAGCGGCTATTCCCGCGAGACGCAGCTAAAGGAGATCGCCGCCGTGGGCGCCTCGGGCTACGTGGCCAAGCCCTTCCGGGCCTACGACCTGCTGACCCTGGTGCGCCAGGTGCTGGACGAGGGCTGAAGCCGGCCGCGGCCCGCGCCGACGGTTGACCGCCGCCGCGAAAACGTATATCATCCCCACGGCTTCAATAATGGGGGGATGATGTTTTCGGCTCGCACATCGCCAACCGAGCGCCGGGGGCTGCCGCGCCACCAGGCGCCGGCCGAGGCCGTGGCCATAGTTCAATCTGGCCTTTCGGCCGTGGCGCGCATCAAAGACATCAGTCTGGGCGGCCTGCGCTTGGAGCGCTTTGGCCGCTGGGAAGAGGCGTCGGGCGAGCTGTCCGTGGACATCATGGTCAAGCCGGTCGGCTTTTTTCTGGCCGAGATGCGCTGCGAGATGGTCTGGCGGCAGGGGTCCGCGTCAGGCTCCAAGGCCCCACTTCGCGGCGAGCGGCAGACGTGCGGCGTGCGCTTCCTCGACGCGCCCGGCCAGCAAGCCAAAATCGAGCTGCTGGGCGAATTCCTCCGTTCGGGAGCGTTGGAGTCCCTTGACCCCGAGGCTTGCCGCTTGGCGATCTGAGCGCCGGCCGCCCGCCGCAAAACAAATCGCCCGTCTCCCCCGATAAGGCGGAAGCGGGCGATCTGCTTTTTCGAGCCCCGGATGCTGCGTTTGCGCCGCCCAGCGACTGTGGCGGCGTTTTGTTGCCTGGCGCTCTTGGGGGCTGGCGGCCGGGCCCAAGCGCTTTACCTGAGCCCGGGGGGTAGGCTTGTCCTACGCCCGGCGTTATAATCCTAGCTCTTGCTAGAGATTATAACGCCATCCCCCCTGGCCGGCAACGGGTGGCGACAAATTTCATCCGGCCGCCTCAGGCCACCACGTGGGTGCTTTTCAGGCGCGCTTCGATGGGCGGCGGGGCGCTGGCCGCGCGGGGATCGGGCAGCAGGCCCGAGGCGTCGGCCACCTGACCGGCCCGCATCAGGCCCTGGCCGGCGTGCTGCACGGCCTGGCTTTGCTCTTGGGCCAGTTCGCGGCGCGCCTCGGCGGCCATCTGCGAGGCCTTGGCCGCCACCTGGTGGTCTTGGGTCGATGGTTTGGCCGGGGCCAGGGCGGCGCGGCGGATCTGGGCGGCCTTTTGCATGGTGGCCTGGGGGTCGCCGGGCACCTTGGAGACGTCGATGGGCACCTCGCCGCCCACGGCGTATTGCCGGCCGTCGGGGCCGGTTTCGTATTGATAGCTGGGGCTGCCGGCGTGGCGGCCGCCGGCGGCCTTGTGGGCCTGCTCGTGGGCGCGCACTTCGCGGTCGCGGGCCTGGAGCTTGCTCAGCGCCTGCTGCTCTTGCTGGTCGAGGTTTTGGGCCGCGCCGGCCAGGCACGAGGGGCATTGGCCGCAGGAACAGCCGCCGCGCTGGTCGCTCCGGTCGCTTTGGTCCTCGTTGCCCGATCCGGGCTGTTGGGGATTTTCCTCCAGGCAGCCCGGCCCGGGCACCAGCTCGGCCTGGCCCTGGCCGCTGGCGGCCGGGGATTGTTCGGCCTGGGCGGGCACGGCCTTGGGCGGATCCTGGCGCGGTTGCTCCAGCGGCCCGGCGCTCCAGCCTGGGCCGCCGAGGGGGGCGAGAGTCGTCATGGCGCGGCTCCTCGTTCAATGATTCTGATTGTCTTATCGGCGGTGGGAGCGGGTTTCTTGAGGGCGGCGGGCGTTATTGTTCCACCAACGCGCCATCTTGCATCACCAGAATGCGCTGGCACAGCCGCTGGAGAAAGCCGCGGTCGTGGGAGACGATGGCCCACGAGAGCGGACTATCCAGCAAGCGGCGCTCCAGGCGCACGGAGTGTTCCTCGTCCAGGCCGTTGCTGGGCTCGTCGAGCAGGATGGCCTGGGGCTCCATGGCCAGCACCGCCGCCAGCGAGACCAGGCGTTTTTCGCCGCCCGAAAGCTGATAGGTCACGCGCTTTTGATAGCCTTCCAGGCCCAGATCGGCCAGCGTGCGATCGACCACGCGCAGGGCCTCGTCCTTGCCCAGGCCCAGGTTGCGCGGGCCAAAGGCCACGTCCTCGGCCACGGTGGGGCAAAAGAGCTGGTCGTCGGGGTCTTGGAACAGCAGGCCCACCTGGCGGCGCAGACGGCGGAAATCATTTTCGCTTTGGCAGAGTTGGCCCAGGCCGTGGATCCGGCCCTGGCTGGGCGCGACCAGGCCCATGGCCAGCAGGAACATGGTCGATTTGCCCGCGCCGTTTGGTCCCCAAATGCCCAGGCGGTCGCCTTTGTTGAGGGTGAAGTTGAGGCCCTGGTGCACCGGCGGGCGGCCGGGGTAGGCGAAGGTGACGTCTTCCAGGCGCAGCAATTCCAAGATCAGATTCCCCACTGAAGCACGATCAGGCCGGCCAGGGCCATGGCCGCGCCGGCGCAGAAGATGGTGTCCTGGCGACGCCAGGCAAAATGGTCCAACACCCAGAAGGTGCCGTTGAAGCCCCGGCAGAGCATGGCCTGAAAGACTCGCTCGGCCCGGTCGAAGCTGCGCACCAGGAGCATGCCCACCACGTTGGCGTAGGATCGGTAGGTGTGCAGATTGTTGCCCGGCGTGAAGCAGCGTACGCGCATGGCCAGCGTCAGGCGCTGATATTCGCGGTGCAACACGAAAAGATAGCGAAAAAACAAAAGAAAAAGCGTGACCAGCTTGCCCGGCAGCCGCAGGTGAGCCATGGCGTGCAACAGGTCGTTGACCCGGCTGGTGGCCAATAGCCCGGTCAGCGCGAAAAAGATGGCGTTGACCTTGAGCGTGATCAGCCAGGCCAGCGACAGCCCCGGCGGGTTGAAGACGAGCGAGGCCTCCAGCACGTCGGGGGCGATCTCCAGCCGCCAGGGCAAAAAGGCCCACAAAAACAGCACGAACACATTGACCGTGGCCGTGCGCCGCAGCACCGGCCCCAGGCCCAGCCGCGCCGCCAGCGTCAGGCCCAGGCCCAGGCTCAGCGCCGCCGTCGCCGCCCAGGGGCTGGCGCACAACGACGTCACCAGGCTGAAGCCCAAGGCCGCCAGCAGCTTGGCCCTGGGGTCCAGCCTGGTGAGGGGCCCCCGGCCCTGGCCATTGGCCCCGTCGAGGATCGACGCCTCGGGCTTGGCGCGTGGCGAATGCCGCTCAGCCGACATGGCCCAGGCCGATGATCATGCGCGTGCTCCTATTTTTGCCGACGGCCCAGGAAAAAGGCGGCGATGCCCACCAGGCCCAGAATCCAGCCCAGCCCGCCGATGATCTGGTTGAGCAGCGACGGCTGGTTGGCGGCCAACTTGGTCAACTGGGCGCGAAGCGGCCCGACTTTTTGTTCGACCGCCTGGCTGACGATCCGCTCCAACTGGGCCGCGTCGATGGCCATGGCTCCGGCGGCCGGCGTCGAGGCGTTTTGCTCCGTGGCCGGGGCCGGCGACGCTTGCTGCGCGGCCGGGGTGGCGGCCTGCTCGGCGCTCTGGCCCAGATCCTCGGCGGTCACTTCGTATTCGGCCCGGTGGCCCTCGCCGGCGTCGAGCAGGAGTTTCAGCGGCGGGGCGGCCTGGGGCAGGGGCAGGGCGAAAGCGCCGTTCGCGTCGGTCTGGCCCTCGGCGATGAGCTTGCCCTGGTTGTCGTAGAGCTTCACCGGGCAGTGCATGGCCTTGTCGCCGCCCGAGAAATAGCCCTCGCCCATGAGTTTGTCGCCCTCGGCGTAGGCGTAGACGCCCACCTTGTGGGCCCAGGCCGGCGCGCAGCACAAGATTGACACGGCCAGCGCGAAAATGAAACCGATTGCGAATTTATTTTGCATGCCAAACCCCCTCAAGCCTGGTCGCGGTCCAGCATGGCCGGCCGCACCCTTTTGATAAACAATACCGCAAGCCCGGTCAACACGCCCTCGGCGATGAAGATCGGCACGTGGGCCAGGCCCACCGCCGCCGCCACCGTGGCGAAATCCTCGCCACCGCCAAACAGGGCCAACGCCACGAAAAGGCCAGCCAGGGCCACGGCCAGCGCCCCGGCCAAGGCCCCGCCGGCAAAGGCCACGACGCGGTTTTGGCTGGCGACCATCGACCGAAAAAGATAGTGGCAGATCACCGCCGGCATGGCCATGGAAAAGGTGTTGACCCCCAAAACGATCAGCCCGCCAAACTGCATCAGGATGGCCTGCAACGCCAGCGCCACCAATATCGACGGAAACGCCGCCCAACCCAGCAACAGGCCCACCACGCCGTTCAAGACCAGATGCACGCTCACCGGGCCCACCGGCACGTGGATCAGGCTGGCCACGAAAAACGCCGCCGACAACACCGCCACCCGCGGCAATTTCTGATAATCGAGCCTGGCCAGGCCCATGGCCACGCCGGTGGCGGCCAGCACGGCCCCGCTGGCCAAAACCGGCGCGGAAAGAACTCCTTCTGAAATATGCATCGATGCTTCCTCGCCCGGACGGGGACGCCCCCGCCCGGGCCAGATTGGTTTACTCGTGGGCAAAGACCCAGATCACGCCGCCGACTTCCACGTCCTTGTCCTGGCCGTCGTGGGCGATCTTGCGATCGTCGTCGGTGTGCAGGGCGGCGAAGCCCCACCAGCCCGACCAGGGCATGGTGAAGTTGAACACGCCGTTCTGGTCGGCCTTGACCAGTTGGGTCACGTAGGCGTCGGCCGGGGCCTTGCGCTTGCCGTCCTGGTTGTAATACTCCACCTCGACCTCGGCCCCGGCCAGGGGTTTGCCCTTGTAGAGCACCTGACCGCAGAAGCCGTTGCCGGCATAAAGGCCGTAAGGCTTGCTGAGGGGCACGATTTCCATCTTGAGCCCCAGGGGTTCGTCCCAGCCTTCCTCGGCGCCCATGGCGCTGATGGGAGACTTGGTGTAGTGGATGATGAAGCAGTCCTCGGCCGGCTCCCAATAGGGCTGGGGCACCATGTAAATATAGTAATCGCCAGGCTTTTTGATCTTGTAATCCACCGTCCAGGCCTGGTGGCCGTCCTGCTTTCGCTCCTTGAGCGCCGGCAGCAGGTCGGTTTTTTCGCCCTGGCGGAACACGCCGACCTCGGCCGGTTTGACCAGGTCCATGCCATTGCCCTCGAAAGGATGCCAGAACAGCAGCCGCGCCGAGACGGTGCCCGCCTTGGCCGTGATGTTTTGCTCGGGGATGACCATGCCAAAATGGGCCCAGGCCGGGGCGGCCAGGCTCAGGGTCAGCAAAGCGCCGATGAACAGTTCGCGCGCGCGCATGATTATTTCTCCAGTCCGGGCGACCGCGCCGCCCGGTCAAACACGTTTAGAAGCCCACGGCCAATTGCGTGGTCACGCAGTCCTCTTCGCTTTCGTCGTCAAACTCGAAGCGCATGTACTCCACGCTCAGCACGGTGTCTTCCAGGAATTCCCAGGAGGCGGTCAGACCCCAGCGGTGGTCGGGGGTGTCCATGTCCGAGCCCTTGTCGGCGGTGGGTCCCTCGGCGCCCTCGAAACGGGCCGCGAAGGTCCATTCGTCAAAGGGCATGAAGGCCAGCTCCAGGCTGTAGGCGTAGGGCTTGAGCTTGTCGTCGGGGTAGAGCTCGCCGGCCTTGAAGTCGTCCAGGGCCGAGATGTACTCGGCGGTGAAGGCGACCATTTCGTACTGGGCGCTGATCATCGCCGACCAGCCGGCCACCAGATCCTGGATCTGGTCGTATTCGGTGAGCAGGCCTTCGCGCAGGTTGCCGGCGGCGATGTTGTTGATGTAGGCCAGGCCGAAGTTGAGGTCGACGTCCTTGCCGAGGGCGCCTTCGGGGGCGTCGAACTGGGCGCGGGCGTAGAAGGTGTTGATGGTGTTGTCGGCACCGTCGTCATACTGATGCACGTCGGCGTTGAAGGCGCCCACGCCCACGTTGAACCAGTCCTGGGCCCAGCCAACCTCGGCGGCGGTGGCCTGGGTCTCGAACATGTCCTGGGTGATCGGGTCGCTGACCATGCTGGTCTCGAAAAGGCCGATGGCCGGATACATGCGGCCGCCCAGGAAATAGGCCGGCACGTCGTCGGTCTGGCCCAACAGAATGTAGGCCTCGTCGATGTTCATGGGGTCGGTGTCGCCCTCTTCATAGAGCATGTGCACCAGGCCCTTGACGTACTTGTTGATGTCGGCCTCAATGAACACCTCGGCGGTGGCCAGGGTGAAGTCGCTTACGCTGCTGCTGGGACCATTTTTGGGCTTGAGGTTGGCGTATTGGCCCTCAACCTCGATGGCGCCGTAGATCTTCAGGCGCTTGCCAGCGTCGCTGAGCAGCCCGCCGGCCACTTGTTCGCCCTTGGCCTTTTGAGCCTGCTCGGACATCTTCAGCGAATGCGCGCTGGTCGCCTGAGCCTCCTGGGCCTGCTGGCCGGCCTGCTCGGCGGCCTGGCTGGTCTGGGCCAGCTTGCTTTCAAGTTCGCCGACCCTGGCCTTGAGGGCCTTGACTTCCTCGAGCAGTTGCCGCACCAACTCGTCTTGCCGGTCTTCCGCCGCCGCCGCCGGCAGCGCCGTCAGGCACAGGGCCAGCGCCGCCATGACGGCCAAAACACGTTTGCTTATCATACGCTCTCCCCTGAATTGTCGGCTGAAAAAGGCGATGCCCGGGCTCCTTGGGCGGAGCGCGGGCATGATCGGCCCTCCAGCCTTCAGGCCGGCCGGGCTTTTGGCCCCCTGACGCCGCTGGTCGGGGCTTCTGTTGGGCCGGCGGCCAAGGCGCGCCCCGCGTCCGCGCTTCGGCGCGGCGAGGCTGGCCTCTCCGGTTTTTCCGGCCTATCCCGTGCGCCCTTCCTGGGCCGCCGGCGGCGTCTGAGTTATGTGATCAAACCTAAACTCAATCGACGGGCTCGTCAATCATTTTGGCCCCAGGGGCTCCAGCAGGGGCTCGATGGCCACGTGGGCCTCCAGATGATCGGCCAGCAGGTCGTATTGGCGCTGTTTGAAGGCGGCGTAGTCCAGGCTCTGGGCCGCCGCGTCGTGGCCGCCGGCCCAGGCCAACAGGCCGCGTCGCAGTTGGTCGTTGTCGAAGACGCCGTGTAGGTAGGTGCCCAGCACGCGGCCGTCGGCGCTGACCTGGCCGTCGGCCACATCCACCGCCCGGCCCGAGCGGCTGGTGACCACGAAGGCCGGCCGATCGGCCTCCAAGGCGTTGGTCTGGCCCATGTGAATCTCGTAGCCGGCCAAGAGACCCGACGCGCTCAGCGGCAGGCCGGCCGCGGCCACGGCCAGGGCCTGGCTGGTGGTTTTCTTTTTGGCCATGACCGTGGCCACGGCCAGCAGCCCCAAGCCCTGGGCCTGGCCCGGCGGGCCTTCCACGCCGTGGGGATCGGCGATGACCTGGCCCAGGAGCTGATAGCCGCCGCAGACGCCCAGCACCCGCCCGCCCAAGGCGTGATAGGCCCGCACCGCCTGGTCCAGCCCCGACTCGACCATGGTCCGCAGGGCGGCCAGGGTGTTTTTGGTGCCGGGCAAGATCAGAAGATCCAACCCGGCCAACTCCTCGGGCCGGCTGACCCAACGCAGCTCCACGGCCGGCTCGGCGGCCAGCACGTCGGCGTCGGTGTAGTTGCTGATGTGCGAAAGCCGCGCCACGCCGATGCGGATCCTGCCGCCGCCGGCTGAGGTCATCTGGCCCCGCTCCAGGGCCACGCCGTCTTCCTGGGGCAAGCTGATGTGCGAAAAATGGGGCAACACGCCCAGCACGGGCCGGCCCGTCCGCCGCTCCAGAAACTCCACGCCCGAGGCGAAAAGCGCCGGATCGCCGCGAAACTTGTTGACGATCAGCCCGCGCACCAGCTTGCGTTCGGAGGGCGGCAGCAGGCCAAGCGAGCCGATGATCTGGCCGAAGACGCCGCCGGCGTCGATGTCGGCCACCAACGCCACCGCGGCCTGGGCCCGCTTGGCCATGGCCATGTTGACCAGATCATGCTTTTTGAGATTGACCTCGGCGCACGAGCCCGCGCCCTCCAGGACGATGAGCTGATGGGCCCCTTGCAGCCGGCGGAAGGCGGCCATGACCGTGCGCGTAAGCTTGGGCTTGTGGCGATAATATTCGGCGGCGCGAAAATTGCCCACGGCCCGGCCCAGCACGATGACCTGCGAGCCCATGTCGGAGGTGGGCTTGAGCAGGATGGGGTTCATGTCCACGTGGGGCGCGAGGCCGGCGCATTCGGCCTGGGTGATCTGGGCCCGGCCCATCTCGCCGCCGTCGGCGGTGATGCCCGAGTTGAGGGCCATGTTCTGGGCCTTGAACGGGGCCACGTCCAACCCGCGCCTGGCCAGGGCTCGGCAAAGGGCGGCGGCGACGACGCTCTTGCCCACGTGGGAGCCGGTGCCCACCACCATGATCGGCCGATATTTCGTTTTGGGTTCGCCGGTCATTTGCTGTCGGATTTCTTGCGGCCAAGGCGCATGGTCGTGGGTGGGGCGGGCAGCGAGGCCAGCCCGGCGTGGGTCAGGGCGCGCCACAGGTTGGCGCGCGACTTTTTGTTGTCGCGGAAAAAGCCATCCAACGCCCGGCCGGCCTGGGCCCGCGTGGTCTGGCCGGCCGAGGGGCAGCAGGGCGGCTGCACGGGCAGTTCCTTGACTTGGGCGAAACGCCTGGTTTGATCGGCGCCGATCAGGCTCAAGGGGCGGATGATCTTCAACTCGCCGCGAAAAAGCGCCTGCACCGGCAGCATGGTCGAGATGTTGCCGGCGTGCAGGATATTCATCAGAAACGTCTCGAAGATGTCGTCCTGGTGATGGGCCAGGGCCAGCTTGTTGCAGCCGTGTTCGCGGCACATCTTGAACATCTGGGCGCGGCGCTTGAGGGCGCAGAAAAAGCAGGGGCTGTTCTTGCGATTTTCGGGGCTGTGGGCGCGGGGGCCGAAGTCGCTTTCAAAGACCAGCAGATCCAGGCCCAACTCCGCGCAGAACCGCCGCAACGCGGCCACGTCCACGTTGCCAAAGCCCATGTCGATATGCATGGGCGTCAGCTCGAACTCGATGGGGATGCGGCGCATGCGTTCGCGCAGCAGCCACAGCAGGCCCAGCGAATCCTTGCCGCCGCTGAGGCCCAAGGCCACCTTGTCGCCCTCGGCGATCATGCGCCAGCCGTGGATGGCCTTGCCGCAGAGGCTGATCATCTGGCGTTCGAGATAGGCCACCGGCTAGAATTCCAGGCGCAGGCCGCTGATCAAATCCACGTAGCGCTGGCCCAGGCTTTGGCGCAGATCCTTGGCCGCGTCCATGGTGCAGTGGCCGCTGGCCACGCGCAGCGCCGGCCGGGCGGCCAGTTCGGCCGCGGCCGCCTGGCGTTGGCCCTGGGGGGCCGGGCCCAGGTGCGTGCCGCCGATCAGCCAGGCCGGGGTGCGGCCCAGGGCCCGTTCGGCGGCCAAAAGGATGTTGACCACCCCGGCGTGGGCGCAGCCGGTGATCAGGGCCGGGCCGCCGGGCGTGTCGACGATCAGGGCCAGGTCGTCGTCAAAGGGGTCGTCGACCACGCGGCCGTCGATCATGGCCACCAGGTTTGGCGCGGGGCCCTCGAAGGCCGTGCGCCGGGGGATGTCTGCCAGAATCCTCAGGCCCGGCCAGGGTTCACTCAGGCCCGTGACGAAGTGAAAGCGCGCGCCCAGGGCCTCGAAGCCGGGTTGATCCAGGGGCGGGCCGATGTCGACCAGCGCGTCGCCTCGCCGCGCCAGGTGCGAGGCGAAGGCCGCCCGGTGCAGCCAGACGTCCAGGGGCGCGCCGGCCCTGGATCGCAGCAGGCCGGGCAGGCCGCCGATGTGATCCAGATGGCCATGGCTGAACACGGCCGCCGTCAGCCGGGCCGGGTCCAGGCCCAGGGCGGCCAGATTGGGCAAAAGCGCCCCGCCGGCCCCGGCGTCGTAGAGAAAGGCCGCGCCTTCGTGCTCCAGCCACAGGGCCAGGCCATACTCGGCGGCCAACTCGGGCCGGTCGGAGTGGTTTTCCACCACCACCGTCAGGCTGGTCATTGGCCTTGATCCTGCTTTTGGCGGACCTGATCGGCGGCGTCGAGGATGCGCTCCAGGCGGCTTTTGGGCGCGGCCAGGAACTGCTCTTGCTGCTGGGGCGTGAAGTGCTCGTTCAAAAAGCCTTGCACGTCGAAGTGGGGTCCAAAGCAAACCAGCACCCGGTGACAGGGCAGGCCGCCTTGCATCTTGCGGCAATAGCCGAAATGCATGGTCTGGCCCAGCATGGGGCACCAGAAATGCAGCACCTGGTCGTGGGATTCCAGGGCGCTCACGGTTTTTTCTCCGGGCGCGGGCGGTCCAGGCCGGCCGCGTAGGGTTTGATGTCGAAAACCGGCGTGCCGTCGATGGCCTCCAGGCCGCGCACGCGCATGACCTGGCCGTCGATGGCCTCCAGCCGCGCCAGGCTCAGGCCAATGGGGCAGGGGCGGATCGGCGCGCGGGTGGCGAAAACGCCTTTCAGCGGCCGCGAACGGTCGCCCCGGGGGTGGACCAGCATCCGCGCCGGGCCGGACAGATGAAAATGATAGAGCACCCACAGCCAGTCGCCGGCCTCCAGGCCTTGCAAGCCTTCGGCCATGCCGTCGGCAAGGACGATCTCGGCCGGCGCGTCGGCCTCCGCGCCCTGGTGGGGGGCCTCGCCGGGCTCGGCAAAGGGCGAATGGATGACCCCGATGGGCGTCAGTTCGATCGGCTCCATGACGTCTATCCCACCTTTCCCGGCCCGCGGGCCGCGATCTAGATGGCCGGCCGGACCCACTCCAAGTCCACGCCGCGGTCGCAGCCAGGAATCTTCCAACCGCCGCCGCTGGTCTGCTGGGGCGCCAGGATGTCGGCGTTGTTGCGCAGGTCGGCCAGGAAGCGTTGATAGGTCTGGTTTTGCATGGTCCGGCGCAGTTGCTGGGTCATGCCTTCGCGCATCTGATCCATGGCCCCTGGCTCGGGCGGCTGGCGCTTGGTGACCACGGCCACGGCAAAGCCGCCGGCCACGGGCACGGGCTGGGCCAACACGGTTTTGTCCTGGGCCAAGGCGTGGATGGCTTGTTGCAGTTGTTCGCTGCCGGGCAGGCCCTCGATCGGCTCGGATGAGGTGAGCGGACCGGTGGGTTTGCCACCCAGTTTGCTCAGGGCCGCGGCGGGATCCTTGGCGGCGTTGAGCTTGGCGATGATCTCCTTGGCCTGGACCTGGGCCAGTTGGTTGGCCTTTTCGGAGCGCACGGCCATCTCGACCTGCTCGCGGACCTTATCCAGGGGCTTGGGCTGGGGCGCGGTGCGCTGGCGGATAACGGCCACCACGGCGCCGCCGTCAAAGGTCATGGGCCGCAGGGGCTGGCCGGCCTCCAGGCCCTGGGCGGCGGCGAACAAGTCCTTGAGGCCGGTGAGGCCGGGCACGGGCTGATCGGCGGTGACGGCCGGCGGCTGCTCGACGACAAGCTTGCGCTCCTTGGCCGCCGCCTCCAGGGGCTGACCCGCGGCCAGGGCGTCGAAGAGGCCTTCGGCCGCCTGCATGGCCAAATCCTTGGCTTGCTGCTCGGCCAGTCGGGCCTTGATCTCGCCGCGCGCCTCCTCCAGCGGGACGATGCGGGCCTTCTTTTTGTCTTCCAGCTTGACCACGTGCCAGCCGAACTCGGTCTCGACCACCTCGATCTGGCCGGGGGTCATCTTGAAGACCAGCTCGTCGAAGGGCCCGACCATCTGGCCGCGCTGGAAATAACCCAGATCGCCGCCCTTGTCGGCCGAGGGGCCTTTGGAATATTCCTTGGCCATCTTGGCGAAATCCTCGCCGGCGCGGGCTTTTTCGAGCAGGGCCAGGGCCTGGGCCTTGGCTTTGGCCTTTTGCGCCTCGTCGGCCTCGGGGGCCAGTTCGATTAGAATGTGCCGGGCGCGGACCTCCTCGGGCCGGCTGTATTGCCGCCAGTCCATCTCGTAGGCGTCGATGATCTCGTCTTCGGCGACGTCGGCCTTGTCGCGGAAAGCGGACACGGGCAGGGCCACGTAGTCGACGCGCAGGGTGGCCGGATTCATGTAGAGGCCCTTGTGCGACTCGTAGTGCTCGGCGATTTCGTCTTCGCCGACCTTGACGCTGTCGAGCAGATCCTCGGGCTTGACAAGCAGGTAGACGGCGTCGGCCCGGCTGAGGGCCTCTTGCAGGGCCTGATCGACCTGCAACGGCGTCACCTGGCCCGAACCGCCGACCATGGCGGCGATTTTGCCTTGCAGCAGGTCGGCGCGCACGCTGTTTTCGAAGCGTTCCTCGGTCAGGCGGTTGGCGGCCAGGCGCTGCTGGTAGAGCCGCATGTCGAATTTGCCCTCGACCTGGAAAGCGGCCATGTCCTGGATCGAGGAGGCCAACTCGCGGTTGCTGACCCCCAGGCCCATGCGTTGGGCTGCCTGGGCCAGGAGCAAGCGGTCCATCAGGCTGTAAAGGGCCTGTTGGCGCAGGTTGAGCATGGGGGCCAGCTTGTCGAAGTTGTCGCCGAACTGCTGGCGGGCCTGCTCGGTCATGCGGCCGTAAAGCTCGGAAACGGCGTCTTCCATGATTGGTTGATCGTTGACCTTCATGGCCACGCCCGGATTGGAGCCGAAGTTGGGGCTGAGCCCGAATGAAAGGGCAAAGGCCAGGGCGATCAGGCCCAGGATGATCTTGATGATCCAGTTGCCCGCTTGTCTGCGCATCAGCTCCAACATGTCGGCCTGCTCCAAAAAGTTCGGCGTTGATCGTGGCTTCGGGGCCCAACTCGGCAGAGGAAAACTAACACGCCCCCGGCGTCAAGTCAATCGGCCGGCGTCAAAGCGGCCTTGACGTCGGCGGCCCAGGCAATACAATGTTACAATGATATCGTCGGCGCGGGCGGGCCGCGCGCATTGAGCGGGGAGGATTCATGGGCGTTTTCAGGGCGGGCGTTTTGATTTTGGCGGCCATCTGCCTGCTGCAGCCTGGCCAGGCGGTTTGGGCCAAGGGCGAGCCGTTGTTCCAGGAAGTGGTCATCCGCGTGCTCGACGGCGACGGCATGCCCCTGGAAGGGGCCCAGATCGTCATCACGCCCATGCGCGGCCAGGCCGAGAAACAGCCGCCCTACGTCACCGACATCGACGGCGAACTGCGCCTGCGCTGGCTGCCCGAGACGACCAAGCGCAAGGTCACCGCGCACGGCGGCGACGTGGTCACCACCATGGCCACGCGCCTGCGCTACGTGGTCACCGCCCAGGGCTTCCTGCCCGGCGGCGGCGAGATCGACGAAGTCAACCAGGGCCGCCAGGTGGCCGACGAAGACGTGCTGAAGCTCTCTCGCCCGGCCCGGCTTTTGCCGGCCATGCAGGACGTGCAGTTGCGCGGAGTCGACTCGATCCTGCCGCCCGAGATCGTCTCGCGGCCCAAGGACGACCCCCTGCGCGCGGGCTTGAGGCGTTTTTTTGATAAATATCAGCGAGTCGCGCCGTTGATGGGCTGCGACATGGCCGCGCCGTCGTTCGGCTTCGCCGATGGCCGGCTCAGCGTGATCATGCGCTGGCGACGTCCGGCCTGGATCGGCCTGGACGTGGCCCCGGTCGAAGGCCAGGTGTTGGCGTCGGCGGCCTTGCCCATGGCCGTGGCCATGGGTGAGGATCTGGCCGCCCTGCCCGAGGTGCGGATGCTGGTGCTGGTGATCCTGGACGAAGCGCCGGCCGAGAACGACCCCCATGCCATGCCCCGGGTGCGTCGCCTGGTCATCGAGGCCGCGCCGCAGGACTACCGCGCCTTCGCCGATGGCCGGCTCGGTGGGGTCGCCTTTCTGTTGGCCCATCGGCCCACGGCGCGCCTGGATTAGGCCCGCCGCTAGCTGATGTAGTTGACCAGATACATCTCAGAGATGGTCGAAGTGACCTTGAGGCTGGTGTTGTAGGCCGTCTGCAGCATGCTCAGATCTATGAAGGCCTGGGTCGTGTCCACGCCGTCGAGGTCTTCCAGCACGCCGATGTGATAGAGCTCCTGGTCGTCCATGACCGCCCCGCGCACGGCGATGCGGTCTTGGCGCGCGCCCGAGTCGGCGACGTAATCCAGAATCTGCTCCATGGCCGCCGTCAACACGTCCAGGGCCTGCTGGCTGACGGTCTGGGCGTACTCCTGATCGCCGCTGGCCAGGGCCTCCTCCCACATGACGAACATGTCCATCAACTGGACGGTGCTCTTTTCCACGGTGTAGGTGAAAGAGTCGTCGACCACGTAGGTTCCGCTGTCGAGATAGAATTGGGCCCCGTCGGCGCCGGGGATGGCCTGGGCGTTTTCCGGCCCGGCGCCGTCGAAGGTCATCAACTCCTCGTGTTCGTTGCCGTTCTGGTCGGTCCAGCGCACGCGCACGGTGACCTCGTCGCCGGGCACCTGGCCGCCGTCGACCACGTCGAAATCGAACTGCTGGCTGTAGAGCCCGCGATAGGCCCCCATCAGGTTGATGTCGCCGCTGCCGCCGCCGGTGGCCCGCTTGGCCGTTTCGCCGTACAGGTCGACGGTGAGGCTGTCGCCCAGCAGTTGGCTGGCGTTCCAGTTGTAGCGCATGTGCGTGTTGCTGCTGAAGCTGACGGCGATATCCTCTTCGTTGCCCTGATAGTGGCCCAGCTTGATGGAAAGCTCCGTCCCCTCCTGGAAGACGAGGTCGTCACGGTAAAGGGTGACGCCGTCCAGGCCGGGGATGGCCACGCCGTTGTCCTCGCCGGCGGCGGGCATGGTCAGGTCTTGCTGATGCAAGGCGCCCTCGTCGTCGTACCAACGCATGCGCACGGTGAGATTGTCGGCGTCGGCTTCCAGGACGGTGCACTTGAGGGTCGTTTCGTACTTGTAGTCGCTTTCGCCGGCGGCGTAGAGGCTGCCGGTGGCCACGGGGCTGGAGCCTTGCACGCCGCCCATCAGCGCGCCGGAGGTGATGACGTTGGTTCCGCTGAGCTCCACGTTGCCGGCGTCGCCGGCGGCCCTGGCGGTGATGATCACCGAGGCGCCGGCGCTGGCCGCGCCGGTGGTGGCCGTGGCCGAATACTCGTCGGTGTGGGCCGAGACCCAACTGGCCAGGGCGCTGGCGTAGCCGTCGGCGTCGGCGGGCAGCGAGCCGCCGGTTATCTCCGACCATGTCCAGCGATGGTCACCCAGGGTGATGGTGTCGTCCAGGCCGGGCAGGCTGGCGTTGTCGATGCTGACCATGCCCGTGGCCTGGTTGCCGTTGTTGATCTGGTCGGTCAGGTCGTCCAGGGTGGGGTAGCTGACGCTGACGGGCCCGCCACTGGCCGAGACCTCGTGCACCGTGCCTGGGGCCACGCCGTCCTTGATCATGAAATAGACGTCGTCGCCTTCGGCCCAGGCAAAGTAGTCGCCGCCAGAGGCGTTGACCGCCTCGACCAGCTCTTGGGCCGAATCGGCGGTGTAGGTCGGCGCGCCGTCGATGTCGATGGTGGCCGTGCCCGCGCCGCTGAAAGAAACCTTGGCGTAGGAATGAAACGTCTGCTCGCCGGCGGCGCTGTCGCCCGTCCACGAAAACGTCTCGCCGATGCGCGCCGAGACCTCGCTGGAAGACGAGGCGAAGGCGTAGCGCAGGGTCAGTAACTGGGCCTGATAGTCCTGGGCGGTCTGGGTGGTGATCCAGTTGGCCGCGCCGGCGTCGAAACTCAGCGGCGGGACGATGCCCGTCTCGCCCAGGGTGTTGTTGGCCGAGATGGTGATCGTCGACGACGTTCCGACGCTGTTGCGGCCGATCTGGAAGGCGTAGGCCCCGCTGGTCAGGGGGTTGGCCACCACGTCGGCGGTGGAGTCGTGGCCGGCGGCGACGGTCCTGGTCAGGCTGGACGGCCCGGCCGCGGCCAGGGCGGTGATCACCGGCCGCGAGTTGGTGGAGGTGCCGCCGAAGATATAGAGCCCGTTGACCTTGGTGTTGCTCAGGGTGACCAACTGGGCGAAAATATTGCTCACTTCCTCGGCGGCGGTCTGCTGCTCCAGCGATTGCTGGGTGCCGGTGGACATCTTTTCGGCCACGGTCTTGGCCTGGGTGAGGATATTGACCATGTTCTGCATGGCCGTTTCCGATGACGTCAGCCACGAGTCGGCCGACTCCAGGTTGACGCGATACTGGCTGATCAAGTCCATTTGCAGATTGGTGCGCATGATGGCGTTGGACGCGCCGCCCTGCTCCGAGGGCGTGGTGCCCACCTGGCCGGTGAGCACCTGCTTTTGCAGCTTGTATTGGGCCGCCAGCAGGTTGGAGAGGTCACTGCTGATCAAACGATATTGATTGGCGTTGGACGTGCGCATCTTTTTGCTCCATGGCCAAGGGATCGACCATGGTGAAGCAAAAGAGGTGCCAGCCGCATGGTGGCGCGGCGTGGTCGGGCAATATGCCGAAGATTCAAGAAAAATGCAAATGACGCCCCGTGGCGGAGTCGGCCGGCCGGCGGGAGCTGGGCAGCGCTTGCCGGCAACAATTGCTCAGGCCGGCCCGAAATGCAGCCTCTCCAGCCTGGGCCGGCCCAGGCGGTCCAGGCCCAGGGCCAGGCCGTGGGCGCGGGCCACGACCTGGGCCGCGCGGCCGATGATCAGCTCCAGGGCCGGGGCGTCGTAGCCGTAGCGCCGACTGATGGCCCCGCGCAGGCGGTGGTCCAGTTCGATCATTTGCAGGGCCGCGGCCGCGGCGACCTGCGAGCCGGCCTTGGCTTGTTCCAGGGCCTGGGTCAACTCGGCGGCGGGCAGCTTGACGTCGTATTCGGCGGCCAGGGTCAGGGCTGTGTCGTCGTCGCAGAGGATCTCGGCCCGGCCAAGGCGCGGCTTGAGGGCCAGGGTGCTGGCGTCGCGGCCCGACCAGCACTCCAGGTTGCGGCACTGCAACGGCCGCCGGTCGTAGATGGCGCAGCCGCCGCCGGGCTCCAGAAAAACGCAGCCACCGCCGGGGGCCTCGCGGATTTTGATCAGTTCGGCAACCAGGGCCTGCCGGCTCCCCAGTCGCGCCGAGCTGACCATCTCGCCGGCGCGCAGGGTGTAGAAGTGCCCGCGTCCCGGACCATCGGGGCCCAGCAGGGCCAGATCGGCCAGATACAGTGTGGGGCTGGACGCCTGGCAGCAGGTGGCGCAGCCCAGGCAGGCCTGGCGGACGGCCAGGGATTCCAGGCGCTCCAGCAGGGCGGCCGCGCCCAGGCCGGCGGCCAGCAGCGGCCGGCACAGGCGCTGGGCTCCGTCGGCGGCCATGGGCCGCAGCCGCATCAACGCTTCGGCGCAGGCGGCCAGGGCGGCCGTTGGACCGGCGTCCAGGGCCGTGGCGATGGCTTGCAGGGTTTTGGCGCGGTCCATGGGCGGCGGCCGGCCTTCAGGCCAGAATCAGGCCGGCCCGGGTGGCGATGCGCGCCGCGTTTTCAAAGGCGGTCTGGACCTGGGCCTCGTCCAGCCCCGCGCCCAGACCGACCTGACGGGCCCGGGCGCGGTCGATCAGGTCGCCGGGGGCGTGGCCGTCGGTGTTGATGACCAGGGCCGCGCCGTGGGCCAGGGCCAGGCGGGCCACGTGGCCATTGGTCAGGCAGTGGCCTTTGCGGGCGCTGATCTCCAGGGCCACGCCGCGGGCGGCGGCCAGGGCGGCCTCCTCGGCGGTGAGCAGGCCCGGATGGGCCAGGATGTCGGCCCCGGCCTGGATGGCGGCCAGATTGGTGCCCGGCGGCACGGGCTCGACGATGGTCTGGCCATGGACGACCACGATCTGGGCCCCCATGTCGCGGGCCTGGCGGATCATCGGCCCGATCAGGGCCGGCGGCACGTGGGTCAACTCCACGCCGGCCAGGGCCTGGACGCGGTTGTGGCGGTTGAGCTGCTGGCAGGCGGTGATCACGCGGGGCAGGACCAGGTCGATGTTGCTGGGGTCGACGTGGTCGGTGATGGCCACGGCCCGGTTGCCCAGGGCGTGGTGGCGCTGGATCAGTTCGGCCGGCACCAGCGCGCCGTCGCTGAAGAGGGTGTGGTTGTGCAGATCGATCACGGCAAGGGCCTTTCGCTGGCGCTCACATCTTGTATTTGCCGAAATCCTCGGGTTTCATCCGCTCGAGGATGTCTTTCCATTTGTCGTCGGAAGTGCTGGCCATCTCGGCGCTGGTCTTGGGCGCGGCCTCGGCGATGACGCCCTCGGCCACGTAAATGGGCGCGCCGGCGCGCAGGCCCAGGGCGATGGCGTCGCTGGGCCGGCAGTCCATGGAAAACTCGCCGCCCGGCCCCAGCAGGTGGATCAGGGCATAGAAAGTGTTGTCGCGCAGGTCGACCACCTCGACCTTGACCACGCTGTGGCCCAGGCCGTCGATGAGGTTTTTCAGCAGATCGTGGGTCATGGGCCGCGAAAAATGAATCTGCTCAAGCTCGCTGGCGATGGCCGTGGCCTCCATCAGGCCGATCCAGATGGGCAGGGTCTGAGCCCCGTCGGCGCTTTTGAGGATGAGGATAGGCGAGTTGGTGCCCGGATCCAGGGTCAACCCCTGTACGGTCATGCGAATCATCGATTGCCCCCTTCCGGCTGGCCGGCCAGCCTGCCGATGAGCGAGTTGGTCAGGCCCTGGGTGACCAACACCCGTTGGATCGTGCCGACGAGCGCGGCCTCGCCGGCGAAATTCACCGCCAGGCCCCCGCGATCGCGGCCGGCCAGCATGCCCTGGCCCTTTTTGGCCGGCCCTTCCACCAGCACCTCGCGGATCGTGCCCACCCGCGCCCGGTTGCGCTCCCGGCCCAGGCGACGGTGCAGCTCCAAAAGCTGATTGACCCGGCTGGCCTTGACATCTTGATCGATCTTGCCGGTCATGCGGCTGGCCTTGGTGAAGGGCCGGTCGGAGTAGATGAAGCAAAACAGCGTGTCGTAGCCCACCCGTTCGACCAACTCCAGCGTCCGCGCGAAGGCGTCCGCGCTTTCGCCGGGAAAGCCCACGATGATGTCGCCGCCCAGGGTCACCTCCGGCGCGGCCCGGCGCAAGGCCTCGACCTTGGCCAGGTATTGCCCGGTCGTGTAGCCCCGGTTCATGGCCGCCAGCACGCTGTCGTCGCCCGACTGGATGGGCAGGTGCATCTGCTCCATTACCTTGGGTTCGGCGGCCAGGGTCTCGATCAGCTCCGGCGAGAGATCCTTGGGGTGGCTGGTCAGAAAGCGCACCCGCCACAGGCCCTCGACGCCGGCGGCCAGGCGCAGCAGCTCCGCGAAGCCGATCCCCCGCCCCGGATCGCGGTAGGAGTCGACGTTCTGGCCCAGCAGGACGACCTCTCGCGCGCCGGCGGCCACCAGCGCGGCGATCTCCTCCAGCACCTGATCGGCTGGCCGGCTCTGTTCGCGGCCCCTGACATATGGTACCACGCAATAGCTGCAAAAGTTGTCGCAACCGCGCATCACCGTCACGTTGGCCGAAAGCCCCACCTGGGGCGGCAGGACGATGGGCGCCGGCTCGCTGGCGCGCTTGAGGCTCAGTTCGGCGCGGCGCAGGCCCTTGGCCGCGTCGTGGACCAACTCGGGCAGCTTGTCGATCTGGGCCGTGCCCAAAACAAAATCCAGGTGGGCCACCCGCCGCAACAGCCGCCGGCCCTCCTGCTGGGCCACGCAGCCGGTCACGCCGATGATCAGATCGCGCTGGCGCTTGATTTTGACCAGGGGCCCCAGGGCCGAATAGAGCTTTTGCTCGGCCTTGTCGCGCACGCTACAGGTGTTGAAAATCACCAGGTCGGCCTTTTGCGGGTCGGCCTCGGCGATATAGCCCATCTGGCCCAGCATCCGGGCCATGCGCGCCGAATCGTATTCGTTCATCTGGCAGCCGAAGGTGGCGATGTGGGCCTTCAGGCGTTGGTCGGCACTATGCATTTCGCATCCCAGGGGGTTTGGATGTAACCTAAAACAAATATACCGCCCCCGGCCGCGGCGCAAGGGCCTTCGCCCGACCGGCGGACTCGCGTCGACTCGTCACCATTCGGAGGCGGCCCATTGATCCCCATCCGCGACGAAACGCCCAACCGCCGGCCGGCGCTGGCGACCATGGTCATCATCGCCGTCAACGTGGGCGTCTGGCTCTATTGCCTGACCCTGAGCCGCCAGGCCGAGATGGCCTTCAATTATATCTTTGGCGCGGTGCCGGCCTTCATCCTGGGCCCGGCCCCGGCCGAACTGCCCCTGCCACCGCTGGCGACCCTGCTCAGCTATCAGTTCGTCCACGGCGGTTTCTGGCATCTGGCCGGCAACATGCTCTATCTGTGGATCTTCGGGGCCAGCCTGGAGGACGCCCTGGGCCGGGGGCGCTTCGTGGCCTTTTATCTGCTGGGCGGGGTGCTCTCGGGCCTGGCCCAGGCGCTCAGCGGCCCCGGCGAGGTCGTGCCGATCATCGGGGCCAGCGGCGCGGTGGCCATGGTCCTGGGCGGCTATTTGGCGCTTTTCCCCCGGCGCAACGTGTTGATCTTGCTATGGCTGATCTTTTTCGTGCGCGTCATTCGCGTGCCGGCGGTGATATTTTTGGGCCTGTGGTTTTTCTTTCAGGTGCTGGGTTCGGCCGAGGGCGTGGCCTGGATGGCCCATATCGGCGGTTTCGTGGCCGGGCTGGTGTTGGCGCGGGTCTTTTTGCCGCCTGGCCGGCCGCGCTGGCCGGGCGCGCGGCCCGGCGGCGGTGGCCCGACCTATCATTGAGCCATGGCCCGATCTTCGGGCGTGGGCAGATCCACCAGGCACAGCGCGCCGCCTTGCGGGGCCGGTTGCAGGCTCAGGCCGCCCAGATTACGCCGGGCGGCCAGGGCGGCGATGGGCAGGCCAAAGCCGGTGCCCATGGGCCGCGATGAGGTAAACGGCTGGAACAACGTGTCGATCTGGGCCGGATCGGGCGATTTGCCGCTGTTTTGGATGCTCACGCGCAGAAAATCGGGCCGGGGGCCGGGGCCGCTGACCACGCGGACGATGGGCTCGGCCGGGTCGCTGGCCTGGGCGGCGTTTTCCAGCAGATGAAAAAACATGAGCGTCATCTCGGCGCGGTCGGCGAAGGCGACGGCGTGGGCCGGATCGAGTTCGATCGCCAACCATTGCTCGGGCCGGGGGCTTTGGTCGTGCTCGGTCAGCCGGCCGGCGGCCTGACGCAGGATGGGCTCCAGAGGGCAGGCCTCGGGCCGGGGCTCGGCCCGGTAAAGCTCGCTGTAGGCGGCGATATCGCCCAGCATTCGCTCCAGGCGACGGTTCTCGGCCAAGACCGTCTCAAAGGCCCGCCAGGCCCCGCTGTCGCGCTGGGCCTGGCGTTGCAGGCGGCTGATGTTGCCGCCGATGATGGTCACGGGGTTGCGCACCTGGTGGGCGATGCCGGCGATGACCTGGTTGTCGCAGCGCGAGGTGCAGGTGATGAAAGAATCGGTGGCCACCAGCACGCAGGCGTCGAGGAGTTTGTCGATCACCGCCAGCACGCCGGCGCGCGCGCCGGGCGGCAGGCCTTCGGCGGCGATGCGCTGGCAGAACTGACGGGCCACGCTGTAGCCCAGGTTGACGTAGCGTTGGTCGAGGTTGAGCTCCACGTGGCGCACGCCGCTTTGCCACATTTCGACCAGAAAGCTCGGGCTCATCGCCTGGCGAAACAGTGCGCCGAACCAATGGCCCAGCACGGCGGCCAGGCGCTGGGGGTCGCTCTGGCGGCGCAGGACCAGGCTCGTGGCGTCGATGGCCAGGAAAAACTCCAGGAAATACCGGCCGAACTCCTCGGCCCGGCTAGCGAAAAGCTCCTTGTGCGGGGCGATTGTCTGGTAATCGTCGGGCCCCAGGCCGACTTTTTCCAGCAGATACTCCAACCGCCGGCGCGGCGGCGGGCACGTTTGCGGCATGACGAAGGCTCCTTGGCGCGGCCCGGCTCAACAAAAAAGGACGCGTCGAGAGCGTCCTTTGGGCCGGCGCGGGCGGCGGGTCAGGGCATGGACGGGCGCACGGTGAAAGAGGCGACGTCGCCCAGTTCGATGCGATAGAAGCCGAACTCGGCCTTGCCAAAGGCCTTTTGCTTGGGCCGCATCGTCAGGGCCACGCTCTGGCCGTCCTTGAGCTTGGCCGTGGCCACCAGGCCGTCTTGGCCGTTGACCAGGTCCACGCGGTCGATTTTTTCGAAAGGCACGGCCACTTGGCCATCGCCCATGTCGCCCAGCAAAAAGACCTGGCCTTCCAGCGAGAACTGAGTCAAGTTCATGGTCTTGCCGCTGATGTCGACCAGCGTGGCGCTGAAGGCCTTTTCCGGCTCGGGGATGCGGGTGGGGCCCTCGCTGTCGCCGGGGCTCATGGCCATGACCAGCGGCAGGCAGACGACAATCAGCAACGTGGAAAACAGGCGCGTGGTTTTGGACACTGCGGCGCTCCTATTGGCGTGGTCCGTGGTTTGATCGGGCGGTCACGGCGCGGGCCGACTGGCCACGCTAGCATATTTGGTAGCACGCCAAGGGCTCCAGCGCCAACAAAAAAGCCGGTCAAGTGCGCCTTGGCCGACGGCATGGGCCTAGTGTATCCTTGGGCGAGACGTTGGCGACAAGGGGGTTCGGCATGGTCAAACAACTGCTGCGAGGCTGGAAGGTCGTGCCGCTGTGGCTCAAGGTCGCGCCGATGATCGTGCTGTTGGCGGGCCTGCCGCTGTTGCAGGCCTACCTGGAGCACCACCGGCCCGATCTGGTTCCCCTGATGCGCCATGCCTATTACCTGCCCCTGTTCATGGCTTCGGTGCTGTTTGGTCTGCGTGGCGGCCTGCTCTGCGCCCTGGCCATCTCGTTCAATTTTTTCGAGGACGTGGTGGGCCAGCGTAGCGTCGACCTGACCCAGCGGCTCTACATGGCCGCCGGGGTGGGGGTCTATTTCCTGGTCGGCGGCGTCACCGGTTTTCTCGTCGACCGCGAAAAGCGCGAGGCCCAGCGCCTCAAGCACATGCAGGAGATGGCCGCCCTGGGCCAGGCCGCCGCCGCCCTGGCCCACGAGATGAAAACGCCCCTGATCGCCATCGGCGGCTTCGCCCAGCAGATCTACCGCACCCTGGAGGACGACCACCCCCACCGGGCCAAGCTCAAGATCATCGTCGACCAGGTGGCCCACATGGAGCAACTCATGCGCGAGGTGCTCGACTACGCGCGGCCCATGCAACTGCGCCTGGAGCGGGCCTATCTGCGCGAGGTGGTCGAGGAGGCGCGCAGCCTGGCCTCGCTTTTCGCCGAGCAATCGGGCGTGAGCCTGGAGCTGGAGCTGCCTCCCCAGCCGGTGGAGGCCCTCATCGACAAGGGCCGCCTGCGCCAGGTGCTTTTGAACCTGATGCAAAACGCCATCCAGGCCTCGCCGCGCGGCGCGCGGGTGATCGTCTCCACCGCCCGCGAAGGCGATTTCGGTCTGATCACCGTCGGCGACCAAGGCTGCGGCATCGCCGCCGAGGATCTGGCCAGGATCTTCAACCCCTTTTTCACCACCAAGCGCCAGGGCACCGGCCTGGGCCTGGCCGTGGCCCAAAAGATCGTCCAGGCCCACGGCGGCGGCATCGAGTCGCGCAGCGCCCCTGGCCAAGGCAGCTCCTTCACCGTGCGCCTGCCCCTGGCCGGCCCGGCCGAACCCACCGCCCCGGCGGCCTAACCCCAGCGCAGCTTGGTGCGCAATATTTGATAATAATCCTTGAACGGCGATTGGATCACCCTCACCGTCTTGGCCGCGCGGCCGATGATTATTTCGTCGGCCGGTTGCAGTTCCAGGCCCACCTGGCCGTCGCAGGTGAGGGTGGTCTGGGCGGCGCGCTCGCCCATGGCCACGCGCAGCACCATGAACGGCCCCAGCAACAGCGGCCGGTTGCTCAGGGCGAACGAGCAGATGGGCGTGACCAGCACGCAGTCCAACTCCGGGTGGCAGATGGGCCCGCCGGCCGAGAGGTTGTAGGCCGTCGAACCGGTGGGCGTGGCCACGATCAGGCCGTCGGCCCGGAAGGTGGTCAGGTGGCGTTGATCCACGTCCAGGTGCAACTCGATGATGCGGGCCAGGGCGGCCTTGTTGATCACCAGGTCGTTGAGGGCCACGAACTGGGCCACGGCCCGGCCGTCGCGCCGCACCTCGGCGCGCAGCATCATGCGCGGCGGGGCCTCGAAGCGGCCTTGCAGCGCCCGCTCCATGGCCGGCAGCATCTCTTCCGACGACACCGCCGTCAAAAAGCCCAGCCCGCCCAGGTTCACCCCCAGGATCGGCGTGCGCTCCAGCCCGGCGGCGACCATGTCGCGCACCGCCCCCAGCATGGTGCCGTCGCCGCCCATGACCACGGCCAGATCGGCCCGGGCGGGAAGCGCCGCTTCGCCCGCGGCGCCCCGGGCCGCCGGCTCGCCGCCCTGGGCCTCGCGGACGGTGACGGCCTTGCCCCTGGCCTCCAGCCAGCCCCTGAGCTCCTGGGCCTGGTCGCGGGCGACCGGCGTGTTGGCTTTATGGATGACTAAAATGTTATTCAATGTTATGCCTCCTGGAGTGCACGCTATCAGAAAGCGCAATTTAGCACAAGTCGCCAGGGGAATGGAGGGCCCATGGCCCAGGACGATCTGATCGCCGCCCTGCAGCAGGCCGTCCGGCAGGAGATCGCCGAGACCTACTTTCACGAGCGGCGCGTGCTCGAGGAAGAGCGGGCCATGCTCCTGGAGGAGACGAGCGCCTATCACGGCCAGGAGGCGGCCTGCGACGGCCTAAAAGCCCAGCTGGCCCAGGCCCTGCTCACGCCAGAGGCGGCCGAGCGCGCCTTCGCCATGGCCGCGATGGCTCTGCCCGAGGGTTGGGCCGCGCGTCGTCTGGGGCCGCCGCTGCCCGGCCGCGCCCTGGGCGGGTTGACCACTTGCGGCCGTCACTGGAGGTTGGTCCGGGCGCTTTACGAGGAAACATGGCGGGCGGCCGAGCGGTTGCGCGAGGAGCACGGGCGTTTGCTGGCCCTGCTGGATGAGGTCAACGCCGACATCAAGCGCTTCGAGGCCAACCACGACCTGTTGGCTTTGATGAGTTACATGCGCTCCATGGACCCCCAGGAGCTGCAACGCCGCAAGATCATGGGCGTCAACTTCGGCCACGGCGAGACATCGGCCGCCGCGGCCCAGCTTTCCTTCCGGCCGCTGAGCGTGGCGTTTTTGCACCTGGAGCAACCGCCCGAGCGGCCCCGCCCGCCGGCCGAGGTCCGCGCGGGGCTGAGGAAAGAACAACGCCAAGCCTGCCGGCGCGAGCGCGCGGCGGCCCAGGCCTTGCTGGCCCAGCGCCGGCGCTGGCTGGATTCGCTGGGCCGTTAGGCCCGGGGCCTCGTGGCGGGGCCCGCCGGCGCGGCTAGATGAAGAGGTTGATCTGGGCCTTGGTGGCGATGCCCATGTAGGTGGCCGCGCCGCCCACGTCGATTTCGTCGATGAGCTGCTCGCGCTTGACGCCCATGACGTCCATGGTCATCTGGCAGCCGATGAGCTTGACCCCGCCCTCGATGGCCATGTCGAGCAGTTCGGGGATGGTGGCCACGTTTTCGCGTTTCAGCCAGCTTTGCATCATCGTCGTGGCCATGGCCGTCATGCCCGGCAGCATGCCGATGATGTTGGGCACGGGCACGGGCATGGCCGGGTTGCCCACCGGCGAGACCTGAAGTTTGCCCATTTTGTCCTTGCGGATCACGTCCAGGCCGTAGAAAGTGAAAAACACGGTGGTGTCCAGGTCCATGGCCGCGCCGGTGGTGGCCAGGATCAGGGCCGGATAGGCCATGTCCAGGGTGCCTTTGGTCAGGATGATGGTCATGGCTCGGGCCTCGGCCTGGGCCAGGCGTTTTTCCACTTCGGCGCGCACGCGCTCGTCGATGAGCTTTTCGATCTCGGCCTGGTTCATGCGAAAGTCCTCCCGGGGTTGAGTTGACGCCGGCCGGGGGGCGGGCCGGCGCTGGTTGGTTGGCGGTCGGGCGCTGGGTTGGGGCCTCAGGCGTCCAGCAGCCGGGCCACGGCCTCGGCCAACTCGGGCATGATCTGGCCGGCCCCGCCCATCAGGCTGATGTCGGCCAGGTTGCCGGTGAGGCCGGTGGGCTCCATGTTCACCTCGATGATCTTGGCGCCGTGGCGTTTGGCCAGGCCGGGCAGCATGCTGGCCGGGGCCACCACGGCGCTGGTGCCCACCACCAGCATGGCCTGGCAGTTCTGGGCGGCGTTGAAGGCCTCCATGGCCTGGCGCTCGGGGATGGGCTCGCCAAAGAAGACCACGTCGGGCTTGATCAGCCCGCCGCACTGGCAGCGGGGCGGCAGGGCGCGAAAGTCGACCTGATCGCGCTCGAACAGGCCGTGGCACGACAGACAACGAAATTGCGCGCCGTTGCCGTGAAACTCCACCACCCGCGCGCTGCCGGCGGCCTGGTGCAGGCCGTCGATGTTTTGCGTCACCAGCGTGTGCAGCTTGCCCATGGCCTCCAGACGGGCCATGGCCAGGTGGGCGGCGTTGGGCCGCGCGCCGCTGATGACGCCGTCGAGCTCGGCCAGCATGCCCCAGACCCGGCCGGGGTCGGCGCGGAAAGACTCGATGCTGGCGAAGTCCATGGGGTCGTATTTTTCCCACAGGCCCTGTGAGCCGCGAAAGGCCGGAATGCCGCTTTCGACGCTGACGCCCGCGCCGGTCAGCGCGGCGACCCTGGTGGCGGCGGCCAGCATCTCGGCCGCCCGTTGGATTTGCTCGCGCAAGATGATCCTCCACGGTCGGGGCCGGCGCGCGGCCGGCCAGAGAAAACCCAATGCATGTTCACAATTATTGACTTTACCAGTTCATTGGTGGATAGAAAAAGACCATGACCTGAGCAAAAATCGCACTTGTGCGCTTTTTCCCCCATCGCCGCCGCGCGGCCGGGGCCGCCAAGGAGAACATGATCATGTCCCAGGCCGACCAAATCAAAGTGCCCATGCTCGACCTTCAGGCCCAGTTCGCCAGCGTGAGGGGCGAGATCATGCCCCGGGTCCAAGAGATATTCGAAAAGCAGTCGTTCATTCTGGGGCCGGCGGTCAGCGGCGTCGAGGCCGAATTGGCCGACTATCTGGGCGTCAAGTGCGCCGTGGGCGTTTCCTCGGGCACCGACGCGCTGCTGCTGGCCCTGATGGCCCTGGGCGTGGGCCCCGGCGACGGCGTGATCACCACGCCGTTTACGTTTTTCGCCACCGTCGGCTCCATAGTGCGCCTGGGGGCCACGCCCCTGTTTGCCGACATCGATCCGGTCAGCTTCAACATCGACCCGGCCCAAGTCGAGCGCCTGTTGGCCTCCGACCTGCCGGTCAAGCCCAAGGCCCTGATCCCGGTGCATCTTTTCGGCCAACCCGCCGACATGACACCCCTACTGGAACTGGCCCAGGCCCACGACCTGAAGCTCATCGAGGACGCGGCCCAGGCCATCGGCTGCTCCTACGCGACGGCCGGCCACGAGCGGCCCACGATGATCGGCGGCCTGGGCCACGCCGGCTGCTTCAGCTTTTTCCCCTCCAAGAACCTGGGCGGGGCCGGCGACGGCGGGCTGGTCACCACCAACGACGAGGAACTGGGCCGGCGCATGCTCTCCATGCGCACCCACGGCTCGCACCCCAACGAGAAATATCGCCACATCCACATCGGCGGCAACTTCCGCCTGGACGCCCTGCAAGCGGTGGTCGTCTCGGCCAAGCTGCCCCATCTGGACGACTGGTCGCGGGCGCGGCGGGCCAACGCCGCCGATTATCGCCGGCTGTTGACCGAGGCCGGCCTGGTGGAGCGCGGCCTGGTCTCGCCGCCGGTGGAGCTCTGGCCCGAAAACTGGCGCGGCCACATCTACAATCAGTTCGTGCCGCGGGTCAAGGAGCGCGACGGCCTGTTGGCCGCCCTCGGCGCGGCCGGCGTGGGCTGCGCGGTCTACTACCCCATCCCCATGCATTTGCTGGAGTGCTTTGCCTATCTGGGCGGCCGCGAGGGGCAGTTGCCGGTGGCCGAGCAGGCCAGCCGCGAGGTGTTGGCGTTGCCGGTCTACCCCGAGCTGACCATGGCTCAAAAGGAGCGAGTGGTTCAGGTCATCGCCGACTTCTACGGCCGCTAGGCCGGACGGGCCGGGCGTGGTGGCCAAAAATACGCCGAGCGTGACGCCGTGGGCCTTGCCGGCCCTGGCCCGCTCGCTGGGCGCGTTGCCCGGCGTGGGGCCCAAGACGGTCCAGGCCCTGGCCGCGCGGGGCTTGCGCACCTGGGGTGATGGTCTGTTTTTTCTGCCGCCGCGCTACGAGGACCGCCGCCGGGTCTGGCCGCTGGACGGCCTGGAAGAGGGCCGCTTGTGCGTGGCGCGCGGCCGGCTGACGAGCTCCGGGCCGTGGGGCCGGCGGGGCAAGGTCTGGCGCATGGTCCTCGACGACGGGGCCGGCCGCCTGAACCTGCTGTGGTTTCATTTCAAAAAAGCCCACCTGGAGGCCTTCGCCGTGGGGCGGGAGGTTTTTGCCGTGGGCCGTGCCGAGCTGGCCGAGGGCGGCTGGCGGATGGTTCACCCCGAGGTTTTCGACGAACAAAAGGCCGCCGAAGGCCGCGCGGTGGGCGTGATCCTGCCGGTCTATCCCGAGCTGGCCAGCCTGGGCCAGGGCGGCGTGCGGCGCTTCATGGCCGATCTGGCCGGCCGCACCGTCGATCTCATCCCCGATCCGCTCTTTGGCCTGCTGCCGGCCCGGCTCTACCCGTGTAGCGTGAGCCAGGCCCTGCGCCAGGCCCATCTGCCCGGCCCCGAGAGCGACCCGGCCGAACTGGACCCGCCAACCAGCGCCTGGCGACGGGTGCTGGCCGTCAACGAGCTTTTTTATTATCAACTGGGCCTGTGGCTCAAGCGCCGCCAGCGCCTGAGCCGGCCCGGCCTGGTCGTCGATCCACCCGGCGCGCTGGTCGAGCGCTTTCTGGCCGCGCTGCCCTTTGCCCTCACCGAGGGTCAGAACCAGGCCCTGGCGGCGATCCTGGCCGACATGGCCAGCGGTCGGCCCATGGGGCGGCTGTTGGCCGGCGACGTGGGTTCGGGCAAGACCGTGGTGGCCCTGGCCGCCGCCGCGGCCGTGGCCGAGGCCGGGGCCCAGACCGCCCTGATGGCCCCGACGGAAGTGTTGGCCCGTCAGCACCTGGCCAGCGCCCAGGCCCTGCTGGAGCCCCTGGGCCTGAAGGCGGCCCTGGTGCTGGGCGGGGCCGACGCCCAGGGTCAAAAGCAGGCCCGCGCGGCGGCCCAAGGCGGGGCCGCGCTGCTGATCGGCACCCAGGCCATGCTCGCCGCCAGGCTGGAGTTCGAGCGCCTGGGCCTGGTGATCATCGACGAACAACAGCGCTTTGGCGTGCACCAGCGCCTGCGCCTGGCGGCAAAGGGCCTCGATCCCCACCTGCTGGTGCTCTCGGCCACGCCCATACCCCGCACCATGGCCCTGGCCCTGGCCGGCCACCTGGACATTTCGCCGCTGCCCCAACTGCCCGGCCGCCGGCCCAAGATCGCCACCACCGTGCTGGCCTTTGAACAACGCCGCCAGGCCGTGGAGGCCATGGCCGCCACCCTCGCGGCCGGCGAGCAGGTCTATGTGATCTGCCCGCTGGTGGAGGCCTCCGACAAGATCCAGGCCCATGACGCCGTGGAGACCCACCGCCGGCTTGGCGAATATTTTCCCGGCCAGGCCATCGGCTTGCTGCACGGCCGCCTGGATTCGGCCGCCCAGCAACGGGCCCTGGAAGATTTTCGCGCCGGCCAGACCAGGGCCCTGGTGGCCACCACCGTGGTGGAGGTGGGCCTGGACGTGCCGGCGGCCACGCTGATGATCGTCTTGGGGGCCGAGCGCTTTGGTCTGTGCCAGTTGCACCAGTTGCGCGGCCGGGTGGGCCGGGGCCAAAAGCCGGGGCGTTGCTGCCTGGTGACCGGCCCGGAACCGGGCGAGTTGGGTCGTCGCCGCCTGGAGGTGCTGGCCGCCACCGCCGATGGCCTGGCCGTGGCCGAGGCCGATTTGGCCATGCGCGGGCCGGGCCAGGCCCTGGGCGCGGGCCAAGCGGGCTTACCGCCGTTGCGTTTTGCCGGCGAGGTCGATCTGCTGCCCGAGGTGAGCCGGGCGGTGGATGGCCTTTTCGGTCAGGGCCGGCCCGACGACGAGCCCTTGGCCGCCCTGGTCGCCGAGGCCGTGCGCCGCTGGGGCCGGCTGATGGAGCTGGTGGAGGCCGGCTGAGGCTAGTCCTCGCCGCGACGACGGTCCTTGCGGCGTTCTTTTTTCCAGTCGATGTCCTTGCGCAGTCCTTTTTGCTTGTAGGGCTTTTCGGCGTCGATGAGGTTGACCACGAAGCTGCCCGGCGGCTGTTGGGGCTGGCCCACGGTCACTTCCTCGAGGCGGGCGGCTTTTTCTTTTTTCTTTTCGCGCGATACGGGCTTGGGCAGGGGCTTGTCGGGCAGGGGCGGACCCATCAGGAACTGGGCGTCGATCCACTGGGCGACAAAGAGGCCTTCCTCGCCCCAGGCGGCCAGGGCCGCGCCGTTTTCCTGGGCCAGGCGGGCCTGGATGGTGACGAGGACTGGTTCGGCGTCGCGGCGACGGCCGATGGCCAGGGCGCGTTGGCTGTCGGCGCAGACGATCAGGCCGGGGCCGTCATCGGCGTCGAGGCCGCGCTCCCTGATGACCGGGTAGGCCCTGCGCCGCGCGCCATAATAAAGATGTGCCGGCGGTTTGGCCTCGGGGTTGGGCGGGGCGTAGGAGCGCTGGCGGCAGCGGATGCGCGTGTCGTCGGCCTCGAAGACGTCGCTGGCCAGGCGGTCGGCCATGTCGGTCAGCATGGTCTGGCGCACGTGTTTCCAGCCGTCCTCGCCGTGCAGGGCGGCCAGCAGGTCTTTTTGGCGCACCCAGCCCTCGGCGTCGGGCAGCAGGGCCAGTTCGGCCGGGCAAACGCCCAGGATATAGCGCAGCATGCGCGCCAGGGCCTCTTCTTTTTGTTCCAGGCGGCGGGTCATGGCGTTTATTGATAGCCTTCCTTGACGCCCTGGGCGCTGGCCACGTATTGCCGCACGCCTTCCGGGTTCCACAGGCGCAAGGCCCGCGGCTGGCCGTCGGGGCCGGGCAACAGCTCCCACAGCACCCCCGGCGGCGGGCTCCAGCCCTTGGCCGCCAGATCGGCCATGTTCAGCGCCGGGCCCTGGCCGCCGGCCTCGGCCGCCTGGGCGGCGATGATGGCCTGGGCTTGGAGGGCGGCTTGATGGGCCAGTTGGTCCAACGACTTGGCCTGGCGATCGAAATGGGCGAAAATCAAAAGCACGGCGATGGCCGCCACGCTGAGCAGGGCCAGCACGCCCGGCTTGAAAAGACCCTTGGCCCCCTTCATGCGGCAAATCCTTCCAGTTGATAAATTACGCGGCCATCGCGGATGGTCAGCACGGCCCGACCGGGCAGCCGGCGGCCGGCAAAGGGCGTGTTGCGCGATTTGGAGAGCATGCGCGCCGGCTCGACGACCCAGGGCCGCGCGGCGTCGATGACCGTCACGTCGGCCGGCTCGTTTAGCTTCAGCGCGCCGCCGGGCAGATTCAGCGCCCTGGCCGGGGCGGCGCTCATGGCCTCGATGAGCCGCTTGAGGCTCAGCGCCCCTTCGTCCACCAGCTCCAGGCCCACGCCCAGGGCCGTCTCCAGGCCGGTGACGCCAAACAGCGCCTTGTCGAACTCCACCAGCTTTTCCAGCGACGAGTGGGGCGCGTGATCGGTGGCCAGGACGTCGATGGTCCCGTCGGCCAGGCCCTGGCGCACGGCGGCCACGTCATCTCGCGAGCGCAGGGGCGGGTTCATCTTGCGGTGGGTGTCGTAGTCGCCCACGTCCTCGTCGCACAGGGTCAGATAGTGTGGGCAGGTCTCGGCGCTGACGTTTTGCCCGGCCTCCTTGGCCCGGCGCACGGCCGCCACCGAGCCGGCGCACGAGACGTGGGCGATGTGAACCCTGGCCCCGGCCAGGGCGGCCAGGGCGATGTCGCGCTCGATGGCCAGAGCCTCGGCCTCGGCCGGGATGCCGGCCAGGCCCAGGCGGGTGGCCGTGGGCCCTTCGTGCATGGCCCCGCCGGCCGAAAGCCGCATGTCCTCGCTGTGGCAGACGACAACCAAGCCCAGGCCACTGGCGTACTCCATGGCCCGGCGCAGCAGGCGGCTGTCGGCCACGGGTCGGCCGTCGTCGCTGACGGCCGGGCAGCCGGCGTCGCGCAGGTCGGCCATTTCGCTGAGCATCTCGCCGCCAAGGCCCACGGTGATGGCCCCGATGGGATAGACCCTGGCCTGGCCGGCGGCGGCGGCCCGCCGCAGGATCAACTCGGTGACGGCCTTGCAATCGTTGGTCGGGCTGGTGTTTGGCATGCAGGCCACGGCGGTGAAGCCGCCGGCGGCGGCGGCCCGCGCGCCGCTGGCGATGTCTTCTTTGTATTCCTGGCCCGGTTCGCGCAGATGCACGTGGATGTCGATCAGCCCCGGCGCGACGATCAGCCCGGCGCAGTCGATCACGCGGGCGCCGGGCGCATTGATGTCCCCGCCCACGGCGGCGATGCGCCCGCCGGCCATCAGCAGATCGCCCACTTCGTCGAGGCCGCCGGCCGGGCAGAGCAGGCGGCCGTTTTTCAGCAAAAGCTCTTGGTTGGCCGTTGACGGCATCACAGCCCCTCCGCGCCGATCATCAGATACAACAAGGCCATGCGCACGGCCACGCCGTTGGCCACCTGGTCGAGGATCACCGAATAGGGCCCGTCGGCCACCTGGGGCGCGATCTCCACGCCGCGGTTGATCGGCCCGGGATGCATGACGATGACGCCCTCGGCGGCGCGGCGCAGGTGGCTTTCGCCCAGGCCGTAGAGCCGCGAATATTCGCGCAACGACGGAAACAGCACGTCGTGCAGGCGCTCTTGCTGCACGCGCAGCATCATCACCACGTCGGCTCCCTCCACGGCCTCGTCCATCGAGCGGGCCACGCGCGCGCCCAGCGTGGCCGCGTGGGGCGGCAGCAGGGTCGGCGGGCCGTAGACGCGCACCCGCGCGCCCATCGTCCGCAGGCCGATGATGTTGGAGCGGGCCACCCGCGAATGGGTTATGTCGCCGATGATGGCCACCTCCAGGCCCTGGACGCGGCCTTTTTTCTCGCGGATGGTCAGCATGTCCAGCAGGGCCTGGGTGGGGTGTTCGTGGGCCCCGTCGCCGGCGTTGATGATGGAGACGTTGACGTGGCGGGCCAGCAGATGGGGCGCGCCCGAGGACGAATGGCGCATGACGATGAGGTCGGGCGACATGGCCTGCAAGGTCTGGGCGGTGTCGATGAGCGTCTCGCCCTTGGTCAGCGAGCTGGTCTTGGGGGCCAGGGCCACGGCGTCGGCCGAGAGGCGCTTGCAGGCCAGGTCAAAAGACGTTTTGGTGCGCGTGGACGGCTCGTAGAAAAAAAGCACCACTGTCCGGCCGCGCAGGGTGGGCACTTTTTTGATGGGCCGGGCGTTGATTTCCTTGAGCGATTCGGCGGTGTCGAGCACCACGCCGATCTCCTCGGCGCTCAGCCCCTCCAGGCCCAAAAGATGTTTGCGCTTCCAGCTCAAAAAACGCCTCCGCCGTGCTCGGTCCGCCCTGGCCAGGGCCCAAAAAAAACCTCCTGACACCGGATGTGGCGCGGAGGCGAAGGCCTGCGTTGGGCTTGTCGTGGTTCCCCTTTGCGGGGTGTGACGGCCATTGGGCAACTCCTTGGCGACTTGGCCGCTGGGGCGGTCAGCGTCATTGGATAGCAAACCCCGGCCCCGCTGTCAAGTCGGGTGATCGTTCAGGGCCGCCAGGGGTTGGTGCGCGGATGGGTCGCGCTGGGCCTCAGCGACTCGGCCCCCACCACGTAGCCGTTGTAATCGATGGAAAAGACCTGGTCGGCCACGGCCTTGATCTCGCGCCCCGCCTTGTCGAAGCCCAGGGTGAAGCTGTAGCGGTGGCGGATGGAGCATTGATAGGCCCCGCCGTAGGGATGGGCCACCAACTTGCTCCAGGCGATCGCCTTGTAGCCCTGGGGAAACTTCAGCGCAACGGCCAGATAGTCGGTGACGATGCGTTTGGCCTTTTGCTCGTCGATGGCTTGGGCCTGGCAGGCCGCGCCCAAGGCCAGGACCAGGACCAGGGCCGTGAGCAATGATTTGATCGGAGCCATGTGCAAAACCGTGCCTGTTCGTCTTATGGCCCCATTGTAACACGAAACGGCCGGCCGGGCGGCCTTACTTGGGCGAGACGGCCCTCACGTCCAAGTCGCGCCGCCAGTGGTGGATGACCATCTCGTCGCCGGGCCGCAGGCTGTAGACCAGACGCAACGAGATGGCCAGCGTTTTGGCCGGCTGGTCGAGGACGATCTCGAAGCGCTCGCTGGTCGGCCGGAAGGGCTGGAAGGATGTGTCGCGGACGATGCCCAGTTTTTTGTCGGGCCCCAAGACCATCTTGGGCCCCAGCGAGTCGGTGCATTGGGGCATGTACACGCGCCTGGCCTCCAAGAGCCGTCGGCCGTCGTCGGTGGTGGCGGTCGCCTCCAGGACCGCTTGCGCCCGCGACGGTCAGCCGTCGGGCAGGCGATGGCCGGCGTTGTTGGCGATGACGACCTCCAGGGCCACGAGCGCCTGACGCGGCCGGTCGCCTGGTTGGAAAACCAGGGGCAGGACGCTTGCCTCCATGGGCAAGGCCGCCTGGTAGAGCTTGGCCGTGGCCGGCCGGTCGGCGAAATTGGGTTTGAATTCGTGATCGGCCCCTTGCATATGGCAATCGATGCAAGTGGATGTCCCACCACCAGCCACGTAGGCGTGCAGGTAGCTGCCGTAGAGCGTGGCGCACTGCACCGGCGGGCTGAACTCGAAATTGGGCCCCAAGCCGTGGCACTGGCCGCAAAAGGCCGGTGAGGCCATGAAAGGGCTGCGCTCCAGGCTGGCCACGGCCCCTTCGTGGGGGCCATCCTGGGCCTGGGGCGCGTAGATCGTCTCGGCCCGTGGCGGGTGATGGACCACGGCTTTGTCTTGGTGGCAGACCAGGCAACCGATGCCCAGTTTGGCGATGACCGCCTTGTCGTCGCGCCAGACGACCTGGGCCAACTCGCTGGCCGCCTGATCATCGGCGGTGAGCAACTGGGGCAGGTGGCACTTGGCGCAGGGGAAATTGGCCCTGGTGGCGTCCTCGGGCCGGGCCACGGCAAAGGGCCCCTCGGCCAGATACTTGGCCATGAAGTTGAATCCGCCCAGGCCCATCAACGGCCGGGCGTGCTGCGAGCGCGCCCACTGCTCGTAGATCTCCGGGTGACAGCTTTGGCAGCGGCCGGAATCGTGGCGGGCGATCATGGCCTCCAGGGCGGACGGCTCCCCGGAGGCGGCCAGGCCCTGGCCGGCGGCCACGGCCAGGGCCACGGCCAGGACGCGGAACGCGAGGGCGTTGCGACGCTTGGCGGCCATGACCCTAGGCCCCGAAAAACGGCGAGGCGATGAAGTAAACGCCCAGCAGACCCACGCCGACCCCGGCCACCCGTTTGAACCACAGGCTGGCCCTCTGGAAGGCGCTGTTTTCCAGCACGCCGCTCACCAGCGCCGTGGAACTGCCGGCCACGGCGATGGGCAGGGCGTGGCCCAGGCCGAACAGCCCGATCAACACCAGCCCCGCGGCCAAGTCTTGCTGCACGGTGATCACGGCCATGATCGGCGCCAAAAAACCAAAGGTGCACGACCCGCTGAGCACGCCGTAGGCCAGGCCCAGGACCAGCGCCCCACCCAGCCCCCTGACCTTGAGCTTGGCCATCAGCCCGCCCGACATGGACATGGCCCGCAGGCCCAGCATGTCCAGGGCCACCAGCAGCAAAACCGCGCCCACGGCGATGGTCCAATATGGGCCGATATCGCCCAGCATCAGGCCCAGCAACGAGCAGATCAGCCCCACCAGGGCGATGGAGACAAACAGCCCCGCCGTGAACGACAGCGAATAATACACGCCCTGGCCGGGGCGCACGGCCTTTTCCTGGCCGGCCACGTAGCCCACGATCAGCGGGATCGAGGCCAGGTGGCAGGGGCTCAGCGCCACGCTGACCACACCCCACACAAAGGCCCCGACCATGGCGGCCGCGCCGCCGGCGGTCAGCCAGCCGTGCAGGGTAAGGAAAAGCTCTTCCATCGCCTCGCTCCTGGTTTGGCCGGCGCTAGCGGGCCTTCACGCCCATTTTGGCCAACTGGTCCTCGATGCTTTTTTTGTCCAGAAAGCCCTCGTGGCGATGGACTTCCTGGCCGGCGGCGTCGAAAAAGATCTGGGTGGGGATGACCCTGACGCCAAAATCCTTGGCCGCGGCCTGGTTTTCCCACACGTCGATGAACACCACCGCCGCCTTGCCTTGGTATTGGACCTTCAGCGCCTCGAGGATGGGCTTCATCATCTTGCAGGGGATGCACTTGTCGGCCCCCAGGTCGACCAGGGTGACCATGCCGGGGCTCAGATATTTTTTCGTGTCCTGGGCGTTGCCCGCCTGGCAGGAGATCAGGACGAAACTGGCGGCGATGATCAGGCCGGCCAAAGAGATGCGTTTCATTTGTGCGCCTTTTGCAAAGTCGTCAAGTTGCCGCGGATGTCAAGGGGTTATTCGCCGGCGCTCAGGGCTTGCACGAGACATGGCAGACCCCGGTCGGCGAGAGTTTTTCGTGGGGGAAATAGCGCCCTCTCAGCCACAAGGCCACCCGCACCAGGCCGATGAGCACCGGCACCTCCACCAAAGGGCCGATCACCGCCGCGAAGGCCTGGCCGCTGTCGAGACCGAACACGGCCACGGCCACGGCGATGGCCAGCTCGAAGTTGTTGCTGGCGGCGGTGAAGGAGAGGGTGGCCGCCTGCTCGTAGGTGGCCTTGGCCTTCAGCGCAAGCCAGAAACTGACCAGAAACATCACCAGAAAATAGACGCACAGCGGCAGGGCCACCCGCAGCACGTCCAAGGGCAGCCGCACGATGTATTGGCCCTTGAGCGAAAACATCACCACGATCGTAAAAAGCAGCGCCGTCAGGGTGATGGGGCTGATGCGCGGGATAAAGACGCGCTCGTACCAATCGTGGCCCTTCAGGCGCAGGCCGATGAGGCGGCTGGCCAGGCCGGCGATGAAGGGCAGGCCCAGATAAATGAACACGCTCTGGGCGATCTGGCCCATGGAGATATCCACGGCCACGCCGCCCAGGCCCAGCCAGCCTGGCAGCAAGGTGATGAAAAACCAGGCGTAGACCGAAAAGAACAGCACCTGAAAGACGCTGTTGAAGGCCACCAGCCCCGCGCAGTATTCGCGGTCGCCTCCGGCCAGGTCGTTCCAGACAATGACCATGGCGATGCAGCGGGCCAGGCCGATGAGGATCAGCCCGACCATGTAGTCGTGGTGGCCCGAAAGAAAGGCGATGGCCAGCAGAAACATCAGCGCCGGGCCGATGAGCCAGTTTTGCGCAAGCGACAGGGCCAGAATCTTGCCGTCGCTAAAGACCTGGCCCAGGCGCTCGTAGCGGACCTTGGCCAGCGGCGGATACATCATCAGAATCAAGCCGATGGCGATGGGGATGTTGGTCGTGCCCACCGAGAAATAATCCACCGCCCGCTTGATCCCCGGCAGCCAATAGCCAAGACCCACGCCCACGGCCATGGCCAGGAAGATCCACAGCGTCAGATAGCGATCCAGAAACGACAGCTTGCCCCCGGCCCCGGCGGCCATGTTCGCCTCCCGTTGCTTTGCGGTTTTCAGTCTTGCAAGGAGCCGGGCAGGCCCAGGACCATGGCCTTGATCTCGTCGCGCACGCGGCGGTAGATGGCCAGGGCCTCGTCCTCGTTTTTGGCGCTTTGGGCCAAAAACGGCGGATCGTCAAAGCCGCGGTGGACGCGCCGCGCCGGGCCGGGGAAAAACGGGCACGACTCGCGGGCGTTGTCGCAGAGAGTCACCACCCAGTCCCAGCTTTGGCCAATGAATTGCTCGACGTCCTTGGAGCGCTGGCCCGAGATGTCCACCCCGGACTCGGCCATCACCGCCACGGCCAGCGGGTCCACGCGGCCGGGCGCGACGCCGGCGCTTTGGGCCACGAACAGATCGCCGCGCAGGGCGTTGGTGAAGCCCTCGGCCATCTGGCTGCGGCAGGAATTGCCCGTGCACAGATAAAGTATTTTTATTTTCGACACTTGCCCAGCCTCCCGCAGAGTTCTTCCTTGTCTTGGCTCAGCACCTCGGCCAAACGCTTGGCGTCGGCCTGGGCCTGGGCGCTGGGGGCCAGCCACTTGCGGGCCCAGTCCATGGCCTCCCTGGCCTGGGCCGCGCCCTCGGCCAGGCGGAAATGGACCCAGCGGCCGTCCTTCCAGCTTTCGACCAGGCCGGCCTGGCACAAAATGGCCATGTGCCGCGAGACCGTCGAGGGGGCCAGGCCCAGCAACTCGGTGATCTGGCAGGCGCAGAGTTGGCCCGCGTCCAGGGCCAGCAGGACGCGCAGGCGGTTTTCCTCGGCCATGGCCTTGGCGATGGTGACTGTTTCGCGCATGGATTCGTTCCTATGTTTCGCCAACTGACGAAATATAGCACCAAGCAACCCCCCTCGTCAACGCCCATGGGTCAACTAGGGCCTTTGGCCCTCAGGCCAGCTCCTCGGCCAGGCGGCCGACGGCCTGTTTGATCTGGTCGCGGATGCGGCGGGCCCCGGCCAGGCGCTCATCGTGGCCGCCGGTCAGTTGGGCCGGGTCGTCAAAGGGCAGGTGCAGGCGCTTGGTGATGCCGGGAAAGACCGGGCAGAGGCTTTCGCGCTCGCTTTCGCAGACGGTGATGACGTAATCGTAAAGATTGCCCTGGCGATAGAGCTCGAAGACGCTTTGGGGCCTCTGCTCGCTGATGTCGAGGCCTTCCTCGGCCATGACCTCCACGGCCAGGGGGTTTAGCTGGGTGGGCTCCAGGCCGGCGCTGTCGACCTGGAAGCGCTGGCCGGCCATCTGGCGCAGGTAGGCTTGGGCCATCTGGCTGCGGGCGCTGTTGTGGGTGCAGACGAACAATACTCTGGGCACGGGCGGCGGGCCTCCTCGGCTTGGGGTGATGGCGGGCGCGGCGATGGCGCCGCTCCCCGGATTTTCGCCCGTGGGGCGATTGGCTTTCGCGTCGGCGGCGTGACGGTTTGGCGACGTTTGTTCACTCGCCAAAAAAGCCGGCCAGGTATTGATCGAGCAAACGCCCCTTTGCCGGGTCGATGGCCGGGCAGTTGGCCGCCCACTTGCCGCCCTCCATGGCCTGGGCCGCGAAAACCATGCAGGTGGGCTGGCCGCATTGGCGGCAGTTGGTCTTGGGCAAAAGCTTTAGTATCTCCAGGAGTTTGGGCCGAGGCGCGCTCTCGGTGCTGGGCTGGATGCCGTGGCGGTTTTCCCAGGCGTCGTTGATCTCGTTTTGCAGCCAGCGCAAAATCTTGTCGGCTTCGTCTTCGTCCTTGAGGGCGTTGACGGCGATCAAGCGCGGATGCACGGCGATGATCTTGCCCTGGGTGCGCAGGGTCAGGCTGGGCGGGTCGGTGGAGTACTCGAAGGCGCCCAGTTGGGCGTTCAGGTAGGGCAGCGCCTCGGCGATGTCTTGATCCAGGTGGGCGTGACAGTGCAACGACTCAAAGCTGTTGTTGCACATGGGCCGAAAGATTTCCTTGCGATAGCCTTCCAGCAACATGGCCTTGCTCCGTGAGTTGCCTCTTGGGGCTATTGTCGCCCATGGCCGGCCGTGGTACAAGCCTTGGCATGAAGTCAAAGATTCACAGTTTCGTGGACGCCTTGCCGGGGCTTTTGAAGGGCGCGGCCCAGGTGTCCCACGTCCAGTTGGTCCCGCCGCGAGCGGCGGCCTTTGCCGAACTCGATCCGCCCCTGGCCGCGCCGCTGGCCAGGGCCGTGGCCAGCCTTGGCGTCGAGCGGCTCTACGACCACCAGGCCCGGGCCATCGCCCTGGCCCGCCAGGGCCGCGACGTGGTGGTGGCCACGCCCACGGCCTCGGGCAAGAGCCTGGTCTACGCCTTGCCGGCCCTGGAGCGGCTCTTGGCCGAGCCACGGGCCAAGGCCTTGTTTTTGTTTCCGCTGAAGGCCCTGGAGCAAGACCAGCTCGCGGCCATGAACGAGCTGGCTTTTCGCGCCGGGCTGGGCGCGCCGGCGGCGGTCTACGACGGCGACACCCCCCAGGGCCAGCGCCGCAAGATGCGCGAAAATCCGCCGGCGATCATCATCTCCAACCCCGACATGGTCCACGCCGGCATCTGCGCCTATCCCCAGGCCTGGAGCGCCTTTCTGGGGGATCTGCGCCTGATCGTCATCGACGAGGTGCACGCCTATCGCGGCGTGTTCGGCTGCCACGTGGCCCAGGTGCTGCGACGGCTGACGCGCCTGGCCGCCCTGCGCGGGGCCCGGCCCTCGTTCGTGCTGTGTTCGGCCACCATCGCCAACCCCGGCCAACACGCCCAGGCCCTGACCAGCCGGCCTTTCGCCGATGATCAGGTGCTGGATTTCTGCGGCGCGCCGGCCGCCGGCCGCTGGTTCGCCCTGGTCAACCCCGTGGGCGCGGCCAGCACCACGGCCAGCCATCTGCTGTCGACGGCCGTGCGCCAGGGTTTGTCCACGATCTGCTTCACCAAAAGCCGCATCCACACCGAGCTGATTCATTCGTGGGTCACCCGCGGCCGGGCCGATCTGCGCGCCTCGGTGGCCGGCTATCGCGCCGGCTTTTTGCCCGAGGAGCGCCGGCGCATCGAGCGCGACCTGGCCAGCGGTCGTCTGGCCGGCGTGGTCAGCACCAGCGCCCTGGAGATGGGCATCGACATCGGCGGGCTGGATCTGTGCATTTTGGTGGGCTACCCCGGCAGCCAGATGAACACCTGGCAGCGCGGCGGCCGGGTGGGCCGGGCCGGACGCGAGAGCGCGGTGATCGTGGTGGCCGGGCCCGACGCCCTGGATCAATACTTCGTCAAACACCCCACGGAGCTGCTGGGCCGACCGGTCGAGGCGGCCACCCTCGACCCCGACAACCAAGACATCGTGGCCCAACACCTGCTGTGCGCCGCCGCCGAGGAGCCCCTGGACCTGGACGACCGCTTTTTTCGGCTGGAGCGCCACGCCGAGGCCGTGGCCAAACTGAGCGCCGCCGGCGAACTGCTGCTCGACGCCCAGGGCCGGCGCTATTTTCCCGCCCGCCAGCGGCCCCAGCGCCAGGTCGATCTGCGCGGGGCCGGCCAGAGCTTCGCCATCGTCGACCAGGCCGGCAAGGTCATCGGCTCCATCGATGGCGCGCGGGCCTTCAAGGAAGGGCATCCCGGGGCGGTCTACCTGCACCAGACCCGCTCCTACGAGGTGACCGACCTGGAGTTGGTCGATCACAAGATCATCGCCCGGCCGCGTCAGGTAGATTATTACACCCGCGCCCGTTCGGAAAAAGAGACCGAGATCCTGGAGGAGACCGGCCGCCGGCCCGTGGCCAACTTTTTGCTGCGCCAGGGCCGCCTGCGCGTGAGCGAGACCATCGTCGGCTATGAACGCCGGCGCATCTCGGGCCAGGATCTGCTGGGCGTCTATCCCCTGGATCTGCCGCCGCTGGTCTTCGAGACCCACGGCCTGTGGATCGACATCGAAGACTCCCTGCGCCGCCTGATCGAGACCAGGGGCCTGCACTTCATGGGGGCCATCCACGCCCTGGAACACGCGGCCATCGCCATGTTTCCGCTGTTTGCCCTGTGCGACCGGGGCGACGTGGGCGGCATATCGATCCCCCTGCACCCCCAGACGGGCAAGGCGGCGGTGTTCATCTACGACGGCGTGGCCGGCGGGGTGGGCCTGGCTCGGCGCTGCTTCGAGGTGATCGAGGAACTGTTGCAACGGGTGGTGGAGTTGTTGACCGACTGCCCCTGCCAGGATGGCTGCCCGGCCTGCGTTTATTCGCCAAAATGCGGCTCGGGCAACAAGCCCCTGGACAAGGCCGGGGCCCTGCTGCTGTGCCGGGCCCTGCTGGGTCAGGAGGACATCGCCGCCTTGCCCGCGCCCCATCCCGCGCCGCCGGCCATCGTGGCCAGGCCCGCCGCGCCCGACGGGGCCATGCGCTATGGCGTGCTGGACCTGGAGACCCAGCGCCTGGCCGAGGAAGTGGGCGGCTGGGCCAACACCCATCTGATGCGCGTGAGCGTGGCCGTGCTCTACGACAGCCAGGCTGATTCCTTCGAGGCCTTTGGCGAAAAGGACATCGCCCGCCTGCTGCGGCGCTTGACCGAGCTGGAGCTGATCGTCGGCTTCAACATCCTGCGCTTTGACTACGGCGTGCTGGGGGCCTACAGCGCCATGGACCTGGCCCGGCTGCCCACCTTGGACCTGCTGGCCGATCTGCATCAGGCCTTGGGCCATCGCCTCAGCCTGCAAGCCCTGGGCGAGGCCACGCTGGGCGCGGGCAAGGGCGCCGATGGCCTCCAGGCCGTGCAGTGGTGGCGGCAGGGCCAGTTGACGGAGCTGACCGACTATTGCCGCCAGGACGTGGCGCTGACGCGCGATCTGTTTTTGTTTGGCCAGGAGCGGGGGCATCTGCTCTTCGAGCGCAAGGGCCAGGGCCTGTTGCGCGCGCCGGTGGATTGGTCGTGGCCCAGCCTGCGGCGGCGTTTCCCGTGAGCTTTATCCCCGGCCCGGAGTGCGTCCCCTGCCTGGACGGCCTGGCGCGGGCCGTCTTGGCCGGCTGCGGCCTTTTGCCCGGCGCGGCCAAGACCGGACCATTGGCGGCGCGCCTGGATGAGGTGATCGCCGACGGCCTGGCGCGGGGCCATTCGCCGGCGCTGATCGCCAGCCGCTTTTTGGCCCTGGCCCGGCGCGAGAGCGGCGTGGACGACCCCTTTGCCGCAAAAAAACGCCAAGACATGGCCGCCGCTCGTCGGGCCGCCGCCGGCTTGGGGCCCTTGCCCGCCACCTTGGCGGCCGTGGCCCGGGCGGCGATTCTGGGCAACGCCCTGGATCACTTCACCGGGCCGGGCCAGGATGGCCCGTGGCGCGGCGGCCTGGGCGAGCTGCGCCTGGGCGTCGATGATCTGGCCCAAGCCGAGGCCCTGTTACGGCCGGGTGCGCTGGTGGCGATCTTGGCCGACAACTGCGGTGAGCAGGCCTTTGACCGGCCGCTGGTCGGGCATCTGCTGGGCCGGGGCTGCCAGGTGGCCTACGTGGTCAAATCGGCCCCGGCGCAAAATGATTTGACACTGGACGACCTGCGCCACGCGGGCGAAGATTACGGCCTGGGACGGATCGTGGGCACGGGCTCGGCCCAGGTCGGCCTGGACCCGCGAGAGGTTTCGGCCGAGATCGGCGCGCTTTTGGCGCGGGCCGACCTTGTCATCGCCAAGGGCATGGGGCATTATGAAACCTTGAGGCCGGCGGCGGGGTTGTGGCCCCACGGCGGGCCGCCGCGGCCGCTGTTGCTTTTGTTTCTGGCCAAGTGCGCGCCGGTGGCCCGCAGCCTGGACCTGGCGCCTGGCCAGGGCGTGGCCCTGCTGATCCCGCCGGCCGAGGTTTGAAGATTTGGCCAACTTGAATCACATGGATTGATTGCATGAAGTGTCTGAGGCGATCTTTTGCGCCGTTTTTGGCGGGTGCGTTGTTTTTGTTGGCGTTGACCATGATCGGCTGCGCCAAACCCGAGCCGCCCGCGCCGCCGCCGGCCCCCAAGCCGGCCCAGCCGCCGGCCATGTCCCTGGAGCGCGTGCCGCCGGGCCAGTGGCCGCTGTTGATCGATGACACGGACGCGGCCAGCCTGCGTGAGGCCTGCCAGGGCTCGTTGCGCTATCTGGCGGCTTTGCCGCCCGAGCGCCCCTTGAACCTGGGCGGTCTGCAACTGACGGCGGAGGAACTGGCCCAGGCCCTGCGGGAGCTGCAAGACATCGTCACCCGGGCCTACGACCCGGCCCGGCGCACGGCCTTGATCCAAGAGCGCTTCGACCTGTGGCGCTCCATCGGCTCCGACGGCCAGGGCGGCGTGCTCTTCACCGGCTATTACGAGCCGATCATGGCCGCCCGTCATCGACCCGACGCCACCTACGATCAGCCCATCTACGGCGTGCCGCCGGGGCTGCTGACCATCAACTTGCAGGATTTTCGCGCCGATCTGCCCGATCGCAAGCTGGTGGGCATGGTCGACGGCAACCGCGTGGTGCCTTTCCACGACCGTGAAGCCATCGACTTCGATGGCGCGCTGGTCGGCAAGGCCCCGATCCTGGGCTACGCCGCCGAGCCGGTGGAGGTGTTCTTTCTGCACATTCAGGGCTCGGGGCAGCTTGTCTTCGAGGACGGCCAGCGCCTGCGCGTGGGCTACGCGGCGGTCAACGGCCATCCTTACCGGGCCATCGGCCGGCTGTTGCTGGACGAAGGGGCCATGGAGCCCCACCGCATGTCCAAGCAGGGCATCCAGCGCTATCTGGCCGCGCACCCCGAGAAGCTGCGCCGCGTGCTCAGCTACAACCCCTCGTATGTGTTTTTCCGGCCGCTGGAGACCACGGGCGGGCCGCTGGGCTGCTACGGCATCGGCCTGACCGGCGGCCGCAGCATCGCCACCGACCGGCGCATCTTTGGCGCGCCGGCCATGGCCTACGTCGAGACCACCGTCACCAGGGCCGATGGCGGCCAGAGCATCATGCGCCGTTTCATGATGAACCAGGACACCGGCGGGGCCATCCGCGGACCGGGCCGGGTGGACGTCTTTTTCGGCACCGGCGATATGCCCGGCCGGGTGGCCGGCCGCATGAAAAATCCCGGCCGGCTATATTTTCTGCTGCCCAAACAGACGGGAGCGCGGCCATGACCACCAGCCAGCAAATCGGCCCGACGCGGCTGGACCTGCTGCTTGGCGACATCACCACCCAGGTCGTCGACGCCATCGTCAACGCCGCCAACAGCCGCCTGGCCGGCGGCGGCGGGGTCGACGGGGCCATCCACCGCGCCGGCGGACCGGCGATCATGGAAGAATGCCGCCGCATCGGCCACTGCCCCACCGGCCAGGCCGTGGCCACCACCGGCGGCTTGCTGGCGGTGAAAAAAGTCATTCACACCGTGGGGCCAATTTATAGCGGCGCGCCGGCCGACGCCGCGCTTTTGGCCGACTGCTATCGCAACTCGCTGGCGCTGGCGGCGCGCTTGAGCCTGCGCACGGTGGCCTTTGCCAGCATTTCGACGGGCGTGTATGGCTATCCTGTTGATGATGCGGCGAAAATAGCCATCGCCACCGTGCGGCAGAGTGTGCGGGCCAATCCAGCGGCCTTTGACGAAGTGCGCTTCGTGCTCTTCAATGAGCGGGTGCTGGCGGCCTTCGCGGCGGCGCTGGCGGGATAATTTAGCCGCGGCTGTGACTTTTGGCCCGCGCTTTGCAATAGTGTCTGTCAGGTTGCGTTTTGGAGCCACATTCTCTCCCAACAGGGGCAGGCAGGGAGGGGAAGGGTTTCGAGGCGCAACCGGTCTTTTGTGTCCCGGCGGTTTCGGCGTGGTCTCCAGATAACTATTTGAAATAAAATCGAATTTAAGTTTGCCAGCGGCGAGGATGGTCCGTTTGGGCGGCTGATTTTTGTTGTCGCGCGGAGCGGCGGGCAAGAAGGCCGGCCTTGCTGTCTGAAAATTGGTCAGATTTTCGGGCAATCGCACCTGAAAAATTTCGGGCAATTCTACCCGAAAAACGACGACTGCTCAAAATCGGTAATTTATGCCAGAAATTCGGCCCGCTCGCCGGCGCTCAGCAGTTGGTGGACCGTCCGCCGGAATTGGTCCAGGTCGACCAGCTTGTCCAGGAACTCCCGCGCGCCGGCCTGCTTGCACAGTTCGGGCAGGCGCGGGTCGGTATGGGCGCTGAGCATCAGCACCGGCGCGCCGGGGGCGCGATCGGCGGCCTGGCAGATGCGCCGACAGATCTCCACGCCGCTGCCGTCGGGCAGGCGCACGTCGATGATCATCAGGTCGGGCCGGTTTTCCGGTTCGGCCAGCCAGTTGCTGGCCTTGTGGCCGGTGTCGAAGCGCACCACCCGCAAGCCCTCGCGGCGCAGCACGTTTTGATAAAGACTGGAAGTGTCGGGGTCGTCCTCGAGGAGCATGACCAACGGTGGGGCAGGGGTCAACTGATCGTCTCCAAAGTCACGGTGAAAGTCGTGCCCTTGCCCAGTTCGCTCTGCACGGCGATGTCGCCGCCGTGCAGTTTGACGATCTCCTGCACAAGGGCCAAGCCGATCCCCAGGCCCTCCAAGCGGCCTGTACCGGTGATGTCGGCGCGGTAAAACTTGTTGAAAATGCTGGCCATGTGTTCGCGGGCTATGCCCACGCCGGAGTCTCGCACCGCAAGCGTCACTCGCCCATCCCCCCGTTCGACGCTCAAGTGGACTTGGCCGCCCTTCTTGTTATATTTGATGGCGTTGACGATCAGGTTGTCAAGCAGTTGAATCAGTTTTTCGGCGTTGCCCAGGACCACGGCCCCTTCGAGGGGCGTTTCGTCCACGCTCAAGCTGACGTTGCTTTCCTCGGCCGTGGGGCGCAGATTTTCGCATTCGGTGCCCAGCAGCTTGACCAAGTCCACCGGCGCCAGTCTGAAATGCTCCTTTGACTGGCTGAGGCGGGCCAAATCCAGCAGGTTGTTGATTTGCTGCTCCAGTTTGAGCAGGTTGCGCCAGCAGACCTCCAGATGGGCCTGGCTTTCCTCGGGCGAGGCCGCCCCGCGCAACAGCAACTGCAAAAAGCCCTTCAGCGAGACCAGGGGCGTCTTCAACTCGTGGCTGAGGGTGGTCAGGAATTCGTCTTTCAATTTTTCCACGCTACGAATCTCCTCCAAGGCCATTTCCAGGGCCCTGGTCTTGCGCAGCAACTCGCCGGCCAGGCGTTCGCGCTCGGTGACGTCGCGGACGATGGCCCCCAAAAACCACGGCTGGCCGCCGGGGCCGGTCTCCAGCGAAAGGCTGATTTCGGTCAACAGCACGCCCTTGGGCGTGTGCAGATGGCCGCTGATCAGTTGGCCCGGTTTGGCCATGGCCTGGGCCCAATCGGTGTCCAGGCGCACGAAATCACCGACCTTGCGGCCCAGAACCTGCTCGCGCCCCAGGCCCAGGCGGGCCAGAAAGGCCGGGTTGGCGTCGAGGACGCGGCCGCCGGCCGGAGAGATGGAGATGAACATGTCGTGGGCCGCGTCGAAAAAACGCTGGTAGTGGCTCTGCTGTTCCAACAGGGCCTCACGCATGATCTGGATGGCCAGGCCGATGCGCGCCAACTCGCCGCCGGCGGCCAGGTCCACCTCGGGCGGCCCTGGTTCGCCCAGGGCCATGCGCCGGCACGAGTCGAGGATCTGGTCTTCCTGGCGGGCCAGCCGCTTCAGCCAGGCGGCCCCGCCCAGGGCCGCGCCGAGGGCGGCCAACACCCCGGCCAGCCCGAGCCAAAACACCCCCCGCGCAAGCCCCAGTCGAGCCAAAAACGGCTCCACGGCCTGGCCGAGCCGTTCCTCGCCACCCAGGGCCAGCACGGCCACCGCCAGGGCCGGCAGGGCCAGCGTCCAGGCCACGAGTAGCAGCGCGCGCTTTGCGTTGGTCGGCAGGGGCATGACGGCTTACGGCTTGTGGGTTAAAATTTCGGTTGAGCTTTTCGAGCGTAGCCCCCAGCATGGGCATTGTCAACCGGACGTCGGATGCTTTGTGCAAGACGCCGCGTGCGTGCTATGATCAAATAATGCCCCCAACTGGAAGTTGATCATGCATATTCTATTCTTGTCGCCCGAAGTCTGGCCGTTCATCCACGTCAGCGGCTTGTCCGAGGTCTCCCACGACCTGCCGCTGGCCCTGGGCGCGCTGGGACACCAGGTCTCGGTGATCACGCCCAAGGGCCGCCTGACGCCCGAGGTCGAGGCCGGCCTGGAAAAGCTCGACCTGCTCATCCAAGTGCCCATATCATACACCATGCACGCGGCAGAGGTTTATCGCCGCCACATGGGCCCGGGCGTGGACGTCTACCTCATCGAGCACGAAAGCCTGTTTGACCGCGACGGCCTCTATGGCAACGAGTTCGGCGACTATCAAGACAACGCCGAGCGCTTTATTTTCTTCAGCCGCGCCTGCCTGGAGCTGGCCTTGGCCATGGACTGGCGGCCCGATGTGCTCCACGCCAACGACTGGACCACCGGCCTGACGCCGCTCTACCTCAAGACGCTCTACGCCGACCGCCCGCATTTCAAGGCCGCCGCCAGCCTGATGACCGTGCACAACCTGGGCAAGCAGGGCGTATTCTGGCATTATGACATGCCGCTGACCGGCCTGGGCTGGGAATGCTTCGTGCCCGAGATGGTCGAGTTTTACGGCAAGATCAACTTCCTAAAGGCCGGCCTGGTCTCGGCCGACAAGCTCTCCACCGTCTCGCCGCGCTACGCCCGCGAGATCCTGGGCGCGGACCTGGGCTTGGGCCTGGAGGGCGTGCTCAACTTCCGCCAGGATGACCTGACGGCCATTCTGAGCGGCATCGACTACGCCACCTGGGATCCGGCCAGCGATCGGCATCTGGCGCGCAACTACGATCACCACGACCTGGAGGGCCGTCAGGCCTGCCAGGACGACCTGCGGGCCGCCTTTGGCCTGGATCGACTGGCCCGGCGGCCCATCGTGGCCGTGGTCGGGGCCCTGGTCGAGCGCAAGGGCCTGGACCTGATCTGCGAAAGCATCGACGCCATCATCGGCCTGGGCCTGGATCTGGTCGTCAGCGGCTCGGGCAGCGACCAATACCACGAGATCCTCGACGCCGCCAGCCAGCGCCTGCCCGGCCGCCTGGGCCTCAAGCTGGGCTACGAACTGGCCTTGGCCCACAAAGTCATGGCCGGGGCCGACATGGTGCTCTTGCCCAGCCGCTACGAGCCCTGCGGCCTGCACCAGATGCACGCCATGCGTTACGGCGCCGTGCCGGTGGCCCGGGCCACCGGCGGCCTGGACGACACCGTCGACGAGGGCCAGCCGCCGGGCGAGGGCACGGGCTTCAAGTTCGAGCCCTACTCCACCGAAGCCATGCTCGAGGCCCTGGGCCGGGCCTTGGCCGCCCACGGCGACCCCGACGTCTGGCGGCCAATCATGCAAAACGGCATGGGCCGAGACTTTTCGTGGCGTTCGGCGGTGGCCCGCTACGACGATCTTTATCGACAGGCCATCGCCAAGCGCCGCGGCGCGCGGGGGGCCTGAACATGACCGCCGACCGCCGGTTCGACATCCTGGCCCGCATCGTCGAGATCGCCAACACCTCGGTGGACGTCGACGAACGCCTGCAAGGCGTCATGGGCGTGATCCACGGCTACATGGAGGCCAGGCAGTCGGTTTTGTTTTTGCAGGACAAAGCCAAACAGAACCTTGTCGAGGCCCACGCCTGGCCCAGGGCCGGTCAGAGCTGCGGCATGGCGACGGCCATGGGCGAGAGCCTCCTGGGCGAGGTGACCATCCGCCGCAAGCCCATGGCCCTGAGCGGCGGCGACCCCACCGGTGACGCCATCATCGACAGCCTGCGCCGCCCCGACGAGACGGCGCTGCTTCTGCCGGTCTGCGGCGACAGCTACGTTTTCGGCGTGCTGGCCTTGATCCTGCCCGAGGGTTCGCTAGCCACCGACGAACGCCTGCGCCTGCTGCAGGCGGCCACCCGCGAGATGGCCGGGGCCATGCGCAACGACCACCTCTACATGGACGCCAAAAAACGCATCGCCGAACTCAACGCCATCAAGGACTTGGGCCTGGCCGCCATCTCGACCATGGAGGTCGACGAACTTCTGGACACCGTGGCCGGCACCTGCGCCAAGCTGTTGGGGGCCAAGGCCGGTTTGATCGTGGTCAAGGGGGCCGGCCACGTCTTTTCGGCCAGCTATGGCCCGGTGCCGCCCGAATGCCGTGGCGAAGACCTTTGCAGCATGATCGATTGCAACGCCCCGCCCAGCCAACTGCGGCCGTTTTTCCCGGCCTGCAACGGCAAGGGCTCCCAGACCACCGGCCGCGAACGATTGTGCATGCCCCTGGGCTTCAAGGGCGCTTTCAGCGGCAACCTTTGCGTGTTCGAAAAAGTCGCCCTGGCCAAGGGCGCGGCGCCCGGCTTCAATTTCGAGGACCAGAACCTCCTGGGCACCCTGGCCTCCATGGCCGCCCCGGCCCTGGAAAACGCCATGACCTTCCATCGCCTGGAAGACATGGTCCAGCGCAACGAAGAGATGGTCAGTTCCCTGGGCACCCTGCACGAAATCAGCACCAGCTTTCTGACCACCGTCGATTTCGACGAGACGGTGATGATCATCCTGCACGCGGTGGTCCACCCGGCCGGGCTGAACTACGACCACGCCGTGCTGTTTCTGGCCGATGAACCCAGCAATGTCGTGCGGGCCGTGGCCGACCTGGATCAGGCGTCACTGCGCGTCCAGGGCGAACTGCGCCAGACGCTTCTGGCCCTCAAGGAGGCCCTGCCGCTGCCGCCGGTGGTCAGCGACCCGCGTTTCAGCGGCCTGAGCGCCCCGCTGGCGCCGGCGGATAATCCCCTGGCTCGTTGCCTGGCCCAGCGCAAGGTGCTGCGCCTGGTCCGCCCCGACGGCAACCCCAACGCCAACAACGCCCTGCCCTGGGCCAGCCTGCCTTATAGCGCCCTGGCCGTGCCCATGATCGCCAAGGACAAGCCCGTGGGCGTGCTGGTGGCCGCCAACGATGGGGCCGACAAGCAGATCGGCGAGCGGGAGGAGGGGGCCATCAACATGCTGGCCAACCAGGCCGCCCAGGCCCTGGAGACCAGCCGGCTTTACCAAAACCTGGAAAACGCCAACCGCGAGCTGGCCCACATGCGCGGTCGCCTGCTGGAGGCCGACCGTCTGGCCGCCCTGGGCGAGATCGCCGCCGGCGTGGCCCACGAAATCCGCAATCCCCTGGTCAGCATCGGCGGCTTTGCTCGGCGCGTGCGCAACAAGCTCGGCGACGAGTCGCCTCTGTCGCGCTACCTGGACGTGGTCATCGAGGAGGCCACGCGCCTGGAGCGCACGCTCAACGAAATGCTCGATTTTTCCACCGACTCGCGCGATCACCACGACGAGTACGATCTGGGCGAGATCATGGACCGCTCGGTGGAGCTTTTGCAACGCGACCTGGACGAAAAGCGGATCAAGGTCGTGCGCGACTACGCCGCCGACCTGCCCCGGGTCTACTGCGACGAACGGCAGATCAAGCACGTCTTCTTGAACCTTTACCTCAACGCCGTCCAGGCCATGGATCGCGGCGGCACGATCACCCTGCGCACCTTCACCGTCATCCGCGAGGCCAAGAAGTTCGTGGCCGGCGAGGTCAGCGACACCGGCGGCGGCATCCCCATGGACGTGATCCACAACATCTTCAACCCCTTTTTCACCACCAAAGACAACGGCTCGGGCATGGGCCTGTCCATCGTCCACAAGATCGTCACCCGTCACCTGGGCGGCGTGGAGGTGCACAACCGCGAAGGCGAGGGAGCCTCGTTCCTGGTGACCCTGCCGGCGGCCGAAGAAGGACGGGCCTATCTGAAATAACGGGCCGCCAGGAGAGCAGTCATTGGGAGAAGTGGTCGACCTGGGTGGCGCGCGGCGCGAAAAAGCCGCCGCCAGCGCCTTTGCCCGTTGGGAAAAACGCCTGGGCCACGCGCCCGTGGCCGATGAACGGCTGGGTCAACTGCCCGACGGCGTGCTTTCGCAGTTGGCCGAGTTGGACCAGACGGCCACCCTGGCCCTCTACGACGTGGTTCTGGGCGTGCGCGGCTGGGGGGCCGGCGAGGCCTTTTCGTATCTGGAGCCGGCCAAAAAGATGGAGGCCCTGGATGCTTTTTTGTTTCTGGCCGATCAGGTGCGTTTCGAAGTCATGCGCCGCCTGGGCTGGTTGCGGGGCATCGCCGCCGAGCGCCACGGCATCTGCGATCTGGCCTTGCACAGCCGGCGCATCCAGGCCCAGCACAGCCCGGCCCTGCCCGAGCTGACCAGCGCCTACCCCCGTTTCGAGGAAATGCAAAAAAGACTCCGGTTGGAGCCGGAGGCGGCCATTCGTTCGCTGATCCCGGAGGCCCTGGCCATCTTCAGGCGTCGGGCCGGCCGATGACCAACGCTCTCAAGGAGGGAGTCCATCCATGCCCAGCACCGTTTATTTCGCCGATCTGCGGGCCTCGCTGAAGCGGCCCTTCAACCAGAAACTCGACGAACTCATGGAGCGTGTCGGCCTGGAGTCGCGCATCCGCCCCGGGGCCCAGACGGCCATCAAGATCCACTTCGGCGAGCGCGGCAACACCGCCTTTATTCGGCCCGTGCTGGCCCGCCGCTTTGCCGAGGCCGTCAAACGGGCCGGCGGCAAGCCCTTTTTCACCGACTGCAACACCCTCTACGTGGGCTCGCGGGCCGAGGCCGTGGGGCACCTGCACACGGCCGTGGAAAACGGCTTCGCCTACAGCGTGATCGGCGCGCCGCTGATCATCGCCGACGGCCTGCGCGGCGCCTCCGAGGCCGCCGTGCGCGTCGATCTGCCCCAGTGCGAGCTGGCCTACATCGGCGCCGAGATCGCCTCGGCCGAGGCCCTGATCAGCCTGGCCCACTTCAAGGGCCACGAGGTGGCCGGCTTTGGCGGCACGATCAAAAATCTGGGCATGGGCTGCGCCAGTCGCCGGGGCAAGCTTTTCCAGCACAGCAACATCTCGCCGACCATCCGCGCCGAACGCTGCATCGCCTGTGGCCAGTGCGTGCGGCGCTGTCCGGGCCTGGCCATCAGGCTGGTCAAACGCGGGCCAGACATGCCCCCCGCGCCGGCCGGCTCGGAAAAGCCCGAGCTCTGCGCGGTCAAGGACGCCGAGAAGTGCATCGGCTGCGGCGACTGCATCCTGACCTGTCCCCAGTCGGCCATCGAGATCGCCTGGGACGCCCAGATACCTCAGTTCATGCGGCGCATGGCCGCCTACACCAAGGGCGTGCTGGCCGGCAAGGAAAGAACGAGCGTGTTTTTCAACTTCATCACCAACGTCAGCCCCACCTGCGACTGTTATCCTTTCCAGGACGCGCCCATTGTCCAGGATATCGGCGTGGTCGCCTCCGACGACCCGGTGGCCATCGACCAGGCCAGCGTGGATCTGGTCAACCGGGCCCTGGGCCTGAGCCACAGTTGCCTGAAAAACTCCCACCACTCCGGTGGCGACAAGTTCCGCGACATCCATCCCAAGATCGACTGGGAGCTGCAACTGGAGTCGTGCGAGGAGATCGGCCTGGGCCTGCGCGAATACGAACTGGTGACGATCTAGGAGCGCCGTGGTGTTGCCAGCCCCGTTGCTGGTGGCCGAGGGCCTGCGCTGGCAGACGCCCGGCGGCAAGCGGCTCTTCGACGGGCTGTCGTTGCTGCTGTCGCCGGGCGACTATGTCTGGCTGAGCGGGCCATCGGGCGTGGGCAAGTCCAGCCTGCTGCGTCTGCTCAACCGCCTGATCTCGCCCGCCGCCGGCCAGATCATTTTTTTGGGCCGGCCGCTGGGGGATTGGCCCGCGCCCCATCTGCGCCGCCGCTTGTTGTTGGTGGGCCAGGCCGCGGCGCTGACCAAGGGTTCGGTGGCCGACAACCTCCTGCTGCCTTTTGGTTTTCGCGCCGCCCACGAGTTGGAGCGCCCCACGGACGAACTTTTGCGCCGGGCCCTGGGCCGGGTCGGCCTGAACGAACTGGCCCTGGATCAAGCGGTCGATGGCCTTTCGGTGGGCCAGGCCCAGCGGCTGTGCCTGGCGCGAGCGCTGCTTTTGCGCCCCAATGTGCTGCTGCTCGACGAACCCCTGGCCCCCCTGGACCCGGACAGCCAGGCCCTGGTCGATGGGCTCGTGGCCGAGTTCGCGGCCCAAGGCGGCGCGGCGTTGATGGTCAGCCATCAGCGCCCGGAAAAGGCCAACCGCCGTCTGCGCCTGGTCGACGGCGCACTGGAGGCGACGCCATGGTCGGAGTAGCCGACATCGGCCCGGTGCAACTGGCCTTGGCCGTGGGCTTCGTGTTGTTGGCCGGCGGCGTGAGCCTGGCCCTGGGGCTGGGCCTGGCGCGCGATGTGTTTTGGGGCACGGCGCGCACGTTCGCCCAGCTTTTTTTGATGGGCTATCTGCTGGTTTACATCTTCCGGCTGGACGCGCCGCTGTTGGTGCTGGCGGTGTTTGGCGCGATGATCTTTTTCGCCGCGCGCATCGTGGTGGGCCGGGTGAAAGGCAAGGGCCCCAAGGTCTTCGGGCCGGTGCTGGGCTCGATGCTGCTGAGCTACATGGTGGTGACCTACCTGGTCACGGCCGTGGTGGTGGAGGCCGAACCCTGGTGGCAGCCGCGCTACTTCATCCCGTTGGGCGGCATGGTGGTGGGCAACTCGATGAACGCCACGGCCCTGGCCCTGGAGCGGCTCTTCGGCGAGGTCGCCCGCCGCCGCAACGAGATCGAGGCATGGCTCGGCCTGGGCGCGACCCCGGCCGAGGCCACGGCCGAAATCTTCGCCGCCAGCGTGCGCGCCGGCATGATCCCCAGCATCAATTCGATGATGGGCGTGGGCGTGGTCTTTCTGCCGGGCATGATGACCGGCCAGATCCTGGCCGGGGCCGATCCGCTGGTCAGCATCAAGTATCAGATCGTGGTCATGCTGATGCTGGTGGGTTCGACGACCATCAGCAGCGTGCTGGGGGTTTACCTGGCCCGGCGGCGGCTGTTCAACGCCGCCGATCAGTTGATCTGATGTTTTGCCAGTCTTCGGGCGGTCTTTTGGTCGGACGGACAATTAATTTGTGGTTGGATGCCGGTGATTTGTCGGCTAAGATATGGCGATTTGAACCGGTGGCGGTTTCGGAAGAATAATCTTCAACACTTCAAAGCGAGAGTATATTGATGAAGCGCAAAAATCTCATCGCATTGGCCGCGGCGTTTGTCTTGACGGCCCTGTTGGCCGCGGCCGGTTTCGCCGCCGAGCGTGACGGGTTGATCACCGCCGGCGAGCAGGCGCCCGAGCTGAAGTTCCAGGCGGCCCTGGACGCCCAAGGCAAGAAATACCTGGGCCTAGGCGGCGACGCCGCCACCTTCGGCCTGGCCGACGTCAAGGCCGACGTGCTGGTGCTGGAGATGTTCGGGCTCTACTGCCTGCATTGCCGGGCCGAGGCCCCCAAGGTCAAGACGGCCTTCGATCTGCTGACCAAGGACGGCCTGGCCGACAAGGTCAAGTTCCTGGGCGTGGGCGTCAAAAACAGCGCTTTTGAGGTGCAGGCCTTCCGCACCCAACTCAAGGTGCCCTTCCCCGGCGCGCCCGACCCGGATATGGCCGTGACCAAGAACCTGGGCGTCATGGCCACGCCAACCTTTGTCGTGTTGAAACTGGAAAACGGCGGCGGCAAGGTGCTCTTCACCCAGGTCGGCGACATCGGCGACCCCGCGGCCTTCGTGCAGAAGATCAAGGCCGCCGCGGCCCTTTGATTTTCCGCCACGCCCAAGGCGAAACCCCCGTCCCCGGAAAAGGGGCGGGGGTTTGCTTTGGGCGGGAAAAGCCTCAGCGGCGGGCCAGGTAATCGTCGACGGCCAGCCACTGGCCGGGCTTCCAGAGCAACCACAGGGCCGGCAGCATGATGAGCAGGTCGCGCACGGCGTCCTTGTAGCCGACCTGGCTGTCCATGCCGGGGAAGCAGCCGCAGTCGTGCACCGCGCCGACCATGCCCGACCAGATCATCAGGCCGGTGAACACGGCCATCAGGTAGGCCGACCACAGCGCCGCCGGCCTGATCCAAAAGCCCACCGTGAGCATCACGGCCAGAAAAAGCTCCAGCCAGGCCAGCACGGCGCTGAAGGTGTTGACCGCCCAGATGGGCAAAAGGTCGTAGGTGGCCGTGGCCTGGGCAAAGGCCGCCGGGTTCCAGACTTTATCCAGGCTGGCCATGAAAAAGACCGCCGCCAGAGCCAGCCTGCTTAACAGCGAGATGGAGTTGATCATTATATTCATGGCGTATACGCCTCTGCGTTGTGGGGATAGCCTGCCTGCGCCCATTGCTCGAACGAGGCGTCCATGACATAGATCTTGTGAAAGCCCTTCTTGCGCATCATCTGGGCCACCACGGCGGCCGGCCAACGGCTGGCCGTGCGGCCGTAAACGACGATCTCCTGGTCCTTGACCATGGCCGGGGCCAGCATGTCGCCCATCATCTCGGCCTGCATGGGCGAGAAGTTGAAGGCCCACGGGATATGGCCTTGCTCGTATTCCTGCGAAGACCGCGAATCGATGAACATGGCGCCGTTTTTGAACAGCTCCCAGGTGTCTAGCATGGTGGCTGGCCGCCACAGGGGCTTGAGCAACTCATCGGGCATGAAGCCGACGCCCTGGGGCATGACCGCGTTGAAGATCACCGCGCACAGCCAGGACAGCATGAGGATGACGCCGCATTTTTTCAAAAGCGCTATAAGCTTGACCACTGCCTCATTCTCCTGACGGGTCGTCCTGGGCCTTGGCCTGGGGCGCGGCGGCTGGTTGATCCGGGGCCAACTCGGGCGGCATGGCCTGGGCCGGCACGCTCACGCCCTGCTCCTTGAAAAACTTGTAGGCCCCTTCGTGCAAGGGCAGGGCCAGGTCGGCCACGGCCAACTTGGCGTCGGTGAGCACCTCGGGCGGGACACCCAAGCCGCTGCCCCACTGGCTGTATTTTTCAAAAAATACCTTGGCCAGCAGGTATACGACTTCCGCGTCCAAATCAGCCCGGCAGACCAGGTAGTTGTCCTGGGCCAGGGTGAACAGCGCCTCGGTTTGCCCTGGATAGGTGTTGGGCGCTATCTCCATGCGCCAGCCTTTGTAGGGCGAGTTGGCGTTGACCGCCGCGACCTGTTCGGCCGAAAACTGCAGGTAGACCGGGTTGAGGTCTTTGTTGGCCAGCACCTGCTGGACGCAATACGAGGCCGGGCCGTCGGCGATGCTGGCGGCCTCGATCTGCCCGGCGACCAGGGCTTTGTATGATTCGAAGGGGTCCAGGAAACGCAGTTGCAGGTCATCGCGGTGGACGCCCAGCGCCCCCAGGATGGCCATGGTGGAGTATTCGCCATTGCCGGGCGAGCCGGCCGAGACGATCCGGCCCTTGATGTCGAGGATGTTGCCGCCGGTCGCCGCGCCACGCAGGCCGACGAAGTTTTCCACGTTGGGCCACAGCTTGCAGATGGCGCGCAACTGGCCAAAGGGCGCGCCGGCGTAGAGCGCCACGCCGTCGCGGGCCGTGGTGGCCACCAGCCGCTCGAGCACGGCCAGGTCGGCCTTGCGCAGCTTGAGCATGCTCAGGTTGTCCTCGCTGCCCATGGTGGTGACGGCCTTGCATTGCAGGTTGTTTTCCTGGGCCATGTTCAGTGACCAGAGCGTAGCCATGTTGCGGCCGATGGCGAAGTCCTTGGTCACGGTGGGCCCGGTGGCGAAGATGAGCACCCTGGGGTCGTCCTGGGCCCGAGCCGCGCCGGCCAGGCAGAGCAGGGCCACGGCCATCAGCGACAGGCATGCTTTAAGGGCTGTTTGACGAGGCATAAGTGTCATATTCCTGAAATCATTGGCTGATTTTCGTCAAGTGGGCGTGGGGCGCCGCTGGCTCAGGCGCGTAGCCACTCCAGGGCCTGAGGCAGCAGGCCGTGTTGAAAATACTTGAATTTAACGTTGGTGGCCAGGCCAAGGTAGTCGGCGAAGGACGAGGCCCACTCCGGCCGGCCGACCAGGGCGACCTTTTCGAGCTGGCCTTGCTGTTCGATGACGAAACTGGCCATCTCGATGGCCTCGGTCATGGTCATGCCCTTGATGTCTTCGTCGAAGTCCAGCAAGATGCGGAATTTGCCGGTCTGATGGGAGGCTTGGGCCACGCCCTCGAAGATCTTGTATTTGTCCTGTTCCAGATTCAATGCGCCCGTGACGTGCACGGCCACGATGTTGCCCGAACTCTGCGGCATTATCTCCAACATGGGTCTCCTCCCGCACGGCTAAGTGGCGCGATGAGACTCAGAATACAATTTTTGCCCCCGCCGCACCAGAGGCAAATCGTTAATATGGCCAAACAATAAAGCTGGCCCCGACAAGCGGGGCCAGCTTTTGGCCAAATAGACGGCTATATGGTTCAGACAGCCGTTTTGCCCATGGCCAGAACTACTTGCCCACGTCCACCAGCGGCACGGGGTAGTTCCATTCCATCTGCTCCATGACCTTGCGCACGATCTCGGGGCTGTAGATCAGCTTCCACGAGCCGTTGTCGTCCTGCCAGGCCTGGTTGACCTTGATGGAGCGGTTGGCCTGGGACAGAGTGCCCTGGACCTTGACCTTCTTGCCAAGCAGGCGGCTCAGCCACTGCTGGCCGATGTTGCTGATGGCGTACCAGTTGCCCTCGGCGTCGACCAGCACGAAGTTCTGCTCGATGGCGGCCACGACGTCTTCGGCGCCGACCGGGCAGGCTTTTTTGTTCAGGGCGCACAGCAGGCCCTGAATGCTACCTTCTACGGTGACCTCTTCGGCGGCCGCCAAGCTGGGAACCATCAGCAGGGCAAAGATGACCGCAAGACCGATCCAACTTCTCTTCATCTCCTTCTCTCCCTTCTACATGTGTCTTAAGCATTGAACACGCCGCCACGCTGACCAGCGACACCACCCCGACAAGCATGGTGAAGGCGCAGCTTTACGCGTGTTACAACCTTCAGTCAGTGTAACTCACCATCGCGCGGGGACTCAAGTGATTACTTGACCAACTCAAGCCCGCGGACCACGATGCTATCGCCGCGAAAATCGCTTTCAACACTTGATCATATAACCAGAAACAAACTCGGAAGGTCAATCCTGGAGTTGAAAAAATCACTGATGTTTTACCATCCTCGGACGTTTTTTCCTGGCGCGGGCCGCTTGTTCCTTCGGCCCGTGGACCGGAGCGGCCCATCCACGTTAGGATGTTACTATAGCTAAAATCTAAAAAGCTACTGCTTAGGCTGGGCTGGTGTGGCTTTTTTGCATTTTCTTTCCAGCAATTATCGCCTTGACGGCCCGTGGGCGGCGCGGGCGGGCCTTCGGCCCTTGACCTGCCGGCCTTTGGCTGATAAGCTATCTAACCCATTGTACTATTTGTATAATCTCCAAAGGTTCACCCGACCGTAGCGAGGTTCGCCTTGGCAAAAAAACTCGTGGAAATAAACATTAACGGCTTGGTGCGCGAACTGGCCGTGGAGCCGTGGGCCAGCCTGGCCGAGCTGCTGCGCGACCAACTTGGCCTGACCGGCGTCAAGATCGGCTGCAACCGTGGCCACTGCGGCGGCTGCACGGTGCTGTTGGACGGCAAGCCGGTCAGTTCGTGCCTGGTGCTGGCCGTGGAGGCCGACAAGCGTGAGGTGCTCACCGCCGAGGGCCTGCTGGCCGACGAGGCCAAGGCCGCGCCGCTTCTGGAGGCCCTGGCCGGAGCGGGCCTGGCCGCCGACCCCTTCGCCGCCCCCGGCCTGACGCTGGCCGCCCACGCCGCCCTCAAGGAGCGCAAGGGCGGGGCGATCGGCCGCGCCCGCGCCGACATCGCCGGCAACATCGTGGCCGGGCTGGGCTACGACCAGATCGCCCAGGCCCTGGGCGACGGCGAAAAGGAGGGCCGCTGATGGCCGAGCAACGTTTCAGCCACCACCAGCCAGCCAACCTGGAGGCCCTGCTGGATCTGATGGCCCGTTTTCGCACCGACGTGCTGGTCATGGCCGGCGGGACGGACCTCGTTCCGGCCATGCGCGAGGGACGCCTGACGGCGGCCAACGTGGTCAGCGTCAGTCGTGTGGGCGGGCTGAACCACATTTCTTATTATGACTCCGACGGTTTGGTCGTCGGCGCGACCTCCAAGGTCGCCGAGGTGGCGGCCCACCCCGACGTGCGGCGGCATTATCCGGCCCTGGCCCAGGCCTGCGACCAGATGGCCACGCCCCAGGTGCGCAACATGGCCACCGTGGCCGGAAACTTGGCCGGGGCCTCGCCGGCGGCCGACTGCGCCGCCCCGCTTTTGGTCCACGGGGCCAGCCTGGTTTTGGTCGAGCGCGGCGGCAGGCGGCAGGTGCCGCTGGCCAAGTTCTTCACCGGCCCCGGCCAGACCGTGCGCGAGCCCATGGAGGTCATCGAGGCCATCCGCGTGCCCGCGCCGCCCAAGCGCTGCGGTTCGTGCTACCTGCGCCTGACCCCCACCGGCCGCGCCGACCGCCTGGCCCTGGGCCTGGCCGGACTGGTCAGCCTGGACGCGGCCGGCAACATCATCCGCGCGCGTCTGGCCATCTCGGCGGCCGGCCCCACGCCCCTGCGCGCCATCGAGGCTGAAAACATGCTGGAGGGCATGCCCCCCGAGCAGAGTCTGCTGGCCAGGGCGGCCGCGGCCTGCGTGCGGGCCGTCAGCCCGGTCGACGACCACCTGGCCTCGGCCTTTTATCGCAGAATGATGACCCAGGTTCTGGCCCGGCGCGTGCTGGCGGCCTGCCTGGAATTGGCCCGGAGGGATGACCGATGATCGTTTTCGCCAATGACGGCGGCGCGGCGAGCCGGCAGGCCCTGACCGGCGGCGCGGCCCTGACCGCCGATTTGACCTTGCCGGGCATGCTGCACTGCGCCCTGGCCCGGGCCACCGAGCCCAGGGCCGTCCTCGGCGCCTTGAACCTGGATGAAATCAAAAAGCTGCCCGGCGTGCTGGCGGCCGTCGCCGCCGCGCCAAGCCTGCCGACGGCGGTGGAATACGCCGGCCAGATCGTGGCCGCCGTCTGCGCCCAGACCCCCGCGGCCGCCCAGCGGGCCGCCGAGCGCGTCAAGGCGACCATGGAGCCCCAAACGCCGCTTTTGCAGGCCGAGGCCGCCTTTGACGAATCCGCGCCCATGGCCCGGGCCGGCGGCAATGTGGCGGGTAGGGGCGTCAGTGAGCACGGCGACGTGGAGGGGGCCCTGTCCAGGGCTCATCAGGTGGTCATGGCCCGCTTCGATCTGCCGGCCTGGAGTCTGGCCGGTTTGGAGCCGGCGGCTTTCGTGGCCGCGCCCGAGGGCGGCGGGGTTCGCCTGTGGGCCAACCGCGGCCAGGCCTTTGCCGTGCGCGAGGCCCTGACGTCGGCCCTGGGCCTGACCCCGGCCCGGCTGCGCGTGCTGGCCATGGGCCAGGTTCCGGCCGGAGCCGTGGAACTGGAGGCGGCGCGCCTGGTCTGCCAACTGGCCCTGGAATGCGGCCGGCCGGTCAAGCTGGTCTTGCCCCTGGCCGACGACGTGGCCGCCGGCTGCCGGCTGCCCGCTTGCGTGGCCCTGGGCCGGGCCGGCGTCGACGCCAAGGGCCGCCTGCTGGCCCTGGACCTGGACGTGATCATCGACGGCGGCGCGACCCAGAGCGCCCCGGCCGACCTGATTTCCCTGCTGGGCGCGCACCCCTACGACTTGGCCGACTGGCGCTTTCGTGTCCGCCAGGTCTTCACCAACACGCCGCCGGCCCTGCTGGCTCCGGCCGCCTGCGCCGGGGCCATGACCATGGCCGTGGAAGGCCTGCTGGGCGAGGCCGCCCGCCAACTGGGCCTGGACCCGCTGGAGGCGCGCATGCAGAGCGCCCCGGCCGACGGGGCGTTGCGAAAATGCCTGACCAAGGCCGGCCAGGCCCTGAAGGACCTGGCGGCGGACGGCGGCCCTGGGCGCGGCGTGGGTTTGGCCTGCTTTGCCTGGCCGGCCCAGCCGGCCGCGCCAACGGCCCAACTGTGCCGCGTCGAGCGCTTGGCCGATGGCTCGGTGAACCTGTTCGCCGCCGCCGGCCGGCCGACCATGCTGGCCCAGGAGGCCGCCCGCGCCCTGAACGTGGCCCCGGCGGAGGTGCGCGTGGTGGTGGGCGATACGGCCCTGTGCCCCCAGCCGCCGGCCGGGTTGATGCTTGGCGAGGCGGTCATGGCCCAGGCCGTGGCCCAGGCCTGCGCGGCGGGCGATCAACGCGGCGTGGGCCCGACGCCAGCCCCCTGCGTGGGCGCGTTGGCGGCGGCGGCGGAAGTCGACGCCGAGACGGGCCAGGTTCGCGCGGTCGAACTGCGCGCCGTGGTCGGGGCGGGCCGGCCAGACGCGCCATCGGTGATGGCCATGAACCAGGCCGGCGTGGGCCGGGCGCTTTTGGCCGGATTGGTCTGGCGCGCGGGCCGGCCCGTCGACGCCCACGCCTATCGCCTGCCGTCGTCCATCGATTGCCCGCGCCAGAGCGTGGAGTGGCTGGCCGAGACCGACCCGTCCGGCGAGTTGGGACGCGGCCCGGCCTTGGCCGTGGCCCCGGCCTTGGCCGCGGCGGTGGCCCAGGCCTGCGGCGCGGTCTGCGGGAGCTTGCCCATCACGCCCGAGGGCGTCCTGCGCGCCCTGGGCCGCATTCGCTGAGGGGGGTGGCCATGGACGACCGCGTTTCGGCCAAACTGACCAAGATCGACGCGCGCTCCGATGGCGGGGCCAATGTTTGGTTCCAGGTGCGCCTGGGCGACTATGTGCTCAACACGCCGGTGACCGTCGAGGGCGCGGCCGGGGCCGACATGGCCGCCGTGGGCAAAATGGCCCGCCGCCGCTTGGCCGGGCTCATCGCCGCCCTGGCCGCGGAGACCAAGCGCTGGCTGGACGACTAGTCAAGAATCGGTGGCGTCAAAAAAGCGGGGGCCCGCCGGTCTGGCGAGCCCCCGATCTTTTTTGCCCGAGGCCGGGTCGATCAGAAATCGATGAACAGGCCCAGGAAATAACCGCCGGCCACGGCCGAGCCGATGACGCCGGCCACGTTGGGGCCCATGGCGTGCATGAGCAGGAAGTTGCGCTTGTTGGCCTCCTGGCCCATGTTATGCACGATGCGCGCGCTCATGGGCACCGCCGAAACGCCGGCCGCGCCCAGCATGGGGTTGAACGGATCCTTGCTGAACTTGGCCATGATCTTGCCGAAAAGCACGCCGCCGGCCGTGCCGAAGCTGAAGGCGGCCAGGCCCAGGAACAGCACCAGCAGCGTGCGCGGCTCCATCACCCGCTCGGCGGGCATGGACGCGCCGATGCCCAGCATCAGCAGGATGGTGATGATGTTGATCAGTTCGTTCTGGGCCGTGTGGCTCAGACGCTCGACCACGCCGGATTCACGGAAGAGGTTGCCCAGCAGCAAAAAGCCCACCAGCGGCGCGCTCTTGGGGATGAGCAGGATGATCACCAACATGGCCATGACCGGGAACATCACCCGTTCGGCCCGGCTGACCGGCCGCAGGGTCGGCTTCATGTAGGTGGCTCGCTCGGCCTTGGAGGTGAGCAGCTTGATGATCGGCGGCTGGATGAAGGCGACCATGGCCATGTAGGAATAGGCCGCCGTGGCGGTGATGCCCATGATGTCGGGGGCCAACAGGCCGGTGGTGTAGATGGTCGTGGGGCCGTCGGCGCCGCCGATGATGCCGATGGAGCAGGCCTCCTTGAGGTTGAAGCCCCACTCCGGCACGAAAATTCCCACGGCCAGCGCGCCCAGGAAGGCGCAGTAGATGCCGATTTGGGCCGCCGCGCCCAGCAAAAAGGCCCGGGGGTTGGCGATCAGCGGGCTGAAGTCGGTCAGCGCGCCGATGCCGAAAAAGATGAACTGGGGCAGGATCGTCCAGGTGTAAAGGCCGTATTTGAGGATAATGCCCAGCACGCCGGCGGTGCCGTCGGCTTGGCCCGGGGCCGGCAGGGTGGCCAAGCCGGTCAGGGGCAGGTTGGCCAGGATCATGCCCGCGCCGATGGGCAGCAGCTCGTAGGGCTCCCACTCTTTTTTGATGGCCATGAAGATGAAGGCCAGGCCGACGACGATCATGATGGTGTGGGGCAGGTCCAGATTCACGAAGCCCATCTGGACGTTGAGAATCTTGAGCACCCCGTCGTGATAGGAGATGATGCTTTCAAAGCCGCCCATCACTTGGCCTCCTTGGTGGCCTGGGCCGCCTTGGCCAGGGCTTTCTTCTTGGCCTCGACGCTTTGGAAGATCTTGCCCATGTAATGGGTCACGATCGCCAGAAGCGACATGATGAAAAACACCACCACCAGACCGCCTCCGACGATGCGGAAGGCCTCTCCCCAGTTGACCGGTTCCATTTTACCTCCTGTTTGCCACGGATCCAGCGAGCGTTCTAGCTTTACTCTGCCAGTGCGGGACTTTTTTGCCTCTGGCTGGAATTTGCCCAGCCTTTTAAGGCAGCAATTTTATTGGCGGGGCCGCCGGCTGTCAAGCGGCGGCCCATGGGACTCTTTTGGCGCGTGAAGATTGCTTATTTGTCGGTGTCGCTCTGGAGCACGGCCAAAAACGCCTTTTGCGGAATGGGCACGTTGCCCACCAACTTCATGCGTTTTTTGCCGGCCTTTTGTTTCTCCAGCAGCTTGCGTTTGCGGCTGACGTCGCCACCATAGCATTTGGCCGTGACGTCCTTGCGGAAGGCGTTGATGGTGCTGCGCGCGATGATCGTGCCGCCGATGGCCCCCTGGATGGCGATTTTGAACTGCTGGCGCGGGATGGTCTCGGCCAGCTTGTTGACCGCGTGCAGGGCCCGCGGCCGGGCGCCGCCGCGAAAGACCAGCATGGACAGAGCGTCGACCCGCTCGCCGTTGACCAGGATGTCGAGCTTGGCCAACTCGGTGCGCCGATCGCCGATGAACTCGTAGTCGAACGAGCCGTAGCCTTGGGTCACGGTTTTGAGCTTGTCGTAAAAATCGTAGATCACTTCGGCCAGGGGCAGCTCGCTGATCAGCTCCACGCGCCCCGGCGAGGGATAGTGCATGACGTTGCCCTCGCCTCGGCGGTCCAGGCATAGCTGCATGACCGTGCCGATGTAGCGGTCGGGCATGAGGATGGAGGCCTTGACGTAGGGCTCCTCGCAATAATCGATGGTCGAGGGGTCGGGAAAGAGGGCCGGATTTTCGATCTCCAGGTGCTGGCCGTCGTTGAGGTAGACCTGATAGCGCACGCTGGGCGCGGTGAGGATCAGGCTCAGGCCGAACTCGCGCTCCAGGCGTTCCTGCACCACCTCCAGGTGCAAAAGCCCCAAAAAGCCGCAGCGAAAGCCCGTGCCCAGGGCCTGGCTGTAGTCTTTCTGATAGGTCAGGCTGGCGTCGTTGAGCTTGAGCTTTTCGATGGCCTCGGCCAGCTCGGGGTAGTCGTCGGTGGCCACGGGGTAGATCGAGGAAAACACCACCGGCTTGGCCTCGCGGAAGCCGGGCAGGGGCGCCGGGGCTGGATGGTCGTTGTTGGTGATGGTGTCGCCCACGTCGACGTCGGAGACGGTCTTGACCCCGGCGATGACATAGCCCACCTGGCCGGCGCGCAGGGCCTTGGCCGGCTCGCGGCGCAGCTTGAACAGGCCCACCTCCTCGACGCGGTAGCTGGAGCCGTTGTGCATGAAGCGGATGAAGTCGCCTTGCTTGAGCTGGCCTTCCATCACCCGGACAAAGATCACCGTGCCACGGTAGGGATCGTACTGGGCGTCGAAGATCAGCGCCTGCAAGGGCGCTTCGGCCTGGCCCTTGGGCGGCGGCAGCTTGTTGACGATGGCCTCCAGCACCTGGTCGATGTTGGTGCCTTCCTTGGCCGAAACGGCCAGGGCCTCGTCGCCGTCGAGCCCCAAGTCCTCGGTGATCTGCAGGCGCGTGGCGTCCACATCGGCGCTGATCAGGTCGATTTTGTTGATCACTGGCACGATGGTCAGGTCGTGCTCCATGGCCAGGTACATGTTGGCCAGGGTCTGGGCCTCCACGCCCTGGGAGGCGTCGACGATCAAGAGCACGCCTTCGCACGAGGCCAGGGCCCGCGAGACCTCGTAGGTGAAGTCCACGTGGCCGGGGGTGTCGATGAGGTTTAGTTCGTATTCCTGGCCGTTTTTGGCCAGATAGGGCAGGGTGATGGCCTGGCTTTTGATGGTGATGCCGCGCTCGCGCTCCAGATAAAGATTATCCAGGAGCTGGTTTTGGAACTCGCGATCGGTCACCGCGCCGCAGGCCTGAATCAACCTGTCGGCCAAGGTCGACTTGCCGTGATCGATATGAGCGATGATGCTGAAGTTTCTGGTGTGCTCGCGGTCTGCCAAGGCCGGGGCCCTCCACTAAATATAGAATGCATGGGCAGCATAGCGGCCAGGGGCCGTTTCGTCAACCATGGCCGGCGCGATCGAAGCGGTCGCCGTGACCGCCGAAAGGGCTTGTGGCCCGGCGCGGCCATGCCGCATAATCTGCCCCATCGGCAAACATCAAACCGAAGCGAGGCGAAAATGAATCGAAAAATCGCGGTGCTGGCGACGGCCCTGGCGTTGTTGACCTTGACGGCCTGCCCGGCGGCCCAGGCCGGCCCGGTCATCGAGCGCATCGTGGCCAACGGAACCCTGACCGTGGGCACCAGTCCCAGTTTTCCGCCGTTGACGGCCAAGGCCAAAAACGGCATGCTCATGGGCTTCGACATCGACATGGCCAACATTCTGGCCGGGGCCATGGGCGTCAAGCTGCGTTTCGTGACGCTGCCCTTTCCCGAACTGTTGGAGGCCCTCAACCAAGACAAGGTGGACGTGGTCATCAGCGGCATGACCGTCCTGCCCAAGCGCAACCTGCGGGCCGTCTTCGTGGGGCCCTACCTGGTGGGCGGCCAGACCGTTCTGGGCGACAACGCCTTGATGGCCGCCATCAACGGCCGCCAGGATTTGAACGACGCCAAATACAAAGTGGCCGCGGCCAAGGGCACCACTTCCCAGGAGGCGGCGCGGCAGATGTTGCCCAAGGCCCAGTTGGTGATCGCCGAAAACGAGGGGGAGTGCCTCAAGCTGCTGTTGGCCAAGGAGGTGAACATGGTCATGGCCGATTACACCTTCTGCGCCATGGCCGCCTTCAAACACAAGGCGCAAAACCTGGCCGTGATCGGCAAGCCCTTCACCTTCGAGCCCCTGGGCATGGCCATCAAGGACGGCGATCCCCAATTCCAGAACCTCTTGGCCAACTTCCTGGTGACCTTCCAGGGCAGCGGCCAGAGCGAGTTGCTCCAGCGCCGTTGGTTCCAGGACGCCTCTTGGATCAAGGAATTGGCCGAATAGGCTTGACCGCCGCCTTGACGCCCCGGTCGGCGCGGGGCGTCAAGGGCGGCGCTTCAGTGCTTGAAGGCCCGCTGGCCGGTGAAGACCATGGCTGCCGGCGGGTCGGCCTGGTTGCAGGCCTCGATGGACTCCCAGTCGCGCATGGCCCCGCCGGGATGGGCCACGCAGCTCACGCCCTGGGCCAGGCCCACGTCCACGCCGTCGCGGAAGGGGAAAAAGGCGTCGGAGATCATCGCCGAACCGGGCAGGCCGGCGCGGTCGGCCTTGGTGCGCGCCTCTATTTCCGCCAGCAACTCGGCCGGTTTTTCGCCCCTGGCCACCAGCAGGGCCAGTTCGTCGAGCTTGAGGCCATGGCTTTGCCAGCACAGGCGGTTGGCGTATTTGGCGTAGGCCTTGTCCACGGCGATGCGGGCCACGCCCACGCGGTCCTGTTGGCCGGCCCCAATGCCCACCGTGCAGCCGTCCTTGACGTAGATGACGCTGTTGCTGCTGACGCCTTGTTCCACGGCCCAACCAAAGACCACGTCGGCCAGTTCGGCGGCGCTGGGCTGGCGCTTGGGCTCATGGAGCTTGCCGTCGTGGAGGCACTGGGCCGGCAGCAGGTCGGCGGCCGATATGATGGGGTTGAAGCTCGATGTTTGCAGGATCATGCCGCCGTCGATCAGGCATTTGATGTCCAGAAAACGGCTGTCGCGCCACTGATCCAGCCTGGCGATGCCCGGCATGCGCAGGATGCGCAGATTCTTGCGCCGGGCCAGAATGTCCAACGCCCCTTCCTCGTAGTCGGGGGCGGCCACCACTTCCAGGTATAGCTCGGCCATCATCTCGGCGGCGGTCTTGTCCACCGGCCGGTTGAGCACCGCCGCCCCGCCGAAGGCGGCGATGAGGTCGGCCATGAAGGCCCGGTGATAGGCCGTGGCGATATCGTCGGCCAGGGCCACGCCCGAGGGGTTGTTGTGCTTCATGATGGCCACGGCCGGGCGCTCGGTCAGGTAGCGCAGGATGTGCAGCGCGCCATCGACGTCGGTGAGGTTGGTCTTGCCGGGGTGCTTGCCGGCCTGGACCATCTGGCCTTCGTCCAGGGCGCTGACCAGGCCGCGGCCGGGGCCGATCAATTCGATCTCACCCAGGGCCAGGGCACCGTCGACCAACTCGTAAAGGGCGGCCTCCTGGCCGGGGTTTTCGCCGTAGCGCAGGCCCTTTTCGACTAAAACGCCGTCATCGTCCAGTCGCCAGACGCGTTTTTTGTATTTCAGCACGACATCGCCCACGGTCAGGCTGACCTCGGGCGGAAAACGGTCGTCCATGACCGTGCGGTATTGTTTTTTGATGTCGGTCATCTTGGCGCTCCAAAAAATAAGGCCCGAAAAACGGCCAGATCGACCCCGGCCGCGCGGCCAGGCGCGTCGCTGGCCCGGGCAAGTTTGGTTTCATTCGACCCCGCATGTGCTACACTGAAAATGCCATGCTTGATCGTTGACATTCTAGCATCTCCACAGGGTGGCGTAAGCATGCCTTTCCGTCGGACGCCGCATTTATCGCCCGTGGGCGTGAGCCTTTCCTACGCCCTGGTGGGCAGCCTGTGGATTTTGTGCTCCGACTTCCTCGTCGATCATCTGTTTCAAACACCTCAATTGATCGCCCAGGCCCAGACGTGGAAGGGCTGGTTTTTCATCGCCGTCACCGCGCTATTGCTCTACGTCGTTTTGTCGCGGCGCGAGAAAGCCCTCGGCCGCCACGTGGCCGACGTGGAGGCCAAGGAGCGGGCCGTTGAACAAAAAGAGCGCTTGTTCAGGCAGCTGGCCGATAACATCAGCGAGGCCTTGTGGGTGCAGAACGTTTCCTCCGGCCGCGTGGTCTACGCCAACCCGCGCTACGAGGATGTTTTCGGGTTGCCGCGCCAGGGCCTGATGGCCGATCCGCTGGATTTTTTGCGTGGCGTCCACCCCGACGACGCCCCGGATCTGCGCGACGCCCTGGGCCGGGGCCGGGCCGGCCAGCGGCAATTCAGGCTGCTGTGGCCAGACGGTTCGACGCGTTGGGTGGACTGGCGCGAGATCGATCTCGAATCCACCGATGGCCCGCTGTTGGCCCGGCTGGCCCAGGACATCACCGACGACCGCGACCGCCTGGGCCAGATGCGCCGCCAGCGCGACCTGACCTGGCGCTACCTGGACGTGGCCGGGGTGATCATGGTGGCCATCGGCCCCGATGAAACGGTGCGCATGATCAACCGCAAGGGCTGCGAGGCGCTGGGCTGGGCCGAAGCCGAGGCGCTGGGCGTCAACTGGTTCGACAACTTCTTGCCCGCCGACGCCCGCGAACAGACCAGAAACCTTTTCCACGCCATGGACGCCTCGTACCCCCAGGCCCGAGAGCATGAAAACCTGGTGCTGACCAAGGGCGGCGGCCTCAGGCTGGTCAAGTGGCGCAACGTGGCCCTGCGCGACGAGCAGGGTCGCTTTGACGGCTGCATCAGCTCCGGCGAGGACGTCACCGAGCAGCGCCGCAACATGGAGTCGCGGCGGCGGCTGACCCTGGCCGTCGAGCACGTGGCCGAGGGCGTGCTGATCACCGACACCAAGGGCCTGATCGAATACGCCAACTCCGCCGCCGCGGCCATCGCCGGCTTGGCCCAGGGCGGTCTGGTCGGCCAGAATTGGTTCGAACTGGCCGCTGGCGGTCAGGCCCCGGTGGCCATGGCCCAGGCCATGCGCGATGGCGAGGTCTGGCGCGGGGTCTTTGACCTGCGCCGGCCGGACGGGCCCGGCGCCGAGATGGAGCTGACCGCCTCGCCGGTATTGTCCGGGCCGGGCCTGGTGGCCAACTACGTGGTGCTCATCCGCGACGTCACCCACGAGCGCCTGCTGGAGCGCAAGCTGCGCCAGGCCCAAAAGATGGAGGCCATCGGCACCCTGGCCAGCGGCATCACCCACGACTTCAACAACATCCTCGGGGCGATCATCGGTTACGCCGAGCTCTGCCTGTGGGATCTGTCCGATGATTCGCCCCTGCGGCAAAATCTGGAGCAGGTGCTGGTGGCCGGCGACCGGGCCAAGGATCTGGTCCAGCAGATCCTCACCTTCAGCCGCCAGGCCGAGCAGGAGAAAAAGGCCCTCAACCTGGGTCCGGTGATCAAAGAATCGCTCAAACTCATGCGGGCGACCCTGCCGACCACGGTGGAGCTGCGTCAGGACATCAGCGCCGAACCGTGCCTGGTCATGGCCGATCCCGTGCAGATGCAGCAGGTGGTGATGAACCTGTGCACCAACGCGGCCCACGCCATCGGCGACCGGCCGGGCATGATTCAGGTGACCCTCAAGCAGTTGGACGTGGATCGGGACCGCGCCGCCAGCCACCCCGACCTGGCCGCCGGCCGCTATCTACGCCTGAGCGTCGGCGACAACGGCCGAGGCATCGCCCCCGAGCACATCGAAAAGATCTTCGACCCCTACTTCACCACCAAAAAGCCCGGCCAGGGCACCGGCCTAGGCTTGTCGACCGTCCACGGCATCGTCAAGACCCACGGCGGGGTGATCAACGTCTACAGCGAGCCCGGCCAGGGCGCGACCTTCAGCATCTGGCTGCCCCTGGCCGACGAGGCCGAGCGCGGCGCGGGCGTCATGGAGCCGGGCCTCTACGCCGGCACGGAGAGCGTGCTGTTGGTCGATGACGAACAGACCCTGGTCGAGACCGGCCGGGGCCTGTTGGAGCGCATGGGCTATCGGGTCACGGCCTTCACCTCGGCCACCGAGGCCCTGGCCGCCTTCGCCCAAGATCCAGATTCCTTCGACGTGATCGTCACCGACCAGAACATGCCGCACCTTTCGGGCCTGAGCCTGGCCAAACAGGCCACGGCCATCCGGCCCATGGTGGCCGTGGTCCTGTGCACCGGCTTCAGCGAGGCCTTGACCAACGCCGACTTCAGCGACCTGGGCGTGGATCAGTTCGTGATGAAGCCCGTCCTGGGCAACCAACTGGGCCGAGCCATCCGCGCCGCCTTGGCCGCCAAACGGCCCAATCTCTAGAGCCAGCGCCAAGGCGGGGCCATGGCCCCGCGGCGGCCAGCTAGGCCTTGCCGCAGCAAGAGCCGGGGCCGGCGCAGCCGCCGGCGCCGGGGGCCGAACCGCAACAGGTCGTATCGCCTGGCCTGGGCATGAACTGAGCGGTTTTGCCGGTCAGCGAGCTGGTCGGCGAAAGCCGCCGCTGCATCCTCGCGCCGCCGCAGGCCGGGCAAACCACCTTTTCATCGCCAAAAACCAGCATCTCGCTGGCCTGGCCGCAATCTTGGCACAGGTAATCGTAAAGAGGCATGGTTCAATCCTCGGGCGGTTGTTCGAGCAAAAGCGCCTTGCCCAGCACCAAGGCCTCGGCCACCTTGGCCCGGGCCGCCTTGACCGTCCGCTGCACCGTGCCCCGGCTGACGCCCATGCGCTCGCCGGCCTGCTCCTGGGTCAGGCCTTCCAAGTCGCACAGGCGCAGGGCCTCCAGTTCGGCGTGGTCGAGCATGATCCTTTCGACCATGAGCATCGGCACGCCCGTGGGGCGAAAACCGCGGCAGTCGCTGGCGCAGCCGCAGAGGCGTGGTTTACGGGGGCGGGGCATGGGCGCTTCCGTTTTTGTGTCTATGCTCAAAATTAGCACGGCCCGCGCCGCTGGTCAACCGGGCCTCAGGTGGGCAGCACCACCGGCGGCCGCAGCAGGAGCTCCACCGCCTCGCGGGCGCTGGCGCTAAGGGCCGGGTGGGTGTCGTGCAGCGAGGCGATCTGGCGCAGGTTGTCGGCCGTGCGGTAGATCAGCGCGGCCAGGTCGCCCTCGGCCCCGCCGTACAGGGCCACCACGTCGGCGAACTCCTGGCCCAGGGCCCAGGCGAACATGGCCGAGGCCGCCGGCATGGGCAGGGCCGGCGTGTGGAAGCCCCATTGGCGCAGGCGCTCCAGCAGGGGCTCGATGTCGGCCAGCAAGGTGGCCAGGCCCTCGCGCAGGCGCTGGCTGAGGTAGGGACTGTCGCTTTCGCGCTCGCGGTCGTCGACAAAAAGGGCCAGAAGCGCCGCCAGCAGCACGGGGTCGTTCTGCGGCAGGGCCCCCGAGCGGATGGCCTGGGCGATGAGCACCGGCTGATCCAGGCGCAGCTTGCTGGCCCACAGGCCGTCCTGGGTCAGGCCGCCCTGGCTGTCGACAAAGCCCTCGCTGCGCAAAAATTCCAGATGCCGTACGAAATCATACCAAAAGGCGTGGCTCTCCTCGCGCACCTGAGAGAGCATCTGCTCGGCCCGTTGCAGCAGGGGCTCGATCTCCGGGCCGCCGTGCAGGCATTTGCCCTCGATGGCGCAGCCCACGCAGGCCAGGCTGTCGATCTGGCTTTCTACCTCCTGCAGGCGGAGCTTGGTTTCGTCGCGCTCGCGCAGGCCCAGGTTTTCCAACTCGGGCCCGCTTAGCGCCCGGGGGGCGTCGGGGATCTGCTCCAGCACGGCCTGGGCCAAGACCCGGCCGCCGCCGGCCACGGGCAGGTCGATCACTTCGTGGAAAACGCCGGCGATCTCGTCGATGGGCACGAAGTCCAGCCGGGGCCGGCCCCGTTGCAAGCGGCGATCGGGGATCAGGCTGACGGCCAGCACGCCGGCGTCCTCGCCACGGCCTTCGCGGCGCAGCACCGCGGCCATCGCGCCGAACATGTCGATGAACACCCGACCCCTGGTCAGGGCGGCCCACAGGCCCTGCTCTTGTTCCATCGACTCCAGTTCGTGGGCCAGACGACGGCGCAGGCCGTCCAACTGACGCCGCCGCTTGCGCCGCACCACGGCCTCTTCGGGGCCATGGCAGTTGGAGCCGGCCAACAGCGGCGCGAGTTGGCGCATCAGTTCGGCCATGCCGCCTTCGCCGGCGGCTTTGGCCCCGCGCCGCTCCAGGCGCTGGAAGGTGGCCAGGCTGCAACCCAGGAGCTGCTTGATCTCGGCCGGCCGCTGCGAAAGCAGCAGGTTGAGGGCCATGGAAAAATTGATGTGCAGTTGGCTCTCGATGGGCTCGGGGTTGGCGTTGAGCAGGCCGGCCAGCAGGGGAACATTTTGATATGGCCCCGGCACGATCAGCGCGAAGCCGATGTTGTCCATGCCCCGTCGGCCGGCCCGGCCGGTCATTTGCAACAGATCGGTGGCCCGCAGATCGACGAACTCGCGGCCGTTGAAGCGGTCCGACTGGGTGACCACCACCGTCCGCGCCGGAAAATTGACGCCAGCGGCCACGGTGGAGGTGCTGAAAATGGCCCGCAGCAGGCCCGTCTGCATCAGACGCTCGACCAAAAGCTTCCAATGGGGCAGGTGCCCGGCGTGGTGGGCGGCCACCCGCAGGCGGCGCAGGGGCTCCAACTGGGGGTGATCGGCCAAAAACGGATACTCGGCCAAAAAATCGTCGACAAAACGATTCAGGCGCTGGCCTTGGGCCTGATCCACGGCCAGACGCGCGCCGGCGGCGTGGGCCAGGGCGTTGTCGCAATCGGCCCGTGATTTCAGGAAAAATATGGCCGGCAACATGGCGGCGTGGTCCAGCGCCGACAAAATATTGGCAAACTGGGGCGTGGAGTTGATCTGACGGCCACCCTTGGGCTGGCGCGCCTCCTGTTCCAGAAAATGGCTGATCTTGCCCAACAGGCCGCGCCTGGTCTTGAGCGGGGCCAGTTCGCCATCGGGGAACATGAACACCGGAAACAGCGGCACCGGACGCTGGTCGCTACGCACGGTGCGGCACTGGTTGCCGCGCACGAACATCAGCCAGCGGGCCAGTTGTTCGGCGTTTTCCACCGTGGCCGAAAGTAGCAGCAGGCGCACCCTGGGCGGCAGATAGATTATGACTTCCTCCCAGACCACGCCACGGTCCGGGTCGCCCAGATAGTGGGCCTCATCCAGCACAACCAGACTGGAGTCGATGTTTTCTCCCCGGTGCATGGCGTCGTAGAGCTGGTTGCGCAAGATCTCGGTGGTGCCGACGATCAGCGGGGCCTGGGAGTTTTCCTTGCGGTCGCCGGTGAGAATGCCCACGCGCTCGGGCCCGAAAATCGCGCCGAATTCGTGATACTTGGCGTTGGAAAGCGCCTTGAGCGGGCTGGCGTACCAGGCCCGCTGGCCCTGGGCCAGGGCTTGGGCGATGGCCTGCTCGGCGATCCAGGTCTTGCCGCTGCCCGTGGGCGCGCTGACCACCACGTCGCCTTCGGCCAGCTTTTCCACGGCCTCGGCCTGGAAAGGGTCGGCCGCGAAGGCCGTGGCCTGGGGCACGCCGATGTGCTCCAGAACAGGCAGAAGCTTGGGGTGGATCGAAGGCTCCTGGTCGCGCACGGGCTTTTCGGGCCGGCGACGGGGCGGGCCCTTGGCGGTCGGCCGTCGGCCGGTGGTTTTTGTTCTATGGGCGGTCAATATAATCCTCCGCCGCAGATGCTACACTAGCGTCAGGGACGGGGCAACCGACAAGGACATGAAATTCCGAAAGGATAAAAGGCAGGGTGGTTTCCCCCCGCCTCCGCGGCATGGAAGCGGGGGGACACCGGGCGTCACCTTCCTTGGCGACTATGCAAGGGGAGGGACGCCTCCCTGCGTCCCCTTTGAGCCGCGCTCACACCTGGATAGCGGCTCGCCCATAAATGATGCAAGTGGCGTGCCATGATTTGCTGGCGGCCCACGGTAAGAATAATATATAGTAAATATAAGATATTGGGCCGGACGATCGCCAGCCACCCGACGTCACGCCAATGGCGGCGGCAATTTTATCCGCCCGGCACGGCCGCGCCCTGGGCAGGTTCTGCCCATCAGGCCGGGTCTTGATAGCCGGTCATGGCGTCCAGGCGGTCCTTCAATTCTATCATCTCGGCCTGCAAATCCAGCCGAGCCGCTTCCAGGTCGTCCTTGGAAAGATTGGGCAGATAGCTGCGCGGCGGGCCAAAGTCGATGATCACCTTGGCGAAGGGCTTGGGGATCATGGTTTTGTCCCAAGTGTTGTTCAAACGCCAGGCGCGGTCGGCCGACCACATCAACGGGGCCAGGGGCAGGCCGGTGTGGCTGGACAGACGGATCAGGCCGTCCTTGGCCACGTAACGCGGGCCGCGCGGCCCGTCGGCCACGGTGGCGGCGTAACGCCGGGGGCCGCCCTCCAAAAAACGGGCCATCGCGCGCAGGCCGGCCATGCCGCCGCCGCTGGAGCTGCCCCGCACCGGCACGCCGCCCATCACCCGCAGAAACCGCGCCAACAGCTCGCCATCGTTGCTGCGGCTGATCATCACCGCCGGATGATAGCCGCCGAAATGCGCCAGGAAAAAGATGGCCGCTCGGTGCCAGGTCAGCAATATGCCGCTCTGGCCCGGTGTGTAATAGGTGTCCCAATATTCCTGGTGCAATTGGCGCACCCGGCAGGTGCGGAACATCAGCGCCAGGCCTCGACCAACCACCACCGCCACTAGCCAGGCCAACATCCGGCCAAGACGGCTGTTTTTGTAATCCAGGGCCATCAATAACCCAGATCGGCGCCCACCAGCACCACGTGCATGCGCTGGGGATCGGCCTGCTTGTGGATGATCACCGTGGCGTTGCAGATGCGCTCGGGGCTGCGACAGTCCTCGCAAACGCCCGTCTTGACGCAGGGCGTCTTGCGCCCCAGGCGCTTGGCGTTGATCGGCGCGGCGTAGTTGTTGACCCGCTCGATGGCGCTGGTGACGTCGGCGCAGATCTTATTGCAGCCGGCCACCAATATCACCTTGCGCGGCCCAAATAAAATCCCGGCCACACGGTTGCAATTGCCGTCGACAAAGACCAACTGACCGTCTTCGGTGATGGCGTTGACCCCGGAGACGAACACGTCGGCGTCGAGCCCGGCCCGCAGCCGGGCCATGGTCTCATCCGAGCCAAGGCCTGGCTCGTAACGGTCGATGAAGCGTACGTCGGCTTGCCGGATGGCCTCCAAAAGACCGGTCTCCGTCAAGGTCATCGAGCCGCCCACGGCCACGCTGGCTTGACCCGCGATCAGGCCCAACACATGCCCGGCCACCTGCGAGGCGTCGGCCAAGTAGCTGGAATTGATGCGGTTGGCCTTAAGGGCCTCCATGACCATCTTGGCCTTGGTCTGATAAAACCACTTGATATTGTCGTCCATGGCCAGCCTCCGCCGCGATGGCCCGCGCGGCATGCGCGCGCCTTGGCCAAATCAATACCACGCCCAAGGCCAACCAGCCAACGCCCTTGACCAAATATGGTCCCGCCGCCGTCAAAAATGTCGGCACAAACCGCGCGCAAGCGTATTGACGGCCCGTGGCGGCTGTGGTACAAACTGGCCACCAAATTCCCCGGTAGCTCAGCTGGCAGAGCAGGTGGCTGTTAACCACCCTGTCGATGGTTCGAATCCGTCCCGGGGAGCCAGATATCAAAACCGTACTTCGAGACGGTTTTTATTTAAGGGAAAGCCCTGGGCATGCACTGCCCGGGGCTTTCGTCTTTTCTGCAAGCATCTCCGACATGTTGCGTCAGAAGCCTCTTCTTCAACAGGATTCTCCATCCAAGGCCGATGCGTCCGAGATGCAATCGCAACCTTCGATGATCGATTCCGAAATCCCCGCTTTCTCCCCCCTGATTCTCCAATTCTCCGTTTAGCCCAGCGAGTTGTTTAACAACTTATCCACCATTGGCACCCAGGCCGACGTTTTTCACGCCCAGCCGGTATGTATGGGGTGAAGGCCGGAAACACTCCGGTCGGAACCATCAGACAGCGCCAGCGGCCGGAAGCCGGAGCACGTTGTGGATGTCGTCCATATCACCCTGCTCCAGGGTGATCAGCGATCCCGACGCGCCCCAGGGCCGTTCGCGCACTCGGTCGGCATCCACTATCCCCCCGCCGCAGGCCACGGAGAATTGGATGCCGGACACAACCTCCCGTACCCTTCCCGCCGAGGACGCCGTTTCAGAGATCGCGACGTTGCTTGCCAGAGGCTATCAACGACTTCTGCGTGAAGAAGCTTCTCAACTCATTAAAACAAATAACGAATCTTCCGCAGATGGACTTGCTATTCAGCCGGAACAGAGCGTTCATGCTCCTGGCGGACAGAGGCACGCCCCGCCTTCCCCGCAGGAGAATCCAGGCAAGGAGAGGACGCATGAACCCTGAGACGTACAAGGAGGTCCAAAGCCTCGAGCGAATGACCGTGGGCGAGCTGAAGGAGAAGTACCTCGATGTCTTCGGCGAGGAGACCCGCTCCAATAACAAGCCCTTCCTGAAAAAGCGCATTGCCTGGCGCATTCAGGCTCTGGCCGAGGGTGACCTTTCAGAGCGGGCTCGCAAGCGGGCCAAGGAGCTGGCCCGGGACGCCGACCTCAGAATGCGCGCCCCGCGCGATCCGGTGAAGCCCGGCTCGGCCGAGGCCCGAGCGCGATCGGTCAAAAGCCGCTTGTCTTCAGCCCATGATCCCAGAGTGCCCCTGCCCGGCGTGCTGCTTCACCGGGAATACAAAGGGCGGGACATCGTGGTCCGGGTGCTGGACGAGGGCTTCGAGTTCGAGGACCGGCGGTACACGTCCCTCACAGCCATCGCCTGCGAGGTGACCGGCGGCAAATGGAACGGCTTCGTCTTTTTCGGTCTGAACAAGGCCTCCACGCAGAAAAACAAGGGGCGCAAATGACCACTTCCGCCAAAACAGATTCAGGTGCAATCCGCTGCGCCATTTATACCCGCAAGTCCACCGACGAGGGGCTGGAGCAGGAGTTCAACACCCTGGACGCCCAGCGGGAGTCGGCCGAGGCCTATATCGCCAGTCAGCGCCACGAGGGCTGGACATGCCTGCCGGATCGATATGACGACGGCGGCTTCTCCGGCGGCAACCTGGAGCGCCCCGCACTCAAGCGACTCATGGCGGATATCGAGGCCGGCGGCATTGATTGCGTCGTGGTCTACAAGGTGGACCGCCTCAGCCGCTCCCTGCTCGACTTCTCGCGCCTCATGGAAATCTTCGATCGTCACGGCGTGAGCTTCGTCTCGGTCACCCAGCAGTTCAACACCACTCATTCCATGGGCCGGCTGACCCTGAACATCCTGCTCTCCTTCGCCCAGTTCGAACGCGAGATCATCGCCGAGCGGACCAAAGACAAGATGTGGGCCGCGCGCAGAAAAGGCAAATGGGTCGGCGGCATGCCTGTCCTGGGTTACGACGTGGCCGAGGGCGGCGGCCGGCTGGAGGTCAACGAGGACGAAGCCGCACGAGTCAGGGCGATCTTCCAGCTCTACCTGGAACTGGAGTCGCTACTCCCCTCGGCACAGGAGCTTGAGCGCCGAGGCTGGAACAACAAACGTTGGGTGACCCGCAAGGGCAAGGAGCGTGGCGGGAAGCCGTTCAACAAGAGCACGCTCTTCCGACTGCTAACCAATCCCATCTACACGGGCAAGGTGGTGTTCCAGGGGACCACCTACGAAGGCGAGCACGAAGCCATCGTGGACATGGAGACTTGGAAGAGGGTCCAGGCAATTCTGCGGCGCAATCGCCTCAACGGCGGCACCCTCGTCCGCAACAAGTACGGCGCGCTGCTCAAGGGGCTGATCTTCTGCACACCCTGCGGCACAGGGATGACGCACTCCTGCGCCAAGAGAAAAAATGGCAAGAGTTACCGATATTACGTTTGCCAGACTGCCCAACAGAGAGGGTGGGCGAAATGCCCCACGAAATCCGTCAACGCCTACGACATTGAAAGCGCGGTGGTGCAGCACATCAAGGGGTTGGGCACCAACCCGGCGGTCCTGTCGACCACACTCACCAGGGCCACGGAGCAAGCCGAAGCCCGCCTGCATGAGCTGGAGATGGAACGGAAAGCAGCGGAGCGGGAACTTAGGCGGCTCCATGCCCAGGTCCGAAAACTCCTGGGCGGTACGTTGCCGGCCGGGGCCTCGGAAATAGCGACCGACCGCCTGGCGGATTTGCAGGAGCGGATTCGCACCACCGAGCAGCGCATGACGGCCATCCAGGAAGAGATCATCGTGCTGGGCAAGACGACCGTCAAAGAGAAAGACCTGACGCAGGCATTGGCGGACTTTGACGAGGTGTGGAACTCGCTGTCCTCCAAGGAGCAGGCGAAGATCATCCATCTTCTCGTCGAACGAGTGGGGTTCGACGGCCGGGACCAGTCGGTGACGGTGACCTTCAGGAGCGAGGGGCTCAAGCAACTGTGCCAGAGAACGGCCGCTTGAACGAAGAGGAGGATTATCTCGAATGGATGAATCGAAACTTGAGGTGCGCTTCACACTGGCCCCCAGGCGGGCTACGCACGGCTCGCGCCAGGGAGCGGGCCAACAGCAGGATCAACAAACCTCACCGGGGCGGGTTCCACGGGTCTCTCGACTGCTGGCCCTAGCCATGCGCTTCCAGGACATGGTCGACCGGGGCGAGGTGCGCGATTTCGCCGACCTGGCCCGACTCGGGTACGTGACCCGCGCCCGGATCACCCAGATCATGGACCTCACCCTTCTGGCTCCCGATATTCAGGAGGAGATACTCTTTTTGCCGCCCACGGTTGCTGGCGCTGATAGGGTCAAGGAGAGAGACTTGCGGCCCATCGCGGCGGTGGCTCTGTGGCCCCGGCAGAGGAAGATGTGGGCGACGATCAGTGACGTGGCGCGTTGAAACAACCCAAAACCAGAATACAATCCAAATAGCCTTGTATTCATGGTCTGTTTGGGTGTATTGAAAAACTGATGAGTGGTATATTTATGTTCTCGAGGCAAAACCAGTCGTTAATCATCAGTAATATCGCTCGGCCACATCGAGATCAGACCTGGGGGGAAGATCGATGGCGACGCTCAACTTCAAGCGGTTTTCGCATGTTGATGATCTGAAAGTTGTTCACCTCCACTCCCTTATCAGATTCCTGGAGCCACATGCGGCATATTTTGCTGCAAAAGGATTTATCCTGCCCTCGGAAGGCTCACCGGACGACTTCGATTACGAGGCGTTGACGAGCCTGTTCATTTCCACGGATGACATGCCCCAGGACCTCGTCGAAGCGCTGTATCAAGTCAATGAGATGGCGACACCCGAGGGGATGCAGGATATTCTGGAACGTTGCGAAGAGGCAGGCGTAGAGCTTGCTCTTGGCGAAGAGCCCGCTCCCACGGATGTTGCCGTGCAGACCTGGCTTCAGGCCCCGGAGATATTCGAAAGAGCTCACAACGAGTATCAGCTGGATAGGCCCCGCAGTTTCGAGAGTTTCTTCAATCCTGCTGGGAAACATGTCTCCCCTCTCAAGATGCCGACCCTTGCCATATTGCGGGCCATGGAGGCCGATCTCACCGAGTGGTTCGACAGGAAGAAGTGCGGCAAAACCGTTAAGGTGATGCCATTCGAACGTGATGACGGCCTCTGGTTTCTCGTTCGGCGTGGCGAGCCCATCAAACGCCAAGGGGCCGTGCTCGACGGCAAATCCGGCAGCGTTGTCTACCGCCCAGAAAAACATGATGTTCTGGTCTATACACCGGCATTGGCTGAATTGCGCATCAGCCCCGTGACTAAAAAGGAGCGCGAACTCTATCTGCGGGTATTCGGCAAACATCTGTTCGAGGGCGACGATTTCTTTTCCGAGCGCGGCAAGTACACCCTGGAGCCGCTTCGCCGGGACGGTAAGGAATCTCTTGTTTGTTCCGATATAACAGGTCTCGACGAAATAGTTTTACGGGAAATACGCATAGCTTGGGGCGGGAGGCATAAGGAGTTCGAGACCAGGCGCGCTGACGACATTTTTGCCGCTTATGAAGAAAAAGGCAGAGAATTGCCAAGGCATGCTCCGCTTGTCCTGGCCAAGTTCAAAGTCAACTTCCCCGACACAAAAAAGACTCGGGCATTGGTCATCTATCCTCCCAACAAGATCAACATCAAACGCCATGACGACAGCGCCGTGCTCGACGCCTGGATGGCCAAGCGTGGCTTCATCCTGAACCAGGCATCTGAGGAGGAAATCGAAGACGATGTCAGCATGGCGGGTTCTTGAGGATATTTCCGGCCTCGCCTTGGCCGCGATGGACTGGCGACGAAGTTACGGCCTGAATCTGGCCGCTCTCGGCCGCTACCTCCGCCCCACCAACGATTTAGCCAAGTCCCTTGACTGCCCCGCCACAACCGGCGGTCTGCACACGGTCGTGCACCACTGGCCTGGGGACATCGTCGGGGTTTGCGATCATTGCCCCACAGAAAAGCTTTCCGAAGCCGACATCGTTATCCAACGCCTCGATGTACAATCTCTGTGCAAAGACATCGCGACGACGCTAGGTCTTTCGCCCGGCTTTGAATCCCAGGCTCTCGGCCACTACTTCATCGGCGAACTCGTCCCTAATCCTGGTACACGGCATGGTGTTTACCTCTGCTGCCGGGGCGATCCGGAGCAACTCGAAAGCGCCGCACTCCATCTGACAAGCACCGGCAAGCGTGGTTTCATTCTCTTAACCCCGACCGGTCGTTATTGGACAGCGAGGCTACGGAGCTCCATCGAGACGGCCACATCGTACCTCATGTCCCTTGAAGAGGTGGTCGACCTTGCAGACAAAGGATTCTCGGCATCAGCAGGCTGGCGCTCCTTCCTCGACATCCGTGTTCCCAGGACCACCACCAAAGCGCCTCCCACGACATTCCCTACGCCGCATGGGGCCAGGTGGAACGAGTTGACCATTCGGTTCCTCACCGGTGACACGGCATCTGTCACCATCAGAGATGCCAGACTCCGGGTGAGTTATACGGACATGGGCATGGCCAGGAGCGACAACGCCAACCGCAGTGTCCAGTGGGAGATGCTGGAGAAGTTCGCAAAGGGCAACGGATACTATGAGCCGCAATACCAAGCTTACAAAGAACGGGAAAAGCAGCAGGTTTCACGGCTTGGGCGGGCTCTGAAAGCCTATTTCAAAATCGACGGTGAGCCCATTGTCCGGGACGGCCGGGGCTGGAGGACAGTCTTTGTCATTAGGCCCGAAGATTGGACGGAATCTAGCAAGGAACGCTGGTAACAGCAACAGTTGGCGGTAGTGTCCTCCTGGAAAACCACTGCGATAACTGATCAAGCACTTTCTGGAAGGATATTAATCACGCGCACGCGGCGCGATGTTCTGATGCATCCGGAGCCACGGCGAGCCGCAGACCAACAGCCTTCAACACGGCCGTCAAAGTCTTCAGCGTCGGGTTACCCTTCGGAGACAAGGCCCGGTACAGACTCTCTCTCTTGATTCCGGCTTCGCGGGCCACCTCGGCCATGCCGAAGGCCTCGGAGACATGTCTGAGGGCGATGAGAAGCACCGCCGGTTCGCCGGTGTCTTCCATGGCGGCCTGGAGATATTCCGCAGCAAAGGCGGGGTCGGCGCGGAGTTCGCGCACCAGCGCCTCGTCATGGCTGACGCTTGCGCGGTCAATGTTGCTCTTCATGTCGCGTCCTCCTTTTGAAGTCCTGCAAATAAGCCACCGCCCTTTCTATGTCGTTGTCCTGGGTCCGCTTATCGCCTCCGCAGAGAAGCAGTACTATCGTCTTGCCCACCCTTCCAAAATACACCCGGTAACCAGGGCCATAATCCACGCGCAGTTCCGACACCCCGTCCCGAATAGCCTTGCAGTCCCCAACGTTACCTATGGCTAGGCGATCTATCCTGGCGGCTATTCGCGCCTTCGCTCTGATGTCCCTAAGTCCGGTCAGCCATTCCGTTATGACTTCGTGGCCGTCCTCGGTGCGGTAGCGGCGGACTGTGTTCATGAGTAACTGTAACTTTTAAATCACAGAGTGTCAAGGCTGTTCACTGTGACATGTCACTGGCATGGATAGAGCCAGATGAAAATATATTTTAGTATAACATGGTGTAATTAAATACTATTTGTCTGCACGCACAAATTTTTGTCCGACTTTCGTGACATGTCGCGGGAAGGGGATAAGGCTCGGCCATTGATCCCCTGAACGCCTGAAGGCATCGCCGGGCCCCGTCTTCAGGCGCAACTCCGAAAGGAGACGCGACATGAACGCATCCTCCCTCTCCCCGGCCCGGCGACAGCTTCTACTTCGCCTCCAGGCCATCAATTTCGGTCGTATCGAGAATCTCCGGCTCCAGGACGGCGAGCCGGTGCTCGAAACGGCCACCACCGTCCGCGAGATCAAGTTCGGCGGGGACAATGCTCCGCGCTCCGAAGCCGATCTCACGGACTTCCAGCTCAAGGCCCAGATCATCGAGCTTTTTTCCCATTTTGACCGCATCCGCGACGGTGTGGTGCGTCTGCTCGAGGTCAAGCACGGCCTGCCCTTCAAAATGAATGTGGAAGACGCCGCCTAGCTGAGGCGGTCCAACAACACACCAGACAATCGACTGGCCGCGAAGCGGAGGTCGTTGTGGGTGTCGCCGATCCGGCGATCTCGCAACACCTCCGCTATTTCATGCGGACCGGTCCGGCCGACATCCACAGCGCTCCTCCTCGGCCACGAGGAGAGCACAATGTCCCAGAACCGTTACCACGGCATAGACGAATACACCGTCCGTTTGATCACCTTCAAGGCCAAGCAATTGACCGCCCACCCCGGCTTCTCCGATGCGGACCGCGAGGACCTCGAGCAGGAACTGCTCCTCGACCTGCTGCGCCGTCAGCCCAAATACGATCCCGCCCGGGCTCAAAACAACACCTTCGTCGCAAGGGTCGTGGAGCACCGCGCGGCCACCCTCATCGAAGAGCGCAAAGCGGGCCTGCGCGATTACCGGCTCCAAGCGTTCTCCCTGGATGAATCCTTTGAGGATGAAGACGGCGTACGACGCGAACGGGCGGAAACCTTCGACCAAGACGACTACCTGGTGCGCACGGGACGACAAAGCCGTTCATCCGATGAACTCCGGGACCTGGGCATCGACGTGCGTTCGGTCGTGGACCAGTTGTCTCCCAAGCTGCGTGACCTGTGCAAAAGGCTGATGCGCGACTCCATCACCGACGTCTCGTGCGAGACCGGCATCCCGCGTTCGACCCTGTACGGCGTCATCGGCAAGATCCGCGTCGCATTCATTGACGCGGGGCTGGAAGACTACCTCTAGCGCCGACGTTTCCGGCGTCATGCCGGTAGGTATCCCACAGGGCCGGATGCCACTCCGGTGTCCGGCCCTCACCTTATGAACTCCAGCCCAAGGGAATGTCATGCTCAAATTCCGTTTCTTCGAGCACGTGGACATGGCCGGCACCGAAGACACATTGCTTCTGGCCGTGCTTGCCGCGGAAAGCATCCATGGCAGGGCGGGGATTTGTCTCGATGCCTGCTTCCAGCTAAAGGGACGGGTCTGCGCCATCGAGGACGACAAGGCTGTGGGGCGGACCATCGCCCAGGTCTTCACCGGATTCCTGGCCAGGGAATTTGGTGAAGATGCGTTCAGCGTCGTTCGCCTCGCAGCCGGGAATAGAATCTCCGAGGCGGCCTGATGAGCGGCGGACATGGAACCGACCTTGACTTCAAGCGCATCAACGAGGTGGCCCTGGCCAACCCGGGCTTTCTGCAAGGCCGGTTGCCGCAGGCCAAACGCCAAGGCAGGGAACTGGTAGCCGGCGACATCCACGGCAACCCAGGGAAGTCGTTCAGCTGCAACACCGAGACCGGCGTCTGGTCGGACTTTGCAACAGGCGAGAGCGGAGGTGATGTTATCTCCTTGGTCGCGGCCCAGGAAGAACTGGGCCAAGCCAAAGCAGCCAGGATGATCGCCGAAGAACTCGGGCTTGCACCTGTCACGCCAAAGCCCAAACGCACGGATCTGCGGGAGACGCCTGTCCGGCCAGAAAACCTCGTCGCCACCTTTCGCTACGAGGATGAGGCAGGCCGGCTCCTTTTCGCCGTGGACCGCTACGAGACACCAGGCTGCCGCAAGGCCATCCGCCAGTGGCATCTGGACGCGACCGGTAAACGCATCAACTCCGTCAAGGGCGTGCGGTTGGCGCCGTTTCGCCTTCCTGAAATGCTGCGGGCCGAGACCGTCTTCATCGTCGAGGGCGAGCAGAAGGTCCTGGAGCTCGCCGGCTGGGGGCTGGCCGCCGCCTGCAACCCCATGGGCGCGGGCAAGTGGCGCGAGGAGTACAATCCGTACTTCCAGGGCAAGCAGGTGGTCATCCTGCCGGACAACGACACGCCAGGGCGCAATCACGCCCGCAGTGTGGCCAAGGCACTGTTGTTTGTGGCCACCTCGGTCAAGATCGTGGAACTGCCCGGCCTGCCGCCCAAGGGCGACATCGTGGACTGGAAAAAGGCAGGCCACGGCCGTGATGAATTGCTCGGTCTGGTCGAAGCAGTAGAGGCGCTCGATCCGGCACATCCGGATGACTCGAACGACGCCTGCCCCGCCACCCCCTATCCTGCCACCGAAGACGCCATCGCGCTCCTCTTCGCCAGGGAGCACAAGGACGATCTGCGCTACTGCCACGAGACCGGAGCGTGGTTCGTCTGGACCGGCAGCCACTGGCGGGTGGAAAAGACCAGACTGGCCTTTGCCTGGGCGAGAAAGCTCTGCCGGAAGGCCGCCGCCGGCATGGACAGCAAGAAGGTCGCGGCCACGCTGTCCAAGGCCGCCACGGCCGGTGCGGTGGAGCGGTTCGCCCAGACCGACCGAGCCTTCGCCGTGACCAGCGAGATATGGGACGCCGATCTCCATCTACTAGGCACTCCGGACGGCGTTGTGGACCTGCGCACAGGGACCTTGCGCCCGGCTCGCCGCGAAGACTACCTCACCAAGCTTGCCGCCGTGGCTCCGGCGCGTTCTTCCGACGCCCCGCTCTGGCGGCGGTTTCTGGACGAGGCGACCCAGGGCGACGCCATGTTGCAGCGTTTCATGCAGCAGGTGGCCGGCTACGCCCTGACCGGCGACATCTCCGAACACGCTCTGTTCTTCATCTACGGTCCCGGCGGCAACGGCAAATCCGTGTTCCTCAACACCCTGACCAACATCCTGGGCGACTACGCCGCCACGGCGGCCATGGACACCTTCACGGCCAGCCAGGGCGACCGCCACCCCACCGACCTGGCCATGCTGCGCGGAGCCAGGCTGGTCAGCGTCTCCGAGACCGAAGAAGGCCGCCCCTGGGCCGAGAGCCGCATCAAGCAGCTCACCGGCGGCGATAAGATCAGCGCCCGTTTCATGCGCCAGGACTTCTTCACCTACACGCCCCAGTTCAAGCTCCTGATCGTCGGCAACCACAAGCCCGTGCTGCGCAACGTGGACGAGGCCGCCCGCAGACGCTTCAACATCATCCCCTTTGTCCACAAGCCCGCGAGCCCGGACAAGCGCCTGGAAGACAAACTGCGGGCCGAGTACCCGGCCATCCTGCGCTGGATGATCGAAGGCTGCCTGGACTGGCGGGAAAACGGGCTCCTGCGGCCGGAAAGCGTGAAGGAGGCCACGGCCGCCTACTTCGACGAGCAGGACCTCTTCGGGCAGTGGATCGAGGAATGCTGCGAGGTCGGAAAGGCATCATGGGAGACCACGGCCCGCCTGTTCGAGTCGTGGAAGAACTACGCGGATCGCAACGGAGAGCACGCCGGCAGTACCAAGGCATTCAGTGCGAATCTGGCCAAGCGTGAGTTCATCGCCGACAGGAGGACGGTGTTCGGCTCGACCCAGCGGATATTCCGGGGCATCGCCGTCAAGGTCGAACACGATGGACGGTTGGACGGATTGGACAGATGAAACCGTTAATCGGCCACGCGCGCGTGCGCGCGCGTGCGCGCGCATGCGCGTAGGGCTTCAACCGGAAGATGCGTCCAATCTGTCCAATGCGTCCAGGCATCTACGGGGACAAATGGCGAAAACCGCTCGTTACTCTCTGAAAGCCAAGGCTTTTTGCGCGTCGGCAAGTGTCAGGAAGTACGCAAGAGGCCGGAGAGGAGAGGGACGGAACCCTGCATGTTCGTAGAATCTTGCGGCTTGTTCATGCAGCGCGTGGACGAGCAGGGCTCGGATACCGGCAATCTCCGCCGCCTGAAGCGTTCGAAGTATGGCATCCCGCAAGAGATCGAGGCCAAGCCCCTGACCTTGCCACCCCTGATCCACTGCCAATCTCCCCAGCACCATTACAGGGATGGGGTCTGGCATGTTGCGACGCACCTTGCCCGGGGCCTCGGTTGCGGTCACCGCCCCGGCGGCCAAGGCGTAATAGCCGATCACCCTGCTTTCGTCGGTGATGACGTAGGTCCGCGATGCACCACTGGCCTGGTTGGTCAGCGCTCTGCGCTTGAGCCAGTCATCCAGGACCGGCTCGCCGGACAGGAACAGAGCGACATCGTGCTCCACTGCCAAAAGGGACGGCGCACAGATCACTTATCCCACCCTGGCTTACGGGCCATGAGGGCTCCCAAGCGTTCATTCTCTTCGGGCGGGCTGTCCAGAAGCTTTTGGAACGCCTCGAACTGTTCGGCTGAGGCGGGAAACAACACCTGATCGAGGATGGCGTCCTGCGCGGCCTTGGTCGCCGCTTCCAGGATGAAGTCCGTCCTGGTCTTGCTGCTAAGCGAGGCGGCTTGGTCGATCAGGTTGCGCTGCTCGGGAGCCACACGAATATTGATATTCGTGCTGCGACTCGGGGAAGTGGTCTGTGGCATGGTCAAATCTCCATGTCCAAACCATAAGGCTTCCGGGCAACACTGTCAACACATTGTGCGCACGCATATGCTGAAATGAGCATCGCGCTGATAGGGTTATCGACACTTATGAAAAAGTGTAGGTGTTTTTATCAAAACACGTCGTTCCAGCTTCTAGATGACCAGTGACGGATGCCCCGCCATGACATCCCCCTTGCTTGTGAAGCGATTGTTTGGCATAATCGCTTCATGTTGCGAAGCGATTAGGAAGGTCAAATGCCTCGATACATCTGGCAGCTACCCCAATGGCCCAACCCCGAATGGGATGCTCGGCAACTCCTGCGGCCCTTGGCCGACTGCCGCCGGCGTCAGGGAGCCCTGCTGGCCAAGCTGGCAGGCATTGGCCTGGAAGACAGCCTCAGGGCCCAGGCGCAATCCCTGGAGGAAGACGTGGTCCAAACAGCGGCCATCGAAGGGGAGCGCCTGGACCGCGAGCAGGTGCGCTCATCGGTGGCCGTGCATCTTGGCCTGAACCAAGGCGGCCTGCGCCCGGCGGATCGGGCCACCGACGGCCTGGTCATGGTGTTGCTGGACGCCACCCAAAACCATGCGCAACCCCTGACGGCGGAGCGCCTGTGTGGCTGGCAGGCGGCGCTGTTCCCCTCGGGCTATTCCGGCCTCAGCCGCATCGTCACCGGGGCCTGGCGTGAAAAGCCCATGCAGGTGGTCTCCGGCCCATTGGAGCGTCATCAGGTGCATTTCGAAGCTCCGCCGCCCGGGAGGCTCGACGCGGAGATGGAGTCATTCCTATCCTGGTGGGAGGAGAGCCAAGCCACCCTGGACGGCATCGTGCGCGCCGGGCTGGCGCATCTGCGCTTTGTCACCATCCACCCCTTCGATGATGGCAACGGCCGCCTGGCCCGCACCCTGACCGATATGGCCCTAGCCCAGGACGAGAACCTTCCCGCGCGTTACTACAGCCTTTCCGCCCAGATCATGCACCAGCGCAACAGCTACTACGATGTGCTGGAGCGCACCCAGAAAGGCGATGGCGATGCAACCGAATGGCTCCTGTGGTTCCTGGAGCGCGTGGACCGGGCAATGGCGGTCGCCGAGCGGACCATCGCCAAGGTGCTGCTCAAGGCCGAGTTCTGGCGGCGGCACACGGCAACCACGCTCAGCGAGCGTCAACGCAAGGTGGTCAATCGCCTACTGGATGCCGGTCCGGAGGATTTGGGCGGCGGATTCGAGGGCGGGCTCACCAACCGCAAATACCTGGGCATGACCAAGGCCTCGCGGGCCACGGCCTATCGTGAGCTGGCCGACCTGGTGGCCAAGGGCATTCTGCGGCCACGGGAGGGCAAGGGACGCGGCGCGGCCTATGACCTGGTCTGGCCGGAGTGACCAGCAAGCGCTTCGTATATAGTCCGAAAATGGTTCCATTCCAAGCGCGCTATGGCTTTGATCTCTGATGCCGTATGAAAGCGCAGTCTGCTACCTTCCAGCCGCACGCATGTCCTTGATGAGCAAAAACAGGTGAAAAGGGTCCGTTGGGCTGGGCTCGAAATCCCAGGATAAATACCACTGCCTGGCGTGTTCGTCCTTGGCGTGGGCCAGTAAGGCGCGGATGCCGGCGATATCCGCCGCCTGCAAGGTGCGCAGGATGGCGTCTTTGAGCAGGGCCCGGCCCAACCCAAGGCGCTGAAACCGCTGATCCACGCCAAGGCGAGCCAGCAGCATGACAGGTACGCGGTGTCTGGCAAGCCCTTTTTGCACCCGATGGGGCGCTTCATCAAAGCCGACGCTACCCACACAGAGGCTGTAGTAGCCGACGACAGCATCGTCCACGCAGGACACATAGGTCTGGGCGCTGTTGGCTCTCTGGTTGACAAGGGCATAGCGTTGCAAAAACAGATTCAGTTCCTGCCGACCGCAATCGAAATCCCCTGCCTCGTCCGCTGCCGTTAGCTTGTGGACCGGACCAAACCGACCGCCCATCAGTCAAGAACGCCAGGATCGTTCAGCAGTTTGCCCAGGCGAGGCTTCTTCTGGACAGGACGATCCAGTACCTCCTGAAACTCTTTCCACCGAGCTTCGTCCAGCAGGAATATCCGTCGTTCAGCCAAGGCCTGATTGGCGGCGACAATCCCCGCCTCCAAAATGAACTCGCTGACGTTTTTATGCGTCGCCTTGGCCGCTTCCTGCAGCAGCGCCTTCGATGAGGGACTGAGCCGGACGTCGATTCGTTCCGTCTTCGTCTGAGTGGTGGGCGACATTCGCAATCCTCCTTGCTTCTCCTCACTGAAGATAATGTACGGAAGATGTCCTGACCACCCAAAATCGTATCAAGCGAACAATTTTCACCCATCCTCCGACGTTTTTGGTTTGGCGTCGGTATGTATCCATCAGAAGGGAGCGCTGGGGCTAGCGAGGCCGGGCCGGTCAGAACTTTGGCCTTTGGGGCCAGGGACCGGCGTGGGCAGCAAAATTCCTTCGCGTGCAAAATGCCGGGTGGGGGGCGAGTGCCTCGCCAGGCATAGCGGGTCGAGAAAGGGATTGCCGCAACAGGCCTCGATGGCTCCCGAAGGAGCCTGGTGGCCAGACGAAATCCCGGCCGAGAGCCTCGCCAGGCATAGCGGATCGAGAAGGGGATTGCCGCAAAGAACCTTGGTGGCTCCCGGTGGAGCCTAGTTCTGAAAGCGAGAGAGTGCGTGCCGCCAAGACCGCCGAAACCTTGCCGCAAACCAGGCTGCCGGAAGCTCACCAGCGAGCCCGGCGGCTTTTGCGCCGAGCACCTGGCCCTGGTCGAGCAGGCCCAAATCCAGCGTCGCCGGGCCTTTGACCAGAGGCGGACGGGCGCGGCCAGCCGTGGCTACGGCCAGCGGTGGCGGGAGCTCCGGGAGCAGAAGCTTCGGCAAGACCCCCTCTGTGCCCGCTGCGGCCGGGCCGCCCAAATGGTCCACCACCGGGACGAGAACCCACGCAACAACTCCCTCGAAAATCTGGCGAGCCTTTGCCGCGATTGCCACGAGCGCCTGCATGGGAGGCTGCGTTGAGCGGGTTGGTGATTGAAAACTGGCCCCTGACGCGGTTGATCCCCTATGCCAGGAACCCCAGGCGCAACGACGAGCAGGTGGAGCGCATGGTCGCGGCCATCCGGGAGTTCGGCTTCCGCATTCCGGTCGTGGCCAAGTCCGACGGCACCGTGGTGGACGGCCATCTGCGCCTCAAGGCCGCCTACAAGCTGGGCCTGGCCGAGGTCCCGGTGGCCCTGGCCGACGAACTGACCGACGCCCAGGTGAAGGGGTTCAGGCTGCTGGCCAACCGCTCGGCCAACTGGGCCACCTGGGACAACGAGCTTCTGGCCCTGGAGTTGGAAGAGCTTCAGGAGATGGCCTTCGACCTGAGCCTGACGGGTTTCGATGTTGCCGAGCTCGACTCCCTGCTGGCCAAGCCGACCAGTGAGGGGCTGACCGACCCTGACGAGGCCCCAGAGCCTCCGGCAGAACCCGTAAGCAAACCGGGTGATGTCTGGATTCTGGGTCGCCACCGGCTCATGTGCGGTGACAGCACCAGCGCGGACAACGTAAAAAAGCTTTTGGCCGGCGTTCGGCCGCACCTCATGGTCACCGACCCGCCTTACGGCGTCGAATATGATCCCGCCTGGCGCAACGAAGCGCTTTCCGGGCAAAAGACCAAGCGCACCGGCGTGGTTTTAAACGACGACCGCGCCGACTGGCGCGAGGCCTGGGCGCTCTTCCCCGGCGACGTGGCCTACGTCTGGCACGGGGCGCTGCACGCGGCCACGGTCGCGGAAAGCCTTGTCGCCTGCGGCTTCGACATCCGCTCCCAGATCATCTGGGCCAAGGAGCGTCTGGTCCTCTCCCGGGGGCATTACCACTGGATGCACGAACCATGCTGGTATGCGGTCAAGGGCAAGGCCCACTGGAACGGCGACCGCAAACAGGTCACGATCTGGAACATCCCGTCCAAGGGCCAGGACGCCGACACCATCCATAGTACCCAGAAGCCCGTCGAGTGCATGAAGCGGCCCATGGAGAACAACTCCAGCCCGGGCCAGGCCGTGTACGAACCGTTCTCAGGCTCCGGCACCAGCATTATCGCCGCCGAAATCACCGGCCGCGCCTGTCTGGCCATGGAACTGAACCCCGCCTACGTAGACGTGGGTGTCAAGCGCTGGGAGGACTTCACCGGGAAAAAAGCCGTGCTGGAGGCGCGCGATGACAGCTAGCGCCTACCTATCTGACTTGGTCGCCCCTGACCTGCGGGTGGAATACCGCCTGGTGGAGGAGCTGATCCCATACGCTCGCAACGCCCGCACCCACGGCGAGGCCCAGATAGCCCAGATCGCCGGCAGCATTCGCGAATTTGGCTTCAACAATCCGGTGCTGGTGGACGGTGAGCGAGGCATCATCGCCGGCCATGGCCGGGTGCTGGCCGCCCGCAGGCTGGGGATGACCAGCGTGCCGGTCATAGAGCTGACCCACCTGAGCCCGGTCCAGAAAAAGGCCTTTGTCCTGGCCGATAACCGGCTGGCCCTGGAGGCCGGCTGGGATCGGGAGGTTCTGGCCTTGGAAGTCGCCGACTTGGCCGAGATGGGTTTCGATGTGACCCTGGCCGGCTTCGCCGAAAAAGAGTTGAAAGACCTATGCCAGAGCGAGTCAAGTCCGGAGCGGGTGGAGGTTTTGGATCACGAGGACGAACTCCCCGATCCCTCTCCCGCGACGGTGAGCAGGTCCGGTGATCTTTGGCTGTTGGGCCAACATCGTTTGCTCTGCGGAGACTCCACCTTGGCCGAGGCCGTGACCAAGGTGATGTCAGGCCAGCGGGCCGCCCTGCTTTTCACCAGTCCGCCTTACGGCAATAAGCGCGACTACACCACCGGCGGCATCGCCGATTGGGATGGCCTCATGCGCGGGGTCTTCGCCAATGCCCCAATGGGGCAGGGCGGCCAAGTTTTGGTCAATCTCGGCCTGATCCACGAGAAGAACGAGTGGCATCCGTATTGGGAAGGCTGGTTGGATTGGATGCGCGGCCAAGGCTGGCGGCGTTTCGCTTGGTACGTCTGGGACCAGGGCTTCGGCCTGCCGGGGGACTGGAACGGACGCTTTGGTCCCAGCCATGAGTTTGTCTTCCACTTCAACCGCCAGAGTCGCCGGCCGCACAAGATCATGCCCTGCATTCATGCCGGGGAGGACCGTGATTTCAAGTCCGGCCTGCGCGGCAAGGACGGCGTGGTCCAGAAATGGAACGGCAAGACCTTCCAGACCCAAGAATCCAAAATCCCCGACTCGGTGGCGCGCATCTTCCGCCACCAGGCCCGTGGCATTGAAACCGGTCATCCGGCCGTCTTCCCGGTGGCCCTGCCCGAGCACTTCATGCTGGCCTTCACCGACCCCGAGGACGTCTGCTTCGAGCCCTTCAGCGGCTCCGGCACCAGCCTTGTGGCTGCTCAGAAGACCGGTCGCATCTGCCAGGCCATCGAGTTGGCCCCGGAATACTGCGACATCGCCATCAGACGGTTCGCGGGGCTCTTCCCGCAGGAGAGCATCACCCTGGAGGACGGACGAACCTTTGATGAGGTCTCTGCAGAGCGGGCGGGCGATGCGAGCGACAGCGGAAGCCAGAATAATGCCTAGCCTTGGTTTTACAACAACATCTCCGCGTCCACGCGGAGCGCCTCGGCCATCTTCTTCAGCAACTCCGTGGACATGGAGCGCTTGCCCTTTTCGATCTGGGAGATGTGGGAGTTGGTCACTCCGCAGGCATCCGCGACCTGCTGCAGGGTCATGCCCCGATGGGAGCGCAGCACCCGGACAGGATGCTCTCCAGCCAGCAGCCGGTCGACGACTTCCGCCGGAAAGGTTTCCTCTTCGCCGGAGACAAGCCGACGATAGAACTCCTCGATGGTCGCGGCGTCGTGCGCATCCTCGAGGGCTGCCACAAGACGTTCGTATTCTTCGATCGGCATCAACGCGAACGCCGGCCGTCCTTCGTGCTCGAGAATCTGGACGCTCATCGATACACCTCTTTGCGCTGTCCGATGTCCACTATCTGGATGACGACCTCTTCCTTTTGGACCAGGTAGATCACCCGCCAGTCGCCGACGCGCAACCGATATCCCGGATGGCTGGTGAGCTTTTTGACGTTGGCGGCCGTGAAGGGATCTCGCGTCAGTTCATCCAGCTTCGCCCGGATGCGCCCGACCACATCAGCGGGCGCTTTCCTGAGGGCCTTCAACGCGGTTGTGGAAAAGCGCAGCGCATACATACCTATTTTCTAACTCTAAGTTTGATATATGTCAACAAGCTTTCAGGGAAACCTCATGGCCGGCCGTAAACCTCTGCCCACCGGCCTGAAGCTCTTGAAAGGCACGGCCCAGAATTGCCGCCTGAACCCCAGCGAGCCCAGGCCGCCCGTGGCCGCCCCGGAGCCGCCAGAGTTTCTGGGCGAGGTTGCCCGCCAGGAATGGGATCGCAAGGCGCCGGTGCTCATGCGCATGGGCGTGCTCAGCGAAGGCGACGACGCGGCGCTCGCCGCCTACTGCCAAGCCTTCGAACGCTTTGTCGAGGCTGAGACGAAAATCCGCCAGTCGGGGCTTCTGATCAAGACCACGGGCGGCAACGTGATTCAGAATCCGCTTATCGGCGTGGCCAACCGGGCCATGGAGATCATGCACAAGTTCCTGACCGAGTTTGGGCTCACGCCATCGAGCCGCTCGCGCATCGTGGCTGTTCCAGCCAAGGACAGGGATGACGAATGGACGGGGTTCAGGGATTGAGCATGGCACGGTCCGCTTACCCATTCGCCTCGATGGCCAACCGATACGCCCGGGATGTCGTCAGCGGGAAGGTCGTGGCCTGCCGGTATGTGCGTCTGGCCTGCCAGAGGCATATGGACGAGTTCGAGCGGTCCAAGTCCAAGGGCTACCCCTACCGCTGGGACAAGGCGGCGGCTGACAGGGTCTGTCGCTTCGCTTCCAACATGGTCCACGTCAAAGGCCGGGAATGGGCGGGCAAGAAGCTGGTGCTGGAGAACTGGCAGTGCTTCCTCCTGGGCGTCACCTTCGGCTGGCTGCGCAAGTCGGACGGCCTGCGCCGCTTCCGCGAGATATACGCCGAGATTCCCCGCAAGGCGGGCAAGTCCGTGCTGGGGGCTTGCCTGGGCCTGTACATGTTCGCGGCCGACGGCGAACCCGGGGCCGAGGTCTATTCCGGGGCCACCAGCGAGAAGCAGGCCTGGGAGGTCTTCGGTCCGGCCCGGCAGATGTGCCTCAAGAATCCCTCTTTCATCAGCCATTTCGGCATCCATGTGGGGGCCAAGAACCTGCATATCCTGGACAATGCCAGTAAGTTCGAGCCGGTCATCGGCAAGCCCGGCGACGGGGCCTCGCCCCACTGCGCCATCGTGGACGAATACCACGAACACCAGACGCCCGACCTCTACGACACCATGCTCACCGGCATGGGCGCGCGCTCCCAGCCCATGCTGGCGGTTATCACCACCGCCGGGGTGGATACCTCCGGGCCTTGCTACGCCAAGCGCGACGAGGCGGTGAAAGTCCTCGAAGGCACCCTGGAAAACGACCAGCTCTTCACCGTCATCTATACCATCGACGATGGCGACGACTGGACCGACTGGGTCTCCTGGGAAAAGGCGAACCCCAACCTGGGCGTGTCCATCTATCCCGATTTTCTGCGGGCGCGGCGCAAGGAGGCCATTCAGATCGCCTCCCGCCAGAACATCCTCAAGTGCAAGCACCTCAACGTCTGGTCCAACGCCGGATCCGCCTGGATCAACATGGTCAAATGGAACGCTTGCCGGGCGGACGTCTCCCTGGACGACTTCGCGGGCGAGCCCTGCTGGGTCGGCGTGGACCTGGCCTCCAAGGTGGACCTCACGGCCATGGTGCTGATCTTCAAACGTGGCGACGAGTTCTATCTCTTCGGCAGACACTACCTGCCGGAGGAGACGGTCACCCTTCCCGAAAACGCCCACTACCAGCGCTGGACGGCCGAGGGGCATCTGGTGGCCACGCCCGGCGCACGCACCGATTACCGCTACCTCATGGACGACCTGCTGGCCTACGCCGATCGATTCTCCATCCGAGAGCTGGCCTACGACCCGCGCGAGGCCGAGATGCTCATGCAGGAAATCCGCGAGCGGGTGTCCTTTTCCTGCATCGAGATCAACCAGTCTCCGGCGTTCATCTCCGAGCCCATGAAGGAATTCGAGGCCCTCTATCTCTCGGGCAAGCTGCACCATGACGGCGACCCGCTGCTTACCTGGCAGGCGTCCAACGTGGTGCTGCGCTCCACCAGGACCAAGGCCTACTACCCCGGCAAGGAGCGCGCCGAAAACAAGATCGACGGCATCGTGGCCGCCATCATGGCCCTCTCCCGGGCCATGCTCCACGCTGGCCAGGCCTCTCCCGTGCCAGGCATCTTCGACTGGTCCTCGATCCAAGCGGAGGCCGGCGCATGAGATGGTGGAACCCCCTGAACTGGGCCGGGCGCAAATCTCCCCAGGCTTCGTACGCTGGCGACCCAATCTCCGAGGAGCGGGCCATCGAGCTCATCGCCGGAGGGCTGGGGCTGCCCACCCTGTCCGGCGTGGTGGTCAACCAACGGACCGCCATGCGGGTGAGCGCGGTCTACCGCTGCGTGTCACTCATCGCCGGCACCATCGCCTCTCTGCCCTGCGAGGTGTTTCGGCGCGAGGCCGATGGTCGCGCCAGTCTGGCCCTGGGGCACCCGGCCTTCGCTCTCCTGCACGACGAGCCTAACCCCCTCATGACCGCCAACGCCTTCTGGAAGAACTTTCTCTGGGCCTCCCTCATGGGGGGCAACGGCTATGGCCTCATCGGCCGCACCCGCCTGGGCGCGCCGGCGGCCATCTGGTGGGTGTCGCCCGACGGGGTGAGCCCTCGGCTTAGCCCGGACAAGACCCGGCTGCAATACCTCATTCGGTTGGAGAACGGCCAAACGCGGTTATTCGACCAAGACGACGTGATCCATTACCCCTTCATCGGTTGGGACGGCAGGCAGGGTCGTTCGCCCCTGGAGTGCGCCCGGGAGGCCATCGGGCTCTCCTTCGCCGGTCAGGAGTTCAACGAACGCTTCTTCGCCCAGGGCAGCGCCGCCGACATAGCCCTGGAATACCCCCAGTCCCTTTCCCAGGAGCAGGCCAAGCGCATTTTGGAGATTTGGGAGAACAACCGCACCGGCCTGGGCAAGATGCGCCTGCCGCTCATCGCCGAAGGCGGCGGCAAGGTCCATCGCCTGGACTTCTCGGCCGATGACTCCCAGCTCATGGAGTCGCGCCTCTTTCAGGTGGAGGACGTCTGCCGCTTCTTCGGCGTGCCGCCGCACCTGGTGGGTCACACCACGAAGACCACGTCCTGGGGTGCGGGAATCGAGGAGCAGACCCTGGGATTCGTCAAGTTCACTCTGCGCGACATCATCAAGGGCGTGGAGCAGGAGATCAACCGCAAGGTGCTCCGTACCCCCGGTCACTTTTGCGAATTCAACCTGAACGCACTCTTGCGGGCCGACTCCAAAGGCAGGGCCGAATACTATCGGGCCGCCTTGGGGGGCAATCAGATCCCCGGCTTCATGACCGTGAACGAAGTGCGGGCATTGGAGAACCTGCCGCCCATCATGGACGGCGAGAAACTCTATGTTCCCCTTACCGCCGAGACGAAAGAGGGAGAGGAGACCCGTCAACATGCAGCCTGAGCGCAAAAGCGCCCGCCAGCTTTACGCCGAGGCCGAGCGGGCCGCCCAGGAGCGGCTTGTCCAGGGTCGGCCCCTGCGCCTGAGCCCCTGGGCCGAGGCCGGGGGCGACGAGGCCACCATCTATCTATATGACGCCATCGGCGGGTGGTTCGGGATTACGGCAGCGGATTTCGTGAGGGACTTGCAAGGCATCACGGCCAGTACCATCCATCTGCGCATCAACTCTCCCGGCGGTGGCGTCTTCGAGGCCGAGGCCATGCAGACCGCTCTGCAACAGCACCCGGCCAGGATCATCGCCCACATTGACGGCCTGGCAGCCAGCGCGGCCGGTTTCGTGGCCCTGGCCGCCGATGAGATCGAGATGGCCGACGGAGCCTTTTTCATGATCCACAACGCCTGGGGCGTGGCCGTGGGTGACGCGACGGAGATGCTGGACTACGCGGCCATGTTGGAAAAGATGGACGCCAACCTGGTCCGGGACTACCGGCGCAAGACCGGCCACAGCGCCGAGCGCATCGCCACTTGGATGCAGGCCGAAACCTGGCTTTCCGCCGCCGAGGCCCTGGATCTGGGTTTCGTGGACCGGGTTTTCACCCCAAAAAGCCAAAAGAAAGACGAAGACCAGCCCGCAGCCAGGGTTAGTAACGCCAGTTTTAACCAACACCAAAACATTGGCTGTTCGGCCTCCCGGGCGCGTGCTCTGCGACTCATGGAGGTTGGCATATAGCGGGTTTTCCCGCGTGAACCCATTTCTGTCAGGAGAAGAAAGCCATGACGATTTCACTGCAAACCTTGCGGGAGCTGAAGGCCGAAAAAGTCAAGGCCGCCCGCGCCATCCACGACCGGGAGGATTTCGGCGAGCAGGACCAGAAGGCCTTCGACGCCCTCATGGGCGAGGCCGAATCCCTGGAGCGGCGCATCCAGAATGAGATCAGGGTGGGAGGGCTCACCGACGCCAGCGACACTGACGCCGTGGCCGCCGCCGCCAACGGAGCCTTGGCCCGCGTGGAGGTGGGGGCCCGGCCCATCTACCGCAACCTGGGCGAGCAACTCCTAGACGTGCGGGCCATGACCCTGGATACGCCGGAATCGCCCCGGGCCCGCGAGCGCTTCCAGCAAGTGGTCAATGCCGCCGCCGGCGCGTCCACCGGCATTGACTCCGAGGGCGGCTATCTGGTGGAGACCGACAAGGCCCAGTCCATTGTCGAGACCGCCATTCAGGCCGGGGTGCTCTCCAGCCGTTGCAGCCGGCAACCCATCGGGGCCAATGCCGACAGCTTCAGCTACCTGGCCGCCGACGACCGTGACCGCTCCAGCGGAACCATGAACGGCATCCAGGTCTACCGCAAGGGCGAGGCCGGGGCCATGAAGTCCTCGGGCAAGGCCGCCCTCAAGGAACGCGAGCTGCGGGTGGAGGACATGTATGGCCTAATCTACGTCACCAACCGCATGCTGCGCGACGCCGTGGCCCTGGCCGCCTATACCCAGCGGCTTTTGCGCCAGCAACTGGCCTGGAAGCTGGACTACGAGATTTTCCAGGGCTCGGGCGTGGGCCAATGCCTGGGCGTCATGAACTCCGATCTGCCGGTCACGGTGGCCAAGGAGTCCGGTCAGGCCGCCAAGACCATCGTGGCCACCAACGTGGTCAAGATGCTGGCTCGTTTCACCGGCAACATCATGAGCGCGGCTTGGTTCGTCAACCAGGACTGCCTGCCGCAACTGCCTCTGCTGACCGTGGGCAACCAGCCGGTGTTCGTCCCCGGCGGCAGCTTCGCCAACGCCCCCTTTGGGACGCTTTTCGGCCGACCCATCGTGCCCATCGAGTTTTGCGAAACCCTGGGGACCAAGGGCGACTTCATCCTGGCCGACTGGTCCGAGTATCTGCTCATCGAAAAGGGCGGGGTGGAGGAGGCCGAGTCCATCCACGTGAAGTTTCTGACCGATGAAACCGCCTTCCGCTTCATCGTACGCAACAACGGCCAGCCCCTGCACGACACCCCCATCACCCCGCTCAAGGGAACCAACACCCTGAGCCCCTTTGTCATGCTGGAAACCCGTTCCTAGGGAGTAAAGACCATGCACAGCCTCATCGAAAACACCCGCATCGTGGAGGCCATCCCGCCCAGCGCGGGGGACGTCGAACTGGTGGGCGACCTGGTCTCGCTCAAGCACTGCCAGAGCCTGACCGTGCTGGTCCACGTCAACCAGGCCAACGCCGCCACCGTGGCCATCACCCTGGAGCAGGCCCAGGACGTCTCCGGCACGGCAGCCAAGGCCATGGCCAAGGACGCGCCCATCTATCTGGTGGCCGACGCGGCCGCCTCCGACACCTGGATCAGGCAGGCTGACGGGGTGGGTTTCACCACCGACGCCGCCCTCAAGCATAAGCTGGTGGCCTTGGATGTGGACGCCCAGCATCTGGACCTGGAAAACGGCTTCACCTGTCTACGGGTCAAGGTGGGGGCCTCCCATGCCGCCAATCTGGTCGCCGCCCAGTACATCGCCGTCGGCTCGCGCTATGGCGGCGCGTCTCTGATCGTGGACTGAGGGAGGCTTTCATGCGCGTGCGGCTTTTGACCCGCTGGGGCTCCCGCTTGCGGGGAGACATCGTCTCGGTTTCCGATGAGCGGGCCCGCCTTCTGGAGGCGGAGGGAATAGCCAAGGCTTTGGAGCCCTGGCCGGTGGCTGAGGCCAACCCCGAGCCACCGGCCAATGACAGAGCAAGGACCAGGAAGTAGCCGCGTGGCCCCGTCTGGGCGGGGTCGTGGCCAAGGATCGCCATGCCCGTGAAGGTGATAATTCCGCCCGCCCTGGAGCCGGTCAGCCTGGCCGAGGCCAAGCTCCACGCCCGGGTGGACAACGATCTCGAAGACGATCTGATCGCCTCGTTCATCGAGGCGGCCAGGCGGCACGGCGAGAGCCTGACCCACCGGGCCTTTGCACCCCAGACCCTGGAACTGACCCTGGATGCCTTCCCGCCAAGGGGCGGGAGGCTCGATTTGCCCCGGCCGCCGCTGGCCCAGGTGCTCTGGGTCAAGTACAACGGCCCTGATGGGGTGGAGCAAACCATGGACCCGGTCGCCTACCGCGTAATGGACGCTTCGGACGAACTGCCGGCCTTCATCATCCCCGAAGCTAGCGGCGGGTGGCCGGAGACCATGGACAGACCAGGCGCGGTGCGCATCCGTTACACCGCCGGCTGGCCCCTGGACGACGATGGCCAGCCCACCATCCCCGAGGCCATCCGGACCTGGCTCCTGGTCCGCGTCACAGGGCTTTATGAGCAGCGCGAGAATTACTCCGCCCGCCAGGCCTCGGCCATGCCCAGGGACTTTGTAGACTGCCTCCTGGACCCCTTCCGCGTGCCCGAGGTCGCCTGATGCCAGCCGCTATCTATCAGCACCGGGTGACCATCCAGGCCGTGGCCATCATCTTCGACGGCATGGGCGGCTGGCAGGAAACCTGGGCTGACCTGGCCACGGTCTGGGCGCGGGTCGAAGCCCTCAAGGGCGAGGAGTACTTCGCCGCCGCCCAGATGCAGAACTCGGTCAGCCACCGCGTCACCATGCGCTATCGCTCCGACCTCACCCCCACCCACCGCCTGGTATTCGAGGGCCGCACCCTCAACATCGGGGCGGTCCTGCCGGACGAACGAAAATCTCGTCTCGTGATCATGTGCACCGAGCGGGTGTGACAGCCACAATAAGTGCTTTTAGCAAGCAACCCGGGCCATCAACCGGCCGGAAGGTTTTCGGCCCGGCGGCCACAGCATGTACCAGCGGGTGATGGTGGCGGTGCTGTGCGGGCGCACCTCGATTGCCGCTTGGACCTATTGGATACCATGCCCGTCTCACGGCGAGAGATCCGCCAATGGCAACCGAAAGCGCTTTTAGCAGCCGTCAGCGGCTTTTTGCGGCTGAAAGCGGTTGATAATCGGCTTCGTAAATTATAATTTAAGAGCCTGTTAACTTGGGATTATAGTGCTCGGCGACCAGGGTCCCGCCGCTGGCGGATATGACGAAAAAGCAAAAGCGTCCGACAGGAGCTGAAAGAAATGGCCGAGATTGAAGACCGCTGGTTATCGGCGGACGAGATATGCAAATACCTCGGAGTCAGCAGTGACACCGTGTATCGCTGGATCGACCGGTTCGGTATGCCAGCGCACCGCATGGGTCGACTCTGGAAGTTCAAGAAGGATCAGGTCGACGCCTGGGTCGAGGCCGGTGGCGCGTCCGCCGACTCGTCCAAGGAAGATGTAGGCAAGGATTCGAAAAAATGAAAAACGGAACACAGGCTAAAATCGGAGCGACGCCAGGACGGAAGGTCTATGCCGTCGACTTGTTCTGCGGGGCGGGCGGACTGACACATGGTCTCGTGAAGGCCGGTGTCGATGTCCGCTTGGGCGTGGACATCGATCCGGCTTGTGAACACCCCTACGTCGCCAACAACAACGCCAGATTCCTGCTCAAGTCGGTGGAGGAGCTGGAAGCCAGCGAACTGGAGCGCCACTACAGAAAGAACGGGATCAAACTCCTTGCCGGTTGCGCTCCATGCCAGACATTTTCCACCTACAACCAGAAGGCGACGGAATCCGACAAGCGCTGGTGGCTCCTGCTGCAGTTTTCGAGACTCGTGGACGAACTGTCACCGGATCTGGTGACCATGGAGAATGTTCCGCGATTGATCGAACAGAACGTTTTCGACGAGTTCGTGGCCAACCTCGAAGGCAATGGGTACTCGGTCGCATACCGGATGGTCAATTGCGCCGAATACGGCGTCCCCCAACAGCGCAACCGTCTGGTGTTGCTGGCGTCCAAGTTCGGGCCGATCTCACTTTTGACTCCCGAACAGTTCGGCCAGAGACCAAGGACCGTCAAGGAGGCCATCGGTAACCTGCCTCCTCTGGAGGCCGGAATGAGCCACCCGAAAGACCCTCTGCACCAGTGCTCCGCTCTTTCCGAAACCAATATGCGCCGCATAAAGGCATCCAGGCCCGGGGGGACATGGCGTGACTGGCCCAGGGAGTTGGTGGCCGACTGCCACAAGAAATCTTCCGGGAAGACCTACCCCAGCGTCTATGGCCGCATGACCTGGGACGATCCCGCCCCAACGATGACGACTCAATTCTTCGGGTTCGGTAACGGCCGTTTCGGCCACCCGGAGCAAGACAGAGCTATTTCGCTCAGAGAAGGCGCGATCCTACAGAGCTTTCCACCAGATTACGAGTTCACTCGACCGGGAGAGCAGGTCTGCCAGAAGTCCATCGGCAGGCTGATCGGCAACGCCGTTCCCGTCACCCTCGGAGAGGTCATCGGAGCCAGCTTGCTGTCGCACGTATCGGAAGCGACCAAGAAAGCGTATCGGTCGAGACGGAGGAGCCGGTCGCAATGACAACGACAAACGCAAGTTCGGCGAACGGTGTCGTTCGTTTCGGTGCCGTTCCCGAGCCCGGTCAACTCGTCGAGGTCCGACGTCGTCAATGGGTGGTCACCGATGTTTCCAGTGGAGCCTTGTCACCGGCGAGCAACGGTGACCAACACCTCGTCGGCCTGTCATCCCTGGACGAAGATTCCATGGGCGAAGAGATCCAGGTCGTCTGGCAGATGGAGGCCGGAGCCCAGGTCTTGGAAAAGGCGGGCCTGCCGTCGATCACCGGCTGGGACAGCAACGACCGCCTGGAAGCCTTTCTCGACGCCGTTCGCTGGGGAGCAGTCACCAACGCGGATCGCTCTTTTCTGCAATCGCCTTTCCGGAGCGGGATAACCATCGAAGACTACCAGCTCGATCCGTTGGTTCGAGCCGTCGAGATGGCTCGCGTCAATCTCCTCATCGCGGACGATGTCGGCTTGGGTAAAACGATTGAGGCGGGACTGGTCATCCAGGAGCTGCTCGTCCGTCATCGCGCCAGGACCGTGTTCGTCGTTTGCCCCGCCAGCCTGCAGGTCAAATGGCAGACCGAGATGCAGGAAAAATTCGGCCTCGAGTTTCGGATCGTCGACACCGAGTACGTCAAGCGCCTCCGTCGCGAACGCGGTATCCACGTGAATCCCTGGACGTCCTATCCACGTCTCGTCACCTCAATGGACTGGATGAAGAGCGGCGAGGGTTTCCGGTTGTTGAAGGACGTACTCCCTCCTCACATTACCTATCCGCGAAAATTCGACATTCTGGTCGTCGACGAGGCGCACAACGTCGCACCGGCGTCGGCATCCATGTATGCCCTGGAAAGCCAGAGAACGCGACTGATCCGGTCGCTCGCGCCTCACTTCACCCATCGGCTGTTTTTGAGCGCCACGCCCCACAACGGATACCAGGAGTCCTTCACCTCGTTGCTGGAGTTGCTGGACGATCAGCGGTTCGCCAGGACGGTGATGCCGGACGAGAAACAACTCCACCGCGTCATGGTTCGCCGACTGAAGAGCGACGTCGTCGACGCGAGCGGCAAGCCGGTGTTTCCGGTGCGCAAGCTCGAAGGTCTCGAAATCGACTACTCCGAGGAAGAGCGGCAGATCCACGCCCTGCTCGGAGAGTACACTGCCGACCGTTCGAAGAGCGTCGAAGGCACGCGCTTCAAATATGGAACCGATTTCGTTCACATGCTTCTCAAGAAGCGCCTCTTTTCCTCGCCCATGGCCTTCGCGCTCACCCTGGCGAAACACCGGGAAACTCTCGAACGCGGCAAGCCAAAAGGCGATCGCGACACCATGGCCGATCGCATTCTGCGCAAGGCGATCCTGAAAACCGAAGAGGAGTATTCGGACGATTCACTGGTCGAAGAGGCCCAGCACGAAGCGGTCGAGGTGGTGGGCGAACTCGCGCCATCTCTGTCACGCGAGCAGAGAGACATGCTCGACCGTCTCACCGCATGGTCGGAGAAAGCACGCAACCGCGTCGACTCGAAAGCCAGGGCCATTCTCGACTGGCTCAAGAGCCATCTGAAGACAGATGGACACTGGAACGGAAAGCGCGTGATTCTGTTCACCGAATACCGTGCCACCCATTCGTGGCTCCATCAGATTCTCACTGCCAACGGCTACGGCGGCGATCGCTTGATGTACCTGCACGGAAGCATGCCGCCGGACGAGCGCGAGCCGGTCAAAGCTGCGTTCCAGGCGCATCCGGATATTTCACCGGTTCGCATCCTGCTCGCGACCGATGCGGCCTCCGAAGGCATCGACCTGCAGAACCATTGCAACTACCTAATCCATGTCGAGATTCCATGGAATCCGAATGTCATGGAACAGCGCAATGGTCGTATCGACCGCCACGGGCAGAAGGAAGACACCGTTTTCATCTGGCATCCGGTGGGGAAAGGTTTCTCCGCGAGAGTCGCCGCCAATGAACGATCAGGCTCCGTCAAACCCGGCGATGTCGCGGGCGATCACGAGTATCTGATGCGTGCCGTCCTCAAGATCGACACAATCCGTGAGGACCTCGGCAGCGTCGGGCCGGTCATCGCCCGACAGATCGAAGAAGCCATGCTCGGCAGGTGTAGCGATCTTGTTTTTACCGCCTCTGCGGAGGAAGACAAGGCCGCCAAGGCGAGGAAGTTCGTCACGGCGGAAAAGCGTCTTCAGGAGCGCATCGCCCGCCTGCACGAGAGGCTCATGGAAGCGAAGAACGATTTCCATCTGTCGCCCGAGCACATTTCGCGTGCGGTCGAGGTCGCTTTGGATCTGGCGGAAAAACCGTCGCTCAAGCCCACCGGCTCGACCAAGGGCGAAAAGGGAAGCGTTTTCGAAGTGCCCGTCCTGCCCGGCTCCTGGGGAAGAGCCACCGTCGGGCTGGAACACCCCCATACCGGCGTTCGCCGCCCGATCACCTTCGATCACGATGTCGCCAAAGGTAGAGACGATGTCGTCCTGGCCCATCTCAACCACCGGTTGGTGCAGATGTGTCTGCGCCTGCTTCGGGAGGAGATCTGGAAGCTCGACGACGTCAAGCGACTTCACCGCGTGGCGGTCCGAACCGTGCCCGACAGTGAATTGCGCGTCCCTGCGGTGGCGGTCTGGTCGCGCTTGGTGATCACCGGCGGAGACCACCATCGCCTTCACGAAGAGCTGACCCTCGCCGGTGGCGAACTCGAACACAAACGGTTCGCCCGCATCGCCCAGGTCGGCAAACTGGAAGCTCTGGTCGCCCAAGGTTCGCCTATCGAACCCGACCAGGCGCTGTTCGACGTTCTGAAGGACAGGTTCGAGCGCCACGCAGACTCTCTCATGGCCGCTGTCGAAGCGAGATCCAGGGACCGCTTGAAGTTTCTCGAGAACACCCTCGACAGGCGCATGAAAAGCGAAATCGCCGATGTCCGAACGGTTCTGGACGAACTTGAGGCCAGCATCCGCAGAGAGCTGAAGTCGGATCGCCAAGGGGACCAGCTCTATCTGCCCGGGTTCTCTGCCGAGGAGATGGCGCAGGTGAAGAAGGACGTCCATGCCCTCGAAGCCCGGTTGGCTCGGATTCCGGAAGAGCGGAAAGAAGAAAAGACCGCGATCGAAAAACACTACGCCAACCCGGTGGATAGAACTTTCCCGGTGGCTGTCGTGTTCTTGGTGCCCGCCTCTCAATCGAGGACAAAGCAATGAAATGGCAGGAGTACCAGGAAGCTGTCGCCGTATTCTATGAACAGTTGGACGGATTCGGGACTGTTCATCGCAATGTCTACTTGCCGGATCTCGTGACGGGACAACGTAGGCAAGTCGATGTAATGATCGAGATGACCGAGAGGGGGCACTCGTTGCGTATGCTCATCGATGCGAAATTCCATTCAACGCCTCTCGACGTCAAGGATATCGAAGAAGTCGCAGCGCTTTCACAGGCTGTCGGTGCGCACAAAACAATCATCGTAGCGGCGAACGGATTCACTTCTCCGGCCGAGACAAAGGCTCGATTCATTCAATGCGATTTGAAAACTCTGTCCATAGAAGAGGCTTTGGACCTCATCGTCCCTGACAAATGGAAAATGTGCCCGGTATGCAACGCCGATTGCATTGTCCTTGATCAGGAAGGTATGACGTCGCTCGATAATGGTTTGATTTTTTGGTGGCTGGCAGGGCAATGCCGTGGATGTAAATGTGCCCGCGTACATTGCCAAGATTGCGGACAAAAAATGTATATAGAAATTGGTGAATCTCTGGTGTGCGGGTGTGGCCATGAATGGCACGCCACCGATGAAGGAATTGCCATCGAATTTTTCAAGGAAGAGCCCCAATGGTGAGAAATCTATCCAAACACGCCGAATGGCTCTCCCTGATCGAGATATCCGGTCCTTTTCTGACCGTGTCCATGCTGGAAAGGGCGTTCCCGCAAGGGCTGGAAGCCGTGGAGACTCCACGACGCCGGAAACTCAGGGCCGCTTATGATGAATGGCGCGAAGCTGTGGACCAGCAAGACGAGCTTCTGTCGGAATTGCACCAGGAATGGGTCCGTCTGGTGCTGACGGAAATGCTCGAATACGACCACGAATCTCTTGTCCACGCGGACGAATGGCCGGGCGAACTTCCGAGCGTTTCGTCGCAGGAACACACCGGGACGTTCAAGCCAGACTGGATCGTGCGCTCTCCCGCAGACGCAAAGCCACGCCTGTTCATCGCCGTTTTGTCGCCTGACACCGATCTCGAATCCGTCCAGCGAGGCGACGACTGGCCCGTATCCCTCCAGGAGCGCATGACCCTGCTTTGTCGCGCCCATGGTGTGCGCGTGGGGCTTTTGACCGATGGCGAACGTTGGATGCTGGTCAACGCGCCGGTCGGCTCCACTTCCAGTCAGGCGTCGTGGTACGCTCGCCTCTGGTCCCAGGAGCTGATTACGCTGAAGGCCTTCCAGTCGTTGCTCGGTGTGCGGCGCTGTTTCGGCCCGGCGGAAGACACCCTGGAATCACTTCTGGACGAATCCCTCAAGCATCACGAGGAGGTCACCGACACCCTCGGCGAGCAGGTCCGTCGTGCGGTCGAGGTGCTCGTGCAGTGTCTCGACAAGGCCGACGAGGACCGCAACCGTGAGCTGCTTCGCGAGGTGAAACCCGCCGAGCTCTACGAGGCGGGTCTGACGGTGATGATGCGGCTGGTATTCGTCCTTTGCGCCGAGGAACGAAATCTTTTGCCAATGGACTGCGACACATATGTCCAGAACTACGCCATTTCCACGATGCGCGGACAGCTCGCTGAAGATGCCGCACTTCACGGTCCTGAGATTTTGGACCGTCGATATGATGCCTGGGCGCGATTTCTGGCTGTTTTTCGTGCAGTGTACGGTGGGATTAGTTACCAAGATATGCCGTTGCCAGCCCTGGGCGGCTCGTTGTTCGATCCCGACCGTTTTCCGTTCCTGGAGGGCCGGGCCAAAGGCACCAGTTGGCGGTACAAATCGGCCGCGCCGCTGCCGATCGACAACCGCACCGTGCTGCTGCTTCTGAACTCGTTGCAGATTTTGGAGCAGTCCGGTGGTGCGCTGCTGCTGTCCTACCGTGCGCTTGATGTCGAACAGATCGGGCATGTCTACGAAGGCCTGCTCGAACACACCGTAGCTCGCGTTCCCCGCGTGACCCTGGGCCTGCAGGGGACACAGAAGGCGAAGAATCCGAACGTGGCGCTCGCCGAGCTGGAATCGGCACGGCTGGACGGCGAGGCGGCACTCGTCAAATTGGTTCTGGACGTCACCGGGCGGAGCGAATCGGCCATCAGGAACGGCCTTGCCAAGCTCGCCGACGACACGGTCATCGGACGGGTATTGGGTGTCTGCGGTGGCGACACCGCATTGGCCGAACGTATCCGCCCCTTCACGAATCTGATCCGCACCGACGCCTGGGACGATCCGATCGTCTATCGCGACAATTCGTTCATGGTCACCCTTGGGGCCGATCGGCGAGAGACCGGTACCCATTACACCCCGAAATCCCTCACCGAGAGTATCGTCACCACCACGCTCGAACCGGTGGTGTACGTCGGCCCGGCCGAGGGCAAGCCCCGCGAGGAATGGACGCTCAAGTCTTCGCGGGAAATTATCGACCTCAAGGTCTGCGACCCCGCCATGGGTTCGGGGGCCTTTCTCGTTCAGGCCTGCCGCTATCTCGGCGAGAAGCTGGTTGAGGCTTGGCTCCACGAGGAGGCTGCCGGTAAGGCCATCACCGTCGACGGAGAGGCGCTCGACCAGCTCGGAGCCGAGGAACCCCTGCCGTCCCAGCTCGACGAACGGCTGACCATCGCCCGCCGCCTGGTGGCCGAGCGATGTCTGTACGGTGTGGACGTCAACCCGCTGGCCGTGGAACTGGCCAAGCTCTCAATCTGGCTGGTGACCCTCGCCAAGGGGAGGCCGTTCGGCTTTCTCAATCACAACCTCCGTTCCGGCGACAGCCTGCTGGGCATCCACCGGTTGGAGCAGCTCACCCGGTTGCGGATGGATGCGGATGCCGGGCAAAAGGGCCAGCGCCGCATCTTCGGGCAAAACATTGAGGCGGCTGTCAACGAAGCCATTGAACTGCGCAAACGGCTCCGCGCCACGATTATCCGGGATATAAAGGATGTCGAAGCCATGGCTCGGTTGGACCGTGAGGCACGGCTCAAGCTCGAATCTGTCGAATTGATTGCCGACGCCATGATTGGGGAGGCGCTCCGATGTGGTGGCAATACCCGGGCTCTTGATGCCGCGCTGGATACGCTTGCGACCATGGCGGGTGATTTTCTGAGCGGTAACGAGGGGATGGGCGAGCTAATTGCTAGTCAGGCAAGAAAAAACTTGTCTATTGCTCCGAGAAACGCAGGAGGCATAAAGAGTCCATTTCACTGGGCCTTAGAATTTCCGGAGGTTTTTTCATCTTGCAAAGGAGCTGGCTTCAACGCCGTCATTGGCAATCCACCATGGGGGGCTGAATTCAGCGATCAAGAGCTCTCATTCCACAAGAGTCGCTACTCCAACTCGTCGTACAAACTGATAAATTCGTTTAAATTTTTCATAGAATTAATGAGCACCATTTCCGATGAAGAATTCGGCATTTATTCTTTTTTGGTTCCGACAAGCCTGTTTGAGCATATTGGCTGCAAAGATACAAGAGCGCTCCTTGTTTCACAGAAGCCATACATGTTCGTTGATTGCGGTGACGGCATGTTTGCCAATGTGACCCAATCATGTTGTTACGGCATCGTTTCCAAAGAAAAAGCCGGAGAAGACCACTTGGTTATGCTTACAAATGCAATCGAAGACGAGTTGTCTCGAGAGCGCTCCTTTTTCGACGCGTCAGACAAAAAATTTAAAGTCAGTCTTTTTGACATCAAAAAAAGACCAAATCTTGTTCTTAGCTCTAATTATTCACATGCAGAATTAGGAGTTGGCTGGTGTACCTTGAAGGATATAGCTGATGTCTTTGATAGCGGTATCGATTATTCCAGAAAAGAACTTGGCAGAGACGTTTTTTACAACGGCTCAGCACCAGACGAATCAGGTGACCATAAAGTTTTAAGGGGTCGGAACGTCGATAAGTTCGATCTTTCTTTCGATGGAATTTGGTTGAGGAGTAATTGGAGAGACATACAATCTGAGCATTTTGCTCGCGACAAAAAGAGCAGGCTCAAGGTAAACGATATTATATATAAGAAAACCCCAAAAATTCTCGTTCGCCAGACGGGTGACAAAATAATCTGCACAGTTGATGTGAATGCTTTTTTTCATCAAAAGTCACTGCTTAGCATTGTTCCTAAAGGCCCTCTTTCTGCATCGGTTATCTGTGCATATCTGAATCATCCAAACACGACAGAATCTTACCAAAAGATGACCATGCAAACCGGAAAGGTATTCTCTCAAGTAAAAAAGAACTATCTCGAGCAAATTCCAGTTCCAGCCATACGAGATTTAGACAAGGAAGAAGAAATCGAAGCGCTCGTTGACAGCTTGATTGGTGAATCGTTTGACGGGCACGATAGAGACCAGATTTTTTTACAGATAAACACTCTTGTTGCTGCCATTTTCTCAGCAGCTAATGATGCTACTGAGCCGTATGAATGTTTTATAAGAAATGCCAAGGTAAGCGCAAGCGAACACAGTGAATCCCGCAAAAGCACCATTAGGAAGACAAGTCCGCAGCCGACTTTTTTTGATGGCAATTTTCAGAAGGAAAGAAAATTAAGTCCTGCAAAATATGTCATGGACTTCTTACTCGAACGTCAAAACTGGTTTTCAAAAGAAAACATTCTTTCCGCATGTCCTATCCCCGCCAACCAATGGCAAGCGACAATCAATCAACTTCTCGCCGACGGCCTGGTGGAGCGCCAAGGCGAAAGGCGAGGTGCGAAATATAGAGCGGTGAAACGGAATCGATGAGGAGACTGATGAATGGCAAACAATAAAAAATCTGACGATTCCGTAACCAACACTACAGCTCGGGAAGCGATCCCTGCTCGTAACTCTTGGCGCATTCGTCTCGGTGACGAAGCACACAACCGACGCTTTTCGGTGACCGTCGATCACGGCTCTTCGCTCTTCCGGGGTGTCGAGGAAGGTGATGCCGTGCTGATCGCCGGTGGCGACCCGTTGGCTGCAGTCTCGTTCGCCCGCATCTACCGCATTCGCGCCAAGCTCGACGAAACGACATTCTTCTTCGATAGCGTCCTTCCCGTGAATGGCGGAAAGACGCTGACCGAACTCGGTGTGACCGCGCCCGAATCCAAGGCCGCCATGGTGCGACTGGAGTGGCCGGTATTCGAGGCGGCGCTGAAAACGGCCTGTGGTATCGCCTTCGGTGCCTTGCCCGTGCTGGAAGGCGGCTCCGCCGAGGAGCAGGCCTACGTGCGGGAGTTGCTTCAATTGGCCGTCATCGACGACCTGCTCGGTCCGGCGGACGGGCCGGTCGAAGAGATCGTGGGCATGAGTGTTCGCGATCGCTACCTGGTGGGCAAGCTGGCTCCGATGGACACGGCTCCGGATGCGGCGGAGACGGACACCTTCGGCGAATCGGGACACCCGGATTCCGAGGAGCGAGACGAGGAAGTCGACACGTCCACCCATCGATCCCTGGTTCCATCGTCCATGGGGTTCACCTTCTGCGTCGACGGAGAACTGGAAAACGTCCAACTGTTCGCCAACTGGGGGCGTTACGAACGGACGCAGAGCGAGCGGGAGAACGAAGAGACGGGCAAATCCCCGCGTTGCTGGAAACGCATACCCTCGGGCGGCTCCGCCGTGGTCTCCCTGAAGAAGCGGACCATTGAGCCGATCCGGATCGACGCGGACTGCCCTTCGGTCGTGGTGCAGGGCTCGGTCAGCACCCCACTGGAAAACGGCGACAGGCTGGTTACGCTCTTTCTGGTCAACACCCAGACCATGCCCGAACAGAACCAGGATCAGGCCTGGATATTCCAGCCCGAACTGAGCGTGCGCGACATGGAGGGGCGTGCGGTGTTCCGGCGTCGCCCGATCCTGCGGGCCGACGAGTTCGACGAGGAGCGTGAAGCACTCGAAATGATCTATCGGGACCGGGTCGAGTTCGCCGTCGGACACGGCATCTCGGTCCACGCGACCGTCTCGGAAGAGGATCGCGAGCGAGCCACGGAGGTCAGAACCGCCGTGCTGCCCGAGTACGAGATCCAGGTGACCGAAACGCCCGGCCTCGAACCGGAAGACCGCCCGGCCATGCGTCGGATGATCGCGGATGGCCTGCTTGATATGGAACGCCTCGCCGATCTCGAACGAGACGAACTGATCGCCGGGCTGAAAGTGCTGACGGACGACTACGCGGAGTGGATCGCCGAAGACCGGAATGCCATCGGCAGCCAAGTCGTGGGATACGACATCCCGGCTACCGAGGCGATGGATCGTTGCAATCTGATACTGGAGAGGCTCAGGGAAGGCGTCGACGTCCTGGCGGCGGACGACCGGGCGCTGGCCGCTTTCCGGTTCGCCAACCGCGCCATGGCCTCGCAGCGTATTCACAGTCTTTACGCGCTCGCCAAACGTCGTGGCGACGAGGTCACCGTCGAGGCATTGAACGTTCGCAAGAACCGCTCCTGGCGACATTTCCAGTTGGCGTTCATGCTGCTTTCCATTCCGGCGCTCGCCGACCCGACTCACCGGGACCGCACCCAACCATTGGATGCTTTCGCCGACCTGCTCTGGTTCCCCACCGGCGGCGGCAAGACCGAGGCCTACCTCGGTGTCGCGGCCTTCACTATGGGCGTCCGTCGCCTCCAGGGCAACATGGGCGGCCTTGATGGCGGACGTGGCCTGGCCGTGATCATGCGCTACACCTTGCGGTTGCTGACCCTGCAACAGTTTCAACGGGCCACGGCCCTGATCTGCGCCATGGAAGTGCTGCGCCGGGCCGAACCGGCGGTCTGGGGCGACGCGCCGTTCACCATCGGTCTATGGGTGGGCCAGCGGGTCACCCCGAACACCACCGACGAGAGTCATGCGGCGATCGAAAAGGAACGGGACGGCAGGTATGGCACGGGCTCGACACCGGCCCAGTTGACCAGTTGTCCGTGGTGCGGCTCCGAGATCGCCCCCGGCCGTGATATTCGAGTCGACAGGGGTCTCGACCGAACCTTCCTCTATTGCGGCGACAAGTACGGCCGCTGCGAATTCAGTCAGGCCAAATCGAATAATCTGGGACTTCCTGTGCTGGTGGTGGACAACGAAATCTATCGTCATCCGCCCTCAATGTTGATCGCCACCGTGGACAAGTTCGCCATGATGGCCTGGCGCGGGCAGGTCCGCACTCTCTTCGGCAAGGCGAACCGCGAATGTCCGCGCCACGGGCTGCTCTGGCCCGAGGCCGACTGCAACGGCAACCACACCAAGAAAGGGTCACTGGAAGCGGTCAAGGTCAAAGAGATCACTCCCATTCGTCCGCCGGATCTGATCATCCAGGACGAATTCCATCTGATCAGCGGACCGCTGGGAACCATGGTCGGCCTGTACGAAACCGCCGTGGACGAGTTGTCGACCTGGTCGATCGGCGGAAAGACGATCCGCCCCAAGGTCATCGCCTCGACCGCCACCGTTCGTAAAGCCGAGGAACAGGTGAACAACGTCTTTCTCAGGAAGGTTTCGGTGTTTCCGCCCCATGGCCTCAATGTCGAGGACAACTTTTTCTCGGTGCAGCGCTCGGTGAAAGACAAGCCTGGCCGACTCTACATGGGGATCTGTTCGCCGGGCAGTTCCCGTCCCGCCGTTCTGATCCGTGTCTACGTCGCCCTGCTGACCGCCGCCCAGTCGCTGTTTCAGCGCTTCGGAGTGGCGGCCGACCCGTACATGACCGTGGTCGGGTATTTCAACTCCTTGCGCGAGTTGGGGGGCATGCGGCGGCTGGCGGAGGACGATGTGCAGACCCGTGCCTATCGCGTTCAGATGAGCGAGGTGAAGCGACCGGGGCTGAGCCAGCGTTCGGTACGCATCGTGGACGAATTGACCTCGCGGGTTTCGAACAAGGAGATTCCCAAGAAGCTCGACCAACTGGAGGTCAAGTTCAAGCCAACCTGGGAAAAGGGCGAGACGCGGGCCATCGACATCGTCCTGGCCACCAACATGCTGTCGGTGGGTGTCGACGTCAATCGTATCGGACTGATGGTCGTCAACGGCCAACCGAAGAACACGGCGGAATACATTCAGGCCACGAGCCGCGTCGGCCGTTCTTTCCCGGGGCTCGTCTGTACGGTGCTCACCTGGTCGCGGCCTCGCGATCTGTCCCATTACGAAACGTTCGAGCACTATCACGCGACGTTTTACAAGCATGTCGAGGCCCAGTCCGTGACGCCGTTCGCGGCGAGAGCGCTGGATCGTGGCTTGACCGGTGCGATGGTGAGTCTCCTCCGGCTCGAAAACGATTCCATGAACCCGAATCCCGGGGCGCAATCCCTCGACAGTTCCGCCAAGGCGGAAGCCCTGAGAGCACGGAAGGTGCTGTCCGAGCGTGCCTGGAAGGTGAAGGACAAGGCGGCGAGAACCATCGCCGACACCATGACCGCCGATCGGATCGACCGGTGGGTGAAGGAAGCGGTGCAGGCCGGGCGCAGACTGGGTTACGAGACGGCGCGTGGGCAAGGAGACCTCGCCGCCCTCCTGAAAAAGCCCGGAGCGTTGGCGTGGGACGAGTTCACGGTCCCCATGTCGATGCGCGAAGTGGAACCCGGAGTTCAACTGATCATGGATGCCTCGAAGAACTCTACCGAACCTCCGTCCTGGAAACCGAAGATCAAGAAAGCGAACGGAGGTGACGCATGAGTTCCTATCTCGTCGGACAAGTTCGTCCCAGTCAATTGCTCTGGACCTACGGTCCCGGAGCCCTGATCGACCTGCCGAATCTTTCGGTGTTGACCATGGGCTTGGATCGCTGGGATCCGGGCCAATGCCCCCCGATTGAGGAGGCACGCCTTCTCGCCGCCGTTCGCCGGGTGCTCGGCCCTCAAGTGGAACGGCTACGTATGCCCCCCTTTCTGAGGGATGACGGCGTCGACCCCACGTCCGCCGAAGGCAAGATCGGTGTGCCGGTCCGCCCCTTTCCACGTTGGCTGAGGTGTGTCAAATGCGGCTTGCTGGCCGAATACGATTCGGGCCTGTTCGACATCAAGGCCAACCCGTACCGTCCGGAGCAGACCCATTTCGTGCATTCCAACTGCGAGAAAGGCAAGAACGCCGACGCGGTTCCCGCCCGTTTTCTGCTCGCGTGCAGGAGCGGTCACCTCGACGATTTTCCGTGGCATTGGTTCGTGCATGGCGGCCCCTCCGAGTGCAAGGGCACGCTGCGTTTCTTCGAGAGGGGTGCTTCGCTACAGACCGAAAACCTCTGGGTTAAATGCGATGCCTGCGACGCGGCACGTTCGTTGGTTCATGCCTTTGGGCGGGAGGCACAGGAGACTCTCCCCGCCTGTCGAGGATGGCATCCCCACCTCAACAAGTACGAGGAATGCGCCGAGGACCCCAGAACCATCCTTCTGGGGGCGACCAACGGATGGTTCCCGATCACGCTGTCCGTTCTCGCGATTCCTCTCGAACGAGGCCTCCTTGGGCAATTGGTCCTGGATGGATGGGAGTATTTCTCGGATGCTGAGTCGGCCGACGAGATCAAGGTGATCGTGAAGACCCTGGTTAAGAGCGGCAGCCTGCCGGGAATCGACAAGTGGGATCATAGAGACATCTGGAAGGCCGTCGAAGACCGAAAGGAAGGTAAATCGGGCACAACGGTCATATCCGAGGGCGACATCAAGGACCCCGAGTGGGACGTCCTGACCTCGGACGATCCTCCGACGGACTGGCCGCATTTCCTGAGCAGCAAGACCGAAACACCGGAAGGTTATCGAGACCGTCTGACCAGCGTGTTGCTCCTGGAACGGCTCCGCGAAGTGAACGCCCTGATCGGCTACACCCGGGTAGAGGCTCCCGAGGAATCGACCGATCCGGACGAGCGACCGCCGATGGCCGATCTCAGTCGGAACAAGCCCGATTGGGTCCCCGCCAGCGAGGTACATGGCGAGGGGATATTCATCAGGTTCGACGAAAAAGCCGTGGCCGAGTGGGAAAAGCGAAAAGCCGTTCAGACCAGAAGCCAAAAGCTGAAAGTGGGTCATCGGGGCTGGCGGAATGCGCGTGGGCTGGAACCAGACGAGGGATATCCGGGCATTAGATACGCCATGCTGCACACGTTCGCCCATCTTCTCATTCGTGAGCTGGCTCTCGAATGTGGCTACAACGCGGCGAGCATCCGGGAACGCATCTACGCCAAGAGCGATGAAGAATCACCCATGGCAGGCGTATTGCTCTACACGGCCGCCGCCGACTCCGATGGGACCCTGGGGGGCCTCGTGGAACTCGGAAAATCCGAAAATCTCGGCAGGCTGATCGAACAGGCTCTTGATCGGGCCACCATCTGTTCATCCGACCCGCTTTGCTCCGAACACAATCCGGGTGTTGATGGATCCCTTCATGCAGCGGCATGTCACGCCTGTACTTTCGTCGCCGAAACTTCTTGCGAACGAGGGAACCGCTATCTCGACAGAGCGCTGCTCGTTAGAACATTCGAGGCCACAGACGCCGCCTTCTTTGCCGGGAACGGAGGCGAGAATGGATGATCTGTTGGCAGTGATCGCCGAACTCGGTCTGGAGTTGCATCCGGACCGTATCTCCACCGTCGCGTCGAAGATCGAGACGCTGGGTTCCGTCGAGCAGTTCGCCTTGACTCGTTCGAGTTTCGGCCCCAACGCGGACAAGGAATTGGTGGGACGTCTGGATCGGGCGTGGCGTAACAGCAAGGACACCTCTCCAAGTGACGTGGCATCCGCTCTCCGGGGAGCGTCTGCGGCGGCGGTCCTGAGAGAGAACCGTGGGGCCGTGGAATTGGTGTGGACAGGCCCCTCGACGGGTCAGGTTCCGGTCAGGCATACCGAGCAGGTGTTGTGTGAAGTCATCGAAGCCGCGAAGAGACGGTTGTTTCTCGTCAGCTTCGTCGCCTACGAAGTTGATTCGATAATCCGGGCGCTCCGTGGAGCGATTGGCCGCCAGGTTCAGATCGACGTGTTGCTCGAGTCGTCCGACAAGCATGGCGGGCGGGTGACATACGATTCCGTCAAGGCCATGAAAAGTATTCTCCCCTCGATTGATGTTTACGTCTGGTCGTCGGACAGGAAGTCTCTGCCCGGACAGTTATCGGGAGCCGTTCATGCCAAATGTGCCGTCGCCGACGGCGAACTGGCTTTCATCACCAGTGCGAATCTGACCTCCGCCGCGATGGAGCGCAACATGGAGCTCGGCGTCCTCGTAAGAGGCGGAGAGCTGCCCTTCGAGCTCCATCGGCATCTGGAAGCGCTGATTTCCACGAAGGTCATCGAAAAATTAAACGAGGATAACGACCAATGAACGAGGGAATCGGAACGGACGGCATGGCGGGCAACGACCATTACAGGATGACGGTGGATTTGAACGTCCTGGATCATCTCGGGATCAATCTTTACAGCAACATCGCCGCAGTGTTGACCGAAGCGGTCGCGAACGCGTGGGATGCCGACGCTGAGAACGTCGAGATCGGTATAGATCCTGACGGAAAGTTCATCGAGATCAAGGACGACGGTATCGGAATGTCCATTGAGGATATGAACACCAAGTACCTCCGGGTCGGCTATCGTCGCCGGGACGAGGATCAGGAGACCGGTCGCACGACCGCCAAGGGACGCCCCGTTATGGGCAGAAAGGGCCTTGGCAAGCTGTCTCTGTTCTCCATAGCCAACACGATCGAAGTTCACTCGGCAAAGAACGGTGAGTCCCATGGACTGAGAATGACGATCGACGGAATTCACAAGTCGGTCCAGGACAAGGAGCCTTTTTACAGCCCGGAAAAGCTGCCTCGGGAGGAAATACAAGTCACCAACGGGACCGCGATTCTGTTGAAGGATATCAAGCGCCAGCGTCTTGGACGCGGGGCCACGGCCTTGAGAAAACGACTCGCTCGTCGCTTTTCCGTCGTCGGCGAAGCGCACGGATTCAAGATTCTGATCAATGGACATCCGATCAGCACGGCGGATCGGGGGGACTTGCCCATGGTCCAGTTCCTTTGGAGTTTCGGTGACGAAGAGCCGGATATTTCGTCCGCAGGACAGTTGTTGGAGCGGGAGGCCCTCTCGGATCGGCTCGACGCATGGGATGGGGACTGGTCAGTCACCGGATGGATCGGTACCGCCCGTTTGCCGAAACAACTCGACAGCGACGATGCGGGCAACCTGAACAGCATCGTCGTTTTCGCGAGAGGTCGGCTCTTTCACGAAAACATCCTCGACAAGTTGAACGACGGTCGCCTCTACACGAAATACCTCACCGGGCAAATCGAGGCCGACTTCCTCGATGCGGACGATGAACCGGATATAGCCACGAGCGACAGACAGCGAGTTCAGGAAGACGATCCACGATATGTTCAATTGATCGCTTTCCTCAGAAAGCAACTCACGCAGGTCGAGAAGCGCTGGACGGAATGGCGGCGACTCCACGAGGTGGAAAAGGCCAAGGAGACATCACCGGCCCTGGCCGAATGGTTGGAGTCCTTACCGGAAGGCTTCCGCAAAAGCGCCGAAACCCTGATCGCGAAGCTCAGTGCGTTGCCCGTCGACCAGGACGAGGACCGGAAGCTCATGTATCGGCACGGCATCCTGGCGTTCGAGCGCATGAAATTGCGGGGCTCGGCCGAAGAGTTGGCCGCGCATGTTCACGACATAGACAAGCTCCTGGCCATTCTTGCGGACAGGGACTCCCTAGAGGCTTCGCTTTACCGGGATATCGTTAAATCCCGCCTTGATGCCATCAAGCATTTTCAGGGAATAGCCGACGACAACGCCAAGGAAAGTGTCCTGCAAAAGTATCTGTTCGATCATCTATGGCTGCTCGACCCGGCATGGGAAAGAGCGACCGCCAGCGAGGTGATGGAGACGAGACTCACCACCGACGGCGTGCTCACGCAGGACATGACCGAAAAGGAAAAACTCGGGCGTGTCGACATCGCCTATCGGACGATGGCCGGAAAGCACATCATCGTCGAGCTGAAGCGGGTCAAACGGAAAATGAAGCTCCTCGAACTGCAGGAGCAAGGGCAGACCTATGTGGACAAGCTCAAGAAAATCCTGCTCGCCCAGGGCGACGCGACTCCTAACATCGAGGTAGTTTTTGTTCTCGGTGAGCCCATCGACGAGGAAGGGAGCAACCCGGAACGACTGAAATCGTCCATGACGGCAATTTCGCCGGGCAGCAGAATCGTTCACTACGACTCCCTCATCCGGGGAGCACAGGAGGCGTATTCCGAGTTCCTGAAAAAGAGCAAGCAGCTCGACAAGCTGGAAAGAATCGTCGACAGGATATGAGCGGCGGGCACCGAGGATGAGCGGCAGTGGATACCGTGGACAGAACGACACGTTCGAGAATCATGTCCAAGGTCGGTCAAAAAGACACCGGTCCGGAGATGAAGCTTCGACGGTCGCTGCACAAAATCGGGTTGCGATATCGGCTTCACGACAAGAGGTTGCCGGGATCTCCGGATATCGTCTTCCCCAGGTTCAAGGCGGCTTTGTTCGTCCATGGCTGTTTTTGGCACCGCCACGGCTGCAAGGCGACCACGACGCCCGGAACCAACGTGGATTTCTGGCGCAAGAAGTTCGACGAAAACATCGCCAGAGATCGACGGGACATCGAAGCTCTCCAGGATGCGGGCTGGAGGGTGGCGGTGGTCTGGGAGTGTTCGCTAGAAGGCAAAGGTGCCGACCCCGATGAGGTTGCGAGACTTGTGAGTGGGTGGTTGAAAACAAACGGAACTTGTATAAAAGTCCCGTGCAATTGAGAGATTGAAAATATAGTTATAAAGACAGTCCCTTCCGGGGAGCCAGATTTCGAAACCGTACTTCGAGACGGTTCTTCTTTAAGGGAAAGCCCTGGGCATGCACTGCCTGGGGCTTTCGTCTTTTCTGCAAGCATCTCCGCCATGTTGCGCCAGCTGCCTCTCCTTCAACAGGATTCTCCATCCAAGGCCGATGCGCCCGAGATGCAATCGCAACCTTCGATGATCGATTCCGAAATCCCCGCTTTCTCCCCCCTGATTCTCCAATTCTCCGTTTAGCCCGGCGATTAGTTTAACAACCTCGCCGTCATTGTAACCCGAGCCGACGTTTTCCACGCCCAGCCGGTATGTATGGGGTGAAGGCCGGAAACACTCCGGTCGGAACCATCAGACAGCGCCAGCGGCCGGAAGCCGGAGCACGTTGTGGATGTCGTCCTTATCGCCCTGCTCCAGGGTGATCAGCGATCCAAACGCGCCCCCGGGCCGTTCACGCAGTCGGTCGGCATCCACATCCTTTCGCCGCAGGCCAAGGAGAACCCGATGCCGGACGCAACCTCCCGTACCTTTCCCGTCAAGGACGCCGTCTCAGAGATCGCGACGTTGCTTGCCAGGGGCTATCAACGCCTCCTGCGTGAAGAAGCTTCTCAAATCATTAAAACAAATAACGAATCTTCCGCAGATGGACTTGCTATTCAGCCGGAACAGAGCGTTCATGCTCCTGGCGGACAGAGGCACGCCCCTCCCTCCGCCGCAGGAGAATCCAAGCAAGGAGAGGACGCATGAACCCTGAGACGTACAAGGAAATCCAAAGCCTCGAGCGAATGACCGTGGGCGAGCTGAAGGAGAAGTACCTCGATGTCTTCGACGAGGAGACCCGTGCCAACAACAAACCCTTCCTGAAAAAGCGCATCGCCTGGCGCATTCAGGCGTTGGCCGAGGGTGACCTGTCGGAACGGGCTCGCAAGCGGGCCAAGGAGCTGGCCCGGGACGCTGACCTCAGAATGCGCGCCCCGCGCGATCCGGTGAAGCCCGGCTCGGCCGAAGCCCGAGCGCGATCGGTCAAAAGCCGCTTGTCCTCAGCCCATGATCCCAGAGTGCCCCTCCCCGGCGTGCTCCTTCACCGGGAATACAAAGGGCGGGACATCGTGGTCAGGGTGCTGGACGAGGGTTTCGAGTTCGAGGATCGCCGTTACAAGTCGCTCACGGCCATTGCCCACGAGGTAACCGGCGGCAAATGGAACGGCTTCGTCTTCTTCGGTCTGAACAAGGCCGCCACGAAGAAAAACAAGGGGCGCAAATGACCAATCCCGTCAAAACAAACTCTGGTGCAATCCGCTGTGCCATTTATACCCGCAAGTCCACCGAGGAGGGGTTGGAGCAGGAATTCAACACCCTGGACGCCCAGCGGGAGTCGGCCGAGGCCTACATCTCCAGCCAGCGCCACGAGGGCTGGACATGCTTGCCGGATCGATATGACGACGGCGGCTTCTCCGGCGGCAATCTGGAGCGCCCCGCGCTCAAGCGCCTCATGGCGGACATCGAGGCCGGCGGCATCGATTGCGTCGTGGTCTACAAAGTGGACCGCCTCAGCCGCTCCCTGCTCGACTTCTCGCGCCTCATGGAGATCTTCGATCGTCACGGTGTGAGCTTCGTCTCGGTCACCCAGCAATTCAACACCACCCACTCCATGGGCCGACTGACCCTGAACATCCTGCTCTCCTTCGCCCAGTTCGAACGCGAGATCATCGCCGAGCGGACCAAAGACAAGATGTGGGCCGCGCGCAGAAAAGGCAAATGGGTCGGCGGCATGCCGGTCCTGGGGTACGACGTGGCCGAGGGCGGCGGCCGGCTGGAGGTCAACGAGGACGAAGCCGCACGAGTCAGGGCGATCTTCCAACTCTACCTGGAACTGGAGTCGCTTCTCCCCTCGGCGCAGGAGCTTGAACGCCGAGGCTGGAACAACAAGCGTTGGGTAACGCGCAAGGGCAAAGAGCGCGGCGGGAAGCCGTTCAACAAGAGCACGCTCTTCCGACTGCTGACCAATCCCATCTACACGGGCAAGGTGGTGTTCCAGGGGACCACCTACGAAGGCGAGCACGAAGCCATTGTGGACGTGGAGACCTGGAAGAAGGTGCAGGCAATTCTGCGGCGCAACCGCCTCAACGGCGGCACCCTCGTTCGCAACAAGTACGGCGCGCTGCTCAAGGGGCTGATCTTCTGCACACCCTGCGGCACGGGGATGACGCACTCCTGCGCCAATAAAAAGAACGGCAAGAGTTACCGATATTACGTCTGCCAGACAGCCCAGCAGCGAGGGTGGGCGAAATGCCCCACGAAATCCGTCAACGCCTACGACATTGAGAGCGCGGTGGTGCAGCACATCAAAGGGCTGGGCGCCAACCCGGCGGTCTTGTCGACCACCCTCACCAAGGCCACGGAGCAAGCCGAAGCCCGCCTGCATGAGCTGGAGATGGAACGGAAAGCAGCGGAGCGGGAACTCAAGCGGCTCCATGCCCAGGTTCGAAAACTCCTGGGCGGAGCACTGCCGGCCGGGGCCTCGGAAATCGCGACCGACCGCCTGGCCGACTTGCAGGAGAGGATTCGGACCACCGAGCAGCGCATGACGGCCATCCAAGAGGAGATCATCGTGCTGGGCAAGACGACCGTCAAAGAGAACGACCTGACGCAGGCATTGGCAGGCTTTGACGAGGTGTGGAACTCGCTGTCCTCCAAGGAGCAGGCCAAAATCATTCACCTTCTCGTCGAACGAGTGGGGTTCGACGGACGGGACCAGTCGGTGACGGTTACCTTCAGGAGCGAGGGGCTCAAGCAACTGTGCCAGAGAACGGCCGCTTGAACGAAGAGGAGGATTATCTCGAATGGATGAATCGAAACTTGAGGTGCGCTTCACACTGGCCCCCAGGCGGGCTACGCACGGCTCGCGCCAGGGAGCGGGCCAACAGCAGGATCAACAAACATCACCGGGGAGGGTTCCACGGGTCTCTCGACTGCTGGCCCTAGCCATGCGCTTCCAGGACATGATCGACCGGGGCGAGGTGCGCGATTTCGCCGACCTGGCCCGACTCGGGTACGTGACCCGCGCCCGGATTACCCAAATCATGGACCTCACCCTTCTGGCTCCTGATATTCAGGAGGAGATCCTTTTCCTGCCCCAGACAACCGCAGGTCGCGATCCCATCAAAGAAAAGGAAGTCCGAGCCATCGCCGCCATTCCACACTGGCATCGGCAACGTAAGCTATGGACTGAAACACAAAAGGCCCCAAACAAGAACTATTGACCACCCACTTGGGATGTGCATATAAGAAAGCCTGATCTAATGTAGGTCTTTTCTCGTTGAGGGTAGGCGTAAATGGGACACGTAAGATTAGGTAATCTACCCAGGACTCGAAAATGGCAACAGGTAGTTGCCCTAATTGAGGGTGGAGCCGGTACTGCTCAAATTGCGACTGCAACGATCGCTGCTGCAGAGCAGGGCTTTAAACTGGCTGCGGAAGACAAAGGTTTAGTAGAGACAATATGGCTCCTGACCCAGTTGCCCCTTGCAGCGAGAAGTGACGACTTTGGACAAGCCCTTCAAAACGTCGGCTTGGATGTATCGGATTCTCCTGGCCTCATGGAGATACTGGGGGCATTCTCCGATGCTATTGACAAAAAACTGACCAATAACGGCGGGAGGACGGATCTGGGTGAAATGGCCCAGATTGCTGCCTCCGAAACGATGGCACAGACCATCGGAAGCCGAACGCAAGGTTTGTTCGGAACGACCTCGGACGATGTTAAGGATGCTTTCTCCAAACTTGCGACAAATAAACAATTCAGCATATTCGCCAGAGATTTTTTCGCTCGCTTAACAAATAAATGTCTTGGCTATTTTGTCGCCAAAGGGGTCTCCCACCATCTCGGGGAAGGAAGGCGTTTCCGTACACTTGCCCAGCAAGGTGAGTTTACCGTAGCGCTAAGACTCCACAGCCGCGAAACCTCTAAAATAATTGAGGAATTTTCGGGGGGCTGGTTTTCAAAGACCAACTGGGAAAAAAAAGGGATTTCGAGAAAAGATGCCGCTGGCTTTTCCCATGTGGCAATGAATAAAATCGTGGCAGAACTCAAGGAAGGAGCGCAGGCGGATGTCTAATGAGCGCTCTATTCTTTGCGGTGATGTTAAGGGCGACAGACTTCCGTTCGATGACAAGAAGCCTCTTTCTCTGCACCTGTGGGGAAAGGGAGAAAATGTATCTTTGCATATCAGCGACATTCGCAGTCAGCTCCTTAGAGACATACCATCTTTTTTCCACGACCTGATTGAAATAGCTACCTATGTGTACTGTGCGGATCAGGCCATTACAAGAGGCGGCGACGGTGTTGATAATTTCGGTGAGAACTGGCGACGGACACTATTTTTTAGAATTGCAGTCAGAAATCCTGACCTGTGGAATTCTTCACCTCTGAAAGACCAGTTGGTCGAAACCCTCAGCTTCCTTTCAGAAGATGAATATTATTTCGATTTTGTGGAATTGAAAAATGGGCCACTGACGCAAAAGCATCTAGAGCTCAATGTCGATCCGCCCGAGGAGGTTATGCTTTTTTCTGGAGGGCTAGATTCACTGGGAGGAGCAATTGAGGAAGCCGTCATAAATTCACGAAGAATCGTGATGGTAACTCACAAGGCGACGCATAAGTTCAACCGAAGGCATAGAAGATTACTGGATCTCCTGTCCTCGGCGGCAGTTCACAAGCCCCTGCACATCCCAGTCTCTATCAACAAATCCAAATTTCTCGGACGGGAATACACACAGCGAAGCCGCTCATTTTTGTATGCGGCTCTGGGAGCTACAGTTGCCCAGATGTTCAATCTTCGTAGAATTCGGTTCTATGAAAACGGTGTTATCAGTTTTAACCTTCCTATCTCAGCCCAAGTTGTGGGGGCAAGGGCTACGCGAACCACCCATCCACAAGTCATTAATGGATTCGCAAATATTTTTTCAACGCTCTCTGGTCAACCATTTACTGTAGAGAACCCATTTATCTGGAAAACCAAAACGGAGGTCGTAAGCGACATCGTCAAAGCAGGGTGCGCTGACACCATCAAATTTTCCACATCATGTACCCACACATGGGCAATGACAAAGTTAAATACCCATTGTGGGACATGCTCACAATGCATTGACCGAAGGTTTGCAGTTCTTGCCGCAGACGCCCAGGAACATGACCCAAAAGAAGCTTATGGGGTTGATCTACTGACTGGTGAACGAGATGAAGGCGAACCAAAAGCCATGTTGGCAGCGTATGTGGAAACAGCTAACGAAGTTGCCGACATGACCGCCCTGGAATTTTTTGGAAGTTACGGAGAGGCCACACGGGTTCTCAATCATCTGAACGGCTCGCCAGACTCCACCGCGCTGCGTTTATATGAACTGCATCATAGGCACGCCAAGTGCATTACAAAGGTCGTCGATGACGCCATAGCACAAAATAGAAGCGCAATCAGAAAACGACAACTACCTGCAAATTGCCTTTTACGGTTAGTTTGTGATTCCGGTGGAGTGCAAGCTGACCCAGGGGACTCGAACACATGCCCAACCCACGAGCCAACAAACAATTATATCTGCATCAGGGGACAGTGCTGGACGATTCGATATGATGGCAATGAAGAAAAGATCTACACTCCAGACATTGGTTTTTATCACCTTCAGATCCTTTTGGATAATCCAGGGTCAACATTTTCAGCATCGGAACTTGATGTAATGGTGAGAAGAATGACAAAGAACGAGCTTTACACATCAGTTTGTCCGGGAGAAACACCTTTCGACGAAGGGGTAAGTGTTCTCGGACAGTCTGATGCGGGGCCTGTTCTAGACGATGACGCCGTTCGTTCCTACCGCACTAGGTTGCATGAGATTGACAATGATCTTGAAAAGGCCCAGGCAAACAATGATCTCGGAAAAATTGAAGCTCTGGCAAACGAGAAGGGGTGGATCGAGTCAGAATTGTCGAATGCCCAGGGGCTTGGCGGTGCGATTCGTAAGCTCGGCGATGACCGTAACAAGGTCCGGAATCGAGTCGGAAATGCGATTCGCCGTGCCCTGAAGAAAATCAAACAATATGACAAGCATCTATCAGATCACCTTCAAAAACCCATCCTGAATTTAGGTCATGCCTTGAGCTATGTCCCTCGTGACGGTTTGACTTGGTCATCAACATCTACTCAAAATAACTAACTTTTCGTAGATGCTACGCGATATGTAGCATCGGCTATGCCGGATGTAGCGCGTTCCCCAATGAAGGCGCGATCCGGCGTTCTCATTGGTAGCATGGTGTTACCAACCGATCGTGCCATGACTTTTCCCCTTTCAAGGAGAAAGTTTATGGCATCCTCTTCAAAGTCCTCCCTCTCCCCGGCCCGGCGACAGCTTCTGCTTCGCCTGCAGACCATCAACTTCGGCCGCATCGAAGGCCTCCGCCTCAAGGACGGCGAGCCGGTGCTCGAAACGGCCACCATCGTCCGCGAGATCAAGTTCGGCGGGGACAATGCTCCGCGCCCCGAGACCGATCTCACGGATTTCCAGCTCAAGGCCCAGGTCATCGAGCTCTTCTCGCACTTCGACCGCATCCGCGACGGCGTGGTGCGTTTGCTCGAGGTCAAGCACGGCCTGCCCTTCAAGATGAATGTGGAAGACGCCGCCTAGCTGAGGCGGTCCAACAACACACCAGACAATCGACTGGCCGCGAAGCGGAGGTCGTTGTGGGTGTCGCCGATCCGGCGATCTCGCAACACCTCCGCTTTTTCATGCGGACCGGTCCGGCCGACATCCACAGCGCTCCTCCTCGGCCTCGAGGAGAGCACAATGTCCCAGAACCGTTACCACGGCATCGACGAATACACAGTCCGTTTGATCACCTTCAAAGCCAAGCAACTCTCCGCCCACCCCGGCTTCTCCGCTGCGGACCGCGAGGACCTGGAGCAGGAACTGCTGCTCGACCTGCTGCGTCGCCAGCCCAAATACGATCCCGCCCGGGCTCAAAACAACACCTTCGTCGCGCGCGTCGTGGAGCACCGCGCCGCGACCCTCATCGAAGAGCGCAAGGCCGGTCTGCGCGATTACCGGCTTCAGGCGTTCTCTCTGAACGATCACATCGAGGATGAAGACGGCGTGCGCTGCGAACGCTCGGAAACCTTTGACCAGGACGACTACCTGCTGCGCACGGGGCGACAGAGCCGTTCATCCGATGAACTGCGGGACCTGGGCATCGACGTGCGTTCGGTCGTGGATCAGTTGCCGCCCAAGCTGCGTGACCTGTGCCAGAGGCTGATGCGCGACTCCATCACTGACGTCTCGCGCGAAACCGGCATCCCCAGATCGAGCCTGTACGGCATCATCGACAAGGTCCGCGCCGCATTCAAGGACTCTGGGCTGGAAGACTACCTCTAGCGCCGACGTTTCCGGCGTCACGCCGGTACGTATCCCATAGGGCCGGATGCCGCTCCGGTGTCCGGCCCTCTTCATGTGAACATCCAGCTACCGGAGGGACTGTCATGATCAAGTTCCATTTCGCCGAGCATGTGGACATGGCCGGCGTCGAAGACTCCCTGTTGCTGGCCGTGCTCGCCGCCGAGAGCATCCATGGCAGAACCGACATCCGCCTCGATGCCTGCTTCCAACTCAAGGGACGGGTCTGCACCATCGAGGACGGCAAGGCCGTGGGGCGGACCATCGCCCAGGTCTTCACCGGATTCCTGGCCAGGGAGTTTGGCGACGATGCTTTCACCGTCGTTCGCCTCGCGGTCGGGAACATAATCTCCGAGGCAGCCTGATGAGCGGCGGACATGGAACCGACCTTGACTTCAGGCGCATCAACGAGGCGGCCCTGGCCAACCCGGGCTTTCTGCAAGGCAGGTTGCCTCAGGCCAAACGCCAAGGCAGGGAAATGGTAGCCGGCGACATCCATGGCAACCCTGGGAAGTCGTTCAGCTGCAACACCGAAACCGGCGTCTGGTCAGACTTCGCGACCGGCGAGAGCGGCGGTGATGTCATCTCCCTGGTCGCGGCCCAAGAAGAACTCGGCCAGGCCAAGGCCGCCCGGATGATCGCCGAGGAGATCGGGCTTGCGCCTGTCACGCCAAAGCCCAAGCGCAAGGACCTGCCGGAGACGCCTGTCCGGCCCGAAAACCTCGTCGCCACCTTTCGCTACGAGGATGAGGCAGGCCGGCTCCTATTCGCCGTGGACCGCTACGAGACACCAGGCTGCCGCAAGGCCATCCGCCAGTGGCATCTGGACGCGACCGATAAACGCATCAACTCCGTCAAGGGCGTGCGGTTGGTGCCGTTTCGCCTTCCTGAAATGCTGCGGGCCGAGACCGTCTTTATCGCCGAAGGCGAGCAGAAGGTCCTGGAACTCGTCGCATGGGAACTGGCCGCCACCTGCAACCCCATGGGCGCGGGCAAGTGGCGCGAGGAGTACAATCCGTACTTCCAGGGCAAGCAGGTGGTCATCCTGCCGGACAACGACACGCCAGGGCGCAATCACGCCCGCAGGGTGGCCAAGGCACTGTTGTCTGTGGCCGTCTCGGTCAAGATCGTGGAACTGCCCGGCCTGCCGCCCAAGGGCGACATCGTGGACTGGAAGAAGGCCGGCCACAGCCGCGAGGAACTGCTCCGTCTGGTCGAAGCCGCAGCGACGCTCGATCCGGCAAAGCCGGATGACTCGAACGACGCCTGCCCCGCTACCGAAGACGCCATCGCGCTCCTCTTCGCCAGGGAGCACAAGGACGATCTGCGCTACTGCCATGAGACCGGCGCGTGGTTCGTCTGGACCGGCAGCCACTGGCGGGTGGAAAAGACCAGACTGGCTTTCGCCTGGGCCAGGCAACTCTGCCGGAAGGCCGCCGCCGGCATGGACAACAAGAAGGTCGCGGCCGCGCTGTCCAAGGCCGCCACGGCCGGTGCAGTAGAGCGATTCGCGCAGACCGACCGCGCCTTCGCCGTGACCAGCGAAATATGGGACGCCGACCTCCATCTGCTGGGCACTCCGGACGGCGTCGTGGATCTGCGCACAGGGACCTTGCGTCCGGCTCGCCGCGAGGATTACATCACCAAGCTTGCCGCTGTGGCTCCGGCGCGTTCTTCCGACGCCCCGCTCTGGCTGCGGTTTCTGGACGAGGCGACCCAGGGCGATGCCATGTTGCAGCGCTTCATGCGGCAAGTGGCCGGCTACGCGTTGACCGGCGACATCTCCGAGCACGCCCTTTTCTTCATCTACGGCCCCGGCGGCAACGGAAAATCCGTGTTCCTCAACACCCTGACCAACATCCTGGGCGATTACGCCGCCACGGCGGCCATGGACACCTTCACGGCCAGCCAGGGCGACCGCCACCCCACCGACCTGGCCATGCTGCGCGGGGCCAGGCTGGTCAGCGTTTCCGAGACCGAGGAAGGCCGTCCCTGGGCCGAGAGCCGCATCAAGCAGCTCACCGGCGGCGACAAGATCAGCGCCCGCTTCATGCGGCAGGACTTCTTCACCTACACGCCCCAGTTCAAGCTCCTGATCGTCGGCAATCACAAGCCCGTGCTCCGCAACGTGGACGAGGCCGCCCGCAGGCGCTTCAACATCATCCCATTCGTCCACAAGCCCGCGAGCCCGGACAAGCGCCTGGAGGACAAGCTGCGGTCCGAGTATCCGGCCATCCTGCGCTGGATGATCGAAGGCTGTCTGGATTGGCGGGAGAACGGGCTCCTGCGGCCGGAGAGCGTGAAGGAGGCCACGGCCGCCTATTTCGACGAGCAGGACCTCTTCGGGCAGTGGATCGAGGAATGCTGCGAAATTGGGAGGGCATCATGGGAAACCACGGCCCGCCTCTTCGAGTCGTGGAAGAACTACGCGGACCGCAACGGAGAGCACGCCGGCAGCACAAAGGCATTCAGTGCGAACCTGGCCAAGCGTGAGTTCATCGCCGACAGAAGGACGGTGTTCGGCTCGACCCAGCGGATATTCCGGGGTATCGCCGTCAAGGTCGAACACGATGGACGGTTGGACGGATTGGACAGATGAAACCGTTAATCGGCCACGCGCGCGTGCGCGCGCATGCGCGTAGGGCTTCAACCGTAAGATGCGTCCAATCTGTCCAATGCGTCCAAAAGGGATATTGCAGGGATCACTTCCCCCAGCGAGACGTACGTGCCATGAGGGCGCTCAAGCGTTTATCCTGTTCAGGTGAGCTCTCCTGAAGTCTCTGGAACGCCTCGAACTGTTCGACTGGGACGGGAAACAGCACCTGATCGAGGACGGAGTCCTGCGCGGCCCTGGTCGCCGCTTCGAGGATGAAATCGGCCCGGGTCTTGTTGTTGAGCAAGGCGGCCTGGTCGATCAGGTCCCGCTGTTCGGGAGTCACCCGGATAATGATATTCGTACTGCGGCTCGACGAAGTAGGTTGTGTCATGCTCCTGTCCTCCATTCTGGCACGAAAAAATACCAATGCGGTCGTCGAGGTGTTAGGCGCACACGCATCATCATGGTTTGGTTGTCCTTCTGATAAAAACCCCGACACTTATGAAGAAGTGTAGGTATCTTTACTAGGTGAGGCAGTCCTGCCTTCCCGCCGCACGCATGTCCTTGATGAGCAAAAACAGGTGAAAAGGGTCCGTGGGGCTGGGCTCGAAGTCCCAGGAGAGATACCACTGCCGGGCATGCTCGTCCTTGGCGTGCGCCAGTAATGCACGGATGCCGGCGATATCCGCCGCCTGCATGGTGCGCAGGATGGCGTCCTTGAGCAGGGCCCGGCCCAACCCCTGACGCTGAAACCTCTGATCCACGCCAAGGCGGGCCAGCAGCATGACAGGGACTCGATGTCTGGCAAGCCCTTTTACCACCCGATGGGGCGCTTCATCAAAGCCGACGCTGCCCACACAGAGGCTGTAGTAGCCGACGACAGCGTCGTCCACGCAGGACACATACGTCTGGGCGCTGTTGGCTCTCTGGTTGACAAGGGCATAGCGCTGCAAGAACAGATTCAGTTCCTGCTGGCCGCAATCGAAATCCCCTGCCTCATCCGCTGCCGTAAGCTTGTGGACCGGACCAAACCGACCACCCATCAGTCAAGAACGCCAGGCTCGTTCAGCAGTTTGCTCAGGCGAGGCTTCTTCTGGACAGGACGATCCAGTACCTCCTGAAACTCTTTCCACCGAGCTTCGTCCAGCAGGAACAGCCGTCGGTCAGCCAAGGCCTGATTGGCGGCGACAATCCCCGCCTCCAAAATAAACTCGCTGACGTTTTTATGAGACGCCTTGGCCGCTTCCTGCAACAGCGCCTTCGATGAGGGACTGAGCCGGACGTCGATCCGTTCCGTTTTCGTCTGAGTGGTGGGCGACATTCGAAATCCTCCTTGCTTCTCTTCACTGAAGATAATGTACGGAAGATATCCTGACAAACCAAAATCGTATCAAGCGCAAAAATTTTCATCCCAACGCCGACGTTTTTGGTTTGGCGTCGGTATGTATGCAAGAGAGGGGAAAACCCTCGGGGGATGCCCGGGGCGGGTCGAATCTCTGTGGGTTCGGCCCGTAGACCGGGTGGGCCCCCAGATTCTTACGCGTGCAAAATGACGGGTGGGGGTATGCCGCCAAGACCGCCGAAACCATGCCGCAAGCCGGGCTGCCGCAATCTGGCGACTGACGCCGGAGGGTATTGTCCAGAGCACAAGCACCTCGCGGATGAGGCTCTCGCTCTTCGCCGCAGCGCCCAGGACAAAGTCCGGGGAAACGCGGCCAAACGCGGCTACGGCGCGCACTGGCAGCGGGTCCGGCATCTCAAGCTCAGACGGGACCCGCTCTGCGCCATCTGCGCCCGGGCGGCCGAAGTGGTCCACCATCGTGACGGCAATCCCCGCAACAATGCGAGCGGCAACCTCATGAGCCTGTGCCGCGAATGCCACGAGCGCCTGCATGGCAGGCTGCGCACACCACACTCAGGACCGAACCCATGCTGAAGACCGAATCCTGGCCCATTGAGCGGCTTGTTCCCTATGTCCGCAACCCGCGCAAGAACGACGAGCAAGTCGAGCGCATGGTCGCGGCCATCCGGGAATTCGGCTTCCGCATCCCGGTGGTGGCCAAGTCCGACGGCACCGTGGTGGACGGGCACCTGCGGCTCAAGGCTGCCCGCAAGCTGGGCCTGACGGAAGTTCCCGTGGCCCTGGCCGACGAACTGACGGACGCGCAGGTGAAGGCATTCCGCCTGCTGGCCAACCGCTCCGCCAATTGGGCAGCCTGGGACGAGGACCTCCTGGCGCTGGAACTGGAAGAACTCCAGGCCATGGCCTTTGACGTCAATCTCACGGGCTTCGACGCCGGCGAGATCGACTCTCTGCTGACCAAGCCGACCACCGATGGCCTGACCGACCCTGACGAGGTGCCCGAGACTCCTGCAGAGCCAGTAAGCAAACCGGGGGATGTCTGGATTCTGGGCCGTCACCGTCTCATGTGCGGGGACAGCACTAGCGCCGATGACGTGGACAGATTGTTGGCCGGCGTCCGACCGCACCTTATGGTCACCGACCCGCCTTATGGCGTCGAATACGATCCCGCCTGGCGCAACGAGGCGCTGTCCGGCCAGAAGACCAAGCGCACCGGCATGGTCCTAAACGACGACCGCGCCGACTGGCGCGAGGCCTGGACGCTCTTCCCCGGCGATGTGGCTTACGTCTGGCACGGGGCGCTACACGCGGCCACGGTCGCGGAAAGCCTTGTCGCCTGCGGCTTCGGCATCCGCTCCCAGATCATCTGGGCCAAGGAACGTCTGGTTCTCTCCCGGGGGCATTACCACTGGATGCACGAGCCCTGCTGGTACGCGGTCAAGGACAAGGCCCACTGGAACGGAGACCGCAAGCAGGTCACGATCTGGAACATCCCGTCCAAGGGTCAGGACGCCGACACCATCCATGGCACCCAGAAGCCCGTCGAGTGCATGAAGCGGCCCATGGAGAACAACTCCAGCCCGGGCCAGGCCGTGTACGAACCTTTCTCCGGCTCCGGCACCACCATCATCGCCGCCGAAATCACCGGCCGCGCCTGTCTGGCCATGGAGCTGAACCCCGCATACGTCGATGTCGCCGTGAAGCGCTGGGAAGACTTCACGGGCGAGAAGGCAGTGCTGGAGGAAGGGCGATGAGGCGGGAAGGTATCCTTAGAGCAGCAGTTCGGCGTCAACTCGGAGCGCCTCGGCCATCTTCTTCAGCAGCTCCGTGGACATGGATCGCTTGCCCTTTTCGATCTGGGAGATGTGGGAGTTGGTCACGCCGCAGGCGTCAGCTACCTGCTGCAGGGTCATGCCCCGATGGGAACGCAGCACCCGGACAGGATGCTCGCCAGCCAGCAACCGGTCGGCGACTTCCGCCGGAAAGGTTTCTTCTTCCCCGGACACAAGTCGGCGATGAAAAGCCGCCAGTCGTTGGATGTCATCTTCACTGGTGGCATTCTGAGCCCGAATTTCTCCGCACATATGCCGATACATCCTCCTCGCTTATGATCGAGCCGTCAGGTCTGGTTACTTGGCGGAGAATCGATCCGTCCTGTCGTGTGAAGAATGACGTTTTACGAACCCAATCGATTGTGCCGCCAGAGTCAAGCCGCGCCACCAATCGAGCCAGCGCATCTTTTGCTTGGCTGCTGTGCATTGCTGATTTCCGCAATGAGGTTCACTCCCTCAGCTGTTCAGGATCGATTCCGAGCGCAGCGGCAATCTTCTTCAAGGTGACAAATCTCGGCTTGGCGTCCGGGCGCTCCATCTGGGCAAGGGCTGGACGCGAAATGCCCATCCGCAGCGCCACTTCCCCCTGCGTGAGGCCGAGGTGTTCCCGCCAGGCACGGATCAGGCTCAGGCCTTGCACGACGTGCAATCCCACCACCTCGTGGGGGATGATGACATCCTCGTCGGGCTTGCCGCCGAATGCCTCCGTGTACTCGTCCCAAGGAACAAGGGCGAACAACGGCGACCCGTCGTCGCTTCGAATGATCTGGTGCTCAGTATGTTCGCTCATCACGTTTCTTGACCTCCTCGATTCTCACAATCCGTGGTCTTTCGCCATGGATGGAGAAAATGATCCGATACCGGCCCACGCGAAGCCGATACTCGTCGCATCCGACAAGGGCTTTGACATTCCGGCAGTCAGGCCAGGAACGAAGGGCGTCTACGGCGGAGTATACAACAGGTTGTTCAGCCTTGGCGATTTGCCGCAGTTGTTTCATTGCCCTACGGGTCCACTCGATAACTGCCATGGCTTGATAGTAAGTTTCTGTAAGATAACTGTCAACGCCAAACTCAATAGAACTTACACCCATTCATCCGGAGCATGACCATGGCCGGCCGTAAGCCTCTCCCCACCAAGCTCAAGATGCTCAAGGGCACGGCGCAGAAGTGCCGCGTCAATCCCAACGAGCCAGAGCTTGCCCCGGCGCTGCCTGAGCCGCCCGATTTCCTTGGCGAGACCGCCCGGGAGGAATGGCTGCGCAAGGCTCCGGTGCTCGCCCGCATGGGCGTGCTCACCGAGGGGGACGATGCGGCCTTGGCGGCTTACTGCCAAGCCTTTGAGCGCTTTGTCGAGGCAGAACGCAAGATTCGTCAGTCCGGGCTGCTCATCAAGACCACCGGCGGCAACGTGATCCAGAACCCGCTGGTGGGGGTGGCCAACCGGGCCATGGAGATCATGCACAAATTTCTGACCGAGTTCGGCCTCACGCCATCGAGCCGCACACGGGTCGCGGCGAATCCGGCCGGGAAGGAAGATGCTGAATGGGCGGGGTTCGGGAAAGCATGACGCGTCGCTTACACCTCAAGATATGCGGCGATGTCCCGCAGGTCGTTCAGAATCCGCCCAGCGTCTCCGGCATTGGCCCAGGTGATCTCTTCCGGCGCAACACCGAGGTGATCGTCGAGCCGCTCGCCGATCTTACGCAGCAGCTCTCTGGATTCCTGAATCTTGTTCATGAAGTCGGCAAGGGCTTGTTCCTGGTTGCTCATGGTCCTCTCCTTTCACGGTTCGCTTGTAGACCACATGTCCATACATCCTGACATATAGCAAGTCGTTCCAGGTAAATAGATGCCAAAGACCACCCATCCATATGCCACCGCCGCTAACCGCTACGCGAGGGACGTCATGCGTGGAAAGATCGCGGCCTGCCGGTATGTGCGTCTGGCCTGCCAGAGGCATCTGGACGACCTGGAACGCTCCAAGTCCAGGGACTACCCCTTCCGCTGGGATCGGGAGGCGGCTGAGCGTATCTGCCGCTTCGCATCCAACATGGTGCATGTGAAGGGCCGGGAATGGGCGGGCAAGAAGATCGTCCTCGAACCCTGGCAGTGCTTCATCCTGGCCGTGGCCTTCGGCTGGGTGCGCAAGGCGGACGGACTGCGCCGCTTCCGTGAAATCTACGCCGAGATCCCGAGAAAATCCGGCAAGTCCGTGCTTGGGGCCTGCATCGGCCTGTACATGTTCGCGGCCGACGGCGAGCCCGGGGCCGAGGTATATTCCGGGGCCACCAGCGAGAAGCAGGCCTGGGAGGTCTTCGGTCCGGCCCGGCAGATGTGCCTGAAAAATCCCTCCTTCGTCAGCCATTTCGGCATCCACGTCGGGGCCAAGAACCTGCATATCCTGGACAATGCCAGCAAGTTCGAGCCGGTCATCGGCAAGCCCGGCGATGGGGCCTCGCCCCACTGCGCCATCGTGGACGAGTACCACGAGCACCAGACGCCCGACCTCTACGACACCATGCTCACCGGCATGGGCGCGCGTTCCCAGCCCATGCTGGCAGTGATCACCACTGCCGGCGTGGATACCTCCGGCCCCTGCTACGCCAAGCGCGACGAGGCCGTGAAGGTCCTTGAAGGTTCTCTGGAAAACGACCAGCTCTTCGCCATCGTGTTCACCATCGACGAAGACAACGACTGGACCGAGTGGCCGTCCTGGGAAAAGGCCAACCCGAACCTGGGCGTCTCGGTCTACCCCGATTTTCTCCAGGCCCGGCGCAAGGAGGCCCTGCAGATCGCTTCCCGCCAGAACATCCTCAAGTGCAAGCATTTGAACGTCTGGGCCAACGCCGGGTCAGCTTGGATCAACATGGTCAGATGGAACGCCTGCCGGGCGGAAGTATCCCTGGAGGACTTCGCAGGCGAACCCTGCTGGGTCGGCGTGGACCTGGCCTCCAAGGTGGACCTCACCGCCATGGTGCTGCTCTTCAGGCGCGGGGACGAATTCTATCTCTTCGGCAGGCACTACCTGCCGGAGGAGACGGTCACCCTTCCCGAGAACGCCCACTACCAGCGCTGGGTGGCCGAGGGGCATCTGGTGGCCACGCCCGGCGCGCGCACCGATTACCACTATCTCATGGACGACCTGCTGGCCTACGCCGACCGCTTCTCCATCCGGGAACTGGCCTACGATCCGCGCGAGGCCGAGATGCTCATGCAGGAGATCCGCGAACGGGTGTCCTTTTCCTGCATCGAGATCAACCAGTCTCCGGCGTTCATCTCCGAGCCCATGAAGGAATTCGAGGCCCTCTACCTTTCGGGCAAGCTGCGCCACGACGGCGATCCGCTGCTGGCCTGGCAGGCCGCCAACGTGGTGCTGCGCTCCACCAGGACCAAGGCCTATTATCCGGGCAAGGAACGCGCCGAGAACAAGATCGACGGCATCGTGGCCGCCATCATGGCCCTTTCCCGCGCCATGCTCCACGCGGAAGAGCCGTATGTCGGCATGGAGGTCTGGGAATGATGGGCGTCATCTCCTGGCTCAAGAGCCGCAAGTCGGCATCGCGGATGGCCCTGGAGGACCTCCTGGCCGACGGCTTCTTCACCCAGCCCGCCAAGAGCGGCGTGGCCGTGACCTGGAAGACGGCGTTGCAGGCGACCACGGCCCTGGCCTGCGCCCGGGTCATCGCCGAGGGGCTGGCCCAGGTGCCGCTCAAGGTCTTTCGCTCACAAGGCGGCGTGCGCACCCCGGCCGAGGACCACCCGCTGTACGGTCTGCTCGGGGACGCGCCCAACGACTGGCAGACCAGCTTCGAGTTCATCGAGCAGGTGATCATGCACCTGGTGTTCTGCGGCAACGCTTTTGTGTTCGTGAATCGCGGGCTGGGTCGCATCGCGGAACTGCTCCCCTACGAGCCACAGCAGGTGACCGTAAAGCGCGACGGCTACGTGATCTCCTATGAGGTGACCACGGACGACGGCCGTCGCATTGGACTTTCCGCTTCCGAGATGTGGCACCTGCGTGGGCCGTCCTGGAACGGCTGGATGGGGCTCGAAGGCGTGTGCCTCGCCCGGGAGGCCATCGGGCTGTCCCTGGCCACCGAGGAACATGGCGCGCGGCTGTTCTCCAACGGAGCCGTGGTCGGCGGCGTCCTGTCCACGGATCAGGTCCTGAACGAGGAGCAGCGCCTGGCCCTGCGCAAGTCCTGGGAGGCAAGGCACGCCGGCGGCGGGAACGCCTTCAAAACCGCCGTGCTCTGGGGCGGCATGAAGTTCACCTCCATGACCGCTCCCAACGATCAGGCCCAGTTCCTGGAGACCCGCAAGTTTCAGGTCGAGGAAATCTGCCGGGCCTTCCGCGTGCTGCCCATCATGGTGGGATATTCTGACAAGACCGCCACCTACGCCAGCGCCGAGCAGATGTTCCTGGCCCACGTGGTCCACACGCTCTCGCCCTGGTGCCGCCGCATCGAAACGAGCATCGCAAAGAACCTCTTCAGCGAGGAAGAGCGCCGCCAGGGGCTCTACGCCAAGTTCATGCTCAACGGCCTCCTGCGCGGCGCGGCCAAGGACCGGGCCGAGTTCTACGCCAGGATGTACGGCATCGGAGCCATGAATCCCAACGAGGTGCGCGAGTATGAGGACATGAATCCCTACGAAGGCGGCGAACGCTACCGCGTGCCCCTCAACATGACCGATCCGGCCGAGCCGGAAGACGATGACAACGCGGAGGATACCGCCCATGCAGCGCCTCAACTGTAGCCTGGAGGAACTCAAGTTCGCTCCCGGCGGAACCGACGCCGAGCAGATGACCTTTTCTGGATACGGAGCCGTGTTCGGCAACGTGGACGCCTACGGCGACGTGATCCTGCCCGGGGCGTTCACGCAAAGCCTGACCGACGTCGGAGCGGGCAAGGCCGCCTGGCCGGTCATGCTCCTGCAGCACGGCGGACTCGGACTCGGTGCGCAGGACCTGACGCCCATCGGCATCTGGACGGACATCGCCGAGGACGAGGTGGGCCTGCGCGTAACCGGCCGGCTGGCCGAGACCCCGCGCGGGCGCGAGGTTCACTCCCTGATGCGCATGGAACCCCGGCCGGCCATCGACGGCTTGTCCATCGGCTACGTGGCCCGGGAATGGGAATCAGGGGGCAAACCGGGTGAGCCCCGTCGCAGGCTCAAGCGTATTGAGCTCATCGAGATCAGCCCCGTGACCTTTCCGGCCAACGCCAGGGCGCGGGTGGATCAAGTGAAGGGCGTGCCGGACATCCGGCTCGCCGAGAGGGCCCTGCGTGAGGCCGGGTTCTCCAGGACACAGGCCAAGGCCGTTCTGGCCGAAGGATTCAAGGCCCTGCCTCTGCGTGACGCCGAGGACGCCCATAACGAGGGTGCGGATGCGGTCGCCGCCCTGCTGCGGCGCAACATCGCCACCATCAAGACGTCCGCAAGGAGGTAATCCATGGACGAGATCAGAGAGCTGCTGGAAGAGCAGCACAAGGCGTTCGCGGAGTTCAAGCAGGCCAACGACGATCGGCTTACGGCCATCGAGAAGAAAGGTTTCGCCCCTGCCGACCTGGAGGAAAAGGTCACCAGGATCAACGAGGACCTGACCCGGTTGGGCAAGGACCTGGCCGAGGTCGCCAAGAAGGCCAACCGGCCGGGCGCGGGAGTGGACGGCCAGGAACCCATGGCCCAGGAGCACAAACAGGCCCTGGGCAAGTTCCTGCGCAAGGGCGACGACCGGGAACTGGCCGGTATCCAGCGCAAGGCCATGGCCACCTACAGCGATCCCGACGGCGGCTATTTCCTCACCGAGGACATGGCCCAGACCATCGAGCGCACCGTGAGCGCCATGTCCGCGCTCTCCGGCATGGCCCAGACCATCGCGGGCAACGCGGCCGTGTACAAGAAGCCCGTGCGCACCACCGGCGTATCCTACGCCTGGCGCGGGGAAGGCGAGAACCCGTCGACCACCTCGACGCCGAAGTTCAGCCTGTTGGCCTTCGAAGCCAGGGAAGTGGACGCCTTTCCCGAGGTGACCAACGAGAGCCTGGAGGACCTGGGCTTCAACGTCGAGGCCTTCCTCATGGAGGAAGTCGCCCTGGCCTTTGCCGAGGCCGAGGCCGAAGCCTTCCTGACCGGCAACGGCGTCTCCCGCCCGCGCGGACTGCTGACCTATGACGCCGTGGCCAACGATGCCTACGCCTGGGGCAAGCTCGGCACCGTGCTCTCCGGCGGCAACGGCGCGTTCGCGTCCAGCAACCCCAGCGACAAGCTCATCGACCTGATCCACGCGCTCAAAGCTCAGTACCGAGCGTCCGGGGCCTTTCTCCTGAACGACCTGACCTTGGCGGCCATCCGCAAGTTCAAGGACGGCCAGGGCAATTACCTCTGGCAGCCGGGGCTGCAGGCGGGCGTCGCAGGCGTGCTCCTGGGCTATCCGGTGCGCACCGACGACTACATGCCCGACGTGGCTTCCGGGAGCCTGTCCATCGCCTTCGGCGACTTCAAGCGAGCCTACCTGATCTACCGCCGCCGGGGCATGCGCATCATCCGCGACAATATCACCAATAAGGGCTTCACCTCCTTCTGGGTGACCGAGCGCTTCGGCGGCGGCGTCCAGAACTTCGAGGCCGTGAAGCTCATGAAATTCTCCGCCAGCTAAAGGAGGCCGACATGCGCGATCTCTACAGCAACCTCAAGACGACCCAGGTTCTGGCCCCGGCCGTGTACGACGCTGACCAGAACTCCGACCCCGTGGACCTGCAGGGCTTCGGCTCCTGCATGCTGCTGGTCAACGTGGGCGCGGCTGGCGTGACCCTCTCCGAGACGGACAAAATCGAGCTCGAAGTCGAGGAAGCCGATGACAAGGTCAGCGGCCCCTGGACCGACGTGGACCCGGCCGATCTGGCCAAGTCGGTCACTGGCACGAACGACGGCTGTTTCGCGGTCATCGACAACGCTGGCGACGACAGCGCGGTCTACGCCACGGCCTATCGCGGCCACAAACGCTACTGCCGCGTGGTGGTGAACTTCATCGGCACCCATGGGACCGGCACGCCCATCGGCGTTACTGCGCTGCTCGGCCACGCCCATGTGGCCCCGGTGACCGAGTAACCCAAAGGGGCGGGGCTTTGCGGCTCCGCTCCGTTCACAGGTGACCCCATGCACGGACGTCTGCGCCTGATTACGCCTCCAGCCCTGGAACCGGTCACTCTGGCGGAAGCCAAGCTCCATGCCAGGATCGATCACGATCTCGAGGACGGGCTGCTTGCGACTTTCATCGCAGCCGCGCGCCAGCATGGGGAGCAACTGACCGGGCGGCAGTTCGTGGAGGCGGAATACGAGCTCTCCCTGGACGGCTTTCCTTGCGGCGACGACCCGATCGAATTGCCCAAGCCGCCGTTGCAGGCCGTGGAGGCCGTCTCCTTTGTGGCTCCGGACGGGGTAACACAGACCATGCCCGCCACGGACTATGTCGTTGATACTTCCGGACTGCTCGGCCGCATCTATCCAGCCGATGGCGCAGCGTGGACGGCCACCCGCCGCCGCCCTAACGCCGTGACTATCGGCTTTCGTACCGGCTGGCCCGTCGTCACAGGAAATCCGTCCACCCCTGATGCCATCAAGAGCTGGATGCTCTGTCATGTCACCGGCCTTTATGAGCAGCGGGAGAGCTTCGCCGGGCGATCCGTCAGCGCGCTCCCCGGCGACTTTCTTGACGGGCTGTTGGACCCCTGGCGGGTTGCCGGGGTGGTGTAAATGCCAGCCGCTCCATATCGCCACCGGGTGACCATTCAGGCGGTGACGCTCATCTTCGATGGCATGGGCGGCTGGGAGGAAACCTGGGCTGACCTGGCCACGGTCTGGGCGCGGGTCGAAGCCCTCAAGGGCGAGGAGTACTTCGCCGCCGCCCAGATGCAGAACTCGGTCAGCCACCGCGTCACCATGCGCTATCGCGCCGACCTCACCCCCACCCACCGTCTGGTATTCGAGGGCCGTACCCTCGATATCGAGGCGGTCCTACCCGACGAACGCAAATCCCGCCTCGTGATCATGTGCACCGAGCAGGTGTAAATTTCCGCTACCTTGCTATTCCGCCTGCCTGTCCCTGCCATGCAAAGTCGGCTTCTGCGGCTCGCTGCCGCTAAGATGCACACAAATCGTTTGACCGGTACTCGACTCTCATCTAATGTGCCAGACATCCATATCATTATCTGGGGCTGCCTCCTGGAACGGCGGTTCTCAAGGCCGGACGGCCCAAAGCGAGAACACATGGCACCAGAGCAAAACCGCTGGCTTTCAGCCGAAGAAATCGCACATCATCTCGGGGTCAGCATTGACACCATCTACCGCTGGATAGCGGGACGCGGCATGCCCGCGCACAAAGTCGGCCGCCTCTGGAAGTGTAAAACGGACGAGGTCGACGAGTGGGTGAAGGCTGGCGGCGCGGCTGACAAGAGCAGACAGGATCAAGCTGAATGAGCAGGAAGAACGGAAATAACAATTCAGTCGATCTGGATATCGGGACCCTCTCCGGGCATCTCTGGGAGGCGGCCAACATCCTGCGTGGGCCTGTCGACGCGGCCGATTTCAAGACCTATATCTTCCCGCTGCTGTTCTTCAAGCGGCTCTCCGACGTCTATGACGAGGAGTATGCCGTGGCCCTGGAAGAGTCAGACGGCGACGCGGAATTTGCCCAGTTCCCCGAGAACCACCGGTTCCAGGTTCCGGAGGGCTGCCACTGGAAAGATGTTCGGGCCAAGAGCGCCAATATCGGCCATGCGCTCCAGAAGGCGATGCGCTGTATCGAGCAGGCCAACCCGGACACCCTGCACGGTATCTTCGGCGACGCCCAGTGGACCAATAAAGACCGCCTTTCGGACGCGCTGCTCAAGGACCTGATCGAACACTTCTCGTCGCTCAACCTGGGCAATGAGCACTGCAAGGCGGACATTCTCGGCCAGGCCTATGAATACCTGATCAAGAAATTTGCCGACCTGACCAACAAGAAGGCCGGTGAATTCTATACACCGCGCTCCGTGGTCGCGCTGATGGTTCGCATCCTTGCGCCCAAGGCCGGGGAAACCATCTACGACCCGGCCTGTGGGACCGGCGGCATGCTCCTTGAGGCGCTGCACCATGTCAAAGAACATGGCGGCGACGAGAACCTCATGCTGGGCAAGCTCTACGGCCAGGAAAAAAATCTGACCACATCCTCCATTGCCCGGATGAACCTCTTTCTCCACGGCGCGGAAGATTTCCATATCGAACGCGGCGACACCCTGCGCTTGCCCGCATTTTATTCAGGCGACAGCCTCGCCACCTTTGACTGCGTCATCGCCAATCCTCCCTTCTCCCTGGAAAAGTGGGGGGACGACGTCTGGATCAATGACCCCTACGGCCGCAACTTTGCCGGGCTGCCGCCAGCCAAATCCGGCGACTTCGCCTGGGTCCAGCACATGGTCAAGTCCATGGCCCGCAAGACCGGGCGCATGGCCGTGGTGCTTCCCCATGGCGTGCTGTTCCGCATGTCCAAGGAGGGCGAGATCCGGCGCAAGCTGCTGGAAATGGACATCCTCGAAGCTGTGATCGGCGTTGGTCAGAACATTTTCTACGGCACCGGTCTCGCGCCCTGCGTCCTGGTCTTCCGCGATAGCAAGCCCAAGGCTCACCGCCAGAAGGTGCTGTTCATCGACGCCTCGAAGGAGTTCAAGACCGGCCGCGCCCAGAACGAGCTGCTGCCGGAACACGTGGACAAAATCCATCGCTGGTACGAGGGGTATCAGGATGTGGAAGGGGTCTGCCGGGTGGTCACGCTCGACGAGATCCGCGAGAACGATTTCAACCTGAATATCCCCCGCTACGTGGAGCCGGTGATCGAGGAAGAATCCATGACCATCGATCAGGCCATCGCCAATCTCAAGGAATCGCTGCAAGCGGCGTATGCGGCCGAGGATCGGTTGAAGGGGCTGCTGCTCCGGGAGGGCCTGTTGTAATGAGTCCGCAGATTACGCAGATGGACGCAGATTATTCTAAGAAGGATGAACAGACTTACGCCATTATCGGCGCTGCCATGGCAGTTCATTCCGAGTTGGGCAATGGTTTTCTTGAGGCCGTTTATCAGGAAGCTTTGGAGCTGGAGTTTCAAGCGCGAGGGATTCCCTATGTGAGGGAGAAAGAGTTACCGGGCATTTATCGCGGCAAGCCGCTGAAAACCTTCTACAAAGCGGATTCTATTTGTTTCAGTTCGGTTATCGTTGAACTGAAAGCACTGGATCGTATTTCCGGCACGGAAGAAGCCCAGGTCATCAACTACCTCAAAGCCTCAGGCCTGCAAAAAGCCTTGCTGCTCAACTTCGGAAGCAGAAGCCTCCAATACAAAAGACTCGTCCTTAATCTGCGGGAATCTGCGAAATCTGCGGATGAAAATCTTACGGGAGGTCAGCAATGATTTCCCAATCCCAACTCGAATCCTACCTCTGGGGCGCAGCAACCTTGCTGCGCGGCTACATCGACGCCGGGGACTACAAGCAGTTCATCTTCCCGCTGCTGTTCTACAAGCGCCTGTGCGACGTGTACGACGAGGAGCTGGCCGATGCGTTGGAGGAATCCGGCGGCGATCAGGAATACGCCGCGCTTCCCGAGCAGCACCTCTTCCAGATCCCGGAAGACGCTCACTGGAAGGCCACCCGTACCAAGGTCAAGAACGTCGGTAAGGCCATCCAGGATGCCCTGCGGGCCATTGAGACGGCCAATCCCGACACCCTGTACGGGGTCTTCGGTGACGCCCAGTGGACCAACAAGGACCGCCTACCGGACCGCATGCTGCGCGAGTTGATCGAGCATTTCAGCTCGCAGACGCTTTCGCTCGCCAACTGCCCGGAGGATGAACTGGGCGTGGGCTACGAGTTTCTGATCAAGAAGTTCGCCGACGATTCCGGCCACACCGCTGCTGAGTTCTATACCAACCGCACCGTGGTTCATCTGATGACCGAGATGCTCGAACCCAAACCGGGTGAGTCGATCTATGACCCCACCTGCGGGTCAGCGGGCATGCTGCTCTCCGCCGTCGCCCATCTGAAGCGGCAAAATAAGGAGTGGCGGAACCTGCGGCTGTTCGGCCAGGAGCGCAACCTGCTCACCTCCGCCATCGGCCGGATGAACCTGTTCCTGCACGGCATCGAGGACTTCCGCATCGTCCGGGGCGACACCCTGGCCAACCCCGCCTTTGTTGAAGGCGACCGGCTCATGCAGTTCGACGTCGTCCTGGCCAATCCACCGTACTCCATCAAGCAGTGGGATCGCGATGCCTGGTCCGCCGATCCGTGGGGCCGGAACATCTACGGTACCCCGCCCCAGGGTCGCGCCGACTATGCCTTCTGGCAGCACATCATCAAGAGCATGAAGGCCAAGAGCGGCCGCTGCGCCATCCTGTTTCCGCATGGTGTCCTCTTCCGCAACGAAGAGTCGGCCATGCGTGAGAAGCTGGTCGCCCACGACGTGGTGGAGTGTGTGCTGGGCCTCGGCCCAAACCTCTTTTACAACTCGCCCATGGAAGCCTGCGTCGTCATTTGTCGGATGAACAAACCCAAGGAGCGCAGGAACAAGGTGCTCTTCATCAACGCGCTGAACGAGGTGACCCGCGAGCGGGCGCAGAGCTTCCTCACTAACGACCACATCCAGCGCATTGTCTCCGCCTATCAGGATTTCTGTGACGAGGACGGCTTTGCCCGGGTGGTCAGCAATGACGAGGTCCGGGAGAAGGCCAGCAACCTCAGCATCCCGCTCTACGTGCGGGCGGACAACGGAAACTGCAATGGCAACGGAGCGGCCGAAACGGTCAGCCTCAAACAGGCCATAGCAAACTGGCAGGAAAGCTCGATGGCATTGCGGGAGTCGATGGACGGACTTTTTGAGGTGCTTGAAAAAGGACTGTCCGCAGATGACGCAGATGGGTGCAGATTAAAAACCGATTCAGAAAATCTGCGTGAATCTGCGCAATCTGCGGATTCAATAGGGAGAACAGCTCAATGAAATCAGAAACCGTTCAGAAACTACAACGCCGGTTTGACGACCTGAGCCAGACCATACCCGACGAAGGTATTGAATTCTGGTTCGCCCGCGATCTGATGGAACCCCTCGGTTATGCCCGCTGGGAGAACTTCCTGACCGCCATTAAGCGCGCCATAGAGTCTTGTGAAACAACGGGTTACAAAGCGGACGATCATTTTCGTGGCGTCACGAAAATGATCGAGATCGGCAAGGGTGGCCAGAGACCGGTGGAAGACTTCATGCTCACCCGCTACGCCTGCTATCTGATCGCCCAGAACGGCGACCCACGCAAGGAACCCATTGCTTTTGCGCAGAGCTACTTTGCCATCCAGACCCGCAAGCAGGAACTGATCGAGGATCGGATGCGCCTGCAGGCCCGGCTTGATGCCCGGGAAAGGCTGCGGGAGTCGGAAAAAACGCTCTCCCAGAACATTTATGAGCGCGGCGTTGATGATGCCGGTTTCGGTCGGATTCGGTCCAAGGGGGATGCAGCGCTCTTTGGGGGGCATACCACCCAGGTGATGAAGGATCGGTACGGCATCACCAAAACACGCCCGCTGGCCGACTTCCTGCCGACCCTGACCATAGCCGCGAAAAACCTGGCCACCGAGATGACCAATCATAATGTTCAGCAGGAGGATCTGCGGGGAGAACACGCCATTACCAGCGAGCATGTGCAGAACAACGTGAGTGTGCGCGACATGCTCGGCCAGCGCGGTATCAAGCCGGAAAAACTACCTCCGGAAGAGGACATCAAGAAGTTGGAACGTCGGGTGAGATCTGATGAAAAACGACTGGAAAAACAGTCGGGCAAACTGCCTGGGAGCAAAGACTGATGGGGGAAAAGCATTGTCCGCAGATTACGCAGATGGTCGCGGATTATTTCTCACGTCTGAATCTGCGTGAATCTGCGCAATCTGCGGATTCAAGGGTCTTGGGAGGTGGCAAATGAGCACACAATCCCTGAAGCCTGGCTGGAAGATGGTCAAGTTCGGCGAGGTGGTGAAGAACGCCAACCTCGTGGAGCGTGAGCCCGAGGCCAATGGCGTTGAAAAAATCGTCGGGCTTGAACACATCGACCCCGAGAATCTGCATATCCGGCGCTGGAACTCCGTTGTGGATGGCACCTCGTTTACCCGCAAATTCGTACCGGGACAGACGCTTTTCGGTAAGCGCCGGGCCTATCAACGCAAGGTCGCCTACGCGGAGTTTGAAGGCATTTGCTCCGGGGACATCCTGACGTTTGAGCCGAAAAACAGAAAGGTTCTGCTGCCGGAACTTCTGCCATTTATCTGCCAGAGCAATGCCTTTTTCGATCATGCACTTGGCACCTCAGCCGGTTCGCTGTCACCGAGAACCAGTTGGACCGCATTGCAAGATTTTGAATTCCAGCTGCCGCCCCTTGATGAACAGAAGCGCATTGCCGAGATCCTGTGGGCGGCCGATGAGGCATTTAATCAACATCAGCAGAGTAACGACAATCTGATGTCGGTAAAAAGAACCTTACTGAGTCGACTAACAGTCAGGGGAATTGGACAGCAGGCAACCCAGCACACCAGGCTTGGTGAAATACCAGTCCACTGGCGTCTCGCTACTGTTGAAGACGTAACATCGATTTGCCAATACGGTTTGTCTATACCTTTGAATGAATCTGGCCAATATCCGATTCTCCGAATGATGAACTACGACGATGGTCGGATCATTGCCAACGATTTGAAATACGTTGACTTAGATGATTCAGATTTCAATTCATTCAAGGTTCACAAAGGCGACATACTTTTCAATAGAACGAACAGTGCCGATTTGGTCGGAAAGGTCGGAATATTCGATCTTGAAGGGGATTATGTATTCGCATCATACCTGGTTCGCCTGAGAGCGGATGAGGACCAAATCCTTCCTGACTTCCTCAATTATTATCTGAATTCAGGTCTCGGCCAAAGAAGGCTTCTTGCCTATGCCACTCCCGGTGTGAGTCAAACCAATATCAGCGCAGGAAACTTGAAAAAGGTGCTGGTTCCACTACCTCCGATGGAGGAGCAGAAGCAGATTGTTGAAGTGCTCAATAATTTGGAGCTTAGAAAGCATCTTCAAAGGAACCATGTCGCCGAAGCACAAAAATGCTTGGCTGCTCTGATAAACAACCTGGTCGGAGCGACGATAGCTGAAGAGGTATCCCATGTTTAATGAAGAAAATACTGTCGAACAGATGGTTCTCGACACGCTCTGCGGCGGCGTGACTTCGAACATGGTTGCCGAAGAGCTCGCGAGCTACGGCGGCGAAATCAAAGGTTGGCGCTTCGTGGCCGCCGAGGAGCTGCCACGTCAGCACTCCGACGTGCTGGTGGAGTCGATGGTTCGCGATGCCCTCATCCGCCTGAATCCGGAAATCAAGGCCCAGCCCGACCGGGCCGACGAGGTGCTCTACCGCCTGCGGACCATTCCGCTGTCGGTGCAGAGCGAAGGTCTGGTGCGGGCCAACGAGCTGTTCGCCGAATGGCTGCGGGGCGAGAAGTCCATGCCCTTCGGCGAGCGTGGCGAACACACGCCGGTACGGCTGATCGACTTTGAGAATCTCAGCAACAACGATTACGTGGTTACCAACCAGTGGGTCTATCCGGTCAAGGAAGGCGGCCGCCGCTTCGACATCATCATGCTGGTCAACGGCATCCCGCTAGTGGTCGGCGAGGCCAAAACGCCGGTGCGCCCGGCGGTGACCTGGGTGGACGGGGCCAGCGACATCCATAACGGCTACGAACAGAGCGTGCCACAGATGTTCGTGCCCAACGTCCTCTCTTTTGCCACCGAGGGCAAGTGCTATCGCTACGGCTCGGTGCGCATGCCCATCGATATATGGGGGCCGTGGCACGAGGGCGAGAACAAGGCCGAGGGAACGCTTGCGGACGTGCAGCGCTCCATCCGCTCCATGCTGCGCCCCCATGTGGTGCTGGACATCCTGCAGAACTTCACCCTGTTCGCCACCGACAAGAAACACCGCCGCATCAAGATCATCTGCCGCTATCAGCAGTACGAAGGCGCTAACCTGATGGTGGCCCGCGTGGTCAAGGGCTATCCCAAGAAGGGCCTGATCTGGCATTTCCAGGGCTCGGGCAAGTCGCTGCTGATGGTGTTCGCGGCGCAGAAGCTGCGGATGCACCGCAAGCTCGGCAACCCCACGGTGATGATCGTGGTGGACCGCATCGACCTGGACACCCAGATCACCGCCACCTTCAACGCCGCCGATATCCCGAACATGATCGGAGCCGCCACCCGGCAGGAACTGCAAAGCCTGCTGGCGGCCGATACCCGCAAGATCATCATCACCACCATTCACAAGTTCGGCGAGGCGGACGGCCGCCTGAACGAGCGCTCGAACATCATCGTGATGGTGGACGAGGCGCACCGCACCCAGGAAGGCGACTTGGGCCGCAAGATGCGCGACGCGCTGCCCAATGCCTTTCTCTTTGGCCTGACCGGCACGCCGATCAACAAGCGGGACCGCAACACCTTCTGGGCCTTCGGCGCGGACGAGGATGGGCAGGGCTATATGAGCCGCTACTCGTTCCAGGACTCGATCCGGGACAAGGCCACGCTGCCACTGCATTTCGAGGCGGTGGACGTGAAGCTGCACATCAACAAGGACGCCATCGACGAAGCCTACTCGCAGATGACCGATGAGCTGAGCGAGTTGGATCGTGACGACCTGGCCAAGCGGGCCGCCAAGATGGCGGTGCTGATCAAGGCCCCGGCACGGGTGAACGCCATCTGCCAGCACATCGTCAAGCACTTCCAGGAGAAGGTGGAGCCGAACGGCTTCAAGGCCCAAGTGGTGACCTTCGACCGGGAGTGCTGTGTTCTCTACAAGAAGGCCATGGACGAGTTGGTCGGACCGGAGGCCAGCGCCATTGTCATGCACACCCAGGGCGGCAAATCCGATCAGTACGCGGAATGGAAGTTGGCCAAGGACGAGGAGGAAAAACTCCTCGACCGGTTCCGCGATCCGATTGACCCGCTCAAGTTCCTGATCGTCACTTCCAAGCTGCTGACCGGCTTCGATGCCCCCATTCTGCAAGTGATGTACCTCGATAAACCGATGAAGGATCACAACCTGCTGCAGGCCATCTGCCGCACCAACCGTGTTTACCCCGGCAAGACCCACGGCCTGATCGTGGATTACCTCGGCATCTTCGATGACGTGGCCACGGCCCTCGATTTCGATGAAAAGGCGGTGCAGAAGGTCATCACCAATCTGGACGAGCTCAAGAAGGATCTGCCCGGCGTGGTGGCGAGATGCCTGGCGTTCTTCCCTGGCGTGGACCGCACTGTTGGCGGCTACGAGGGGCTGATCGCGGCGCAGGATTGCCTGCCGGATAACGAGACCCGGGACAAATTCGCGGCGGAATACTCGGTGCTCTCCCGTCTGTGGGAAGCGCTGTCTCCCGATCCCTGTCTCGGCCTTTATGAAAAGGACTACAAGTGGCTGACCCAGGTCTATGAATCGGTGAAGCCGCCGAGCGGCAACGGCAAGCTGCTCTGGCACGCCCTGGGGGCCAAGACCATCGAGCTGGTGCATGAGAACGTGCATCTGGAAACGGTGCGTGACGATCTGGACACCCTGGTAATGGACGCCGAGGTCCTCGAAGGGTTGCTCGATGCCAAGGACCCGGACAAGAAATCCAGGGAAATCGAGATCAAGCTCATCGCCCGCCTGCGAAAGCACAAGGACAATCCGAAGTTTGTCGCCCTGGGCGAACGCCTCGAAAAGCTCAAAGAACGGCACGAACAGGGCCTGCTCCACAGCCTGGACTTCCTCAAGGAACTGCTGACTCTGGCCAAAGAGGTCGTCCAGGCCGAGAAGCAGGTGGACCCGGTCGATGAACAGGCCAAGGCCAAAGCGGCCCTGACCGAACTGTTCGCCGAGGTGAAGAACGGCAAGACGCCGATGGTGATCGAGCGGATCGTGACCGACATCGACGAGATCGTGCGGCTGGTCCGGTTCCCCGGCTGGCAAAACACCAAGGCCGGCGAGCGCGAAGTCCAGAAGGCTCTGCGCAAAGTGATTTACGTGAAGTACCAGGTCAAGGACCAGGATCTGTTCGACAAGGCGTTCGGGTATATCCGGCAGTACTACTGAGAAGCAACAACAATATAGGTGATGCCCTATGAGCCGTTCTCGTAAAAAACATCCGGCCGGCGGCTGCACGACGGCGGCATCGGACAAGCTCGGCAAACGCCTGTCCGCCAGGGCGTGGCGGCGGCGCGTACGCGTGGCCCTTGAGCAGGACCTGGAGCCGCCACACGAATACGCGGTGCGCACCCCCTGGGATTGGCCGAAAGACGGCCAAAAATGGTTCGGCAACAATTTGTAGGCGAAATCCCGAAGAGAGATCATGGGGAAATGAGCAAACGCCATCCCTTGGCCTGAGCAGACCCAGTTGGAGGCATTCCTCTATTCCACCCCGGCGCATTGGCATGATGGGCACGACACCTCTGTCGAGAGGATGACAAAATAGTCCGGAGGGTTGTATGGATTTTTTACCGCAATCGACATCCGATCTGACCATAGAATCCACCTTCGCACCCAAGGTGTCCTTCGCCCTGCATCAGAACTCCGTCCCGGTTCTTTTGGAACTGGCCATTCGAAACGATGGGCAGGCCCCCTGGGAGGACCTGGATCTGACCCTCCACTCCGACCCAGCCTTTTTCCGCTCCCGAAGCTGGCGCATCAGCAAGCTCAATCCCGAGCAGCGCTACTCGATCGTCGACCTGGACCTGCAACTGGACGGCGGCCAGCTGTTTCGGCTCACCGAGGCCGAAAAGGGCCAGATACTGTTCGAACTCCGACAGGGCGATACGGTTCTCTGCCGGTCGGAAAAGCCGGTGGAACTCCTGGCCCGCAACCAATGGGGTGGTCTGGGCCAGTTTCCCGAGCTAGCCGCTGCCTTTGTGCGGCCCAACGATCCGGCCGTGGATCGGGTGCTCAAAAAAGCGGCCGACCTGCTGCTGACGGCGGGCAAGGAATCCGCTTTGGAGGGCTACGCCAAAGGCGGCAAGCAGCGGGCCTGGGAAATCATGTCCGCCGTATGGCAGGCGGTCTGTTCGCTGGGCCTGGACTATGCCCTGCCACCCGCCGGGTTCGAGCAGCAAGGCCAGAAGGTCCGTTCGCCGGAGCGGATCGTCAGCAACGGTCTGGCCACCTGCCTGGATCTAAGCTTTCTTTTCGCCTCCTGTCTGGAGCAATGCCAGCTCAACCCCTTGCTCGTCTTCCTGGAAGGACACGCCTTCGCCGGCGCATGGTTGGTACCGGAAATCTTCGCGACCACCATGATCGATGACGTCAGCGCCCTGAGAAAACGCCTGCAGCTTCAAGAGATCCTGCTCTTCGAACCCACCTTGGTCGTGCGGGGCCAGCAAGAACCCGCCAAGTTCACATGGGCCTGTCAGGTGGGGACGCATCAGGTTTCAGAAGAAGAGCCCCGTCCTTTCCATTTGGCCTTGGATATCCGGCGGGCCCGCATGGAGCGGATCCGTCCCTTGGCCAGCGAGGAGGTCCCAATCTCCCCGGCGAGCACTGAAACGTCAGCAACGCAGGTTCCTGATCTCCTGAACTTAGACGATGCCCCGGACCTTATGGAGGTCGAAACTCAGGTTCGCCCCTCGGACCAGCTCCGGCCTCAGGACCGCCTGGATCGCTGGCAACGCAAACTCCTGGATCTCTCGCTACGCAACAACCTGCTCAATTTCCGCTCCAGCAAACGCGTTGTGGAACTCATGGTCCCGAATCCCGGACGCTTGGAAGATCTGCTTGCCGACGGTAAACGGTTCAAGCTGCGGCCGGGTGTTCGTCCGATGCAGGGCACCGATCCCCGTGACGAGGCCCTGCATCAGGCCCGCCATCGGGAGGAGGTCGGACGTGAGCACGCTATGGAAGGCCTGGGCAGGGGAGAGCTTTTCACTCGCCTGTCCGAAGAAGAGATGGAAAGCCGGCTGGTGGAGCTGTTCCGTGCTTCCCGCCTGGCATTGCAGGAAGGCGGAGCCAACACGCTCTATCTCGTACTGGGCTTTCTGGTCTGGAACCAGGGAGGCAAGGACGCGCGCCGTCTAAGGGCTCCATTGATACTGATCCCGGTAAGCCTGGCCCGCCAAGCCGTGCGTTCCGGCTTCTCACTAGCCCTTCACGAGGACGAACCCCGCTTCAATCTGACCTTGCTGGAGATGTTGCGTCAGGACTTCCACCTGCGCCTGCCTGCCCTTGAGGGAGAGCTGCCCCGAGATGATTCCGGGCTGGATGTGGCGACCATCTGGCGCACGATGGCCACAGCCATCAAGGACATGGCCGGATGGGAGGTGGCCGAGGACGTGTGCCTGGGCCAGTTCTCCTTCGCCAAGTACCTCATGTGGAAGGACTTGGCCGTTCATGCCGACCAGCTCCGACAAAATCCCGTTGTGCACCATCTTATCGACACGCCCACCCAGGCATATGGCGACCGGACCCGGTTCGTGCCTCCGGAACGCCTGGACGACGTTTTGCCCCCCTCTCGGAATTTCTGCCCCCTACCGGCCGACTCCTCCCAACTCGCGGCGGTGGTGGCGGCGGCCAACGGCCAGGATTTCGTACTGGAGGGGCCGCCCGGGACCGGCAAGAGTCAGACCATCGCCAACCTCATCGCTCAATGCCTGGCCCTGGACAAGACGGTGCTCTTCGTGGCTGAGAAGACCGCCGCCTTGGAGGTGGTCTATCGCCGGCTCAAGACGATCGGCCTGGGCGAATTCTGTCTGGAACTCCATTCCCACAAGGCCAACAAGCTGGAGGTACTCAAGCAGCTCAGGCAATCCTGGGAAGCCCGGGCAGATGCGGATCAGGCGACTTGGGACGAGGAAAGCGCGCGCATGGGCTCCCTCCGCGACCAACTCAACGCCTTGGTCGAGCGCCTGCATCACCGCTGGCCCAACGGACTTTGCGTCTTCGCCGCCATCAGCAAGACCTTGGCCGGTCGGGACATGCCGCAGTTGCCGCTACGGTGGTCCGCTCCGGAAAGCCATGACAAGGCCTCGCTGGACGCCTTGCTGGACATCGCCACCCGGTTGGGCATCAACGCGACCGAGGTGGCCGGCGCGGCCGGGGGAGACTTGGCCCTGGTCACGGGCACGGAATGGTCGCCGGGATGGGAAACCTCCCTGACGGCGGCCCTCCGGGAGATGCTCCCCGTGTGCGAGGAAATGCAACGCACCTCGACGGCGTTTTTTTCTGCAACCGGCCTGCCGGAGATCGCCTTGTCCGAGTCTGTCCGCCGCGCCTTGGTCGAACTGGCCGACATGTTGCCCGAGGCCTTTGGACGGGACTGGAGCTTTCTGGCGCGGCCCGACGCCCCGGATATCCTCAGCCGACTGAGCGAGGGATTGGCCCTGGTGGCGAGGCGTCAGGCGCTCACAGCCGAACTCCGGGAACAGGACGCCAGACTCGCCGAATTCGCCGATTCCCATGGCGGGCCTTCCGAACTCTGGCCCGGCCTTGAGGATACGGTCCAGAACATTCTGGCGGATCTGCGGGCATGTCTCCCGCGAATAGAGAGAGGGTTGGAGCCGTCCCAGGGTATTGCTGGTGAAGAGCCCATGTCAGGTCGTCTCGACACGTTGCGGGGACAGCTCACGACCTTGACCGCCGAAGTACGAAACACGACCCAAACCTTCTTTGCCCGGCTGCGAGACGGGCAGGCCCTGGAGACCCGACGACGGCAACTGTGGGGCCAGCTTTCCCGCAACTATCGCCCCGAGGCCCTGGGGATCGATCTGGAGGGACTACGCCTCGTTTGGCAAGAAGCCGAAAACGCCTGGTGGCCCAAAAACGCTCTCGGCCGGAGCAGGGTGCGCAAGGCGCTCGCGGCCGTGACCGAAGCAGGCCGATCAAATCAATCTAACGAAGCCCAGGATCTGGATGTGTTGCTCGACATCCGGAGGCTTGACACAAAATTGGCCGCCTTCGAGGACCTACAGGACCAGAGCTCGGGCGAATGGCCATGGGCCGAACGACAGGCAGCCGGTCAGGCAGCCTTCGATCATCTGAAGGAAGGGCTGACCTTGGCGGCGAACTATTTCAATCTTCTGACCAAAATTCAGGAGCAGGACGCCAGGCTGGCGGCGTACGCGGACCTTGGCAAGTTGACCTCGGGCCTGTGGTCAGGCCTGACGACCAGGTCCCAGGATATCGAATTCGCGCGGGATCTGGGCGAACGCTTGAAGATTTGCCTGTCCGGCCTTTATGACCGGCCCGAATCCCTCGGCCCAGGCGTCGAGGCGTTGAAACGGCTGCTCGGCGAGAACAACCTTCTGCTCTCACCATCTGGCGCGGTGACACGGACCGGAGCCGATTTCGCGACGATGGCCCGCCACTACGAGCCGGCCCGAACCACCATGGCCAGTCTCCTTGGCAACGAGGAGTCGAAACGTGGCGAACTGGAAGCCATGCTCCCAGATGTCCTCGCCGAACGTTGCCAAGTCATCTTGTCCCGCACCCGGCTGCTCCGGGCCTGGTGCGCCTGGAATCGCGTGGTCGGCGAGGCCCGGGCGCAGGGATTACATTCTTTGGTCGAAGCCCTGACGAAAGGAGAATTGGCTGGCGACCAGGCTCGGGAAGCCTTTACCGTGAACTATTGCCGCTGGTGGCTTTGCGCGGCAGTGGACGCCGATCCACTGCTGCGGCGTTTCGTCTCGGTCGAGCACGAGCAGGCTATCGAGGATTTCCGCCGTCTGGACCAAAAGCTTGCCGATCTGGCCCGAAACTGCATCCGGGCCAGACTACGCAACGGCACCCCCGGAATCGGAGACGCACGCAACGCCCCGGAATGGGGCCTTCTGCGCCGGGAGATGGAAAAGAAACGCCGCCATTTGCCCTTGCGCCAGCTCATGGAGCAAATCCCCACAGCGCTCCCCAGCCTGACCCCCTGCCTGCTGATGAGTCCCCTGTCTATCGCGCAGTACCTGCCGCCGGGGCGGACCTCTTTCGATCTGGTGGTCTTCGACGAAGCAAGCCAGATCCCAGTCTGGGACGCCATCGGCGCCATGGCTCGGGGAAAACAGGTCGTGGTGGTGGGAGATCCCAAACAGATGCCCCCCACCAACTTCTTCAACCGGGCCGAGGACGAGGACGCCGACGACGAGGTGGAAATCGGCGGGGACATGGAGAGCATCCTGGACGAATGCTGCGGTGCCGGCCTGCCCCGCCAGCGTCTCAACTGGCATTATCGCAGCCGCCACGAAAGCCTGATTGCCTTCTCGAACCATCGCTATTACGGCGGCAGTCTCGTGACTTTTCCTTCCCCATTGACCGACGACCGTGCGGTCTCCCTGCAGTTCGTGGAAGGCGCTTTTTACGACAAAGGCGGCAGCCGGACCAACCAGGCCGAAGCCAAGGCGGTGGTGGCCGACATCGTCCGCCACCTTGCCGATCCCGCCTTCGTGGAAAACGGCAAGTCCATTGGAGTGGTGACCTTCAACACGCAGCAACAAAAATTGATTGAGGATCTCCTGGACGAGGAACGCCGCCGCGATCCCGACCTGGACCGTTTTTTCTCCGATGAGCTCACCGAGCCGATCTTTGTGAAAAACCTGGAAAACGTCCAGGGCGACGAGCGCGACCTGATGTATTTCTCCATCACCTATGGCCCGGACCAAGCCGGCCGGGTTTCCATGAACTTCGGCCCACTCAACAAGGATGGCGGTGAACGACGGCTCAATGTGGCCGTTACCCGTGCAAAACATGCATTGAAGATCTTCACGTGTCTCCTCCCGGATCGGATGGACCTTTCCCGCACCAGAGCCAAGGGCGTGGCCGACCTTAAGCTGTTCCTGGAGTACGCCCGTCGGGGGATCAAGGCCCTGGCCGAGGAGGCGACAACGCCCCGAGGAGATTTCGACTCGCCTTTCGAGGAGATCGTGGCCGAGGCCCTGTCACGGAGGGGCTGGACGGCGCATCCCCAGGTCGGCGTCTCGACCTTCCGCGTCGACCTAGGCGTGGTGGACCCTGACCGACCCGGCAGATATCTGGCCGGGGTGGAATGTGACGGAGCAGCCTACCACCGCGCCGCCACCGCGCGGGATCGAGACCGGCTCCGCGAACAGGTCCTGCGCGATTTGGGTTGGGAGATCGTGCGCACATGGTCCACCGACTGGTGGCATGACGCCGAGACGGCAGCAAACAAGCTTGATGCCAGCTTGCGCAAGATTCTGGAATGCACGCGCGAGGAGACGGCCAGGATTGAGAGAGAGCGGTGCCGCCAAGTGGCGGAAAAAGTCTCCGAGGAAAAGTCGGCCAAGAGGATCGAACAGTCGTCCCCATTCGGCGACCGGCCGGCGGAGCCCCTCCCTGATCCCGTACCTCCGGCGCAAGCGACAGAGACGGCATCCCAGCCCGTTCTCGCGGAACTCTACGCCAAGCGAAGCACCGAAGACCAGGCCCTATCCGAGACCGCCACGCCCGAACCTGCAATCCGGGACATCCTGGCGGATGGAGAGGAAGTGGAACTGGCGGCGGCAATCCGGGAGATCATGGCCGTGGAAGGCCCGATCCGGGCCGACGTCCTGGCCCGGCGCATCGCCAAGCGTTGCGGCTTGCACAAAGCCGGCAGCAGGATTCGGGAGAAAGTTCTCCAAGTGGCCGAGAGGGAGTTCAAGGGCATCAAGGAGGACGGTGCGTTATTTCTTTGGCCAACGGACACCATTCCCGGCCAGTGGGACCGCTTCCGGGCAACAGTAAACGACGAATCGCGGCCGGCAGACGAAATCTGCTTGGCCGAACTGGTCGCACTGGCACGGGATGTGGCATCTCAGGTCGCCCCGGAGGAAGACCCGGTGATGGTCATGGCTCGGGCCATGGGATTGCAGCGTCTTCGCGCCGTCACGCGGGCCAGACTGGAGAAGGCCTGGGAAGCAAGCCGATCATCATGTCCCGCAAACTGACCTGCCACCCACAATTCGAGTCCCTGTCCTGGGATGATCTCGTCACCTGGGCGGGGAGCAAAATCGCCGGCCGGGGCCGATCGTGAAGAAGCGGTGAAGTGGCCTCAAGACATGGCGCGATGGGGCGATTTGCAGTAATCTACTGATATAATTTTTAAATATTAAGACATCGCTATGACTGACCGCGACAAAAAACTGATCCGCAACTCCACTGCGGAGTTCCTGATCTTCACCGGCCAGGCCGGTGAGCAGAGTATAGAAGCCCGCTACGAGGACGAAACCATCTGGTTATCCCAACGGTTCATGGCGGAGCTCTTTGCCGTCGACGTACGCACCATCAGCGAGCACTTAAAAAATATCTACGAAACCGGAGAGATCCAGCGCGAGGCAACTCTCCGGAAATTCCGGATAGTTCAAACCGAGGGGAACCGGGAGGTTGCCCGAAGCGTCGACTTCTACACCCTCGATGCCATCATCTCCGTCGGCTACCGGGTCAATTCGGTGCGGGCCACCCAGTTTCGCCAATGGGCCACCCAGGTGCCGCGCGAATTCGCCATCAAGGGCTATGTGCTCGACAAGAAGCGCATGGAGAATGACGCATTCACGCCAACAGTCCTGTCCGAAAAGACTTAATTTATGATAATGCCAAATACTAAAATAAGTCTGAATGTTAATTGAGGATGCAAGGGCAGCAACAGGTATGAAACGGGAACTCCAGGGGACATACGAGACGGTGACGACCGCCGGCGAGGCGGTGCGGGCTTTCATCCCCGCTCCCTTGCCTCCACGTCCGCCCATCGACTGGACGCCGGCGTTGCGTGGCAAATTCGACCAAGCCTTGTTGGCCCTTGGCCGGTTGGACAGCGTCTCCGCGCTGCTGCCGAACACCGCCATCTTTCTGTACATGTACGTGCGCAAGGAAGCGGTGCTCTCCTCCATGATCGAGGGCACGCAGTCGTCGCTCTCGGACCTGCTTTTGTTCGAACTGGACCAGGAACCCGGCGTGCCGCTGGATGACGTGCGGGAAGTCAGCAACTACGTGGCCGCCCTCGACCATGGTCTGCGCCGGCTTGGGGAAGGGTTCCCCCTGTCGCTGCGGCTGCTTAAGGAAATCCACGCCGTGCTGCTGCGCCAGGGGCGCGGCGGCAACCAGACGCCGGGAGAGTTCCGACGCAGCCAGAACTGGATCGGCGGCACGCGGCCTGGCAACGCGGCCTTTGTGCCACCACCGCCGCATAAGGTCCTGGAGTGTCTCGGGGATCTCGAACTGTTCCTGCATGATACGCCCGAGTCCACGCCCGCGCTGCTCAAGGCGGCCTTGGCCCATGTCCAGTTCGAGACCATCCATCCGTTTCTCGACGGCAACGGCCGGCTCGGCCGCCTGCTGATCACCTTGCTCTTATGCGAACAGAAGGTCCTCCGGGAGCCGATGCTCTATCTGAGCCTCTACTTCAAAACGCATCGCCAGTATTACTACGAGATGCTGGGTACCGTGCGTCTCACCGGCGACTGGGAAGCCTGGCTGGATTTCTTCGCCGAAGCGGTCATCGTCACCGCCACCCAGGCGGTGGACACGTCCCAACAACTGCTGCGCCTGGCGGGTGAGGATCGGGAGAAAATAGAACGTCTTGGCCGGGCGGCGCCTTCCACGCTGGCGGTTCACAAGGCGCTGTTGCAACACCCCATCGCCACGGCGGGATTTCTGGCAGGGCTCACGGGTATCACCCCGGCCACCGTCAACAAGAGCCTGGCGCATCTCGTCGCGCTCGGGATCGTCCGGGAGTTGACACAACAAAAACGCAATCGGATCTTCAGCTACGCAGGCTCCATCGACATCATGAACCAGGGCCTGGACACCGCGCCATGATCCATGCTCCCGGATTAACATCTGTCAAGCCACAAGCATGATTGCATATACGGTTCACACCGGGGAGCCAGACTTCAAAACCGTACTTCGAGACGGTTCTGCTTTAAGAGAAAGCCCTGGGCATGCACTGCCTGGGGCTTTCGTCTTTTCTGCAAGCATCTCCGCCAGTGCGAACTGCCGCGCGAAATGCAAAAAACCGTCAAACGAAACGCAAAAACCGCGTGGCGACGTAGAATTTACTGCCGAGGATAAAGAAACAACGTTCTGAACCGAAAAAATCAATTCAGTACCAGTTGGTAGTTGGCCCCAAAAAGCATATGCGAATGAATGAGAGCGCTAGCAAGTGGCGCACACAGGGCATAGTGCTACCAGTGCGTCGTAACTTGAATTGAAGCACCGATGTGCGTGCGCCGCATTGACTAGATGGCGCGCAACAGTTCCGATCCTGCAGGCGCTCAAAAATGCCTAATAATTTTTAGTAGTTATTTTTTTGTATGTCCGCGCAACGGTCGCGCAAAACTTTGCCTCACGAGCTGTTTCCCGGCCACACCAGGGATATTAAAATGTTCCGAGGTAACACCTTATAACAACTAAATATTTTGCCAGGCTTGCCCGTTTGACCCGCAGTCATTTTTTTGCGTTTCGTTTGACAGATTCAGCCCGAACGGCCGATTTTTTGCGTTTCGATGTTTGCGCGGATCGGGCCGGCCCCAAAATACCTAAGACCTTGATAGTCCTACGTTAGTCCTGCTTTGGCCCCATGTTTTCAAGGCAATATGCGGTTTTGCGTTTCGTCTGGCAGGCTATGCCGAAGAATCAGGGATAGCATTTGATGCAGAATCGTGTTAAAATGCCTCCTGTCAAAATATCCTTTTAATGCAGAGTGTTAGCCGCTATCTGAATGCCATGGCCAGATGTTTTTGAGACATTTTTTTCCGGATGGGTGTCAAACATGCCCATGGAGCGGCCTTTGCCCGAAAAGCCAACGCTCGTGCGGGACGCCAACGGTTCTTGACCGGACAGCATTGAGGTGAGAAATGTGCAACATATGTGAGCAGTATGCCGCCGCAGGGTTTTTTTTGAAGCCCCAAATCGAATTGATTCCTGAGCTTGATGTTTATTTAGACTTCAGCAATGGTCCAGTTCGTTTTCTCGAGATTGGCTCTGGTCCCCACAGCCGGGTTGGCGCACATTCTTCCAGGGGACAAATTGATCATCATTGCATAGACATCAAGGCTGATGATTATCACGATTATGTTAAATCGCACGGATTAGATGTTGCTCCTAAATATATACGTCCAACGCAAGGAGATGTTTATGCTTTGGACAATTTGTTCCCGAGCGCGTCGTTTCACCTTGTCTTCTCTATGAACCTCCTTGATGAGCTGGACGATCCGCTTGCCGCATTGGAGCAAATGATAAACGTATGCAGGAGTGATGGAACTATTGTCATATACAATATTTTAGATAGAAAGAAAGAGCAACCGACATCTTTCGCAAAGTGGTCTTTCCGTATAGAAGATAAGTCCATTATGATGACAAGAGAAGATCGTTCTGTTTCTTTGTCTAGTTATATTGAGAGCAAAGGGCTACACGTCTCAAGGCAGTGCACTGATAGATTTTTGAAGATGCGCATTCATATGCCCGAAGAGGGGTATGAAAACCTTCGACTTTCTTGGGAGCAGGGCCGACACGAAACCGAGCGTTTTTGGCGTTCCGTTATCAAACCAGACTCAAAATACCATGCTGAGTGGATGGCCAGGATGGACCCGGAAAAAGAGTTTGATTCGGCTTTACTGACCCATGTGCGGAATTTCAACAACAACAAGCTTGCAGTGCTGGATGTTGGCGCTGGACCGTGCACTTCTTTGGGGTACAAGGCCGATGGTATAGAGATACGGTTAACGGCTTCCGATTATTATGCTAATCTTTTCAGCGAAATACTTGAACAAAACAAAATCACACCACCAGTTAAAACAGTTTTTGCCGACGCATTACATCTAACGCAATCATTCTCTGAAAATACTTTTGACATTGTGTATTCTCGAAATGCATTGGATCACGTTTTAGACCCGATCAAAGGGTTGTCAGAGATGATCAAGGTTGCAAAGGTTGGTGGCCTTGTATGCGTATATGGGCACGCCAACGAAGGCGAAAGAGAGTTTTATCAAGGATTTCATCAGTGGAATTTCGCTGTCGAGAATGGCGACCTTGTGATCTGGCGTCCGTATAGGAAATATTACGTCTCCGAACTGTTCAGGGAGAGCGTCACGATGGGAACAGTCTGGGGTGTTGGCTCGTATTATGCTGTTCTCTATAAGATAAAATCGCTTTGACGTGGTCGAGGACTTCTTCGGTGCTATCTGGCTGTACGGATATAGTATTTACCAGTCATTGTCATTCGTGGTGGGGTGATTTTAGGCGTCTTTTTTAGGAGCTTTTTTTACGCTTGGCGGGCCATCCAGGAATGTTTTGCCAGGCGTTCGCTCGTCCACGCACGGTTCAGCCATGCTCGCATACGTCAAAACACTTTCGGAATTAGCTCGACAAGCCGATGCAGTGCCCGCGCCCGGCCCTGGGCGCGCGGTTCAAGCCGCCATAGCCAACACCTACGCGAAGAATTGACCGTCACGGGCGAGGCCCTGAGCCTGGGTGGTTTGGTCGGCGCGCCCCCTGACATCGCCGGCTCGGGCGCGTCTTTGATTGTGTCCTCGTACACGACGCGGGCAGCTACATGACCTCGCGCACCGATTTTGCCACCGCCATTGCCGCGGCCTTCGCACACACTGCCCCCGGAGGGTTCGCGCTGTTCCAGCCGGATTTCGTCTTGGAGGCCTTTGGGCCGCCGGGTACCGCGACCGGCGTCAGCGACGGGAACGGGCGGCGGCGTGCGCTACCTCGAATAGCGGTGGGTTCCCGACTCAAGAATCGACATGTACGTGGCCGATATGGCATATCTCTTGAGAGACGTGAACGAAGCCGCCAAGGTCATTCATGATCGTCACTTCATGGGTCTGTTCCCGAGAACCGTTTGGTCGGAGCCGGTCTCAGCCGCCGCTTCGGACCTCTCGTGGTCTCCTTCGCGCACAAGCGACACCGAACATGAAGTGTTTCTCGAGCTGCGAGCTGCGAGCTGCCGCGCCGGCGGAGGGGCATGGCATGAACGAACCCACGCGCTTCCAGGCGCTGCTGCACATGCTATCAGTTTTTAGGGAGATGGTATGATGGACGGATACAGTAGTCGCATGACAGCCCCCAATAATCCGCCCAGCGATTCGGAAATCGCGGTTTGGATCGGCAAAGAAGCCTATCGATACTGGAAACGCACGGTGGAGTGGATCGAACAACTCTACCCAAACGTCTTTTGCCCGGAATGGCTTTTCGGTGGAAAGAAACACGGCTGGTCCCTCAGATACAAGAAATCGAAATCCTTCTGTACGTTGATTCCCGAGAAAAACCGTTTTGCATTGCTCATCGTTTTTGGCGCGGAAGAACGGACTAAAGTGGAAGGCATGAGGGACAGACTGACGCCATGCACCAGAAAGGAATACGACACGGCTACGACATATCATGATGGGAAATGGTTGCTTCTTGCAATCGACAGTGAGAACGCTCTGAAAGACGCCTTTTCGCTTTTAGCAATCAAGAGGAAACCAAAGGCAAGCAGTATCTGAACCGGTGTGCGGACAGGTGACTCTCTATTGATGGCAGCGGTCTTGGGTTATTTGGTATCGACGAACGGAATGTAGATTATGGGATATGATATGAACGAACCCCAGCCGCGCTTCTGGCCGATCTGCGAATGCAGGTAGTCATGCGCGACCGCGCCCTTGATGAGCACTCCGGTTGGCGAAAGCAGGCTCCAGAGCAGGCGCGGCACGCTGGCTTTGCCGCTCGCCACGCCGCCCACGGCGCGCCTCCGGTGGCCTGGCCAGCCCGGAGTCCATATCCGAGGCCGGGTTGCGAACCATCGAAAAGGGCCGGGCCGTGTTCATTCCGGGGAAACAAAACAAACTGGCGCATCTGCTGATGCCTCGGCGTCTGCCCAGGCGGCTGCTGCCGCTGATCGCGACGGTGGCGCTGGAGGGTTTGGACCGAGCCTGCTTCACCAAGGCGGGGCCACGACAAGCGCGCCGTGGCCCCGCTTTTTTATCGCGCGGCGGCCGATGCGGTCCGTCACAAGTACAACCGGGCGAATTCGTAGATGGGCCTCAAACCATGGTTGTAATACAAATCAAATAGATAGCACCAATAGAGCGCCTTGATGGCCACCACCGTGGCGGTTAGAGTCGGAAAGGCCCATAGCGCCACCCTTTGTGCCCCGTGCAGGGGCGCGGGGGGCGTGATGACGGCCTGATTCGGGCTAAAGGCCCGGGCCTGGATGGAAAGGGCCAAGATATTGGAGCGGCGGTAGCAGTTGATGATCACTGGCCGCAGGATGTTCAGCCAGGAAGAGGCCAGGGCCACGGGGTTCCAGGAGAAGACCTTGCCCCCGCGCATGCGCACGGCCAGGGCCACCATGGCGCATTCGTCAGCTATGGTTGGTAGGAAGCGTATGGCCGTTACGGTCATGAACGCCAGGGTAAAGGGAAGGCGCAGCCGCAACAGCCCCCGGAACATGGCCGAGCTTTCGGTGGTCCAGCAAAAGACCAGACCCAGCACCAACATGGATGAAAAACGCAGCGATTGCACCGCGCCGTAGATGAAGCCTTCTCGATAAAAGCTGACATTGCCGACCAGAGGCCCCAGGAGGGGCGTATCCGGGGCGATCACGTTTAGCAGAACCGTGCGCGGCTCGGTATAGTAAAAAATGGACTGCGAGAACATGGCGCCCCAGGTCAACAACAGGGCCATAATCAGCAACAGCTTGATTTTGCCGCGATCGAGCCCGGCCGCCATGGCGGCCGCCAGGCTCAGGCCCGTGAGGATCAACAGCGATTCGGTCCGATCCAGCACCACCGCCAGGACCGAGGCGCACAACAGGCAGATGATTTTGAGCCTACTGTCCAGGGCCTGCAAAAACCCGTCGGGCCGCCCGGCCTGATTGTATCTATCGAGTCCGTACATCAGTCTTCCGCCCAAACCAGCCGATCGCTGAAACGCTTGCCCAGCAGCACGGCCATCGTGGTGTAGATCAAGCCGTTGACCACGACGTTCAGCGCGATATACCAATCGGCGAAATATAAACGAAAAACCACCATGTGAATATAAATGGACGTGGCGTTCAAGAATGCGTCGCCAAGGGCCAACAGCGCCGCCAGCAGGCACATGTTCGGCCAGTTCCAGACAAAGTCCTCTTTTTTGCGGGTTACCCCGGCCAGATACAGGGCCGACTCCTTTACGGCGATGGCCGTGCCCAGATAGACCAAGTCGGTGATCTGGAACCCGCCGGCGATGATGGCCGCCAGCAGGTATCGCACCAAGGAGCTCAGGGCCACCACGCCGGGGCGCGGGATCAGGCGGATCAGGGTGACGGTGAGGGCGAAGTACAGCAGATCGCTGAACAGGCCGGTTATCAGGCCGCTGAACGGGCCCAACAACCCCTGGATCATCGCCCCGAAAACCATTATCGGCAGGTTCACGCCCACGAAGTTCAGCGAGCCGAAAAGGGCGATTATCACCACCCAACGGATTTTCAACCCGGCCAGGATACCGCGGAACTTCCAGGCCAGCACGGCAAAGCCGATGGCCGCGGTGACCAAGGCGGCCAGGGTGAAAAACAGGGCCCGCCAGTTCATGGTGCGGATGTGCAATGGCGACTCCAGAACCATGATCGGCTTGCTGCCAGCCATGGGCTTGATCGTCACCTGACGGCGGTATTGGCCGGGCATGGGCGTGGAGCTGATAAAGATGGGCACGGCCACCCTGGCCCTTTCGCCCGGCAGCAAGGATGCGCTGACAACCACGGACATGTCTTTCATTGTGCCGGTGAACAGGTCTGGCGGGTAGAATGCGGCGGGCGTGCGGTCGCTGTCGGCGCTCACGGTTTTGGCGTTGATCAGCAGCGAGACCGTATCCCGAGAGTCGTTGCGCAGGACGATCGACTGGTATGAATATGGTTGCCAATACATTTTGACCGCCTCGCCCAGGCCCAACCAGCGGGTCAGCGTCACGAACATCGGCGGCCGGAAATAAAGGGTCTGGGCCGTGGCCCGGCTATCGACCAGGCCGATGGCGCTAGCGGGCAGGCTGTCGGCCAACACCTTGATCCGGGTGGCCATCTGGGCGGCGTCCATGGCTTTGAGGCGTATCTGGCGTTGATAATGCTGGGGCTTGCCGCCATGGCTCAGGGTCAGCCGGGCGCCGAGCAGGGACGCCGCGCCCAGGGGCGCGCGGACCCGAAAGACCAGGGCGTGGACGTCGCCAACCCCGGAAAATCGACGCGTGAACGACATCACCCAACGCCCGGCTTGGCCGCGCAGGGCGACATCTGGCGGCAGGTTGGTTTGGTCGAACTCGGCCGGGGCGTCCAGGGTCAGGCTGCCCTGGAGCAGGGCTTGGCGCTGGATTCCGCTGCGCAGGATCAGGGCGCAGGTCGTGTAGTCCCCCGCCGCGATGACGGCGCCATGGCTTTTTGACGCCGCGCCTGGCTGGAGCATTTCGGCGGCGCCGCTGTCGTAAGGCGCCAGCAACTCCACCTGCATGCTGCTTTCGGCCAAGGTCGGCGCCTGGGCCCCGAAGCTCAGCCAACCCCGATCCGTGCGCAGGAACAGATCGTAATCAGCGCCGGGACGCCAGGCCAAGGCGGCGAAAACCTTTTGCCGTTTCACGCCGTTTAAGCGCACATCGGCCACCAGCCCCGAACCTTGTTCGACGATGCGCAGCCGCTCCAGGCACGCTTCCGCGCCGAGGAGCAGGCTCACTCCGCCGGGCCGGAACACGGCGTTTTCAATGGCCGGCGCGGGGACGCCGTTTGGAGCGGACAGCCACCAGGCCAACGCGGCTGCGCTGATCAATACGATCACGGCCCATGTCAGGCGTTTAGACAATGGCCGCCTCAATGGATGACGTGAACCTGGTAGCGGCCATGGATCGTCTTGCCTTCATCACTGGAATAGGGAAATTCACTGACCGCGACATAGCGACCCCTTGGCGAGACGGCCCCTTGAAAATGCAACGGCCCCACCGTGGGAAAATGGAACACCAGCTTGTCGGCGCCGCCGCCGGGCAGGGTGACGTCGAACAGGTTCATGCCAAACAGATTCAGATCCGGCGTCATCCCGCCCGAGGTGAGGGCCGTGGCCACCCAGCGGCCATCCCGAGAGAGAAACACGCCCTGGAAGGCGCCCTGGCCGTGCCAGTTCCAGATGACGCGGCCCCGCATATCCATGGCCACCAGATAATTGGCCATGGGGTGTGGCGTGGGCCGCCGGTTGCGCTGATTGCCGGAGCTTGCCGGGATGATGCTGTTGGGCAGGACCATGTAGGCGACAGCGTTGCTCATGGCGGCGTAGCTCACCGGCGAGGTCACCGGCACGTCGCCGACCATCACCGGCGTGCCCAGGTCTTTTATCCAAAGTGGCGCGGGCCTGGAGCCCTGGGCGGCGTTGAACAGCATGGCCCGCCCGTCGTTGAGGCCCAGGAACAGCCGTCGCCCGTTTGGCGACACGCACACGGCCTGCCAGGCGCCGGCGCTGCTGTAATGCGGCTTTAGCGGCGGGATCGCGTATTTCCACAACAGGCGTCCATCGTCGCCGTTGAGGCAATAAAACATGCCGCCGGGGTATTGCGAGTGCATGTCGTCGGCGGGGCGCACGTGATGGGCGGTAAAACCAAGCACGCCGCCAGAATCCGAGGCCCCGAACCAGGTGATGGAATGGGGAAAAGTGTCTTTTTCGGGCCAGCGCCATTTAAGCCGGCCATCGTCGCCGCGCAAACCATAGACAACGCATTTGGTGATCCACTGGTCGCCCTTGAACCAGCCATGGGTGCTGACGGTCACCAAGTCGCCGTTATCAAGGGCCTGCAACTGGTAGATGCCTGGCAGGTTGTAGATCCTGTTGCGGCTGTCGTCTTCGGAGACCGTGGACGTCTCCACGTCGTCGGCCGTGCGGTAGCGCCAGATCTCACGGCCCGTGTCGGCTTCCAGGCAATAGAGAAAGCCGTCCGGGCTCTGTTCTCCGACAAAAAGCACCTGACGGCCGTTTACCTCTGACCAGGCAATGCGCTTGACCATGCCCTCGGCCATTTTGCGCGAAAAGACCTCGCGGCCCCCCCGACTTTCCACCACCCGCAGCCATCCGCCGTATGAGCCGATGGCCAGGCGTTCGCCGTCCGGCGAAAACCGGACCTCGGTATCCGGGCTGCCGCCGGAATTGGGCCCGGCGGGGTCAACGTCTTCCAACGGGATGGTGGCTACCAGCAGCGGCGAGGCTTTGCGGGGCGCGGTAATCGTGGTTTGCTCCCGCCGCTCCCCGCCGATAGCCTCGACGCGCCACCGCTGGCCCGGCCGCCAATCCAGATCCAGCCACAGCCGCCCCGGCCCCAAGAGCTTGCCGGCCTCCGTGGAAGAACGCCATGTCGCTTTTTGCGCGTCGCCAAGCCAGAGCGTGACCTGACGCAGGTCGGCCGCTTCGATGACCATGCCGCCGCGCACGAAATAGGCCTCCATGGGCCGGGGCGGCTCTTGACAGCCTTGGGCCGCCGCGAGCAGCGCCAGGCAGAAAAAGGCCGTGATCAAGGCGCGCATCATGAGCTCGCCGCCTCTGGCCGCGGGTCAGGGGGCAGCGAGTCGATGATCTCCCGGCAGGTGAGCCAGGGAGGCTTGCGGCCCAGACGCCGCGACAACTCCAGGGCCAAGGTTGGCCTGAGGCCGGCGTCGCGCAACAGGCCCGTGTCGGCGGCCAAGTCGCGGATGGGGCCCTGGGCCAGGATGCGGCCCTGCTGCAGTATCACCAGGGTGTCGGCAAAGTGGCATATCGTGTCCAAGTCGTGGGAACAGATGATGGTGGCCCGGTTGCCCCGCCCGTTGGTCAGTGATGCAAGCAAGCGCTGGATATTCATACGGTTCTGGCCGGTTGTCGGCTCGTCGAGCAGCAGCGCTTGAGGCTGCATGGCCAGCAAGGCGCCCAGGGCCACCCTGAGCCGTTGGCCCTTGGACAAAGACCACGGCGGCAGATCCAGGTAATCGGCCAGGCCCAGGCCCCGGGCCAGCCTGACCAGGGCGTCCGTGGCCAGGTGACGGCGCAAATGGCGGGGGCCCGAAAGCAGTTCGCTTCTCACGCTGGGCTCGATGAGCAAAAGATCCGGGTTTTGGAAAAGTAGGCTTATGCGGCCACGGGTGCGGCGGTCTGGTTTATGGGCTAGGGGTTTTCCGGCCAGGCGCACCTGGCCCTGGCTGGGCCGATTGAGTCCGGCCAAAATGCTCAGCAGGGTCGATTTGCCCGAACCGTTGGGGCCCATCAAGCCAACTATTTCACCCGGCATGACCGACAAGTTGATGTCCTTGAGGGCCTCCACGCCGCCATTGGGATAGACGAAGCCAACGCCTTGCATTTCCAGCACCGGCTCCGCGGCCGTCTCCTGGCGCGCGGTGGGGCGGGGCGGCGCGGCGGCGGCCAGCGGGCCCAGCATGTCTTGGTCCAGGCCTTGGCCCAGAGCGCTGGCCAGGCGGGCCTCGTCCGGGATTTGCAGGCCCAAGCGACGCATCAAGGGGGAGTGCTGGGGCAGATCGCCAATGTCGAACCGGCCAACCAGCCGGCCCTCGTCCATGATCTCCACCCGCTGGGCCACATCCATGGTTTCGGCGATGCGGTGCTCCACCAGCAATACGGCCATGCCGTCAAGGGCCAGTTTTTTAAGCACGCCCAGCACTTCGGCGGCGCCGGCCGGGTCAAGTTGGCTGATGGGCTCGTCCAGGGCCAGAATGGATGGGCGCATGGCCAACTGCGCGGCTATGGCCAGCCGCTGTTTTTGGCCGCCGGAAAGGCTTGTCGATGGCCGTCCCGCCAGCGAGGCGATGCCGACGCTATCGAGCGACCGCCGCACCCTGCGCTCTGTTTCATCGGCCGAAAGGCCCAGATTTTGCGGGCCAAAAGCGACTTCATCGTCTACATTGCCACAGAAAAGCTGATCGTCGGGGCTTTGGAACACCAACCCCACTTTCTGGGCCAGGCTGGAGGTTGCGCCGGTCCTGGTGTCAACTCCGTCCACCAGAACCGCGCCCTTCATGGTCCCGGAGCTTTCCAGGGGGATGATGCCGTTGAGCGTCTTGAGCAGGGTGCTTTTGCCGCATCCGGTCGGGCCGGTCAGCAGCACAATCTCGCCGGGCCCCAACTCGAGGCTGACGTTGTCGAGCACCCACCGCCGATCGCCAGGATAGCTGAAACCAACTTCGCGCACAGACAATATGGGCTTGACCGTGTCGGTCATGGCATTGGCCTTTTGGCGCGCCGTTCCCGGCGCGTCCGAGGTGGGCTCAGGCCCGCGGCGGGGGCGCGCCACTGCCGCCACCCGCCGCGAACCGGTTGATGTTACGAGTCGGCGCCGGGCATGTGGAAATCCCACTGGAGCCCGCCGATGATGTAAAAGCCGGGCTGTTCATAGCCCAGGCCCTCTTCGACCTCGGCGTCAAGCAGATTGTTGATGCGGGTAAAGGCGCTCAAGCCGTTCCAGATGACGTAGTTGGCCGAGGCGTCCACGCGGAAGTATTCCTCCATCTCGACGTCGCCGTTCCAGCGCAGGCGCGGGCCGGCGTAATAGCCGTGCAAGGCCAGGAACAGCTTGTCTTTGAGGTTGTATTGAACGCCCACGTTGAACATGTTGCGCGCGATCTGGACGGTGCGGCTGGTCTGGCCGTCATTGTCGGTGTTCGAGTCGGTGTAGGTGTAGTTGCCCAGCAGGGTGAAATCGCCATAGAAGTTCCAGGCAAAGGCGAATTCGACGCCGGTGCTGATCTGTTTGTCGCGGTTGACGTATGTGCCGACATTCTCGCCGTTTTTGCGTAGGTAGGTGTAGGCGATGACGTCGTCCAGTTCGGTCTTCCAAGTGGCGATCTCAAAGTTGAGCTTGCCGTCCAACAAAAGCTGACGGACGCCGGCCTCGACGGTCCAACCCTTTTCGGGCTTCAGATCCTGGTTGCCGTATTTTGGATGATAAAGATTGTAGACGGTGGGGGCGCGGAAGCTTGTGCCGTAGTTGGTGAACAGGGTCGTGCCGACGCCATGGAAGGTGTAAGCGGCGCCCACCTTGTAGGTGGTCTGGCCGCCGAAGTCCTTGTGGTCGCCATAACGGACGCCGGCATTGAGGACCACGGCCTCGTCAAACATCACGACCTGATCGTTGAAATAGGCGCTCTTGGAGTCAAGGTAGTCGCCATAGGCGCCGTATTTGCCCCAAGACTTGCCGTCCTGCTTGATGTATTCAAGGCCGACCAGGGCGGTGTTCACGCCCAGCGAAAAGGGCTGATCGTAGATGAAGTTGTAGTCGGCCTGATAGTTTTCGTCCTGGTAATAGGACGTCTTGCCGTCGCCTTCATCCCAGATCGGCACGGTTTCGCCCTTGCTGTAATAGTTGACGTAGTCGGTGGTGAAGTTGTCCACCGGCGCGGCGATGTAGCCCAACAGGCCGTTGTAGGGATTGCAGGATTCAGACTCTTGCTTGTACCAGCCAAGCATCAATTTCTGGCGGAACTTGTCGTTGATGTTGTGCTTCAGATTGAGGGTGGTCAGGTTGTACTCTTCTTTGTTCCAGCGTTCGGGGTCGGGCATCTGGTAGGCCCACCACTGGGAGCGGCTGGTGCAGAAGTCGTAGCTTTCATTGAGTTCGGCGTAGTTCCACTTGCTCTTGATGTAGACATAGCTGAACTCGGCGTCGAAGATGTCTTCGTAGTTGTAACCCAGCTTGATCTGGGGCGAAAAGTTGTTGTAGTCTTCATATTCGTGCACGCCGTTGCTGTCGGTGTAGGCGGCGTTGATCGAATAGCGGAAGTTGTCCGCCGTGCCGCGCACGCCGGCGTAACCCTTTTGCCACTCGTAGGTTCCGTATTCAAAACCCACGTTGCCGTTAAAGCCCTCTTCGGCGCCCTTGGTGATGAAGTTCATCACGCCAACGGTGGAGTCGGAACCATACAACACGGATTGGGGACCGCGCAGGATTTCCACGCCGCCCAGAACGTACGGGTCAAGTTTGGAGATGAAGTTGCCTGTGCCGGCGCTGGTGCTTTCGTTGATCTTCATTCCGTCGACCAAGACGACGAAGTGGCCGTCGGCGAATCCGCGCATCTTGGTGTAGACGTATTGACCGGGGCCGCCGGCGCGCTTGAACTGGACGCCGGGGGTGTAGCGCAGAACGTCGGTGACGTCGGTGTAGTGACCCAGGGAGATCTCCTGTTCCGGAACGATGGTGATCGTTTCGGTCACCTCGCTGATTTCCTTGTCCATCTTCGTGGCCTGGACGGTCACCTCACCCATCTTGAACCCTTCGGTGAGCGCCAACTCATCTTGGTTTCGGGGCTTTTGGGTGGTGGTTTTGGCGGCGCCCTGGTCGGTCGACGCCTCGTCGGCCAGGGCCGCGCTTCCCGCGGCCAATAGTGAAAACACAATAAAAACAGCCATTGTTTCCGCTAGCCAGCCTCTTCCGGATCGCTCTCGCCCCATCGCTTTTGTCCCCTTTCGCGGTTTTTGATGTTGTCCGTGGCGAGTTCGCAAAAAAAGGGCATGGCTGTGGACAGACGTGGCTATAAACTGAAAATCCCCCCAATCCATACAAGGATTGGGGGGATAGTTCCCAGTTTTCTTTATCTCCCCGAGGAGTAGCGCAGCCTGGCACAATGGCTCACCCGGTCTCTCGCCGGACAGTACTCCTTGGAATCGGCAGGTCTTCTGGCTTCCGGATCGTTCTACTCGCCGCGCCTTCCCACGCAGTGCGCAGTGGCTTGAAGCCCTTGCAAGGGCTTAATGCGGCTTTCGTCCCCGGTTACAGCGGCGGGACCGCGACGGATTTACACCGTCTTCCCTATTAATCTCATCAGAAATGAGAACCGGTTCCATATGTGTTGGCTTGGGTGTATTTAAATAAAGCTGCCTTGTCAAGCACTAAATATGGGGTCGGCGCCGGGCGGGCTTTTCCGTTCCGCGATGCTAAGGTGGCTTAAAAATATATGTTATGAGGCCGCTGCACGGTGAAACATAACAAATGTTGTAAAAACAGATAATAACCCGTGAAACATGAATTCCACCGTGCGGCTGCCGAAGCGCGCCATGGACGGCGCGCCAAATCGCCAGTCTGATTAGGCGAGCGATTTGTGAGGGTTGGCAAAACCGCGCTTTTGCCAAGCCGATGCTGCACGGGGCAGGACGCCCCCGCGCAGCACTCTCCAAGTGGATGACGTGGCGGCCAAAGAAGCCGCAGAGCCCAGACAAGAAGAAGAAACGCGACGCTGCCGCATAATTTGGGTCAAGGAGAATGACCATGCAATGCAACCGATGCGGCCGCCGGACGCCCGAGGATGAGCTCTTCGACCACGCCACGGGCACGCTGTGCGAGGACTGCTACATCAGTGCGATAAACCCGGTGCGAACCTGCGATCCTTGGGCCGTGTTCACCGCCAAACACGCGCCCCATGCCGAATCACTCACGCCGCTTCAGCAACGAATCGTGGATATCGTGGACAAGCGCCAACCGCTGAGCCACGCCGCGCTGGGCGAAGCCGCCGGTCTGGAGCCCCTGGACCTGGAGCACGAGCTGGCCACCCTGGCCCACATGGCCGTGATCAGGGCCCGGCGGTTGGACAGCGGCGAGGTCGTGTTGATGCGATCTACCACCGGGAAGGAATGAGTCCATGGCGCCGACGGGTCAAGTAGGGGATAATATTTATCCTTAGAAAATCAGCATCGTTACAGTCTTCGTAACCAGCGGCCATCTGGTACACCCGTTGTCGGATCATTTGTTCCGGGGTGTGCTTGGAATGGACAGCAGACCTATTGTCCTCAAGCGCCTCGGCCATTGGTGCAATGCAAGCTCGCGCATCAGGAGAAAACCGGCGTCCGATGAAAGCTTCGCCCCCTGTAAATCCATCATGATCGACAGGTTGAAATCAGGTCTGAAAACCTCTTTTTTGCTTTCACCACTTGCCGACATCGTACAACCTCGTGCTGAATTGCATATTAATGTATTATATCAGCATGTTATCCGGTTTGAACGGCCCTGTCGCAGCCAACTCGCGGCATAATCCAGGTTTATCGGGATTATCTCAATCAATTGACTGGGGTGAATCCGGCCGAGCGAGCCGGCGCCCTGGGCGGCCGGGTGGTGGGCGAGGCCGTGGAGCTGGAGATGTTCGGCCAGGCCTACACAGTGGGCCCCGCCAGCGAGGCGATGCCGACGCGCGTCATTTTTTCTGGCTTGACAGGGGCGATTAAGGCTGCTAGACCAAGTCTGTTGGTGCCCTTAGGGGCTTGAAAGGGAAGCCGGTGAGAATCCGGCGCGGGCCCGCCGCTGTAACCGGGAACGAAAACCGCGGGCGTCCATTGGGGACGCCAGCCACTGCGCCAAGGCGCGGGAAGGCGCGGCAAGTAGGTCGATCCGGGAGCCAGAAGACCTGCCAACCAAACATATTTTGGCCTCCGCGAGCGCAGGGTAGCGTCAAAAACGAGTTTGCACTGATTAGTGGGCGATAGCGCGACTCCTTCCATTTTTTTGGAAGGAGTTTTTTATTTGCTTTTCCAGAAAGATAAGGCATGTCCGACCTTCTCAACGTGGCGTTGGTCCATTGTTCCCTGACCCATGGCGACCTTGCCGGGAACCAGGCCTTGCTCCTGGAACTCGGTCGCAAGGCGGCCGGGCTGGGCGCGGACATCATCGTCAACACGGAAATGGGCCTGAGCGGCTACGGGTTCGACTCCAGGGCCGAAATCGCCCCATTGGCGCAGACCCTGGAAAGCCCGGTGGTGCGTTCCTTCGGCGAGCTGTCCGCCGCGTGCGGCGTATACCTGGCCCTGGGCCTGGCCAACCGCGACCCGGAAAGCGATATTTATTACAACGCCGCCATCCTGTTCGGCCCTGACGGACGCCCCCAGGCCATGCACCGCAAGATAACCGCCGAATCCAAATGGGCCTGCCCCGGCGAACCGCGCCAAAACGACATAGCAGTTACGCCGTGGGGCGCTGTTGGGCTTTTGATCTGTTCGGAGACTTATTTCAGCCTCATCCCCAGGGCCATGGCCCTCAAGGGCGTTGATTTGCTGCTGACGCCCGCGAATTGGCCGCCCAGCGGGCTTGACCCGGCCAATCTATGGCGGGCCAGGGCCATCGAGAACGGCATGTATTTGGCGGCTTGCAACCGCGCGGGCCAAGACAAACGCATGAATATGGACAAGGCCCGATCGCACCTGTTCGATCCCCAGGGCAACGACCTGCTGCGCCCGGTGGACTCGGAGCCGCGCATACTGATGGCCCAACTGCCGTTGCGCGGGGGCCGCCTGGACGCGACGGACCAGCGCCGGGCGCGCCTCAATACGCGAAAACCAGGCAGCTATCACTACATCTACTCCCAATTGAACCGCATCAAGGAACCAGGGCCATATCTGGGCCTGCCCGAGCCGGGGCTCATGGATGTCCACACCCTGGGGCTTGACCGCAACCAGAAAAGCGCCGATCTCGTGGCGCGTTTGGCGGCCCTGCCCGATGCGCCGAACCGGCTGGCGGTCCTGCCAGCCGCCGCTGGTCGGCTTCTGGGCCCATCGGAAATGGCCGAGGCGGCCAGGCGGCTGGGCGCGCACCTGGTGTGCCATGCCGCCCGGCAAGAGGGGGTAATGCTATTCTCGCCAGACCAGGAGCCCCGGACCTGGGTCGTGGCCGCCGGTGGCCCAACCGAACCACCGGTGGTGGATTTGGGCCCGGCCAGAGTCGGCCTGTGCATCGCAACCGACTTTCTGCATCCCGAATTGGCCCTTGCCCTGGCCAAGCGCGGCTGTGATGTGGCGGCGGTCAGCGGCGCCGAATTGGCGTCCGCCGAGCTCCATGTGTTGTCCATGCGCAACCTAGAACGCCTGACGGTGGCCCTGGCTCACGATAATGGCTGCCTGATAAGCTCGCCGCCCGAAGGCCATCAACGCGGCGCCTTGCTGGAGACACAGGGCGCCGGGGCTTGTCACCTGGCCCTCGACACATCCCTGGGCCGCCACAAAACCTACGAAGAACGGCTGGATTATCAGCTACTTCTAGATCAGAATGCCTGAAAAGAAATGAATCCGCCTCTCAGTCGCCTGGAACGTGAGCTTACGGAAGACGCGCCCGCGCCGACGCGCGGCCGGGTGTTTCCCTTTAGCGCCATCGTGGGCCAACAAGAAATGAAACTGGCCCTGAAACTCAACGCCGTTGACCCCGGCGTGGGCGGCGTTTTGGTGCGTGGTGAAAAGGGCACGGCCAAATCCACGGCGGTGCGGGGCCTGGCGGCCATCCTGCCACGGATCGAAACCGCGGCGCGCTGCCCGTTTGGCTGCGACCCCACCGACGTTCGCTTAATGTGCGACCATTGCCGCGAACGGCTGAACGCTGGGCAATCTCTCGATATGGCTTTTAAAAAAGTGCGGGTGGTGGATCTGCCGCTCAACGCCACTGAAGACATGGTGCTGGGCGGGCTGGATTTCGGCAAGGCGGTCAAGACTGGCCGACGTCATTTCATGCCCGGCTTACTGGCCAAGGCCAACCGGGGTTTTCTATACGTCGACGAGGTCAACCTGCTCGACGACCATCTGGTGGACGTGATCCTGGACGCCGCCGCCAGCGGCTGGAACCGCCTGGAGCGCGAGGGCGTTTCGTTCAATCATCCGGCCCGGTTCGTGCTGGTGGGGACCATGAACCCCGAGGAAGGCGAGCTGCGGCCCCAGTTGCTGGATCGCTTTGGCCTGTGCGTGGAGGTGGGCGGCGAACGGGAGCCAGAGGCCCGCGTGGAGCTGATGGAGCTGCGCGAGGCCTTTGACCGCGATCCCGAGGCCTTTTGCGGCCAACGCCGACAGGCCGACATGGCCGTGGCCGCCGAGGTGGAGCGGGCGCGCGAAATCTTGCCTTCGGTGAGCCTGCCGCGTCGCCTGCGCGGCTTCATCACGGCGCTGTGCATCGAAAACAACGTGGCCGGCCACCGCGCCGACCTGGTCATCGAGCGAGCGGCAAAGGCCCTGGCCGCCCTGCACGGCCGCCGCGAAGTGAGCCAGGAAGACATCGCCACGGTGGCCCCGCTGGCCCTGCGCCACCGCAGGCGCGACGCCGCCCCGCCGCCGCCCGAACCGCCAAAGCCGCCCGAAGACCCCGCGCCCGAACCGCCCGAGCAAGAGCAAAACGACCACAACGATCAAGACCAGCCCGAACCGCCGCCCGAGGACGGCCAGGATCGGCAAAACGATGGCGACGCCGATGAAGGCTTTGACCTGCCCCTGCCCGAAGCGCCGGACCAGGGCCAGGACACCGATAGCGACGCGGGCGACGATCCGCCCGAGGAGATTTATCAAATAGGCCAGACCTTCAAGGTCAAGCCCATCCGCCAGCCCAAGGATCGCAAGCTGCGCCGGGGCTCGGGCCGTCGCTCGGCCACCCGCACGGCCCAGAAACTGGGGCGCTATGTCAAAAGTTCGCTGCATGGGCCCGAGCAAGACCTGGCCCTGGACGCCACCCTGCGGGCCGCCGCGCCGCACCAGCTCGTCAGGCGTGAACGGGCCACCGGCTTGGCTGTTTGCATCAAGCCCCAAGACCTGCGCCTGAAGGTTCGTGAAAAGCGGGTGGGCAATTTTCTGCTGTTTTTGGTGGACGCCTCTGGTTCCATGGGCGCTCAGGCCCGCATGTCGGCCACCAAGGGCGCCGTGCTTTCCCTGCTCCTGGACGCCTATCAAAAGCGCGACAGAGTGGCCCTGATCACCTTTCGGGGCAGGGAGGCCCAACTGGCCCTGCCGCCCACGAGTTCCATCGATCTGGCGGCCAAGCTGCTGGCCGAACTGCCGGTGGGCGGGCGCACGCCCTTGGCCGCCGGCCTGCTGCGGGCACATGAACAGCTTACCCGCCACTTGCGCAAGGACCCCGACGGCAGGCCCATCGTGCTGGTGCTCACAGACGGCCGGGCCAACGCCGGGCTGGGCTCCGACGCGCCGCCCCATGAAGAAGCGATAACCATGGCCGAGCGCATGGGCCAGGACGAAAGGGTCCACTACGTGGTCGTGGACACCGAGGCCCCGGGCATCGTGCGCTTGAATATCGCCGCCCGTCTGGCCACGGCCCTGGGCGGAGATTATTTCAAGATCGACGACCTCAAGGCGCAAGACCTGGTAGACATCATCAAGAAGGATTGAAAAAGCCCATGAACGCCACCTATCCCTTCGCGGCCATGGTTGGTCAGCAAGACATGAAACTTTCGTTGATCCTCAACGTGATCAACCCCGGCTTGTCGGGCGTTTTGATCAGGGGAGAAAAGGGCACGGGCAAATCCACCGCCGCCAGGGCCCTGGCCGAAATCCTGCCCGAAATCGAGGTGGTGGACAACTGCCCCTTCAACCTGGCGCCCAATGAATGCGCTAGCGCCCTGTGCCAGAGCTGCACCGTGGCCGAGTGCGGCTTCACGCGGGCCGAGGGCGGCCAGCCGAAAAGTCACGCCAGGCCGGTGAAGGTGGTGGAACTGCCCGTGGGCGCCACCGAGGACAGGGTCGTTGGAGCCATCGACCTGGAGCGCGCGCTCAAGGAAGGCGAAAAGCACTTTGAGCCGGGCATCCTGGCCCAGGCCCACAGGGCCATCCTCTACGTCGACGAAGTGAACCTCTTGGAAGACCACGTGGTCGACGTGCTGTTGGACAGCGCGGCCATGGGCGTCAACACCGTCGAGCGCGAAGGGGTCTCCTTCAGCCACCCCGCCCGCTTCACCCTGGTGGGCACCATGAACCCCGAGGAAGGCGAGTTGCGGCCCCAATTGCTGGATCGGTTCGGCCTGTGCGTGTTGGTTCAGGGCTTGAGCAACGCCAACGACCGGGTGGAGATCATGGAGCGCCGCCTGGCCTATGAGCACGATCCAGAAGCCTTTGCCCGAAGCTATGATGACGCTTCGCGCCAGCTCACCGCAAAGATCCGCCAGGCCCGCGAGCGCTGGCCCCTGGTCCAGGCCGACCGCCAGATCATGCTGCGCATTGCCCGCGCCTGTCTGCAGGTGGGCGTCGATGGCCACCGTGGCGACATCATCACCCTGAAGACGGCCAAGGCCCTGGCCGCCTGGCAGGGCCGCCTCAGCGTGGACGCCGCCGACGTGGACCGGGCCCTGGAGTTGGTGTTGCCCCACCGCGTGCGGCGCAAGCCCTTCGAGGAGGTCGCCGCCACCGGTTCGCCCTTCCGGGCGGCCTGACGGGCGCGTGGACGACAAGGCCGAGTTTCTGGTTCTGGCGCTCACCGAGCGCTGCAACCTGCGCTGTGTCTATTGCTACGCCGCCGCCAGCGCCACCGGCGCGGACATGGACCCGGACATCGCCGCCCTGGCCCTGGATAGGCTCGGGCCGCCACCGGGCCGCCGGCAGACCGTGGAGTTCAGCGGTGGCGAGCCCCTGCTGCGCTTTGAATTGCTCAAGGAGTTGGTCTTGACCCGCGCATCGGCCCAACGACGCTTTGCCCTGCAAACCAACGGCGTGGCCCTGACGGAAGACAAATTGGCGTTTCTGGTGGACAACGGCGTGGGCTTGGGCGTCAGCCTGGATGGCCCGCCAGAGACAAACCGCCAGACCAGGGGCGACGCCGGTGGGGCCATGCGGGCCTTGCGCCTGATCGACGAAGCTGGCGTCGGCGTCAATGTCACCGTGGTGCTAACCCGCCACAACGTGGAGCGGTTGCCGCGTTTTTTGCTGACGCTGGCCAGCCTCAAAAGCCCCAGGGTGATCAACCTGGACCTGGTGCGGCCCGTGGGCCGGGCCTCGGGCGGAGGCCTGGCCCCCCGGCCCGAGCAGATAAAAGGCATGGTCCCCGCGATGCTCTCCGCCACCGCCTTCATCGCCCAGCGGCGCTTTCCGCCGCTGAAGGTGCGCGAGGTGGACCAGGTCCGGCGGCGCGCTAAGCTGGGCCTCTGCGAGCCCTATTGCCTGGGCGCGGCCGGGAGCTACGCCGCGGTCACGCCCGATGGTCGGGTCTACCCTTGCGCCTCGTTGGCCGACGACGACGGTTATCTGGCCGGGCGGGTGGATCGCCCGGAACCGATTCGCATTGCCAACCTGGTGCGCGGCTGGGGCCTGCCGCCCGCTTGCGGCGATTGCCCCGCGCGCTTCGTCTGCCGGGGAGGCTGTCCCTCGCGGCGCATCAGCGCGGCTGGAAGCCCCACGCGGCCCCATGGCCTGGAGTGTCTGCTGCGCAAGGAAATATTCAGGAGGGTCAATCAATGAGCGCCACGCATCTGGTGGTTTACAACGCCGGCGGTTCGGGCATGGCCAGCCTGGGTCGGGCCGCCCGCCGACTCAACCAAGAGCGCCCCGGGGCCCTGCGGGTAAGCGCCAGGGGCGGCGAGGATCTGTTCGACGAAAAGCAGATCGGCATATTTCTTGATCTGGTGAGGCAAGCCGACTCGCTCATCGTGATCCTGCACGGCGGCAAGACTTCCTGCCCGTTTTTCGACAGGCTGATGGAGGCCGCCCAGGGCGTCAAGCTGTTCATCCACCCCTCGGATGAAGAGGAAACCGAACTGGCCCGGCACTTCTGCCCGGACTTCGCCACGGAGCCATTCAAGAAAAAGATTTATTACCTCAAGTTTGGCGGCGAGGAAAACTGGCTCGGCCTACTAAAAACCGAGGCCGGCCTGCCCGCCGAAGCGCCCAAGGAACAGCCCTGCCAGGGCCTTTATCACCCCAAGCTGGGCCTCGTCGAGACCCTGGAGCAATACCTGGCAGGCCTGGGTCTGGGGCTGGAGGATCTGCTGAATCCGACCAGGCCGGTGCTTGGTTATTGGTTTGGTCAATACCTGCTTTTGGACTCCAACCTGGACCACGTCGACGCCATGGTCGACGAGATCGAGGCCCAAGGGGCCATCCCCATTTGTTGCTACCACCGGCGCTATCCCGACCCCATCCTCGACGTCAAGGACATGCGCTGGATCTTCGACAACTACTACCGTCGCGATGGCCGCACCCTGATCCAGGTCATGATCAGCCCCATGCATTTCAGCCTGAACCTGAACCTGCCCAAAGAGGCCGGCGTGCTTTCCGAGCTGAACGTGCCGGTGATTCAGGCCATCAGCACCTTCAACAATCGTCGGCAATGGGACGAGACGATCCAGGGCCTGTCGCCCATGGACGTGAGCCTGTCGGTGGCCGCGCCGGAGTTCGACGGCAACCTGATCAGCGTGCCGGCGGCCACCAGGGAGCAGACCAAACGCGACCCCATCACCGGGGCCATGATCACCCGCATGGAGCCCATCGCCGAGCGGGTGGCCAAGATAGTGCGCCTGGCCCGCAACTGGGCCAAGCTGGCCCTCAAGCCCAACCACGAGAAAAAAGTGGCCATCATCTTCCACAACTACCCGCCGCGCAACGACAAGATCGGTTGCGCCGCCGGCCTGGACAGCTTTGCCAGCGTCAGCCGCCTCTTGGCCAGGATGAAGCGGGAAGGCTTTGTGGTCGACGACACCTTTGAAGAGGCCGAGTCCCTGGCCAAGGCCATGGTCGGCGGGCTAACCGTGGACCAGCGCTGGCTGAGCATGGACAAGATGGCCGCGCGCGCCGCCGATCAGGCCGGGGCCGAGCGCCTGGGGCCTTGGGCCGCCGAACTGCCCCCGCAAAATCAGGCGCACATGGCCAAGGACTGGGGCCCCAGCCCCGGCGAGCTTTTCGTGCACGAGGGTAAAGTGCTGATCAATGGCCTGATCAACGGCAACGTGTATGTGGGCGTGCAGCCGCCGCGGGGCTTCATCGAGCAGCCGGAAAAAATCCACGATCCCTACCTGTCGCCCAGCCATCACTACCTGTTCCACTACCGTTGGATCAGGGACGTGTTCGGGGCCGACGCGGTGATCCACGTGGGCAAGCACGGCTCCCTGGAGTGGCTGCCCGGCAAGAGCGTGGGCCTGGGGCCGCGCTGCTATCCCGAGCTGTCGATCATGGACATGCCCAACATCTATCCCTACATCGTCAACGACCCCGGCGAGGGCACCCAGGCCAAGCGCCGTTCCTATTGCTGCCTGGTCGATCACCTGATCCCGGTGATGACCAACGCCGACACCTACGAGGAGTTGGCCAAGATCGACGAACTGGTGCTTAGCTATCAGCACACCAAGGACATGAACCCCACCCGACTGCCCGTGGCCCGGAAGGAACTTTGGGAACACGTGGAAAAGGCCAACCTGGACAGCGACCTGGAGCTGAGCCGCGACGAGGCCTTGGCCGACTTTGACGGCTTTTTGGAGAAACTGCACTCCTACCTCAGCGAGGTCTCCGACACGGCCATCGCCGACGGCCTGCACATCTTTGGCCAGGCGCCCGTGGGCGACGGCCTGGTGGAGTTGGCCACCCAACTGATGCGCCTGAAAAACGGCGACACGCCATCCCTGCGCGAGGCCGTGGCCGCCGACTGGGGCTATGACTACGATTACATCTTTGCAAACCGGGGCAAAACCGATCGCACCGGCCGCTTCGCCACCAACGCCGTGGCCCTGAAAGAAATCCACAACCGCTGCCTGGAGCTGGCCGCCGGGGCCGTTGCGGGGCGCGACGCCGGGGGACTGGCCCAGGGCCGCGAGGGCGATATCAAGCTGGCGCTGGAATTCCTGACGGAGACGGCCCTGCCCAGGGTGGCCCGCACCCACGAGGAACTGGACGCCGTGCTGCGCGCCCTGAACGGCGGCTTCGTGGGGCCGGGCAACAGCGGCTGCCCCACCAGGGGCCGGGTGGATGTGTTGCCCACGGGGCGCAACTTTTGTTCGGTGGACCCCTACAAGCTGCCCTCGCCCACGGCCTGGCGGGTGGGCAAACAACTGGGCGACGACTTGGTGGAGCGCTACAAGCGTGAAACCGGCGGCCCGCCGGACAATCTGGGCATGGTCATCTGGGGCAGCCCCAACATGCGCACCCAGGGCGAATGCATCGCCGAGGCCCTGTACCTGATGGGCCTCAAACCAGTCTGGAACGCCAAGAACGGCCGGGTGGAAGGCCTTGCGGTGACGCCGGTCAACGAACTGAGCTTCCCGCGGGTGGACATCACCTTCCGCACCTCGGGCTTTTTCCGCGACGCCTTCCCCAACCTGATGGAGATGCTCGATGAGGCCGCCGGCATGGTGGCCGCCCTCAACGAGCCGCCTGAAAGCAACTTTCTGCGGCGTAACGTGATCAAGGAGATGAAGGAGTTGGAGCAGCGGGGCCTGGACGCCCAACAGGCTTGGCGCGAGGCCAGCTTCCGGGTCTACTCCGATCCGCCGGGGGCCTACGGCGCGGGCGTGGCCGCGGCCATCGACGCCAAAGCCTGGAAAACCAGCGACGACCTGGGCGACGTCTACGTGACCTGGGGCGGCTACGCCTACGGCAAGCAGTCCTATGGCCTGGATCGCCGTGAAAATTTCCGCCGCCGCCTCAAAGACATCAACCTGGTGGTCAAAAACGAAGACTCCAGGGAATACGACCTGCTCAGCAGCGACGACTACAACGCCTACTTCGGCGGTTTCGTGGCCGCGGTGAAGATGGCCTCGGGCGTCCAGCCCAGGGCTTATTCCGGTGACGCCTCCGACCCGGACAGGGTCAAGAACCGCTCGATCCAGGAGGAATCCAAGCACGTGTTCCGCTCGCGGGTGCTCAACCCCAAGTGGATCGAGGGCCTGATGCGCCACGGCTACAAGGGCGCGGGGGATCTGTCGCGCGCCGTGGACATCGCCTTCCATTGGGACGCCACCAGCGGGGTCATGGAAGACTGGATGTACCAGGGCTTGGCTGAAAAATACGCCTTTGACCAGCGCATGCGCGATTGGCTCAAGGAGGTCAACCCCTATGCCCTGCAAAACATCACCGAGAGGCTTCTGGAGGCCATCAGCCGGGGCATGTGGGACGCCGACGACGAAACCAAGCAAAAACTGGAGCGGCTGTTTCTGGAGGCCGAGGGAGACCTGGAAGAAGCCAACATCTAACGACCGACTTCGGAGCGGCCAGGCCCAACGCCAGCACCGGCAAGGGGGGTGAAAAATGCGTATCGTGATGATCCATGGCTGGATGTTCAACAGCCGCACCTGGCGGAGGGTGTCCGACGAGTTGGCCGCCGAAGGCGTTCAACTGGAGTTGTGGCCCTTTGTCAACCAGGAGCAGTGGGAGCAAAGGCTGGCCGATGGCGCGCCGGACGCGGTTATTCTTGGCTCCGGTCCAGAGATGAACGGCTTTGGCCTGATCATGGACCTGTGCCGCCAGATACCCAAGCGAGTGGGCGTCGTTCCAGAGATACCCAACGATTTTGACACCTTCGGCCCGGAGGTGCGCCATGCCCTGCTGGGCTATCTGGCAAAGGCCCACCAGGGCAACTACGCCATGGGCATCCGTTATTTCTGCGCGGCCCTGGGCCGGGCGGTGGAGTACGCCGCCCCCGAACCGGTGACCACCCACGGCGTCTACCATCCCGACGCCGAACAAACCTTTGACGACGCCAAAGCCTACCTTGACTGGCTGGCCGCCGAACAAGGCGTCAAGGTGGAGCGAAACGTGGTGGCCGTGATGTTCTATTACGGCTCGCTGGTGGAGCAAAACCTGGCCGACGTCGATGAACTGGCGCGCATGATCCAGCGCCATGGCCTGGCCCCCATGTGCGTGTTCACCGAAGGCGTGGGCGACGGACAACGGCCTCTGCCAGAGCGCTATCCCTGGATCGGCCTGGTGCGGGCCGTGGGCGATCAACTGGCGGCGGTGTGCAACTTCGCCTCGGGCCGCTTTCTCAACCGCCCCGATGAAACGATCCTGCTGGAAGAGCTTAACACGCCGGTGTTTCAGCTTATCCGACTCCATGGCGTGACGCCCGAGGAATGGCTGGAAAGCCCCGAGGGCGTGGGCAACCACAGCCTGACCTACGCCATCAGCCAGCCCGAGTTGGCCGGGGCCATCGAACCCGCGGTGCTGGCGGCCCAGACGCCAGCCGAACCAGGCCAAGACCGCCACGGCGTCAGGGAGTTCACGCCCGTGCGCGAGCGCATGGAGACCATGTGCCGCCGGGTGCTCGGTTGGCGAGCCCTGCGCCTGACGCCCAACAGCCAAAAGCGCGTCACCGTGGTTTTGCACAACCCGCCCTGCAAGGGCGCCGAGGCCACAGTGGCCACCGCCGCCGGGTTGGACGCCTTTGAAAGCACGGCCCGGCTGCTAAACGCCATGCGCCAGGAAGGCTATGACGTGGGCGATGCGCCCACCAGCGGCGAGGCCCTGAAGGATTTGATCCTCGGTCGCAAGGCCATCAGCGAATTCCGCTGGACCACCGTGGACGAAATCGCCCGCAAGGGCGGCGATGTCTACCGCATGGGCGCGGCTGAATACCTGCCCTATCTCGATTCCTTGCCCGCGACCATCAAGCGTCAGGTCAACGACGATTGGGGCGAGTTCCCCGGCGAGGGCATGGTCTTGCGGGAAGACGGCCGCGAGCCGGTGCTGCTGATCACCGGGGTCAAGTTCGGCAAGACCCACGTCATGGTCCAGCCCAAGCGTGGCTGCTACGGGGCCAAGTGCAACGGCGAGGTCTGCCGGATCCTGCATGACCCGGCCATCTCGCCGCCCCACCACTGGCTGGCCGTGTACAAATACATCCGCGACAACTCCGACGCGGTGGTGCATATGGGCTCCGAGGGCGCCCTGGAGTTTCTGCCGGGCAAGCGGGCGGGGCTGAGCCACCAATGCTACCCGGAGATCAGCCTGGGCGAGTTGCCCAACATATATCCATATATAATGAATGTGCCGGGAGAGGGCCTGCTGGCCAAGCGGCGGGCCAGGGCCGTGCTGGTCGATTATCTCACGCCGATCCACGTGCCCTCGCCCCAGGACGACCAAAGCCTGGAGCTGGCCGAAATGCTGGCGCAATACGCCAAGGCCGTGGACATGGGTGATACGGAACGCCAAGAGGCCCTGCGCCAGCGGATGACGCCCATCATGACCAAGCTGGCCCTGACGCCCGCGGGCTACGATGGCAAAAATTTTGAAAGGGTGGTGGACACCGCTCGCCGGGTCATGGAACTTTCGCGTTTGGCCCTGTGCCCCTTGGGCTTGCACGTGCTCAGCGAGCCGCCCGAGCGTGAAGGCCGCGCCCAGATGCTGGCCTCCATCCTGGCCCGGCCCGGCGAGGGCCTGCCCGACTTGGCCGCGGCCCTGGAGGCGGCGGGCCGGGCCGACGACTTCGATAACAGGGTGGATTTCATCCAGGGGCTGTTGGCCGACCAAACCCTGGAAGACCAGGCCGGGCAAAAACTGGGCTCATGGTCACGGGATGTGGCCGAAAAAATTGGCATGGCCAGCCGGGAAATACCCCAGGTGATCAAGTTCCTTGAGGGCGGCTACATCGAACCGGGCCTGGCCGGGTCGCTGATGCTGGGCAAGACCCAGACCCTGCCCACGGGCCGCAACTTCCACGCCATGGACCCCACGGCCCTACCCTCGGCGGCGGCCTGGGAGGTGGGCCGGGGCATTGCCGATGAGATTCTGGCCAAATACATGGCCGAGGAAGGCCGCTTCCCCGAGAGCGTCGGCCAAAATCTCTGGAGCATGGACGGGTTCAAGTCCGACGGCGAAATTCTCAGCCAAATCCTGCACCTGATCGGCGCGCGGCCCAGGTGGGACAGTCGGGGCGTGACCATCGGCATCCAAACCGTGGCCCTGGACGAGCTGACCGTGGAGATCGACGGCAAGCCGGTCAAACGGCCCAGGGTCGACGTGTTGGTGCAGACCAGCGGCATCGTCCGCGACATGCTGCCCAACTTTCTGGAACTCATCGACCAGGCCGTCGACGCCGTGGGCGCCTTGGACGAACCCGAGGACCGCAACTACGTGCTCAAGCACAACCGCGAGCGCCTGGCCGAATTGCGCCAAGACGCCGACGCGACCATGGGCGATGAAAAGCTGATCAAACTGGCCGCCTGCCGCGTGTTTTCGTCCCAGCCGGGCAGTTACGGCATCGGCGTGGGCTTGGCCCTGGACGCCAGCGCCTGGGAGAACGACGCCGACTTGGCCGAGGTGTATGTCAACTGGGGCGGCTTTGCCTATGCCGGGGGCGAATACGGGGCCGAGGCTCGCCAAGTCTACGCCGGGCACATCAAAAACCTCGACGTGGCCTACATGAAGCAATATTCACCGGAATACGACATGGTCGACTGCGGCTGCTTCGCCTCCTACCAGGGCGGCATGGCCCAAGCCGCGCGAACCATCGGCGGTCGCAACACCAAGCTGTACTGGAGCGCCAACAACACCTCGGGCAAATACCAGGTCGACGACTTTCAGACCGGGCTCAAGGCCGCCCTGGGGGCCAAGCTGTTCAACCCGGCCTGGCTGGCCGAGATGAAAAAACACGGCTACAGCGGCGCGGCGGAGGTCTCGGGCAAGGTCAACAACCTGTTCAAATGGTCGGCCACCAGCAAAGAAGTGGACAAAGGGGTGTTCGACGGCGTGGTGGAGCGCTTTCTGCGGGACAAGCAGACCATGGAGTGGCTGCGCGCCGCCAACCCCTACGCCCTTGAGGAGCTAACGCGCCGGCTCCTGGAAGCCGAGTCTCGGGGCCTGTGGCTGGCCGATGCCGGCGATCTGGCCGTGGTGCAGGCGGCGGCCCTGTGCGTCGAGGGCGATCTGGAAGAAGATCTGGGCCAAGTCACCGAGGAGTTTCAAGGGGCCAAGGTCGATGTGCTGACCGCCAAGGACGTGGAAAAATGGTCGCCGGGTTGGACCATCAATTAGCGCGCTCACCACGCGATCATGGGTAACAAACAGATGGGGCCGGCCGGGCTCGGCCCTTTGCGGTCAAACGGCGGCCTGCGGCGCGGCCGACTGGAGAGATTATCCTAAGCCGCCGGACCGCCTTGCCGATACCGGGCCAGCCATTTGTAGGCCGTGCGCCGGCTGATCCCCAGTTGCCGGGCCACCTCCGAGGTCGTCATCCCTTCCTGACAAACTCTTTTGACTATCAGCTCTCGACCAAACGCCACCGTTCGGGCATCATGGTGGGGGTTGTTCATGCGGACATCCAGCCAGGACCGTGGCTTCAGCAATCACCAGTCTCTACTTCTGGAAACGAGTGAACAACCTCTTAAGCCTCCGCAGCCAGCAGCCGCCATGCACCCACGAACAGCCGCCAACAGCCACGCCGGTTTTCGCGTTTCGCGTGGCGGATCGCACTCACTCCGCCACCACGGTGCGATCGCGTCCGGCGCGTTTGGCGACGTAGAGGGCCTTGTCGGCCCGGTCGAGCAATTCGGCCGCGTTTTCGCCTGCCCGCAGACAAGCCACGCCGGCGCTGACGGTTACGCTGGCCCACTGATCGGCGTCCACGGCGAATCGGCGGCGGGCGATGGCGCCGCGCACGCGTTCGGCCACGGCCAGGGCCTGATCCAGGCCGGCCATGGGCAGGATGACGACGAATTCCTCGCCGCCATAGCGGCAGCCCTTGTCGCCATCGCGCACGCAGCCGCGAATGTCGTGGCCCATGGCGGCCAGCACTTCGTCGCCTTTGGGGTGGCCAAAGGAGTCGTTGAATCTTTTGAAATGGTCCACGTCAAACAGCGCCACCGAGAGCGGTTGGCCGCCTTGGGCCGCGCGTTTGACGGATTCTTTCAGGTCGCCGAGCAGATAGCGTTTATTGTAGAGCCCAGTCAACTCGTCGGTGACGGCTTGGTGGGCCAGGCCGCGTTGGCGTTCGAGGAGCGCCTCGCGGTCGACTCGGAGACCGCGTATGCGGTCGGCCAGAGCCAGGGACAACAGCACCGACTCGGCGGCCGCGCCCAGGCCCGCGGCGTGGACCGTCAACATCGACGACGGCAGGTATCCCAGGCCGTACAGCAGGTAGGCCAGGACCCCCAGCGACAGCACGGTCCAGGCCAGAAAGAAATAACGGGCCGCGCCGAAGCCCTGACGGATGCGCAGGCACGCCGCGCCCAAAACGGTCGGGATCATCAGCGGAGTGATCAGGAACGAGGCCGTGTTGGCCTGCGGCTTGAAGCCGAGCAGGTCCATGCCGGCCACCAACGTCAGAAACAGCGCCATCAGCAAGAGCAGAGCTTTGTCCAGGCGGGGGAGGTTGATTTTGGTGGTCAGGAACGTCCGCGCGAATTGCATGCCCAGCACCGCCGTGGTCGTGGAGAGCAACAAGACCATGGGGTAGAGCGCCTGATAGGCGTTGAAGCTGATGATTTTGATCTCGCCACGCACGACGGCCTGGTAGAGCAGCATGGCGAACATGTAGAGGACGTACATGAAATAGGCGCGGTCGCGCAGGAAGAGAGCGATCACCAGGTTGTAGAGGATCATGGCCGCCATGACGCCGTAAATGGCGAATTTCAGGGCCGCGGTGTTCCAGGACATGGTCAGGAACGCATCTTGCCCATAGAGGACGGGCCGCGGTTCGGTGATGAACGGGTCGTCCCAGCGCAGGAGCAGGGGCCGGCTGTCGTCCAGGTCGCGGGGCAGGGCCACCACCGTGCTGATGAAGCCCAACTCGTCGTTTTCGCCCCCGCCGCCCCAACCGGCCTTGAGGCCAATGTATCCTCCGGGCGCGCCTTTGACCGGCGCGTAGACCGTGGCGTTCTTGGGCTGATGGGTGCAGATTTCCAGATACAGAGTCGAGTGACGGTCGGCGCTTGCCCGGCCCAGGCGAAACCACGTCACCGCATCGGGCTGGTCATTTTTCAGCGTGAAGCCGGCTAGCGGCCGCCAGCCCCTTGCCTCGGCCGCCTGTTGGACGCTCCAGTCGCCTTTGGGGTCCAGGAGGTAATCCATGTGGGGGGCCAAGTCGCGGGATGCGAAGCCGGCCGTCACGCTCATGGCGTGTTGATCCGCCGCCTGGGGTGGCGCCGGGAAGAGGCACAGGGCAAACACCAGGACGATCGGCAACTTTGCCGCGTTGAAGGTCATGGGGTGAACACCTTTGGGCGGTAGCGCGCGCTACGTATTCCAACAAATTTTAGCACGGGCCGTGGCCTCGCTGTGATCAAATCCGGCCGTCCGCCTGGCGTCCGTCAGCCGCTCGCGCGGGGCGCGGCCTATTGGCGCGATCGTCGGGGCGTCATTTGATTTTGTATGCGCGATGCCGCAGGCGGCGCAACCTTTTCAAGGCTTTGTGGCCCAGGCCAAACAGAGCCAGGACCAGGGCCGCCAAGCCCATGATCACGCGGCCCCCGTGGGGCCCATCCTCCATGGCCAGGCGCGCGAAATAGGCAAACGGCAGAATGAACAGGGCCACCGTCACCAGTGCGCCCAACACGCCGTAGACCCAAAAGATCGCCTTCAGCCGCGTGCCGTACGGCCGCTTTTGGGGCCGACCGGGCAGCCAGCGCCCGAAAAGCTCCCGCGCCATGAAGCGGAAGGACTTTTCGCGCAGATTGCTGACGCCGCTCCAGTCCATGAGCATGTAATAGGCGTCCATGCGGATGAAGGGGTTGAAGTTCATGATCAGGCTGAAGGCGAGGAGCAGGCACGACAGCAAAAAGACCGGCTCCCAGAACGTTCCCGCGCCCAGGAAATGATCGGCCGCCCAAAGGCCGCCGCCCAGAAAGGCCCACGTGACCAGCGGCCCGGCCAGCGAGACCATGATGCGTTGCCAGCGATGGGGGAAGCCCCAGGACGAAGTGGTGTCACAATAAAAAATGAACATGGCCAGATAAAGCATCATGCCCATGCGGGGCACTCGGCCGCCGAAGTGCTTGCAGACCACGGCGTGGGCCAGTTCATGGCAGGCCACCATGACCATTTGCAGGGCGTAGGCCGTCAGCAGCGATGACGGATGGAGCACGATCAGGCGCTCCAGGTCGGGCAGGCCGCTCTGGCCCAGGTGGTTCAGGATGCGCCACAGGGGGATGGTCCCCGAAAGGCCGACGGTCAACAACATCAGCGCCCCCAACGGGCTGATCAGCGGGCGCAGCCAGGCGTGGGCCCTTTCAGCCACCGCGTCGGCGTGGGGGATGGAAAACATGGGGTTGGCCAGGCGCCACAGCCAGTGACGCGCGGTCGTCGGTTTGCCTCGTTCGTCGGCGGCGGCCAGCATGCCGGCCGCTTCCAGGGCCTCATAGAGCGCGCCCAGGCGGTGGGGCGAGACGGGGCCGGCCTCCTCCACGCAGCGCATGTAGATGTCGTACATGCTCCGCTGGCCGTTCATCAGGCTAATGGCCTTGGCCTCCACCCCCTCGAAGCGAAAGACCTTGCCGCTGTCGGCGTCGTGCAGCAGCACCGCCGTGGGGGCGCGCTCCGGGCCGGAGAACTGCACGTGCAGCCCTTGGCGTGGGGCCGGGGTCATGCCCAGGAACCACAGCCGCGTTTCCTCGCCTTGGCCTCGTCGGTATTTGATCATGCGCAGCCGGCTTTCCGGCCCGTTAACCTCGAAAAATACTCGGTCCATGCGGTGTTTGATCAGGTGCAGCCAGAGGGTGTCCATGTTGACGCCATCGAGACCCGCGTCGGCGGCGGGCACTTCGTAAGGCTCGGTGAGGTGCGGGTTGAGCGGGATGCGGCCGTCGTAGGCGATAGCCACGTCGGCGGCCTGATCGTCGAAGCGCAATATCAGTTCGAAGGGCCGCTGGACGCCGGCGGCCTGGCCGGCGCGCAGCAGTTCCTCGCAGACCTCCAGCACCGCCCCCGTCAACATATCGGTCAGGGCCGCGCCGAGCTGGCTATGCGCGGCCAGGCGGCGCAGGACGTCCTCGGCCAGCGGCAGCAGTTCATGCCTGGGCGGCAATTCGAGGCGCACGGCTTGGGCGTTGGCGGTCAAGGTGGGCGTCCCGTGGCTTGGCGACGTCACGCCCCGAGGGCGGACGGAGCGGTGGACAGGTAATCGACCAGCTTGCCGTGGCGCTGTTCCAGCCCGGCGCGGGCGTAGTTGCCAAAAAAGCCGATGCTGGGGTGCGGGGTGGGCTCGCCGCCGGTGAAGCGGACCACCGGCGCGTCGTTGTCCTCGGCCCAGTCGATCAGGCCCAGAACCTGTTCTTCCGGCGCGGGTCGCTGGCCCTCCCGTTGGAGCCGGCCCTGATAGCAAAAGGCGCACGACAGGTTGCAACGACCGGTGAGCGCGATGTCGAGTTCGCGGGGCCGGCATTCAAAAGGCGACACGTCCATGGGGCGGCGATCCTCGGTTGCGGGCGTTTTGCGGGAGGCGGGGCCGGGCAACGTCCGTTCGGGCTTGGGCCAGCCAAGGCGGCCGGAGGGCAAAGCCGAAATAATACAACTACCTCGCCGCGACGGGCCGCCCTGGGCGTGGACGGGCAACGGCGCGTGACGGAAGCGTGCGCCGCCGGCGGGTCAATCGGCCCTCATGCGCCGCGCGGCGTTCTCAATAAGGGGCCAGGCGTTGGCTCAGGGCCGCCTCGTCCAGGCCTTCGGCGTCGATGGGCATCACCGGCAGCGCCAGATGGGTCAGCTCGGGGGGTGTCTTCCCGCACCGTCAACCGCGCGGCTCTGATGCGGTCGACTGGCGCGGCTAGATTACGGCGGCCAGGCGCTCGCCCAGGGCGGCGTCTTCCAGGTCGGCCGCGTCACTGGGCGCGACCGGCAGCACCAGATGGATCTGGGTGGCGCTGTTTTCCAGCACCGTCAGGCGCACGCCCTCGGGGATGGCCAAGCCCTCGGCGCGCAGCACCGCCGCCGGATCGCTGAGCAGCTTATTTTTGTAAGACTCGTCGGCCCAGGCCTTGGCCACGACCTTGGCCCACGCGCTGGAATGCGCCATATTATCCGAGGACATGACATCTCCTTGGCATACTTGACATGCTGACGATATCTTGCGACAAGCCCCGATTTGTTGCAACTAAAAATATGAAGGAGCGCCACGGCCATGGGCCGCATCGACCGCCGGCGCGTGGGAGGCCACCGCCAGGGGGATGATGATCCCCGCCTCGCAGGCGGTGGTCCTGGCGCTGTCGAACGAGCCGTTTTCAAAGAGCTTGTTGGATGGGTAGCCGCCGCCGCAGAGCCCGAAGTGGGGGCATTCGGCCTTGCAGCGCAACAGGCCTTTTTTGATCTGCGCCCACAGGCGCTGGCCTTTGGCGGCCCCCATGGCCGCGGCTATGGCGTCGCTGGTCACATTGCCCAAAATGAAATCGCCGTGGGCCGGATGGCTGGCGCTCAGCAGTTCCGGCGAAAAGCTGGAAAATCCGCCCGTGGCGTCGATGGAGAGGTGATGCAGCGGCAGGGCCGCGCCGGCCGCTCGCGGCCGCCGGTCGGCCAGCCATGATTTGACGTTTTCCAGGTCGCGCACGGCCACGCCGGCGGCGTGGAAGACGGCCAGGAAACGGCGATAGCGCTCCCGCCAGTCGGCGTCGCTTTTGACGAAGGAGCGCTCGTGGGCCCCTTCGATCTCCTCGATGTTGAAGTTGATCCGCCAGAGCCCCTCGGCCCGAAAAAAATCGCGCAGTTCCTCGGCGCGGTCGATGGAGCTTTGGTTGACCACGCAGATGATCGAGGGGCGCACTCCGCTTCGCCGCAGGCAGTCCAGGCCGGCCATGACCCTGGCGTGGCTGCCCGAGCCGTCGGGCAGGACGCGGTTGGCGTCGTGAACGGCGGTCGGGCCGTCCAGGCTCAGGCCCACCTTGACGTCGCGTTCGGCGAACAGGGCGGCCCACTGGTCGTCGATGAGCGTGCCGTTGGTCTGGATGCTGTGGCCGAGGCGGGTCGCGCCGCCCAGCATCCGTTCGGTCAGCGCGAAGGCCTGGCGGAAAAAGTCCTTGCCGGCGGTCAGCGGCTCGCCCATGTGCCACGAGATGGTCAACTCGGGGCCCAGGAGGTCTTCGGCCGCCAGTCTGGCCAGGGCCGCGCGCAACACGGCGAGGTCCATGACGACCGCGCCCTTGTGGCGGCCCAGGTAGCAATAGCGGCAGCGCAGGTTGCACGCGCTGGTGGGCTGCATGGTCAGCAGCCGCACCTTGTTGACGATGGCCGAGCCCATGATTGGCGTTCGCTCCTCAGTGACGGCCGGCGGACAGGGCTCGCTCCAGCCGTTGGCCAAAGGGCGCCAGGCGTCCGATCAGGCTTGGCAGGGAGCGGTCGCCGTCGTCGGCGTAGTTGATGGCCAGATGGGCCGTGACCGGTTCCGGCCCCTGTTGGGCCAGATGATCGTCGATGGCCAGCTCCAGCGCTTGGCCCACCAACTCCCGGTCGGCCTCCGGCCTGGTGTCCGCCAGGCCCTGGGCGGCGATGCGCCGCGAGGTCATGGCGCACTGGCCGCCGGTGATCAGGGCCAGGGGGTCCATCTCCGCCGGATCGGGGGCGATGATGTTTTCGTCCAGGGTTTGCCGCCGGCGCGGAAAAAACTCCACCGCCCGGCCCCGGCGCGCGCCGATGCGCAGCTCCGGCCGGCCGGCTTCCTCGTAGCAGGCGTAGATGCCGCCCAAGGGGTCGACCACGTAGCAATTTTCCTTGCAGCGCATGCAAAAGGCCGTGTTGGCCGGCCCGGGGCCGGTTGTGGCCGCCAGCAGGCGCGCCAGCAAGCGTTGGCGTCTGGTCACGGCGGAGTTGGCCAGGGGGGCCAGGGCGGCCAGCTCGCGGGCCGAAAGGCAGCTCTCGGCCAGGGGCTCGTCGCGTTGGTCCGCGAAATCGTGCTTGATGGGCGAAAGATAGACGGTGACGTTGTCGGCGGCCAGCAGGCCCCGCGCCTCCATCGTGGCCAAAAAGGAATGCAGGGCGTCGGCCCGGCCCTGATGCATGTGGGCCCGCACCTGGATGGCCACGCCGGTCTGGGCGGCGCGGACGACGTTTTCCAGCACGGTGGCGAAGGTGGGCCCGCCGGACAGGGTCACGCGGCGGCGGTCGTGCAGGCTTTGATCGCAGTCGAAGGAGACCTGCAACTTGGCGATGCGCCCCGGCCCCCGGCCCAGCAGGTCGAGGTACGCCTCCAGGCGATAACCGTTGGTCACCGCCTCCACCGTCGAGCCGGCGCGGCCGGCCCTGAAGAGCGTTCGTTCCACGGCGGGGCGGTTGGCCGGCGTCAACGGTTCGCCGCCGTAGAGCACATAGCAGATGTTTTCCGGCGGTGCGTCGGGGCAAAGGGCTGGCGCGTGGTCGTCAAAAAAAAGGTCGATCTCGGCCGGGCCGAAACGACGCCCGCCGACCGCGTGGCGGATGTCTTTTTGGTAGCAATAGTCGCAGGCGAAGTTGCAGGCGTAGGACAGCAGCAGCATCACGTAGCCGCTCCGCCGTTGCAGCCAGCGGTTTTGCAACACCAGAAGGCGCGCGTAATCCCGCAGCAGGGTCATCTCCTGGCGGTGGTCGAGGGCGGTGAGGTGCCCGCGCCGGGCCAGGGCCGCCGTCACCTCGGGCGGGCGGTCGGCGCGGAGGCGGCCGTCGGGGCCGACCAGCGGGGCGCGCAACAGGTCCACGCAGCCGTTGGCGCAGTTGAGCAGGATGGTCCGGCCCTTTGCCTGGCGCGAGATGGTCAACGAACTCAGGCGCATGGCGCGTCCTCGGCGATGATTGCCGCCCGTGGCGGCGGGGAGACCTCGCGCACGCGGCCGTCCTCGACCAGGTACAGCCGCCGGCAGTGGTCCATCACGTCCATGGTGTGCGAGACGATGACGACGAAGCGGTCGGCGCAGAGGCGGCCGATGAGGGCCATGGCCCTGGCGGCGTTGTCGGCGTCCAGGCCGGCGGTGGGTTCGTCGATGACGATGACCGCCGCGCCTTTGAGCAGGCCCCTGGCCAGGGCGATGCGCTTTTTCTGGCCCAGCGAGAGGTTGGCCCCGTCTTGCTCGATGGCCGCCCCCGGCGAAAGCAGATCGGCCAGGCCCACCTCCGCCAGGGCCTGGCGGGCCTGCTCGGGCGAGATGTCGTCGCGGCCCAGGCGCGCGTTTTCGATGGGCGAATCGGCGAAGATAATGGGCTCCTGCTCCACGTAGGCGCTCAATTGGCGGCGGGCGTCGGCGGCCACGGGCCGGCCGTCGATGGTGATCTGGCCGGCCGTCGGCTCGTAGAGCCCGGCGATGATTTTCAGAAGCGTCGTCTTGCCCGCGCCGGAGCGGCCCATCACGCCCACCGGTTCACCGCGCCGGATCAACATGTTCACCCCGCCGATGGCCCCCCGGCCGCCGTCGCCGTTTTCGTCGTAGGCAAAGGCCACCTCGCGCAGGGCCAGTGTCGAGCCGGCGGCGATGCGTTCGTCCACGGGCGCGGGCGGCCCCTCGACGGGCAGGCGCAGCAGCTCGTTGACGCGGCGCAGGGCCACCGCCCCGCCCTGGGCCCGCACCAGATACTCCACCACGCGGCGCAACGCCGGGAAAAGATAGGCCATGAAGGCGGTGAAGGCCACGAACGAGCCCAGGTCGAACGAGCCTTGCAGGATCAGCAGGGCGCTGAATAAAAGGATCAGCACCGGCAGGGCGTTGCCGATCAGCAGCACCACCGCGTAGGACATGGCCCGCGCGCCCATCATGGCGTCGCCGGCGGCGATGACCCGTTGGCAGGAGCGGGCGTAGCCTTCCACCACGTAGCGGTGGGAGTGCATCTTGGCGATGACCGGCGCGGCCAACAGGTGATAATACAGCGCGTTGTTGGCGGCGCCGTGGTCGTAATAAACGTCGGTGAGGGCGCGGATGCGGCCGCCGAAGCGTTGCAGCAGGAAAAAATAGACCGGCGCGGCCGCCAGCGTCAACAGGCCCAGCCGCGGCTCGATCAGCAGCATGGCCGTCATGCAGGCCAGCGAGGTGATGCAGCTTTCGCTGACCGAAATGAGGTCGTCATAGAAGGCCTGCAACACGCTCTGGCTGTCGTTGGCGATGCGCGCGCTGAGGTTGGCCGGCTCCAGGCGTTGCAAAATGGGCAGGGGAACCCGCAGCAGATGGTCCAGAAGTTGCCGCCGCAGATCGCGGACCAGGCAGCGGAAGCGGTGGAAGATGACCACCCCGTGCCAATAACTGACAAAGCGCTCGAAGGCCACCGCCGCCAGGGCCAGGCCCGACAGGGTGACGATGCGGCCGGGGTCGCCGCCGTTGACGACCAGGTTGACGACGGCCTTGGAGATCAGCGGCGCGGGCAGGATCAACGCCGTCGAAACCAGCACCAGGGCCGTGATGACCAAAAAAGAGCGCGGATGGCGCGAGACGGCGAACAGGGCGAAACGCAGGCTCTCGCGCCAGCCATCGTCAGCGTTTTCGCAAGGACGCCAGCCCAGCCCCGTCGTGGGCGCTTCGCGCATCGGCCGCGCCGTCAGTTGGCCGCCGCCTGGGCGGCGCTCAGGCGGTCGCGGATTTCTTGGGGCGAGTAGGGCCGCAGCTTCGGCTGGCCGAAGTGCTCGGCGTAGGAGCCCAGCAAGCCGCCGCAGTAGGGCCGGATGGCGCAGTCGGCGCACTGCGCGGCAAAGGCCCGCTCGTGGCTGTTGATCGACTGGCGCACGGCCTTGTAGCGCTTGCCCTCGGAGCGGCCCAGCATCTTCAGGCCGATGATGTTGAGGTTGTTGGTTTTCTGGAAATCCAGGCAGATGCGTTCGTGGCCGCGCATCACGCAGGGCGGGACGTTGTCGACGTAGACCTTCTGGCCCAGGGCGTCGAAGGTTTGGCAGGCCTTCAACACCTCGGGCATGATCGTCTCGAAGGGGGCCAGCAGGTTCATCTGATCGTCCGGCGAGGCCTGGTGGACGATGCTGTAGGACAGCAGGACGTAGTAGGGCCCAAACGGGGCGATGAAGCGGGCGAAATGCTCCAGACGCCGATAGTTGCGGCGGTGCATGACGTGGGCGATGGTCAGGTCCAGGCGGCGGCGGCGACGGGCCTGGTCGATGTTGCACAGGCCTTGCAGTGTGTCGTCGAAGCTGCCCGGGGCCCTGGTGACGGCGTCGTGTTCGTGGGCTAGGTCGGAATGGACCGAGACGTGGAAGTGATCCACCCCCGCGTCCAAAAGCTCTTCCAGCCAGGCCGCGTCCTTGAGGGTGCGGCCGTTGGTCAGGATGCTGGTGGCCAGGCCGCGGCCGCGCAGTCGCCGGGCAAAGTCCACGATGCCCGGATAGATCGTCGGCTCTCCGCCGCTGACGCCCACCCGCCGGATGCCCTGACGGGCCGCCTCGGCCAGGGTGCGCTCGACCAGTTCATTCACGCTCACCGACTCCAGCGCCTCCACGGGCGAGTCCTTGTCGTAGCAGAACAGGCAGTTGTTGTTGCAGCGCATGTCTGGCGCGACGATGACGAAGCCGTGTTTTTCCAGCGTGGGCGAGGTGTTTTCGTCGGGCATGACGCGGGCTCCTTATGATGTTTGCCGGGCCGCGGCCTGGCGGCTTCTGAGCTCTTGCACGGAGTATGGCTCCAGGTCGGGCTGGCCCATGGCCTCGATGTAGGATCGATAAAAACCGCCGCAAAAGTCCTGGATGGCGCAGCGTCGGCACTGGTCGGCGTGGGTGCGTTGGCCGCTTTTGATCGATTGCTCGAATGGCTCGAATCCGCCTTCGCCCCGCTCGCCGGCGGCTTTGAACCCGCCGACCGCCAACCGGTTGAATTTGTGGAAATCCACGCAGATGGCTTCGCGCCCGCGCATCATGCACGGCGGGACGTTTTCGACGTAGACCGGCAGGCCGCGCGCTTGACCGACCCGATGGGCCTGGGCCACGAAGGGGGCGATGTCCTCGAAGCGGGCCAGCAGCGCCAGGTGTTCCCTGGGCGACTGCACCTCGACGATGCAATGGGAAAGCAGCGCGTGATCGGGCGCGAAACCCGCGACGAAGTCGACCAACTCGGGCAGGCGTCGATAATTGCGCCGGTGCATGACGTGAACCACGGTCAGGCCCAGCGGCCTCCGGGCCCTGACCTCGGCCACGTTGGCCAGGCCGGCCACGGTCTGGGCGAAACTGCCGGCGACGCCGGTCACCGCGTCATGCGCGGCCTGGTCGTCGGAATGCAGCGGGATGTGAAAATGATCCACCCCGGCCTCCAACAGGCGCTCCAGGCGCTGGGCGCGGGCCAGCAGGCGGCCGTTGGTCATCACGCAGACAAACAGGCCCGCGGCCTTGAGCAGCCGCGTCAGTTGCTCCAGTTCGGCGTAGAGCAGGGGCTCGCCGCCGCTGACGGCCACGGCCCCCACGCCCATGCGGGCCGCCATCCGCGCCGCGTCGGCGGCGATCTCCTGGGCCGAGGCGGCCGGGCGCGAGCCTTTGACGCGGTAGTTGTCATAGCAAAAGATGCAGGCGTTGTTGCAATCCAGGCTGGGGCTGATCACCAAAAAGCCTGGCCCGGAAACGGGGGTGGTGTTCGAGTCGCTGCGCACGGTCGCCTCTGGCCGGACAAATGAAGCGTGACGGTCACGCCAAAAGGCCCCGGCCGGGCGTCGGCTCGAAAAAGACGCGCCCGTCCGGGACCGTCGGTTTCATCGTCGGCGCGCGCCGACGACAACTGACAGCGTCGGCCTACCTTTCGGGGCCCTTGTCGCCGCCGCCGTCGTCTTCCTTCATGTCGTGGCAATAGTCGCGGTAGAACAGGATCTTGGGATCGGCCGTGCCGAAGATTTGCTCCAGTTCCTCGAGGGTGAACTCCGAGTTGGCCTTTTTGTTTTGCATATCCGCCTCCTTGGGTGCGTACGTCGGTTGCGGGGCAGGAGTATTTAGTAAATATCTTACCCGAAGTCGCGTCGCGGTTGTAACCAATTGCGCGCCTGGCGCGCGTTTTGTGTCGTTTCAGCCGCCAATCTCCGGATTCCGCCATAAGTTTCAATAAAAATGCGATACCCCCCTTGATTGTTGGAAAGCGCATATTCTAAGCTATGTTCGTCATAGTGATCGGAATTCTAGCGTATGTCTTACGTTGTTGCGGATGTGGAGCGCCGAGGGGCATGACACGCCATGAAATCAGGGGGGAACATGCCTAACGCCTTGCCAATGGCCAGCGCCAGGCCAATACGGCCGCCAGCCAATTTATTGAACTAACAGGTGAAATGCTTGAGCATCGTTGGGAGGCACATTTTTCGTCTGTTATGACTGAGCGCTCGCTCATAAAATGGGCGCACAAGAAGATCGCTGGCTTGCCGGCTTGAACAAGCCAGCGCTGAATCACGAAAGGCCCCGTCGGGCAGAGGAGGGAGGGCTGCCGCGGGACCAGACGAAAGACCGGGCGCGTGAGCCCGGGCGCAACGGAATTTGCCTGCTAACCAAACAACAGGGGAAGATCATGTCGACGGAACACACTTTCGTCTCGCCCGGCCCGGCGGGATTGGCTGCCCTGGCTGTCGCCTGCTTCGGCTTCGGCGCGGTGTTCAACGGTCATGTCGAATTGGGGGGGCTGCCTCTGCTGGCCGCGTGGCTGGTCGGAGGCGGCATAGTGCAATACACCGTCGCCGTCATGGAGCTCAAGGATCACAACATGACCGGTGGCAACGTGTTTCTTTTCTTCGCCGCGTTTTTCATGTTCGGCGCGGCCATCTCGGTGATGATGAAGTTCCTGATGCTTTCGGGCGTGCTGGGGGCGGTCAAGCCGGCGGCCATGGTCGAGGGCTTTTGCTGGATGGCCGGCGCGGCCTTCCTCACCGCGGTGACTCCGGCCTACCTCAAAAGCCCCAAGCCGCTGTTCATCCTGGTGATTCTGCTTGACGTCGCCCTGTGGCTGATCGTGGGGCTGGACATGGGCAAGCTGGGGCCGGAGTTCAAGCCGGTGGTCGGCTACCTGCTCTACGTCTCCGGCTGGATCGGCATCTACACCTCGGCCGCGGTGCTCAACAACCATATCTTCGGCAAGACCGTGCTGCCCACGTTCGGCACCTTCGTCAAGTAGCGTAGGCGCCTGGGTTTTTGAATCGGCGCCGTGCGTGGTCAACGGCCGGCGCGATGTCACGGCGAGCCGCCAACGGCTCCCCACGAGCCTACACTTTTTCCCCGCCGCACAGGCCCGCGGCGGTCATGGAGGCTTGAAGTGCAATTCGACACCAGCAAAACGGCAGCATATGAACAGCTCTACAACGGATTCCACTGGAACGTTCCCGAAAAATACAATTTCGGCTTCGACGTGGTGGACAAATGGGCCGCCGACCGCACCAAACTGGCCCTTCTATCCCTCAGCGAGGATGGCGAACAAGCCGAATACATGAGCTTTTTCGAGCTGAGCCGCCTGTCCGACCGCTTCGCCAACGTGCTTGTCGACCTGGGCCTGAAAAAGGGCGACCGGGTCTTGATCATCCTGCACAGCATTCCCCAGTGGTACGTGGCCATGATCGCCATGTTCAAGCTGGGCGTGGTGCCCATGCCGGGCACGGTGCTGCTGACGGCCAAGGACATCAGCTACCGCGTCAACCGGGCCGAGGCGGTGATGGTCATCACCGACCTGGACCACGTGGCCCGCGTCGACGAGGTGGCCCGCGAGTGCCCCACGCTCAAGCACAAGATGGTCGTCGACGGCAAGACCCCCGGTTGGTACGCCTACGACGCCCAGATGGCCGCGGCCAAGGCCAAGCTGGAGCGCGGCGTCCTGGGCGAGGTGGTCACCGCCGACCCGTTGATGCTTTACTTCACCAGCGGCACCACCGGCCAGCCCAAGATGGTCCGCCACAGCCACGCCTACCCCATGGGCCACGAGGTCACCGCCCGTTACGCCCAATCCCTGCAACCCACCGACCTGCACTGGACCGTCTCGGAGACGGGCTGGGCCAAGGCCGCCTGGGGCAAGCTCTTCGGCCAGATGATCGTGGGCGCGGCCATTGTCCAGCGCAAGAGCCTGGGCCGCTTCAACCCCGAGAACACGCTCAGGGCCCTGGAGCGCTACGGCGTGACGACCTTCTGCGCCCCGCCCACGGTCTATCGCATGCTCATCCAGCAGGATTTGAAGGCCTACGACTTCACCCTGCGCCACTGCATGAGCGCCGGCGAACCCATGAACCCCGAGGTGATCAAGGCCTGGCGCGAGGGCACGGGCCTGGACATCTACGACTTCTACGGCCAGACCGAAACGGTGTGCATCCTCTCCAACTACCCCTTCATGCCGTTGAAGTATGGCAGCGTCGGCAAGCCCACCCCGGGGCACGACGTGCGCGTGGTCGATGAAAACGGCGTGGAGCTGGCCCCGGGCGACGAGGGTCACATCGCCATGTACCTGGGCGACCAGCGCCCGCCGGGCCTGATGATGGAATATTGGCTCGACGACGACGCCATGGCCGGCTCTTTCAAGGGCGATTACTATTACACCGGCGACCGCGCCTACCGCGACGAGGAGGGCTACTTCTGGTTCGTTGGTCGCGGCGACGACATCATCAAGAGCTCGGGCTACCGCGTGGGGCCCTTCGAGGTGGAGTCGGCCCTGCAGGAACACCCGGCCGTGGCCGAGTGCGCCGTGGTCGGCGCGCCCGATCCCGAGGGCGTGCGCGGCATGGTCATCAAGGCCTTTGTCGTGCTGGTCAAGGGCTATGAAGCCTCCGAGGCGCTGACCAAGGAGATTCAGGACTACGTGAAGAACACCACCGCGCCCTACAAGTATCCGCGCCTGATCGAATACCGCGAGGAGCTGCCCAAGACCATCAGCGGCAAGATCCTGCGGCGGGAGCTGCGCAAGCAATAGCCTGGGCCACGATGGCTCCGCGGGCGGGCTCCGAGACGGGGCCCGCCTTTTCGCGTCGCGGGCCGCCGGTCGCGCAAACAAAATTGTACTTTGCCCGTCTCTTTGGCTACCATGAATCATGAGCGCGCCGGTGTGAAAGGGCGCGGTTTGATTAATTTTGCGGGCTGGAGTGACGGCATGGGTTGGTTTGGCGGCGACAAGGGCGGATTGGTCTGGCCATTGGCCTTGGCCGTGGCCTTGCTGACCGTCGGCCCGCCGGCCAGGGCCGCCCAACCATCCTCGGCCCGCCCCCTGGCCCTGGTCGAGGCCGTGCGCCTGACCCTGGCCAACAACGCCAACATCAGCCTGGCCCAGCAGGACGTGGCCGCCAGCCAGGGCTCGCTGGACATCACCCGCGGCGCCTTCGACCTGACGCTCAGCTCCAACATCTCCCAGGGCCATGTCTTCACGCCCCTGGCCCAGCTTTATCGCCAGGCCTATGGCCGCACCTTCCAGACCACCAACACCACCTCGTTTCAACTCGGCGCGCAAAAACTCCTGCGCAGCGGCCTGACCCTGCAACCAAACGTCACGGTCTCGCGCATGCACGACACGCTGGATTACCCCGAACTGCCGGCCAGCCAGGCCTCGGTCAACTTCGCGGTGATCGTGCCATTGTTGCAGGGCCTGGGCGAACGGGCCGTGGGGGCCCAGGAGCGAGCCGCCCAATATCAACTGGAGGGCGTGCGGCAAGACTATCTACAGGCGGCGGCCGCCAACGTCTACACGGCGGTGGCCGACTATTGGAGCCTGCTGGAGTACCAGACCATCGTCACCGTCTACGCCGACTCGGAACAGCGCGCGGCCAAGCTGCTGGAGGAATCGACGGCCCTGGTGGAGGCCGACCAACTGCCCCGCAGCGAGATCACCAACCTGCGGGCCAACCTGGACCTGAAATCGGCCCAACGCCTCTCGGCGGCCTCCGACCTCAGCTCGGCCCAGGAAGCCCTGGCCAACAGCCTGGGGCTGGGTGACCAAGGCTTTGACGGCCCGGTGGCCGTGGACGATTTTCCCTACCAGGCCGACGTGGAATCCATCGCCGGCGGCCTGGCCACGGAAAAATTCAAACAGATGGCCCTGGCCAACCGGGCCGATCTCAAATCGGCAAAATTGAAGGAAAAATCGGCCAACGAAACGCTGGTCGCCGCCCTGGACGGCCTCAAGCCCAAGTTGAACCTGACCCTCAGCGCCGGCTACAGCGGCCTTTCCGAGGACGAAGCCTATAGTTCTTATTATCGTTCATTGGGCGACGGCGTCTACGGCCTCAACGCCGTTGGTTCGTTGAACCTGGAGTTTCCGCCGGCCAACACCGCCGCGCGGGGCCAGGTGGCGGCCAGCAGGGCCGCGCTGCAACAATCCAAGATAGTGCTGACCGACACCCAGCGGCAGGTTTTGTTGGGCGTGGCCTCGGCCGTGCGCGAGCTGCGCGCCAGCGCCCAGCAGGTCCGCCTGGCCAGGGAGGCGGTGGCCAGCTATCAACGAGCCGTGCAGGATGAGCGCCTGAAACTGAAATTGGGCACCTCGACCATCCTTGCCGTGATACAAGTGGAAGATCAGTTGACCAGCGCCCTGCTCAACGAGGCCGACGCCCGGCAGCGCCTGGCCACGGCGGTGGCGCGCATACGCTATGAAACAGGCACGCTGATCACCGGCGATCCCACCGCCGCGCGCTTCAGCGTCGGTTCGATCACCACCCCACCCCAAGCGGACGGCAGCCGGTGAACGATAGCACCGCCAAAAACAAGGCCCCCCGCGCCATCTCCTCGCCCGAGCAGCTCGATCAACTCTTGCAGGTGACCCGCCCCGGCGGCTGGATAGCCCTTGGCGCGCTGTGCCTGGTGTTGCTGGCGGCCATCGTCTGGAGCGTCCTGGGCCGCATCCCGACCAAGGTCGATGGCGTGGGCATGCTGATCAGGCCCGGCGGCGTCTTGGACGTGGTCAGCCTGGGCCAGGGGCAGGTGTCGGCCATAAAGGTTGGCTCCGGCGACATGGTCGCCCAGGGCCAGGTGGTGGCCGAGCTGTTCCAACCCAGCCTCCAGGCGCAGATCGTCAGCGCCCGCCAGGAACTGGGCCAGTTGACCAAACAGCGCCAAACACTGGGCGCGTTCTACGAAAAACAGGACAAGCTCCAGCAGCAGTTGCTCACCGAGCAACGCAAAAATTTGCGCGCGGCCATGGACGATATCGACGTGCGCCTCAACTGGCTGGAAAAACGGGTCGGCGACCAGCAAAAGCTGCTGGATCAGGGCCTGATCACCAGCCAGACCCTGATGGACACCAAAAGCCAGGTCATGAGCGCCAAGGAACAAAAGCGTCAGCACATGGTCGACCTGAAGGATCTGGAAGAAGGCTATCTGAAGTTTCAGGACCAGCAGGAGCGCGACCTGGCCCAGAGCGACTTGAGCGTCTTGCAATCGCGGGGTCGGCTGGAGCTGCTGGAGAGCGACCTGAGCCTGCGTTCACGGGTGATCAGCCAATACGCCGGCCGCGTGCTGGAGCTCAAGGCCCGCGTGGGCGCCGAGGTGGATGTGGGCACGCCCCTGTTCAGCGTCGAGCGGCTGGACAAGGATCTGGTGACGGTGGCCTACGCCCCGGCCGCCCAGGGCAAGCGCATCAAAAAAGGCATGACCATCGAGACAACCCCATCGACGGTCAAGCGTGACGAATACGGCTACATGATCGGCCGCGTCACCGACGTCAGCCCCTTTCCGGCCACCGACCAGGGCATGATGGCCGTGCTGCAAAACCAGGAGTTGGTGAGCGAATTCTCCAAGGCAGGCGCGCCGATAACCGTCTACGCCGCCTTCGAGCGCGACGGCGGGACATACAGCGGCTACAAGTGGTCGTCCAAAAAGGGCCCGCCGCAAAAAATCTACAGCGGGACAGTCTGCACGGTCCAGGTGGTGGTCGATGAACAACCACCGATCCAACTGGTCATACCCTATTTCAAGAGCCTCTTGGGGCTCTAGGCCCGAGGCGGAGGCGATAGACCCGAGATGACCAAGGCCAGAGCGCATACGCCCACGGTCTTGCAGATGGAGGCGGTGGAGTGCGGGGCGGCCGCCCTGGCCATGGTCCTGGGCTATTTCGGCCTTTATCTGCCCCTGGAGGAACTGCGCGAGGCCTGCGGCGTCTCCCGCGATGGCAGCAAGGCCGGCAACCTAGTGCGCGCCGCCCGCGCCTATGGCCTGGAGGCCCAGGGCTACCGCGCCGAGGTCGACGATTTGGCCGGACACGATCTGCCGCTGATCGTTTTCTGGAACTACAACCATTTTCTGGTGGTCGAGGGTTTTGGCAAGGACAAGGTCTTCCTCAACGACCCGGCCATGGGCCCGCGCAGCGTTTCGCTGGAGGAGTTCCGACGTCAATACAGCGGCGTGGCCCTGTCGTTCAAGCTCACGGCCCAGTTCAAAAAGGGCGGCCACCCCCACACCATCTATCGCGCGCTGGGCCAACGGCTGCGCTGGGCCAAGCCGGCGCTTGGCTTCGCGGTGATCTGCGGGCTGGCCTTGGTGACGCCGGGGCTGTTGGCGCCGACTTTTTCCAAGGTCTTTGTCGATCAATACCTCGTGGCCGGCCTGGCTTACTGGGTCAAGCCGCTGCTGGTGGCCATGGGCCTGACTATCATCATCAAGTGCTGGCTGAGCTGGCTGCAACAGCAGGCGCTCCTGCGCCTGGAGACCAAGATGTCGCTGGTCAGCTCGGGCGGCTTTTTGTTGCACGCGCTCAAGCTGCCCTCCAAGTTTTTTTCCATGCGCTTCGCCGGCGACATCGCCTATCGGGTGGGCATCAACGACAAGGTGGCTCAACTGCTTTCGGGCCAGTTGGCCACCAATATCCTGGGGCTGATCAGCCTGGTCTTCTACGCCTTGCTGATGCTGCAATACGACACGCCGCTGACATTGATGGTCGTCTGCCTGGGCCTGGGCAACCTGGCCTTGCTGAAGTACGTCTCGCGGCGGCGCAAGGATTTGAACCTGCGCTATCTGCAAGACCTGGGCCGGCTGATGGGCGTGTCGATGAACGGCCTGCAGACCATCGAGACCCTCAAGGCCGGCGGCTCCGAGTCCGACTTTTTCGCCCGCTGGTCGGGCTATTTCGCCAAGACCATCAACACCCAGCAGCGCTTCGGCGTCTACAACCTGCTGCTCTCCGAGGGCCCGGCCCTGCTCAACAGCATGGGCAACGTGATGGTGCTGGGCCTGGGCGCGCTGTCGATCATGGAGGGCGAGCTGACCATGGGCATGCTGCTGGCCTTCCAGATGATCATGGGCCTGTTTTTGGCCCCGCTCAACGCCCTGGTCAGCCTGGGCGGCACGTTGCAGGAGATCGACGGCGACATGCGCCGCCTGGACGATGTGCTGCGCTATCCCCAGGACGAGGCCTGGGCCGAGCGGGCCCCGGCCACGGCCGAGGCGGGCAAGCTGGCCGGCTACCTGGAGTTTCGCGATATCCGTTTCGGCTACAGCCCCCTGGCCGAGCCGTTGATCGACAAGCTGAGCTTCGCCCTGCGGCCCGGGGCTCGGACGGCCCTGGTCGGCGGTTCGGGCTCGGGCAAATCGACCATCGCCAAGCTGGCCTGCGGCCTGCTGGAGCCGTGGTCGGGCCAGGTGCTGTTGGACGGCCAACCCCGCCAAAACCTGCCGCGGCGGTTGATCGTCAACTCCCTGGCCATGGTCGACCAGTCGATCATGCTATTCAACGGCACGGTGCGCCAAAACCTGACCTTGTGGGACGATCAGGCCTCCGAGCGCGCGGTGGTCCAAGCGGCCAAGGACGCCATGATCCACGACGAGATCATGGCCCGCGCCGGCGGTTACGACAGCGTGGTGGAGGAGGGCGGGGTCAATTTCAGCGGCGGCCAGCGCCAGCGCCTGGAGATAGCCCGCACCCTGGCCAACGAACCCAGCATCCTGGTGCTCGACGAGGCCACCAGCGCCCTGGACCCGCTCAGCGAGCGGGGCATCGACGACAATCTGCGTCGCCGGGGCTGCACTTGCCTGATTGTGGCCCATCGGCTCAGCACCATCCGCGACTGCGACGAGATCATCGTCCTCGAGCGGGGCAAGGTCGTCCAGCGCGGCCGTCACGAGGAGCTGATCGCCGACGCCCAGGGGCCCTACGCCAGGCTGATTCAGGCGGAGTGAAATGACGCCGGAAACCTTGGCATATTTCGTCCAGAAAGGCCAGACGCTCACGGTCGGGGCCAATCAGCCGGTTCGGCTGGATCAGGGACCGCTGGCCTGGTTGGTGCTGGAGGGCGCGCTGGACGTTTTCGCCATGCGCCTGGAAGGCGGACAGCCCGCCGCGCCGCGCCGCCACCTGTGGCGGTGCGGCCAGGGTCAGGCGGTCTTTGGCCTGGGGCCCGAGCAGTGCCGGGAGGTGACCATGGTCGCCGTGGGCATGCCGGGGACAAAGTTGCTGGGCCTGGCGCGGCCAGGGCTTTTCGGCGGCGGCGAGGATCTGGCCGCCGCCGCGCTGATCGACGACTGGGTGGCCGGCCTTCAGGCCGGTTGCGCCCCGGAGCCGCCGCCGCGCCAAGCGACGCTTCTGGAGCCTGGCGCGCGGCTGGAGCTGGCCGCGGCGACGGAGGTCATGGCCGGCCGGGCATTGGTCTGGGCGCGGCTGGCCGAGGGCGGCGGCCGTTTGCTGGGCCAGGCGCTGGGCCCGTTGCCCGCGCCGCTGGCCCCCGGCGTCTGGCTGGCCCTGGACGGGCCGGCCGTGGCTCGAGGTTTGTCCACCAGCCGGATGGCCGAGGAATATCCCGGCCTGGAGCCGCTGGACGCCTTCCACGGCCTGGCCCTGGCCCGCCTGGCCGAGTTGGAGGAGCGCGAGCGATCCGCGCGGCGCGAGCGGATGCGCCACGATCAGCAACAGTCCGCCGCGACGATGAACCAGGCCTTTGGCCGCCTGGGCCGGGTGCTCCAGGGCGCGGCCGACGAGGCCTTCGGCGTGGCCGCCGGCGATCCGTTGCTGGCCGCCTGCCGGGTGGTGGCCGATCACCTGGGCGTCAGCCTGCGCGCGACCGGCGAGCCCCTGCGCGGCCTGGAGCCGGCCGAGGCCCTCAATCGCCTGGCCCGCGCCTCGCGGGTGCGCCTGCGGCCGGTCAGCCTCTCCGGCCGCTGGTGGGAACGCGACAGCGGCGCTTTCATCGCCTTTGCCCAGGATGACGGCCGGCCGCTGGCGGTGGTGCCCCTCTCGCCCAAGCGCCACAAGCTTTTCGACCCGACCAACAGGCGCAGCGTCATCGTCGACGAGGCCGAGGCCAAGGCCATGGGCCCGACGGCCCTGAGCATGTACCGGCCCTTCCCGCTCAAGGAGCTGACCTGGTGGAGCGCCTTCAAGTTCGGCGCGCGGGGCCTGTCCGGCGACGCCTGGATGGTCTTTGGCGTGGGCGTCTGCGGTGGCCTCTTGGGCCTGATCTCGCCCATCGCCACGGGGTTGGTCTTCGACTCGATCATCCCCAGCGCCGAACGTTTTCAACTGGCCCAGATGACGGTCGCCCTGATGGTGGTGGCCGTGGTGACGACCATGCTGCACGTCACCCGCGGCCTGGCCCTGCTGCGCGTGGAGGGCCGCATGGACTCGGAGGTGCAGAGCGCCCTCTGGGATAGGCTCCTGGCCTTGCCCGCGCCGTTTTTCCGGGGCTACACCGCCGGCGACCTGGCCAACCGGGCCAACGGCGTCAGCGCCATGCGCCGCATCCTCTCCGACACCATCCTCAACTCCGTGCTCACCGGCGTGTTTTCGCTGTTCAGCTTTTTTTTGCTGTTCTATTACGATTGGGCCCTGGCTTTCATCGTCAGCGGCGTGGTGCTGTTGGCCATCGTGATCACGGCCGTGCTGGGCTGGTGGGAGCTGAAATACCAGCGGCCCATGACCGACCTGGAGGGCCGCATATCGGGCCTGGTCTTGCAGTTGATCGGCGGGGTGGACAAACTGCGGGTGGCCGGCGTCGAGGAGCGGGCCTTCGACTCTTGGACCGCGCTGTTCGCCGAACAGAAGGAACTGGCCTACAAGGCGCGCCAGATCCGCAACATCCTGGCCACCTTCAACGCGGGCCTGCCCATCTTGGGCACGGGGCTGGTTTTCTATTGGATGGTCTTCCACGGCCACAGGCTCTCCACCGGCGACTACATGGCCTTTTCCTCGGCCTTTGGCGGCTTTCTCTCGGCCATGCTCTCGATGACCACCAGTTTCATGTCGGTTTTGCAGATCATCCCCCTCTACAACCGGGCCAAGCCGATCCTGCGCGCCATGCCCGAGTTCGACGACAAGACCTCCGACCCCGGCCCGCTGCGCGGCGCGGTGGAGATCAGCCGCCTGAGCTTTCGCTACGACCCCGAAGGGCCGTTGATCTTAAACGACGTCAGCGTCGTCATCGAGCCCGGCCAGTTCGTGGCCCTGGTCGGCCCCAGCGGCTCGGGCAAATCCACCCTGGCGCGCATGCTGTTGGGCTTTGAGCAGCCGACTTCGGGGGCGGTCTATTACGACGGCCAAGACCTGGCCGACCTGGACAAGCAGGCCGTGCGGCGGCAGATCGGCGTGGTGCTGCAAAACGGCAGGCTCACCCCCGGCGACATCTTGTCCAACATCGTCGGCGCCTCCAACCTGGGCGAGGACGAGGCCTGGCAGGCGGCCAAAATGGCCGGCCTGGACGCCGACATCAAGGCCATGCCCATGGGCATGCACACGGTGATCAGCGAGGGCTCGGGCACGCTTTCGGGCGGCCAGGCCCAACGTCTGCTCATCGCCAGGGCCATCGTCAAAAAGCCGCGCATCGTTTTGCTCGACGAGGCCACCAGCGCCCTCGACAACCAGACCCAGGCCGTGGTCACCAGCAGCCTGGAAGGCCTGCGGGCCACGCGCATCGTCATCGCCCACCGCCTCAGCACCGTGCAGCGCGCCGACCGCATCGTCGTCATCGACGCCGGCAAGGTGGTCGAAAGCGGCTCTTTTGACGAACTGATGGGCCGCCAGGGCCTGTTTTACCAACTGGCCAAGAGGCAACTGGCGTGAGCGAGGCCGCCGCGCGCATCTGGCCCAAGGTCTGCCACCACCTCAACGGCATGGCCCTGGCCCCGGCCGTGGCCGCCATGGCGCGACGGGGCGTTCTGGCCGTTCTGGACGCCGCGTCGGAGCCGCTGGCCGTGGGCGAGCTGGCCGCCGGCCTGGGTCTGCGTCAGGGCTATCTGGCGCTGTGCCTGCGGCTGTTGGCCTCGCAAGGTTTCGTGGCCGTCGAGGCCGACCGGGCGGCGCTGACGCCGTTGGGCCGGCAATGGCGCGGCGCGGCCATCGCCTACGACCTGGCCCCGGAAGCCCTGGCCGCCGCCGGCGATCTGGCCGGCTGGCTGGCGGCCGAAGGGCCGGAGCCGGCCCAAGCGGCCCGCTGGCGGCGTTTGTTGGGGCCGGAGGCCGCCGGCCAAGGCGCGGCCCTGGCCGAGGAGGGCGCGCGGCACGTCCACGGGGCCATGGTCGCGGCGCTGATGCGCGCCTTTTGCCTGCGCGGCCTGTGGGAGCCCCTGGTCGCGGCCGGGCGAGCCGGATTGGCGCTGGCCGAGCTTGGCCTCAACGCCGCCGCGCTGGGCGCGGCCTTTGATCTGCTGGCGCGCCAGGGCTGGGCCTGGATCGACGGGCCACGGGCCGGCCTGAGCGCCGAAGGGGCGCTGCTGGCCGACTACGCCCCGCAATACTTCGCGCCGCTTAGCTATCTGCCCACCTTTCGCGCGCTGGATGACTTCCTGACCGGGGCGGCCACGCCAGAGGATCTGACCCGCGACCACGCCGGGGCCGAAAGCCACCTCGACCGGCGGCTGGACATCGAGTTCAGCGGCCTGGTGTTCAAAAAAGGCTGCGCCGAGCCTTTTTTCGCGGCGGTGCTGCCCGTTTTCGATCAGCCCCTGGAGCGCCAACCGGCCTGCGTGGTCGACACCGGCTGCGGCGACGCCACCTTGCTTGTCGAACTGCATCGGGCCATCGCCAGGCGCACCCTGCGCGGCCGCCATCTTGGCCAAAAGCCTTTGATCATGGTCGGGGCCGAGTTCAACCCCCAGGCCCGTCAGACGGCGGCCCAGCGCCTGGAGCGGGAGGGAATCAGCCACCTGGCCATCGACGGCGACATAACCGACCCCGAAGCCCTGGCCAGGCGCCTGGGCGGATGCGGCCTGGACCCGTTCGACGCCCTGCACCTCAGCAAATCGGTGGCGCACAACCGCGCCCTGACCCAGGCGCCCGATCAATGGCCGGCCGGGCAGTGGCCGGCCCAGGGCCTGTTTGTCACGCGCGGCGGCCGGATCGTCGCCCCCAAGGCCATGGCCCACGACCTCACGGAGTTTTTCCGGCGCTGGCTGCCCCACGTCCGGCGTCACGGCATGGCGCTCATCGAGGCCCACACCGTCGAGCCGGCCGTGGCCGCGCCCCATCGTCACCGGCACTTGATCACCTGCACCGAGGCCTATCACATCCTGTCGGGCCAATACCTGGTCGACGCCGGCAGCCATCGCCGGGCCTACCAGGAGGCCGGCTTCACGGCCGTCAGCCAGGCCGACCTGGGCCGGGCCATGGTTGGCCAGGCGTTGATGAGCGTCGATTTTCTGCGCCCGGCCCAAGCCTGAGGCGGCGTTGAGGACGATATCCATGATCCCGCGACAAGCCGACCGCCCGTGGCCGCTGGTCCCGCCACGCCGCGCGGATTTCGACGAACCCCTGGAGCTGCTCTGCGGCGCGCGCCTGGGGCCCTATACGCTGGCCTACGAGGAGTACGGCCCGGCCTGGGCCAAGGCCGAACGCGCCATCCTGATCTGCCACGGCCTGACCGCCACGGCCCACGCCGCCGGCCGCCACCACCCCGCCGACCCGAAACCGGGCTGGTGGGATCTGGCCATCGGCCCGGGCAAGGCCATCGACACCGACAAATACTACGTGCTCTGCTCCAATGTCTTGGGCGGCTTCGGCGGCAGCACCGGGCCGGGGTCCATCGATCCGGCCACGGGTCGGCCCTTTGGCCTGCGCCTGCCGCCGCTGACCGTCGCCGACATGGTCGCGGCCCAGGTCCGCCTGGCCGACCGCCTGGGCGTCGAGCGCTTTCATTGCGTGATCGGCGGCTGCATGGGCGGCTTTCAGGCCCTGGAATGGCTGGCGGCCCACCCCCAACGGCTGGAGTCGGCCATCGTCATCGGTTCGGCGGCCAGGGTTTCGGCTCACACCCTGGCCCTGTGGGAGGTCATTCGCGAGGCCATCAGGCGCGACCCCGGCTTCAACGGGGGCGACTATTACGACGGCCCCGCGCCGGCAAGCGGCATGAGCCTGGGCTCGATGTTTGGCATGATGATCTGGATGAGCAAGGAGGTGATGGAGCGGCGCTTCGGCTTGCGCACCATCGACGGCGGCCCGCCGCGAATCAGCCTGGAGCCCCAGTTCGCCATCCAGGAATTTTTCCAGAAAATCGGCCAAGGCGGCAGCGGTGGCGTGGACCCCAACTCGCTGATCTACCTGACCAAGGCCATGGATTTTTTCGACCTGTCCAGGGGCCGCGACGATCTGGCCCAGGCCTTTGCCGGTGGCCGGGCCAAGGCGCTGTTGGTCAGCTATCGTTCGGATTGGCGCTATCCGCCGGCCGCGTCGGAGCAACTGCGCCAGGCCATGGCCCAGGCCGGCCTGGAGGCCAGCCACGTGGAGCTGCAAAGCGACTTTGGCCACGGCGCCTTCATCTACGACGCCCATGGCGTGGGCCGGGTAATGGCCGATTTTCTGGCCGAGCTGGCCCGGCGCGGTCCTCAGACGTAGTCGACCAGGGGGATCGGCGCGCTGCCCATGGGAAAGCTTTCGCGCGTGGGCAGGGCGGGCGGTGGGCCATTGGTGGCCAGGCCCAGGTATTGGCCGTCCAGGGCCAGCACCAGCTTGCGCCGCGCCAGCGAGGCCAGGGCCTGGGCCAATTGGCCTTGATCGGCCGCGGCCCCGGCCCGCTCCAGGCGCGTGGCGATGCGCTCCAGATCGCCGGCTTGGTCGCAGGCGCGCAGGGCCCGGGCCTCCAGGCCCTCCAGCGCCAGCCGCGCCTGGGGCGCGCAGGGCCGCGTGTCGGCGATGACGATGCGCTGGCCGTCGTCGTCCATGGTCAGGCTGGCTTGCCGCTTGCCGAAAAAGGCGGCGTGCCACAGGCCCTGGCAGCGGCGCAGGGCCTCCACGCCGGCCGGCGCGGGCGAGTGGCGGTGGTAGGCGCGGCCCGGCCGGGAGTCGCGGAAATAATAGGCCAGGTCGGCCAGGGCCTCGCCGCTCAAGGGATAAATCTTGCCATAGGCCTCGAAGGGCTCGATGGCCAGGCCGTGGGCCGCCGGGTCTTGCTGGTATTGGCAAAAGCGGTCGTAGCGGATGCGCTTGACGCCCTGCACCGGTTGCAGATGGTGGATCAGCGGCAGCCAGCGCGCCGTTTCCTGGTGCCAGGCGTCGTCCTCGCCGGGAAATCCCACCAAAAGGTGCCAGATCACGAAAATGCCGGCCTGGCGGCACAGCCGCAGCATGCGCACATTGTCCATGACGCCCACGCCCTTGTCCATGAGCGCGAGCATGCGCGGGTGCAGGCCCTCGATGCCCGGCTGGACCCAGCGCACGCCGGCGGCGGCCAACAGCTCCACCTGCTGTCGGTCGAGGTTGGAGCGCGTCTCGAAAAACAGTTGGCAACGATCGCCCGCGTCGGCCTGGGCCAGGCGGGGCAGCACTTCCTTCCAGAAGGCTTTGCTGATCACCGTGTCGGTCAGGCCAAAACGCCGCACGCCAAAGCGCTGGGCCAGGGTTTCGATTTCATCGATGATCCGGCCCGGCGACTTGGAGCGGTAACGATTGCCGCAGCCGTTGAGCCCGCAAAAGGTGCAGCGGCCCCACCAACAGCCCCGGCTGGTCTCCAGCATCAGGCCGGGGACGATCCGCGCGCCGGCCTGGATGCGGCCCAGGGTTTCGAGGAACTCGCCGTAGTCGGGCACGGGCATGGCGTCCAACTGCGAGGTCAGCAGCCGGGGGATTTGGCGGCGCTCCCTGGGCTGGCCGGCCAGGCGGTCGGCCAGGCGGCGGTCGATGGCCCCCTCTGGCAGGGCCTCGGCCGGATAATGGCGACCGTGGGCGATGAGCAGGCCGCACAACTGGGCCATGATCGAATCGGCCTCGCCGGAAAAGGCGATGTCCAGCCAAGGGAAGTGGTGGACCGTGGCCAGGCCCATGGCGTCCTCGCAGTTGGCCCCGCCGATGATCGTCACCACAGCCGGGGCCAACTCGCGCACGCGGCGCAGCAGGGCCAACGAGGCCACGTGTTGCTCGAACGACGAACTGCAACCGACCACTTTGGGCCCCTTGGCCACGATGGCTTGGGCCAGCTCGTCGACGAACCGGCCGGCCTGTTGGCGAACCTGGCCAAACATCCGCGTCATCTTGTCGATGGAGTCGGGCCCCGGTTGGCGTTCGTAATAGCGGCAAAAATAGCGGGCCAGGTGTTCCAGGTGGTGGCTCATGTCCGGCTCGAAGCCGGGAAAGGCCGCCCCGGCGAAGGCCCAGTCGCCGATCATGTCGTAGCGGTGGCCGATGTTGAGGAAACGATAGGCGTTGACGCCGATGAATTCGGTAAAGAGCAGGTTGGCGTAGACGGCCTCGCAGCTTATGCCGGCCTGGCTCAGGCTGGCCTTGAGCACGCCCAGGGCCGCCGAGGGGCACTCCAGGCTGGCGAAGGGCATGGTCGCCAGGATCACGTCGACCTGCTTGGCCGCGAGCAGCGGGCCGTGGCTTTGCGTCTGGCTGGTCATGGGCCCTCCGTGGCGGACGCCTGGCCGGCGGCCCGGCGGTTTTGGTCGTATTGCCGGGCCAGGATATGGCCGCCGGGCTGCTGCCACGCGTTGGGCAGGGCGTGGGCAGGCGGCGGGGTGGCCAAGGCCAGCAGTCGGCCGTCCAAAAGCAGAGCGATTTGACTGTCTTGCAGCCGCTCAATGGCGGTCTGGATCGCGGTGGCGGCGTGGCCTTGGGCGGCCAGGGCGGCGCGCAGGCGGCCCATGGTCGGGGCCTCAGCGGCCAGTTGGTAGGCGTCCGCCTCCAGGCCGTGCAGCAGGGTTTCCCGCTCCGTGGCCACGGCGCGGCTGTCTTCGATGGCCAGGCCATCGTCAATGGGCCTCATGATCAGGCGCGGACGCTCCTTTTGGCCCCAAAAGGCCTTGCTCCAGCGCAAAAAGGCGTGCTCGGCCGCCTCCAGGCCCTGGCCGTAACCGAAAAACGGGGCCAGGGGGTTGAGGGCGAAGCTCTCCTCGGCCGGCGTTTCGAAATGATAGGCCAGCCGGGCCAGTTCGGGCGCGGGCAGGGGATAGACGTAGCGATAGTCGGTCAGCGGGGCCAGGTCCAGGCCCAGCGCGGCGGCGTTTCGCCAATAGTGGCTGAAGCGGTGGTAGGAAAAGCTCATGAACATGTTGGGCGGCTCGAGGTGGTGCAGCAGAGGGATGATGCGGGCCATGTCGGCGTACCACTCGTCGCGCTCGCCGGGAAAGCCGTGCAGGATGTGCCACACGGCGCTGACGCCGTTTTGCAGGCAGGCCTTGAGCGTCTGGATGTGCTGCCAGGCCTGACGGCCCTTGTTCATCAGGGCCAGGCAGCGGCTGTCGAGGCTTTCGACGCCCGGCTGCACGCACATTACGCCGGCCCGGCGCAGGGCCGCGGTTTTGGCCGGGGTCAGGTCCGAGCGCACCTCGTAAAACAGGCGCACCGACTCCATCCACGGCGCTTGGGCCAATTTTGGCAGAAAGCTTTTGTAATAGCCGGGGTCGATGACGTTGTCGCACATGCGCACGCGCCGCGCCGGATAGGCCGCCAGCAGCGCGCGCAGGCCCTCCAGGGCTTGGGCCGGTTTTTTGCGCGTGTAGCCGCCGCCGGCCACGCCGTTCAGCCCGCAGAAAGAGCAGCCGCCGCCGGGCCGGCAGGCCCACCAGCAGCCGCGCGAGGTCTCGAAGGGCAGGCACACGCCCATGGCCTCGCGCAGGGCTGGTTTTTGGTCCAACTGCTCGAAATAGTCGGCATAATCAGGCGTGGGCGAATCGTCCAACGAGGCGACCACGGCCCGGGGCGCGGCCCCGTCGGCGGCCTTGGGATAGCCTTGACGGCGGTGGGCCGGGCAGAACACGCCGTGGGGCAGGGCTTGGGGCGGCGCGTCTGGGCCGTGCCGGAGGATCTGGCCCATCAGCGGGCCGATAAGCTCATCGGCCTCGCCCGAGACGACGTAATCGACCCACGGGAAATTGACGTGGGTGGCCAGGCCCATCTCGCCCTCGCAGTTGGCCCCGCCCAGCAGGGTGACCACCTCGGGCGCTTGAGCCTTGACCGCGCGCAACAGGGCCAGCGAGGCCACGTGTTGCTGAAAGGTGCTGGAGCAGGCCACGACCCTGGGCCCCATGGCCAGGATGCGCGGGGTCAGTTGCGCCACGAAGCGGTCGGCCTGGTCGCGCAGGTTCAGCAGGCCCTGGCGGAAACGCTCGGGGTCGACGGTCAGCTCGCGGGCCGGATAGCGCCGCACCCAGCGCTCGAAGACAAAGCGCAGATAGCCTTCGTCGTCGAGGCGCTCCGGCCCGAAAGCGGCGTGGGCGAAGCTCCAGTCGCCGGCCAGCCAGCGGCCGCCCTTCATCACCTGATATTGCACGCCCAGGCCGGCCATTTCGGCGAAATCCAGGCAGGCGTGGACCGTGCGCGCCGAAAAGCCCTGGCCCTTGAGGATGGCCTGCAACAGGCCCAGCGCCAGCGACGGCGAGCGCAGATCGACATAGGGCATCAGCACCAGGCAGCAATCCAGGCCGGCCATGCTAGCGTTCTCCGGCTGGGGGGTCGTCGTCCAGCAGCCCTCGCGCGAAAAGCGCCTCCAGCGCGGCCATGGCCTCCAGCGGCCCCACGCCGGCGGCGGCGGCCTGGTCCAGCAGCGCGGCGGCGTCCCATTTGCCCTGGGCGGCCAGGCCGGCGACCCGGGCCAGGGCCGGCTCGGCCGGCAGGCGCATTTTGGCCGCTGCGCTGGTGAATTCCAGGGCGTGGGCGTTATGGCGCAAAACCACGCCGTGGCCTAGGCCGATGGCGCGGCCGGGCGGCGGGCTCTGGGGCGTCAGGCGTTCGGCGGTTTGTTTGATAAAGCGGCCCACGTCCTCGGCCGTGGCGAACGAGCCCTCGGCGTGGAGGCGATAGCCCCTGGGCCAGCGGTCGGAGGCGGCGCAGGGGCTGAGCAACTCGATGGTTTGCTCGGCCATGTTTAGCTTGAAGCCGGCCAGGCAGGCGGTGGTTTCGCGTCGGGGGTCGGTGGCTCGGCCGGCCAGGCGGGCCTCGGCCGCTTGACGCGCGGCCAGCCAACGGCCGCCCCGCCTGGCCCGGCCCGAGCGGCTTTTGGGGATGGCCGAGGCCTCGTTTTGCGCCAGGCAGTCGACCAACAGCAGCTCCAGCGGCGAAAAAGCGGCGTGGATGGCCGCCAGCATCTCCAGGCTCAGCACCGAAAAGCGCAGGCCCGGCCGGCCGTCATAAATGGCCAACAGCGCCCTGGTCCAGCCGATGTCGCCGGTGGCGGCGGCGGTGGTGGTGGGCCCCGGTCGGCCGGCCAACGCGGCCAGATCGGCCAGCAGGTCCGGGTAATCAGGGTTGTCGGCCGGCTCGCTGGCCCAATAGCAGGGCGCGTTGGCCAAGGCCGCCGGCCCCAGAACCTCGGCGCAGGCCGCCAACGTTTCGCGCCACAATTTGGCCCCCCGGTCGTCGCGGCGAAAGACCGCCGAGAGCCGAGGCGCCTCCAAGGCGCAGAACCAGCAGCCAATCGAGCAGCCCTTGCTCAGTTCAAAGGCCAAGACGGGATAGTCGAGCCGGTTCGCGAAAGGGCCAAGCTCCAGCGCGCAACGGGCCATCTGCCGGTCGCGCCAGGCGGCCAGGGCCGGCGGCAGGCCAGCGATGGCCCGCAGCCGGGCGCGGTGGGCGGCGTGAGAGCGCAGCCAGCGGTCCCACAGCGCCAGAAGCGGCGTGTGGGCCTTGGGCCAAGGGTTGAAGCCGTCGCGCCACAGCGGGCTCAGTTGGGCCGCGTCCAATTCCAGGCCGCGCCCGGCCAAGGCCCGCCGGCCCTGACCGGGCGTCTGGCCCAGGGCCGGGGCCAGGCCGGGGTCGGCGGCCAGCAGTTCCACCAGGCGCTTGATCTGGGCGATCAGCTCGCGCTGGCCGGCGTCGGCCCAGGCGAAAAGGTCTTCCGCCGCCGTTTCGGGGGGCGGGGCCATGAGCGCCGCCAGCGTCATCAGGCCGACTCCAACTGGGGCTTGGTCAGGCGCGCCAGCAGGTCCATGTCCAGGCTGCCGCCGCCGAACTCCTCCCACGGGGCCTCGGGCGGCGCCGGCTCTTCCAGGACCAGGCCCACCAGCCGGCCGTCCAGCGCCGCCACCAGGCCCCAATCCAACAGCGCCTCCAGCGCCTGGCCCCAGCGGTCGGCGGCCATGCCGGCCCCCAGCATCTCCTGGCGCAGGCGCTCCTGGCGAGGCGCGTCGTTGCAGGCCAGCAGCAGGGCCATTTCCGGGCCGTTGATGCGCCGGGCGGCGAGTTGGGCCATGGGCCGGGAGTCGTGCAGCAAAAGGCCATCGCCATCGGGCCGCATGGACAGCATGGCCGGGTTTTTGGCCGAAAAATAGGCCCGCCGCCACAGGGCCACCTGGCGCATCAGCTCGATGGCCGCCTGGCGCTGGAAAATGCCGGCCAAGAACGGGCTGGCGTCGATGGTCTCGCGGTCTTTGTCCGTGAACGAATAGACCAGGTCGGCCAGGTCGGCCTCACCCACCGGGAAGATGGCCTCGACGATGCGCGGCGGGATGATTTGCAGGCCCACTTCGGCGGCGTTGGTGACGTAATAACTCAGGCGGTCCAGCCGGATGCGGCAGACCGTGCCCGGCGGCCGCAGATGGGCCAAAAGCGGGGCCAGGCGGGCCATCTCCTCCAGCCACTGGTCCTGTTCGCCGGGCAGGTCGTAGAGCAAGTTGTAGACGCAGCAGATGCCCAATTGACGGCACTGCTTGACCACGTGCACGTTTTGCCAGGCCTTGACGCCTTTGTTCATCAGCTTGAGGTGCTCGGTGTGAAAGCTCTCGATGCCCGGCTGCAAATAGGTGAAGCCGGCCTTGGCCAGGGCCGCCAACTCGGGCCGGGTCAGGTTGGACTTGATCTCGATGAACAGGCGGTAGGGCTTGGGCCGCCGAGCCAACTCGGGCAGGAACTCGGTGAAGTAGCGGCGGTCCATGAGGCTGTCGGTGAACAGGAAGCGATCGACGCCGTAGGTTTGGTGCAGGCTGTCCAGTTCGTCGAGCAGCTTGCGCGGCGGCTTGCTGCGAAAGCCGCACTTGCGGCCATCCAGCGAGCAGAAGCGGCACTGGCCCCACCAGCAGCCCCGCGAGCTTTCGACCAAAAGGCCCGGGCTCAAGGCGGCCTCCAGGGCCGGCACGCGCTTTAGCTCGCTGAAATAATCGGCGAAATCGGGCACGGGCAGCGCGCCCAGGTCGGCGGTCATGGCCCTGGGCCCACCGTCTTCCAGGGGCGGATAGCCCGACAGGCGGTGGCCCGGCGTCAAGACGCCCTCGGGTTGCTCTTGGGGCGGCAGGTCGCGGCCGTGGGCCACCATGCCGCGGACAAGGTCGCTGATCAGTTCGTCGGCCTCGCCCGAGACGACATAGTCCACCCACGGGAAGCAGCGGTGAGTGGCCAGGCCCATGGCCGCCTCGCAGTTGGCCCCGCCGATGACGGTGACCACGGCCGGGGCCAGCTCGCGGATGCGCCGCAACAGGGCCAGCGAGGCCACGTGCTGGGTGAAGGTGGACGAGCAACCCACCACGCGCGGGTTCGTGGCCACCACGCGTCGGGCTGTATATTCGACAAACTCCTCGGCCCGGCGGCGCAACGACCAGGCCTTTTCGCGGAACCTGGCCAGGCTCATGCGCATGTAGATGGCGTTGCGCTGGCGCACCTGCTCCAGATACTCGTCGTGGTCGGGGGCGTGGTCGGGAAAGGCCGCCCCGGCGAAGACCCAGTCGGGCAGGGCCTGCTCGCGCGAGCAACTGTTGACCCAGACGTCCTCGCTGTAGGTCACCAGCCGAAAGAAATCCACATTGGCGTAGATCACCCGGCACGAAAGGCCGTCACGCCGCACAATGGCCTGCAACAGCCCCGGCGCCAGCGTCGGCCCGGTGGGCCGGCAAAAGGGCATGTTGACCAGGCAGAAATCCAGGCCGCCGCGCCTTTCCATCAGTGGCCCCCCGCGGCCAGCCGGGTCTTGCGCGCCTGCCAGAAGGCGTTGGCCGAAAAGCCGCCCAAGGGGAAATCGGCCAGCAGGGGGTATGGTTGCTTGGGCTCCTCGATGGCCAGCGAAAGCAGCCGGCTGTCGATGGCCAGGCTCAGCTTGTCGGCCAGCAACCGGGCCACGGCCGCCTCCACCGCCGCCGGGTCGTGACCCTGGGCGGTCATTTCGGCGCTCAGGCGGTCGCGGCGCTTGGCCGTGCGGCAGTCCAGGTAAATTTGGCGCTCCAGGCCGGTCAGCGGATGCCGTGGCGCGGTGGCTATGGCCCTGGTGTCCTCGATGACCAAACCCTGGGGCGACTCCCGCATGATCAGCCTGGGCCTGGGCTCGCCCAGCCACTCGGCGCGCCAGCTTTTGTAGGCCTGGCGGGCCAGGTCGAAGCCGCGGCCGACGATCAGCGGGGCCATGGGGTTTAGCCGGAAGGCGGCCCGTTGTTTGTCATCGAAATCGTGGGCCAGGTCGTGGATGGCCTCCGGGCCGAGGGGGTAGACGAAGGCGTAGTCGGCCAGCGGCTCCAGGTCCAGGCCATAAAGCTCGGGGTTTTCGCGGTAGTGGCTGAAGCGGTCGAACTTGATCATCGTAAACAGCACCGGCGGCGGCAGGTGGTGCAACAACGCCATGTCGGCGGCCATCTCCTCGTACCATTGGTCGCGTTCGCCGGGCAGGTCGTAGAGGATATGCCAGACCACGTAAACGCCCTCTTGCAGGCACCACTTGAGCAACTGGATGTTTTGCCAGGCCTCGCAGCCCTTGTTCATCAGGCGCAGGCACTGGCTGTGCAGGCTCTCGACCCCGGCCTGGATGTGGTGAACCCCGGCGCGGCGCAGGGCGGCGATCTGCTCTGGCCCCAACAATGAGCGCGTCTCGTAGAAGATGCGCAGGCCATCGGCCCAGGGCGCCTCGGCCAGCTTGGGCAAAAACGTCTTGAAAAAGCGCATGTCCATGATGTTGTCGGCCGCGCCGATTTTTTTCAGGCCATAGCGCTCGACGATGCGGCGCAGCACCTCCAGCGAGCGCTCCACCGGCTTGGCGCGGAACTCCTTGCCCTGGCCGCACAGGCCGCAAAAGCGGCAACCCGGCTTTTCGCCCCACCAGCAGCCTCGCGAAGTTTCGTAGGGCAGGGCCGGGCTGATCGAGGCCTTCAGGTCCGGGCACTGGTCTAGGGTCTGGAAATAGTCGTCGAACTCGGGCACTACCCAGTTTTCGAAGCCGCTGGCCGTGGCCCGTGGCGCGCGGCCGTCGGCGGTGACGGGGTAGCCCTCGCGGCGGTGGATCGGGCCGAAGGCGCCGAGGGGCAGATCGGCCGCCGTGGCCTGGCGGCCCTTGGTCAGGGCCAGGCGCACCAACGGCGCGATGATGTCGTCGGCCTCGCCCGAGACGACATAGTCGATCCAGGGAAAATGGCGATGGGTGGCCAGGCCCATCTCGGCCTCGCAGTTGGCCCCGCCGATCATCGTCACCAATTCGTAGGGCGCTTCCTGGCGCAGCCTGCGCAGCAAGGCCAGCGAGGCCACGTGCTGCATGAAGGTGGAGGTGCAACCGACCACCCTTGGCTTCAGCGCCAAAATTTGGCCCGTCAATTCGTCGAGGAACTCCTCGGCCTGCTGGCGCATCCAATATACGCCCTGGCGAATGCGTCCGCCGTCGACGTCGTGCAGGCTGTAGGCGCTCAGCGTGCGGCAGAAGTAATCCAGGTAGGCCTCGTCGTCGATGACGTGGTCGGGAAAGGCCGCCCTGGCGAAGCTCCAGTCGCCGATCATGGTGCGGGCCGCCGCCTGGGTCACCAGCGAATAGAACCACGGCCCGGTTTTTTCGGTCTGCAACAAATTGGCGTAGACGCTTTTGACGGAAAAGCCCTCGCGTTTCAGGACGCCCTGCAAAAGGCCCAGGCCCAGGGAGGGCCGCTTGAGGTCGGTGTAGGGCATGTTGACGAGGCAACAATCGAGCATGGCGCACACTCCGCTATCAGCCCCTGGCGTCGCCGGCCAGGGTTCACTCCAACAGGCCCATTTTAAAAAAATAATCCAGCGCGCCGGTGACGTCGAAAGGCGACTGGCCCTGGTCCATTAGTTCGGCCATGATCGCCTCGGGCCGTTGTTGGCCGTCTTGCAGCAGCCGCGCCACCTGGGCGTAGATGTGCTGCCTGGGCCGCACGCGCAACACCTTGGCGCGCGAGGCGATGGCCAGCGAGTCCTCGTCCTCGCTGATTTTCAGGCCACGGGCCAAGCCCACGGGCGCATCGGTGGGCAGGCTCTCGGGCATGTGTTCGTCGATGGTGCGCCGGATGAAATCGCGGTAGCCGGCGGCGCTGGCGAACGAGCCCGTGGCGTGGACTTTGTAGCCCAGGGGCCATTGGGCCGAGGCCTCGCAAGGGCTGATCAGGCGCACGCTGCGCTCGACCATGTTGACCAGATAGCCCGCCACGCAGGCCGTGGTGCCGGCGTAGCCCTCCAACTCGGCCTCGTCGGCCGGCGGCTGGCCGCCCGATTCGGCCGCCCGGCCGCGCCATTCCTCGCGCCAGCGCCCCTGGTCGCCCTCGCCGGCCCGGCCGCTGCGCGCCTTGCACAAAAACGATTCGGCGTTTTGCGGTATGCACTCCACGCGCAGCAACTCCTCGGCCGAAAACTCTTGGTGAATTCGGCGCAACATGCCCAGTGACAGCACCGAAAAACGCGGTTTGACCGAGCGCGGCTCGTCTTCGTACATGGCCAGCAAACGGCGGGTCCAGGCGATGTCGCGGGTGGCGGCGGCGGTGGTGGTCTGGCAGATCACGCCGTTGACCGCGCGAAAATCGGCAAGAAAATCCAAATAATCCGGGTTGTCGGAGGGCTCGGTGGCCCAATAGCAAAAGCCGCTCTGGGCCGCGCCGGGGCCGAAGATGTCCAGGCCGACCTCCAGGATTTGCCGCCAGAGTCGAGCGTTTTCCGCGTCGTGACGGCAGACGCCGGAAAGGCGCGCGGCGCTGAAGGCGCAGAACCAGCAACCCACCGAGCATCCCTTGCTGAGTTCGTAGGAGAAAACCGGATAGACAATGGCCTTGTTGCGCTGGCCCAAAAAGAAATTGTTGGCCTCGATGCGCCGCTGGCGCCACTGGGCGAAACGCGGCTGGCGCTCACCCGGGTCGGCGGCCAGGCAGAGCATGTCGCGGTAGCGCAGGATGTCGCGGATCCATTCGTTCCACAACCGCACATGGGGCCACTTTTCGTAATCGACCGTGGGGCAGATGGTCTTGAAACCATCGCGCCAGATGGGCTCGACGATGCGCGGGTCGATGGGCACGCCCCGCTGGGCGGCCAAAGCGGCGGCCTGGCTCGGGTCTTGGCGGAGGGCCAAGCGGAAATCCTGGTCGGCCATGATCCACTCGAGCAGGCGCTTGACGCCGGCGATGGCCTTTTTTTGCGTGGCGTCGCGCGCCCGCACGAACTGCTCGTGAAAGGCGAACGGCTCGTCCTGGGCCGGGTCGTCAGCGGGCCGGGCCAGCGCTTGGGCCATGGCTGCTCCTTTGCTCACCGCGTTGGGGGATTGATTGGGCGCGCGCGGCGCGAACCAAGGCGACGCCGCCGAGGGGCCCGCCAACGCGGGCCGGCCCGGCGGCGTCGTATGTCGCCACTGGCGAAACGCGCTGCGTTTAGGTGAGCACCACGGGGCCAACCGCCGTGACGTCGGTCTCGGTGGCGGTCTCGGTGGTGGTGGTGCAAGTGGTCGTCTGCACGGCGGTTTGTTCGACCTGAGTCTGGGTGTTGGTGCTGCCGCCGCCGGCCACCTGGTCCAACTCTTCCTCGCTCATGGCCTTTTTCTTGTCTTCCATATAGGCCTTGATGTCGTCGGCGCTGAGACTGTAGCCCATCTCGGCGGCGATGGCGGCCAGCTTGGCCGGATCGGGCCCGGCGGCCTTGAGCTTGTCGCGGACCTGCTGCTTGGCCTTGGCGTCGGCCTCGAGGCGTTTGACTTCGCTAATGCTCATTGGACTCTCCTTGTTATGATATTGGTTATCATAGCCAGGCCGCGTTCATGGCATTGGCGTTTATCGTTAGCGGCCAGGATATTGCGCCTGTTAGCAACACTAAATTAATGCGAAATAAAGCAGCGCAACTGATTAGCTGGTTGGTGCATTTTGCGCGCGGAACGGGCCTTGGATACCATCAATTATAGGGTGGCGAATTTTGTCAAAGTCAAGCCGAAAAGACGAACCTAGACGATGAAGATTGCGTGTCGGCGGCCACGCGGAAAACGGCGTCAGGGCCGCAGGCGAGCGTGGCCGTCGCGGATGATCGTCTGGCCGTCGGCGTCGAGCACGTCAAAGAACAGATCGTCGCCGGCCGCGTCGGCGCGCCGGGCCAACAGCCGCGCGGTGATGGCCCGGCCCGGCCTGGTCATGCCCACGAAACGGCACGACAGCGACTCCAGGCGCTGGGCCTGGCCGGCGGCCTGGCGGTTGATCAGTTCGCGGGCGGCGTAGGCCAGGGTGGCCGTGCCCTGAAGGATTACGCCGGGCAGGCCCACCAGGCGGGCGAAACGTGGCGATGTGTGGATGGGAAAGTGAATGCCCGTGCAGCCGTCGTAGACGTGGGCCCGCAGGGCGTCGATGGCGATCTCGGCGCGCCACAGGGGTTGGGCTCCGGCCTCGGGCGCGGCCGGTGTCTGGGGCAGGTCGTCCTGGCCGGCCGGGCCGTCCTGGCAGCCGACGCCGCGCAGCAGCCCGCCGATGTGTTCGACAAAGACCAGTTCGCCGTCATGGCCCCTGGCCTCCAGGCGCAGCACCAGCCTGGCCCCGGCCCGGTGGGGCAAGACCGCCGCCACCCGGCCGGTGATGACGATCTGGTCGCCGTCGCGCATGGGCCGATAAAAGCGCAGATGTTCGGTGTGATGCACCTGGGTCTGGACCACGGCCGGATCGATGTCCACGCCGGCCAGATGGTGGCTTATGCGCTCCATGATCGGCCAGGTCAGGGCCACGGCCAGCATGGGCGGGGCGATGACGCCGTCCGGGCGTTCGTCGTCGAAATACAAGGGGTTGAAGTCTTCCACCGCCGCGGCGTAGTTCATCATCCGCCGCCACGAAAGCTCATGGCGCAGCGGAGCCAACTCGCTGCCGACGATTTTTCCACTGACCTCCATCGACGCCCTCCTTGTTTGGCCAGCCAGCAAAACACCGTTTCAGGCGCTTGTCAACTGTTTGCCCACGCCAAGGCGCGGCAAAAAGGCTTGAAGCGCGGGCCGTCAAGGCATAAGACCAAAGTCGCGGCCCGGCCCGCCGGCCGGGCGTTGCAAGACCAAACCAGATCATCGGCCGCGGGCCCTGGCGCGGGGCGGGAGGTTAGTCATGGGCGCTGTTTTTGACCGCAGGGCGTTTTTGCTGACGCTGGGCTCGCTGGTTTTTTTGCCGGCCGGCGCGGCGCGGGCCGCCGGCCTGGACGCCGCCGCGGCCGCGACCCGGCTGGCGGCGATCGAAACGAGCCTGGATGGCCGCCTGGGCCTGTTCGCTCTGAACACGGCCGACGGCCGGACGCTGGCTCACCGCTCCGACGAGCGCTTCGCCATGTGCAGCACGTTCAAGCTCGTCTTGGCCGGGGCGATATTGGCCCAAAGCGCCCAGACGCCGGGCCTGTTGGAGCGGCGGGTGGCCTATGGCCCGGAGGCGTTGGTGAGTTATTCGCCGATCACCCAAAAGCACGCCGCGGGCGGCATGACCGTCGCCGCGCTGTGCGCCGCGGCCGTGCGGCACAGCGACAACACCGCCGCCAACCTGCTGCTGGACCAGTTGGACGGGCCGGCGGCGCTGACCACCTTTGCCCGGACTATCGGCGACAATCACTTTCGCCTCGATCGCCGCGAGCCCGAACTCAACACGGCCATCCCCGGCGACCCCCGTGACACCACCACCCCGGCGGCCATGGGTCGCAGCCTCCAGCGCCTGGCCCTGGGCCGGGCCTTGCCGGCCGAAGGCCGCGCGCTGTTGTGCGCCTGGCTACGCGGCTGCGTCACCGGCGCGGCGCGTATCCGGGCCGGCGTTCCCGCCGGCTGGGTCGTCGGCGACAAGACCGGCACGGGCGCTTACGGCGTGGCCAACGACGTGGCCGTCTTGTGGCCCGCCGCCGGCGCGCCGCCGGTGCTGTTGGCCATCTACACCGCCCGCCGCCAAAAGGACGCCGCGCCGCGCAACGACGTCATCGTCGCCGCCGCCAAAGTCGTCGCCGAGTGGCTGGGCGCGGCCGCCTGAGCCGCGCCGAAAGCCGCTCTTTCAGCGTCGGCGGATCTTGGGAAGCACCCGCCCGGTTTGTTTGATGTAATCGCGATACTGATCGCCAAATTCATCGATCAGCATGGCTTCTTCCCTGGGCGCCCGCACGAAATAGAGAATCGACCAGGCAATAACGCCGGTCAGGCCGATGACCCAGTTCGAGGCGATAAGAAATTGGGCGATGACCCATAGCCAAACCTGGGTGTACATGGGATGGCGGATTAACTTGTAAGGGCCTTGCGTGATAATCGTGTGCCCTTCGCCGATCTCCAGGACCGGTGACCAGTTTTGGCCCAGAATTTTGTGCACCCAGTGGAAAAAGACCAGGCTGAGCACGGCGAGCAAAATGCCGAAAATTCTGATTTCATCGCCGAGGCCAATGTCAAGGGCGGCGAACCAACCCGTGAAAACCCAGACCAGCGGCAAGATGAACGTTCCGACGGTGGCCAGCCCCACCAGCAACCGCTCCCGTTTTTGACCTTCGGTTTTGATTTTTTTGACGCCTTTGTAGGTCCGGGCGTGCGGCAGCCGGATCATGGTGTAGGCCACCAACAAAACGCCAAGCGCGATTCTGAAAAACAGCTCGTCCATCGTTGCCTCCCAGGGTTGCATGTACGATCTCAGCCCGCAAGCGCGGCGAAAAGCCCGCCTAGAATCCGTAGCTGAGTTGAACGCCGAAGGTCCGCGGCTCGCCGACCATGAAGATGTTGTATTCCTCGCTGGCTTCGGTGAAGTAATCTTCATTCAACAGGTTGCGGACGTATGCATAGGCGCTGAGCCCGGACGCGAACTCCCAGCCGATCTTGCCGCCGAGCAGGCTGAAGCTGTCGCGTTTGAAGTGATCGCTGTTGTCCTTGCTCAGATAGGTCGCGCCGATCTGGCGGAAATCGGCCGTGCCCACGAAACCGCATTGGTGGCGGTAGCTGATGGCGATGTTGGCGGTGAACTCGGGGGTGTTGGGCATGTTTTTGTCACTGTAATCGACGACGTCGGCGCCGACGTTTTCCTTGAATTCATCATATACGGCCTGGATGACGCCCACGCCGCCGTGGACGTTGAGCCCCTTGAAGACCAGCCAGTTGTAGTCCAGCTCCAAGCCAAGGGCGTGAGCCTTGCCGGCGTTGGTCACGATGAAATGCATGCTTTCGACTTCCTGGGACACCTGGAGGTCTTTGTATTCCGAATAGAAAATGTTGGGGTTTAGCATCAAGCGACGGGAAAAGAGCATCGACTTGAAGCCCAATTCATAATCGATGGATTTTTGCTCGTCGAAGGCGGCGTAGTTTTTGTCGTTTTCCAGATAGTTGAATCCGCCGGGGGTGTAGCCCTGGGCGATGGAGCCGTAGAGCATGACGTCTTCGGAAAGTTGGTACTGCATGGCGATCTTGCCCAGCAGGTTGTCCCAGGCGTCGTCCACGGTGTAGGCGATGGGGTCGGCGTAATACGCCCCGGTTTCGCGGGAGGTCTCTTCGTAGCGGTGATCCATGGTCGTGTTCACGTTTTCGTAGCGCACGCCAAGGGCCATGGAAAGGCCCTTGAAGAAAAGCGGCACGGTGATTTCGCCGAACAGGGCGTAGGTGTTGGTGTCAAAGTTGGTGGGATAGTCGTAATTGACCATGCCGTAGCCATATGCGCTGAGGTCGTAGTAATAGCCCGTGGTGTCGCGCTTGAGGTTTTCCACCGAGAAAAAGCCTCCCACCAACCAGGAAAAGGCGTCCGGCCGACTGTCCCGCTTCGCCGAGGCCAGGCGGATTTCCTGGGTGAAGACCCGCTCCTGGATATCGTCAAAACCAGCCGAAGTGGGCAGCCCGAAGTATTGATGTGATTTGGTGTGGGTGTCGCGTAGGGTGCTGATGGCGGTCAGGTCGAAAGGCGACATGGCCAGATCCATCTTCAGCGCCGCGTTGTGGGAGTCGGTTTTGAAATACGGGTCGTGGAAACCGGTGGTCACGTCGTGGGTGATGTCTCGGCCCACGATGAACGGGGCGTTGTGGGCGTGGGTGTTGTCAAAACTGTATTGCACCGTGGCCTTGAAGGCGTCGCAGGGGGTGGCCACGCCTTTGAGGAAGACGTGCTGGTTTTTCTGGCCGTCCCAGTGCTCTTCACCGCCGGGCGTGTGGTCGGTGATCCATCCGTCGGTGGCGTCGAACGACCCCGAGGCGTACAAGGCCAGCTTGTCGTCGACAACCGGACCCTGGACCCAGAAACCCGCCTTGTAGGCATTGCGCTCCTCCAGGTAGGCGCTGACCTCGCCGGCCACCTCGTTGCCCACATCCCTGGTGATCACGTTGAGCACGCCGCCCATGGCGTTTTTGCCGTAGATGACCCCTTGCGGGCCGCGCAGGAACTCGATGCGCTCGACGTTGCCGAAATCGGCGCCGAGCGCGAAACGACCATCCCAGGCAATGCCATCATAATAGATCACCACCGGGCTCCTCTCGCTGATCACGCTCATGCCGAACATGCCCAGGCCCCTGAAATTGAAATAGCCGCCGCCCGGCCTGCCCGAGCTCAGAAACTGGAGGTTTGGCATGGTGTAGGACAGGTCGGAAAAACTTCTGATATTCAAATCGGCGATCTCGGCTTCGGTGATCACCGACATGGGCACCGGCACATCCTGCTCGTTTTGCTCCAGCTTTTGCGCGGTGACCGATATGGCTTGCAGGCTCGTGACGTCCTGCGCCGCCCGCGCCGGTCCGTGGCCCGTGGCGCACAAGGTGACGGCCATCAGGCCAACCTTTATTAGAAAAGACAGCTTCGCGTTCATTTCCGACCATCCATCGCATCGTTGGTGAGTTTTTGCTCGAGGTTCGCCCAGAGCGTGATGGTTGCGCCCGCAACCTTTTTCTTGCTCCATTCAAATATGATTTGGAGCGATAAAAATGGTATGCGGGCATGAACGGTTCGGCTAACGGTTGATGATCAGTTTTGGACGCTTCATGACGAGGCGGGACAACGCCACGGGCAACCGGGCCGCTGGAGGCGGCTGCCGCGAGGAGCGCCGAACGCGCCGGGCTGGCTAAGTCGGGCGCTCGCCAAGTTCGGCGCGGGTCAATCGACAATAAAATACCGTTTTCGCGAACGGCTGGGGCTTTCGCCGTATTGTTGCCTGTATATCTTGGCGAAATGACTGATGTTGGAGTATCCGACACCATAGCAGGCCTCGGTGACGTTGCGGTCGCCGGACAACAACATCTCTCGCGCCTTTTCCAAACGAATGGCGCGGACATATTCGTAGACCGTGGAGCCAAACAGCTCCCGGAATCCCTTGTTGAGCTTGTTGTGCGTAAAGCCGTGGTCGTGGGCCAATTGGATGAGGGGCGGCGGGTCGCTCGTGCTGGCGTTGAGCAGATCGCGGACATTATAAAGCCTGGCGACTTCCGCCGTGGTCAGGCTGGAAGGACGCCCGCAACCCTGATTGCCGGCGTGGATGTCGTTGAGCATCAGCGAGATCACCTCGATGACCTTGCATTCGGCGAAGATCGGCAGAAAACGGCCTTCCATGGGCGGATTGATGATGTCGGATAAGGCGTTGGCAATGCTGCGTCTGGTCCGCGCGAAATGGATCGTGAACATGCCGCCCCGAGGATGGCCGTGGGTCCGCGGCAATTGCGGCGGGCTTTCGTCGTCAAGCCCGAAAATGTCGGCCAAGGCGCTCGGGGCGACGTCTATCGACAACACCGAATAAGGCTCGCCGGCGTCGTACTCGGCCACATTGTCCATGCCCTTTTGTTCGGCGTAGGCGCCGCAGCCGCCCGCCCTGATCTGAATTTTTTCCCGATCGCCTTTCAGCCCCACGCGGCAGCCCCCCGCCAAGCAGAAAAAAAATCCGAACCTGTCCCGATCGACCTCCACGTGCGCGCGACGCGGCGAATCAGGCTTCAAGACGAATTGCTCGACGGTGAAGCCCTTGGTCAAGACGTGTTTTCTGGTCGCGAAATCGGCCGCCGAAGCATTCATGGGCTTAACCTGTGTAACGGTGTTGTTTTGCCCGATTTACGACTCGCCATCATCCTCGCCTCGCGGGCCGCGCAACGCTGGGCCGGCACTGGAGATTCGGATTCTTTTTGATAACTCTAAATAAATATTTTATTAAAATATTTTTTTGACGCAACTAAAAAAACAATACTACCTTAGCGGCGTTCGCGGCGCGACGCGGGATCGTCACGCGGCGACGAAAATAATGGTGAGTTGGCTGTTCCTTGGGTTTGCCGCGAAGGCGGCCGCAGGACTCAGGCCAGGCCCCGGTCCAGGCTGCGGTAGCCGATGGCTTCGGCCAGGTGCGGCGGGGCGATGTCCACGGCCGCTTCCAGGTCGGCGATGGTGCGGGCGATCTTCAATATGCGCGTGAACGCCCGCGCCGAAAGGTTGAAGCGCTCCATGGCCCGCTCCAGCAGCCGCGAGCCCTCGGGCGACAGTCGGCAATGGCCGCGCACCTGCCGCGCCGACATCTGGGCATTGCAGTGAGCCGCTCCGCACAGACGCTGGCCCTGAATCTGGCGGGCGGCGATCACCTGCTGGCGCACCTGGGCCGAACCGGGCCCGCACGAGTCGGATGAAAGCTCCTTGAACGGCACTGCCGGCACCTCCACCTGAATGTCGATGCGATCCATCAACGGCCCGGAAACACGGCCCAGATAGTTGCGCACCTGCACCGGCGTGCACAGGCACTGGCGCTTGTTGTCGCCGTGATAGCCGCAGGGGCAGGGATTCATCGCCGCCACCAGCATCAGCCGGGCCGGAAAATCCACCGTGGCCGCCGCGCGGGTGATGGTCACCCGGCCATCCTCCAATGGTTGGCGCAGCACCTCCAACACGCTCTTTTTGAACTCGGGCAGTTCGTCCAGAAAAAGCACGCCGTGGTGAGCCAGGCTGACCTCGCCGGGCCGCGGCACGCTGCCGCCGCCGATCAAGCCGGCATCGCTGATGGTGTGGTGGGGCGCGCGAAAGGGGCGCGAGGCCACCAGCGCTTGCCCCGATGGCAAAAGCCCCGCTACCGAAGCCACTTGCGTCACCTCCAACGCCTCGTCGAAACACAGCGGCGGCAGAATGCCCGGCAAACGCCGGGCCAGCATGGTCTTGCCGCTGCCCGGCGGGCCGACCATCAGCACGTTGTGGCCGCCGGCCGCAGCGATGGTCAGCGCCCGTTTGACGTGTTCCTGACCGCGCACGTCGGCCATGTCCACGCCGTCGGCCCCACCTTGCAGCAACCCGTCGTCCACCGCCGCCATGGCCACGGGCAGGCCCTCTCCGGCCTGTAAATGCCTGACGACCTGAGCCAGCGTGCCGGCGGAAAGCACCCGCACGTCTTGCACGATCGCCGCTTCGGGGCCGTTGGCCTCGGGCACGATGAATGAATCGAGCCCGGCCTTGGCCAGCGCCGCGGCCATGGGCAGGCAGCCGCGCACCGGCCGCACCGCACCGTCCAAGGCCAGTTCGCCCACCACGGCCACGCCCTCCAGGGCTTGCGGCGCGATCACCCCGCAGGCGGCCAAAATGCCCAGGGCGATGGGCAGGTCAAAGGCCGCGCCTTCCTTGCGCACGTCGGCCGGCGCCAGGTTGACCGTGATGCGGTTGACCGGCATGGAAAAACCGCTGTTGACCAGGGCCGACCGCACGCGCTCTTTTGATTCCCGCACCGCGCCTTCCGGCAAACCCACGGTGGTGAACGTCGGCAAGCCCTGGGCCAAGTCAACCTCGACCTGAACCAGATAGGCCCCCACACCCAAAACGGCCAACGATGCAACCCGCGACAGCATGAATCCCCCTTGCGATTTCAAGCCAGACTGTTGTATAGCAAAGATGGCGGCCAAGCTCAACACCAAAAGTCAGCTTTGCCGCCGCCTTTTGCTCTTGACGATCATCGGGCGGCCGGGTATAAACTCCGGGTGTCGGCGCGGCCCATGGGCGGCGATCGATGCCGAGGTAGCTCAGTTGGTAGAGCAGGGGACTGAAAATCCCCGTGTCGGCGGTTCAACTCCGTCCCTCGGCACCAACAAGCATATCAACGGCTTACGGTATTCCGTGAGCCGTTTTTTTTGTGGGGCGCGGGGCTCTGGTGTGTGAAAAACACCATCCTTGCGCCGTTTGTTTTTCAGTGCGCCCGTCGCCACCGCCCTTGGCGCAACCACTTGTTATCACATCTATCTCATTGATTATGCTAAATATGGCCGATTGCCCGGGTGGCCACCTTCTCGCCCGGCGCCCCCGCTTTGTTCCGCGTGGCAAAAAAATAGTTCCGCAGTGCAAAGCAGCGACGTTGCCGGCGATATATATTCGTCATGACAAAATATGTTAGACGGATATAATCATGCTGTGGGCCCGGCGTTTCCGGCGATGGCCATGGCGATGTCCTTTGGCGAAAGTAGTAAAGGGCGTGAAGCATTGGGGGCGTGAAGCGGACGCTCCGATGACGCGCGGCCGGGGCGAGGAATGCTGGTTCGCGAGGGAGGCCAGGGATGGGCTGTTTCGGCGCGCGCATTGCGAGGCCTTTCGGCGTGCGTTGTTGGCGGCGGATTGCAACGCGGCTCCGTTGATATTCGCGGAGCTGACCGTTTTGCCCTCGCGCGGGGCGGCGGTTTGGCGGTCATGGCTTTTTTTCTCGAATCCGTTTCGAACGCGGTGGTGCGGCGTCGCTTCGGGGCCGGCTTCGGAGATGCACGTTGATCGTCGCCAAAAGTGATATGCGCAAGCTGGCTTGACGCGGGACAGGGGGAGGAGTTCATGAAGAAAAAAACGGGTTTTGGCAGGCTGTTTGAAATCGCGGGCGAACGCAAGGGCCTGCTGGTCGTCTCCGGTGTTCTTTCCGCCATCAGCGCGGTGTTCATGCTCGCGCCGTATGTGGCGGTTTATTTCATCCTCGCCGAACTCCTGGCCAACGCGGCGGATGTTTCCCGCGCCGACGGGGCGTTGATGGAGGGCTGGGGCTGGACCGCGCTGGCCGGGCTCGTCGTCGGGATGGCCTTTTTATACGCCAGCCTGATGGCCTCCCACGTGGCGGCGTTTCGCATCCTGTACGGCTTGCGGGTGCGGTTGGCCCGGCATCTCGGCAACCTCCATCTGGGCTACCTTACGCGCACATCCACCGGAGCGGTCAAAAAGACGCTTGAGCAGAACGTCGAGAAGATCGAGAAGTTCGTCGCTCACCAGATTCCCGACATGGTCAACGTCCTGGCGACGGTGCTGTTGATGTTTTCCGTCATGTTTTACCTTAACGGTTGGATGTGCGCGGTTTGCGTGGCGGCGTTCCTGATCGGCATTGGCGTGCAGGCGTCGATGATCATCGGCGACGGCGCGAAAAAAATGGTCGCCGCCTATCACGACGCGCTGGAGAACATAAACGCTTCGGCCATTCAATACGTGCGCGGCATGCCCGCCGTCAAGCTGTTCGGGCAGACCGTGCATTCCTTTCGCCGCTTTCATGGCGATCTGCTTCATTACCGCGATTTCGTCACCGCGTGGACCGACTCTTTCCAAAACGGTTATCTGCTTTTTAAAACAATCCTGGCGTCGTTTTTGACTTTCATCCTGCCGGTTGGCGTTTTGCTTTTGAGCCGCGATCCCGACAACATGGCGTTGGCGCTGGCCGTACTTTTCTTCCTCGTCATGACGCCCGGCGTGGCCATGCCGATCACCAAGTTGTTGCACATGTCGTCGATGGTCAAGGACATCAACGAAGGGGTCGTGCGGATCGACGCGATTTTTTCCGAGCCGGAAGTTGCCGAGCCGGCGCAACCACGGCGGCCAACGCGTTATGACGTGGAATTCGCGGAGGTATCCTTTTCGTACGATCTCCCGGAGGCTTCCAGCCGGACGGAGGCGCTCTCCGGTGTTTCCTTTCACGCCGCGCAAGGCGCCCTGACCGCGCTGGTCGGCCCGTCGGGGTCGGGAAAATCCACCGTCGCCAACCTGATTCCGCGTTTCTGGGACGTGTCCGCGGGCGCGATTCGCGTCGGCGGAGTGGACATCCGTGAGATGCGCACCGAAGACCTGATGAATGTCGTTTCGTTTGTCTTTCAAGAGACCTTTTTGTTCTACGATTCGCTCTACGAAAACATTCGGATCGGAAAGCCGGACGCCACCAAGCAGCAGATCGAGAGCGCGGCCCGCGCGGCGCAATGCCACGATTTTATCGAGCGCCTGCCCGATGGTTACGACACGAAAATAGGCGAGGGCGGTGTGCATCTTTCCGGCGGCGAGGAGCAACGGGTGGCGGTGGCGCGGGCCATCCTCAAGGACGCGCCCATCCTGGTGCTGGACGAGGCCACGGCCTTCGCCGACCCCGAAAACGAGCACAAGATGCATCTGGCGTTACGAGAGCTGATCAAGGACAAAACCGTCATCGTCATCGCCCATCGCCTTTCGACCATTAGCGCGGCCGATCAGATTGTCGTTCTAGAGCATGGCCGCGTCGCCGAACACGGCCGGCACGAGGCGCTGATGAGCGGCGACGGGCTTTACAAACGCATGTGGGAAACCTACAGCAACGCCTCGATCTGGGGATTTCGCCAACGGCACGAGGGGATCGTTCGATGAAGGCTTTGCGCAATATCACCGCCGGGCATCCGGAAAAGCTGACGCGCCCGGTTTTCTTCACGCTTCTGGCCAACTTTGTCCACATTCTCCCGCTGGTGGTGGCAATCGAGGCGGTGATGGTGATTTTTCGGGCCCATGCCGCCAAAGGCGCGGCGCTCGACACCGCGACGCTTTGGTGGGGCTGCGCGGCGCTGGCGGTTTCGATGGTTTTCATTTTTCTGGCGGAACGCCCGGCCTACCGAACCTGCTACCGTGAGGCTTATGCGGTGGCGGCGGAAGGGCGGGCGGAATTGGCCGAGCATCTGCGCAAACTGCCGTTGGGCTATCTTTCGGGGCGCGACCCGGGCGACCTCGCGAACATGCTGATGGGCGACTTCGCCATGCTGGAATCTGGCATGGCCCATCTGGCGCCGCAACTGATCGGCGCGCTGGCCATGCCGGTGCTGGCGCTGGCCGGCCTTTGCGTGTTGGACTGGCGGATGGCGCTGGCGATGTTCGCGGCGCTGCCAACGGCGCTTTTGATTTTCGTTGGAGCGACAAAACTGCTTCGCTATCTGGGGGCGCGCCACATCCGCGCGCGGCTCAACGCGGGCAATCGTCTGCAGGAATACCTTTACGGCATCCGCGTTATCAAGGCGCACAACTTGACTGGCGTGAGGTTCGCGCGGTTGGAGGCGTCGTTTCGCGAACTGATGCGCGAGAGCATCCGGGTCGAGGGCTGGGTGGGGCCGTTGGTCATGCTGGCCATCTCCTGCATGCGCGTGGGGCTCACGGCCATGGTGCTGGTGGGCGTGCACCTGCTGGCCGGGGGGACGCTCGATCTGATCGTGTTCGTGACGTTTCTGATCGTCGGTTCGCGGATTTTCGACCCGCTGTCGCTGGCGTTGATCAACTTCGCGGAACTGCGCTATTGCGAGCAGGCGGGTGAACGCATTCTCGATCTGCGCCGGGAACCGGAAATGGGCGGAACGAAAACGCCGCCCGAGGCCAGCGATATCGCGTTCGCAAACGTGACCTTTGGCTACCAGGGCAAGCCGGTGCTGCACGACGTTTCGGCGCGGATGCCAACGGGCGCCCTGACCGCCCTGGTCGGCCCGTCGGGCAGCGGCAAGAGCACCATGCTGAAGTTGGCCGCCCGGTTTTATGATCCCGTGAGCGGGACGGTGCTTTTGGGCGGGCAACCCATGAGCGGCATGGAGCCCGAGGCCCTGTTCACGAAGCTGTCGATGGTTTTTCAGGACGTGTATCTGTTCCAGGACACGATCGGCAACAACATTCGTTTCGGCCGGGAAGCCGCCAGCGACGAGGATGTGGTCGAAGCGGCCAAACAGGCCTGCTGCCACGAGTTTATCGCCGCCCTGCCGCAAGGCTACGACACGCTGGTTGGCGAAGGCGGCTGCACGCTTTCGGGCGGGGAAAAGCAGCGCATATCGATTGCCCGCGCGTTTTTGAAAAACGCGCCCATCGTGTTGCTGGACGAAGCCACCGCATCGCTCGACCCAGAAAACGAACTGGAAGTGCAACGGGCGATCGACGCCCTGATTCAAGGGCGCACCGTCATCGTCGTGGCTCATCGCCTCAAGACCATCCGCCGGGCCGACAACATCCACGTGCTGGACGACGGGCGCATCGTGGAGTCGGGAACGCACGAGGAGTTGTTGCGCCGAAATGGCCTCTACGCGCGTTTGTGGGGCTTGCAGCAACAGGCCCTCGGCTGGACTCTGGCCTGAGGCGATAAGCGCGAAGGATCGTCGGTCTCGCCGCGAGCGTCCGCGCGGCAACCATGGTTGGCCAACCACGGAACGGCCCGCTTCCCGGCAAAATCGAAGCGAATCAACCTTACTCCAGGGCCTGATTAAGGTTTGCAAACGCTGGGGTCAGGGGCGGCTGGAACAGGACGTATCTCTGAAAGGGATAGCGGGAGCCGCTGTTCTGGGTCTGCTCCAGGCTGTCGAGCAATTGCTCCATCAGGCCGAAGGGGAAGCTGCAATACATCTCCCCTTCCTCGGCGCCGGCCAAAATGCGCTCGCCTCGGCCGGGCACCACTATGGCGGGCTTGCCGCTGAAATGGGGCTTGAGCATGGAAAGGCAGGATATGCCGAAGCCGGTGGTGGCCGACTGCACGAACTCGCCGCTGAAATGCACAAACGCCGAAGCCAGGCGGGCCATCTGGGCCGGGTTGCCGTAGATCACCACCAGGTCCGGCTCGCTTTCCGCCATGGACAAGGGGTAAATGGCCAGCCCCTTGATCTTGCCGTGTGGGATGGGGTCCAGCTTTTCCGCGGCCTTCAGCGCCAGTTCCTTGGCGGCAAAGTAGCCCATTTCCATGAAGTAGTCGGCCAGGGCGCTCGCGGTCCTCATTCGCTTGAGCCCCAGGGAGGCCAGGCAGGGCGAGCAGTTGACGTCACCGGCCAACACGGACATGGGCCTGCCCCAGCGCCGGGCCATGGTCACCCACTGGCACACCGCGACCTGGATGCCGTAATTATCGGGTCGGTCCAGGTTGGCGGCCGGTTCATCGTCCGGCCCCAGAATCTTGATCGCCAGGGGATGGGTCTGGGGACGAATCAACTTGGTCAGCACTTGGTCGTATTCCTTGCAGCCCATGGTCTTTCCTCCTTTACTTGAAAATATAACCCAGCGTGGGAACAAAAGGAAATGCTTGCCGGCGGCCCGGCCGACGCAAACAGCCAGGGTAACGGCTCTCCATGGCGCCGTTCCACGTTACCACCACCCGGCGGGGTGGCCCGAAACAACCCGCCCGCCGCGAAAGAATTCGAACATACCATGATGGCCAAAGACATCCTGAATGAGAAACATGAAAATCCTCCGCTCCCGACGGAATCGGCGAGGATGGTGGAGGCCAACGGAAACAAGCTCAATCCCGGTGGGTTAGATTTGGCCAGACAAATCGAGGCTGCTGCACGGTGAAACATAACAAATGTTGTAAAAACAGATGGTAACCTGTGAAACATGAATTTCACCGTGTGGCGGCCGAAGCGCGCCATGGACGGCGCGCCAAATCGCGAGCCTGATTAGGCGAGCGATTTGTGAGGCTTGGCAAAACCGCGCTTTTGCCAAGCCGATGCTGCACGGGGTAGGACGCCCCCGTGCAGCACTCTCAAATCATGTCATGCGCAACAATCCAACAACATTGCCCGGTTGATCATCATGGCCATGGCCATGGCGATATTGACGGGCGGGAGTGGGGAGCAGGAAGCGACATGAGGCGTTTGAAACACACGGCATAGGCGTTGATGATGCTGGGGCTGCTGGCTGGCTCGATCGAGGCCGCGCCGACTTTTGCATCTGGGCGATCGCTTCCGCCAACACCCTGTCGCCGCATGTGAAACAAGTCGATCGGCCCGAGCGAGCCTCGGGCGCTTTGGGGCTTGCGGGTCGGCCGCCGGCGTGGGGGCCGGCTTTTTTGGTGATTTGTTTGTCAAAGATCGACGGGATGGCGTAAATTGAGCCATCCCCGTGCGGGCGGGCGTTTGCGACAACATCGACCAGGAGTCAGCGATGCTGGAGATCACCGCCGTTGAGTTGGCCGGCCTGCCCGGTTGTCGCCTGAGCGGCCGCCTGGATGGCCTCACCGTGGCTCAGGCCCAGGCCGGCCTGGACGACCTGGTGGCCGCCGGTCGGCGAACCATCGTTATGGATCTGGATCCGCTGACCTACGTCAGCAGCGCGGGCTTGCGCGTTTTTCTCATGACTCAGAAGCTCTTGGCCAAGGTCGGCGGCCGGCTGATCATCTTCCGGCCGGCCACGGCCGTGTTGCAGGTTTTTCAGCTTTCGGGCCTGCTGAAGCTTTTCGACGTGGCGGACACGGACGAGGAGTTGGAGCGCCTCTGCCGGCCGGAGCCGGCCGCCCCGGCCTGCCGCCAGATCCAACACGATGGCGTGGCCTTCAGTTTGATCGAGCGCTCGGCGCCGCCGGCGGCGTTGGTTTCCCATGGCTCCCAAGACAAGCAGGGCCGCGCCGCCTACGACCGCCAAGACGTGGTCGCCGTGCCGGCCGACGGCATGACCATGGCCGCCGGGCTGGGGGCCTTTGGCGAAACATACGACGAGTACAAGCAATTCTTTGGCGAGTCGTTGGTGATCAACGGCAGCTTTTTTTATCAGCCGGCCGTGCCCAGGGCCGGGGCCGACTGCATCCTCAATTTGGACGCCGCGGCCACGGTCAGCTACAATTTCCTGCACGCCTTCGCTTTTCGGGGCGACTACGCGGCGGTCTGCGCCTTCGAGGGCCACGACGGCCCGGTGGAGTTGGAGCGCCTGATGGCCGCGTTGACCAAGCTCTGCCCGGCCCCGGCCCTGGGCGTGGTCTTGCTGGCCGAGAGCAAGGGCCTGTGGGGCATGAGCCTGCAAAAGGCGCCGATCATCGACAATCAGCCGCCCGACGGGGCCGAGATCTTCAGCCCCGAGCTGTTCGCCCAGTGGATGAACTTCCCGGTGGAGCCGGCCGATTTCGGTCACATCGTGGCCGGGGTGGGTCTGGCCGTGGCCGGGCGGGCGGTCGCGCCGGCGCGCCTGCGGCCCTGGCTGCCGGCCGACGCCGATTTTCATCTGCACGCGGCGGTTTTTGACAAGGGCCCGCTGGACAAGCGCCCCGAGCGCTTCGCGGACGAACTGGCGCGGGTGGTGGCCGAACTGGAGCCACGCAAGGTCCAGCACTTGTTGGGCCGCAGCCGCCTGACCGGTGGCCTGGCCGGCCTGGTGGCCCTGGAGGTCTGAAGCCATGGAGCTGTGGGTCGGGGCGGTGGTCCTGGGTTTTCTTTACGCCTTCATGTCCATGGGCGTGTTCATCACCTTCCGCGTCTACAATTTTCCAGATATCACCGTCGACGGCAGTTTCACCACCGGCGCGGCGACCTGCGCGGCGCTGATCGTCGCCGGCCTGCATCCGGCCCTGGCCCTGCTGGGCGCTTTGGCCGTGGGCATGGCGGCGGGCGCGGCCACGGGGTTGATCCACACCCGGCTGGGCGTCAACGGCCTGCTGTCGGGCATTCTGGTCATGACCGGGCTCTATTCGGTCAACCTGCACATCATGGGCCGCTCCAACATCCCGCTGCTGCAGCACGCCACCCTGATGAGCGGGCTGGAGGGCCTCAACCCCGGCCTGCCGTCGGAGGTCTGGCTGATCCTGCACCTGTCGCTGATCATGGCCGGCTTTTGGCTGCTGACGACGGCGTTTTTCAAAAGCGACCTGGGCATGGCCATGCGGGCCACCGGCGACAACGCCGTGATGGCCGCGGCCAACGGCGTGGGCGTCAACCGGCTCACGGTCTTCGGGCTGGCCGTGGCCAACGGCTTGGTGGGCGTTTCGGGCGGCTTGGTGGCCCAATATCAGGGCTTCGCCGACGTGACCATGGGCGTGGGCACGATCGTCGTCGGCCTGGCTTCGGTGATCATCGGCGAGTCGCTGCTGCGCGTCAAGTCGCTCTATGGCCAGGTGCTCGGCGCGATCGTGGGCTCGGTGGTATTCCGCCTGATGATCGCCGTGGCCCTCTACCTTGGCCTAAATCCCATCGACCTGAAAATCCTCACCGCCGCTTTCGTGTTGCTGACGCTGGTGCTTTCGCGCCTGACCGAGGGCGGCCGGCTCCGGCTGCCCAGTCTGCCGGCGCTGTCGCGGCTGGGCAAACGACGGGCCCTCGGCCTGGCCGCGCTGGTGGCGGCGCTCGGGCTTGGCTGGTGGTCGGGCCTGGCCGAACGCGCTCCGTCGCCGGCGCTGGGCCAGGGCAAGCCGCTGGTGGCGGTGCTGCAACTGACCGACAACGGCCTGCTGAACATCACCCGCGAAAGCATGCTGGCCGAGCTTGGCCGCCTGGGCTACGTGGACGGCCAAAACTGCCGTCTGCGGGTGGACAACGCCCACGGCGACATGGCCACGGTCAGCCTGATTTTGGACAAATTTCTCCAAGACGACGCCGCGGTGGTGGTGACCATCTCCACCGGCGCGACCCAGGCCGCCCTGAAAAAGATCAAGGACCGTCCGCTGATCTTCGCCACCGTGGCCAATCCTTTCGTCATCCACGCCGGCCAATCCGAGACCGACCATCTGCCCAACGTCACCGGCGTCTACGGCTGGGCGCCCATGGACAAGACCATGGCCATGGTCCGGCGCATCTTCGCGGGGCGGCTGCGCATCGGCGCGGTGTGGGATCCCAGCCAGGCCAACGCCGTCTTCAACGTCAAGGTGCTACGAAGCGCCGTGGCCGCCACGCCCGAGGTCAGCTTCATCGGGGCCACCGTGTCCGGCAGCGACGATGTTTACCAGGCCGTGTCGTCGCTGGAGGAAAAGGGCATCGACGTTTTTGTGCTGCCCACCGACAACATCGTCTATTCGGCCTTTGACGCCGTGGTGTCGGCGGCCAAGGACACGCCCATCGTCATCAGCGACGTCGAGCGCCTGGGCGACGGCGCGCTGATGGCCCTGGGTTACGACTACGCCAGCAGCGGTCAGCAGGCCGCCCGCCTGGTCCAACGCGTCCTGGAAGGCGAAAACCCAAAAAACATCCCCTTCGAACGCTACACCCGCCTGGCCATCGGCTTCGATCTGGACGTGGCGCGGCGGCTGAAAATCGACATCCCCCCGGAACTGCTGGCCCAGGCCACGGTGGTGCTGGACAAATCCAAGGATCAAACGGCCGCCTCGGCCGCGCCGGCGGCCAAACCCAAGCGGCTGGCCATTTTCTGGTTCGCCGACATCCCGGTGCTATTGGAATCGGTGCGGGGCGTGCAGGACGAACTGGCCGAAAGCGGCGTCTTGCGGGAGCGCAACATCGAGGTGAGCCTGCAGAGTGGCCAGGGCGACTTCCCCCTGGCCCAGTCCGTCGCCCAGAACATAGCGCGGCAAGACTTCGACTACGTCATCACCGTCAGCACCCAGGCCTTGCAACTGATGGCCAACTTCAACAAGACCATCCCCCACGTCTTCGGCACGGTCACCGACCCCTACCTGGCCGGCGTGGCCAAAAGCCCCAAGGAGCACCAGCCCAACCTCACCGGCCTGGCCACCTTCCAGCCCATCGAGGCCCTGTTCAAGACGGCGCGCCAGGCCTTCCCCAACGCGCGGCGCATCGGCCTGGCCTGGAACCCCGGCGAGGCTTCGTCGGAGGCCTGCACCTTGCTGGCCCGCCGGGTGGCGCCAAAATACGGCTTCGAGCTGGTGGAGACCAACGTCTTCTCCACCGCCGACGTGCAGGAGGCCGTCAACGGCCTGCTGCAGCAGGGCATCGACCTGTTTTTCACCTCCGGCGACAACGTCATGATGGCGACTCTGGAGACGGTGGCCCACATGCTGCGGGATAAACGAGTGCCCCTGATCACCAACGTCTGCTCGGACGTCGAGCGCGGGGCCATGCTTTCGGTGGGCGCGGCCTACTATTACGTGGGCCGGGCCACGGCCCGCCTGGCCATGCGGGTTTTCGCCGGCGAAAACCCCAAGGACATCCCCATCGAGGATTATGTCCACGAAAGCATCTTTATCAATGAGCCCCTGGCCAAGGAGTTCGGCCTGACCTGGCCGGAGGAGGTCGTGCGGGCCGCCGACAACGTCAAGAAG